>JAFEBA010000069.1 GCA_018266105.1 bacterium | reverse complement strand
GCATCAGGGCCGAGCTGAGAGCGCCGTTGACGAAGTATTTAAGACCGGCTTCGGCTGAAGCTGAATTATAGCGGCGGAAGCCGCACAGCATGTAGAGCGGAAGCGATAGAAGCTCGAAGCTGATGAAGAAGAGCACCAGGTCCTGGCTGGAGATGCATAACAGGCCGCCCAGCACCGAGAACAAGATCAAGGCATAATACTCGCCCGCGTGACGCTCGGTCTCTTCAAAGCTTCGGTAGGAGAAGACCACGGCCAGAGTGCTGAGCAGCAGAACCACAAACTTTAGACCGGAGCTCAGTTGAGAAACCACCAGCACCCGGCCGATCATCTCCGGTAGCTCCACGCCCGGAGTAGGCACCTGGTAGAGGAAGCCGGCACCGATGGTGGCCGCCGCCAGCCCCAGAAAGCACTGGCGCCATAAGCCCAGCGGGTGCCGGGAGAGAAACAAGTCGCTCAGAATGACCCATACGGCCGTGACCAATACGGCCAGCTCGGGTGTGAATTGCACGAGTAAATGGGACAGGTTCATGGGCCGACTCCCAGCATGGGCCGAATGATCACCAGGGCCGGGTCCGTGAGCACGCGGGGAATGATGCCGCAGAAAATAGCGGCGAAGGCCAGCAGCGCAAAGGCCACCAGCTCCCACCAGTCCGCGTCTTTGACGTTGAGGTGGTCGGGGTTAAGCGGGCCAAAGAAGCCGTATTGCACCGAGCGCAGCAAAAACATGGTGGTGATCAGCAGTCCGGGCACCGCCAGCACGGCCAGCCACCAGTTCTGGCTGCCCCATGTTCCGAAGAGAGCCATAAATTCGGCCCAGAATCCCGTCATGCCGGGCAGTCCCAGCGAGCCCATGGCGGCCAGCACGTAAAAGAAGGTGTAGTAAGGGGTGCGGGCGCCCAGCCCACCCCAGGCGCGCAAATCGCGGGAGTGGGTCTTGTTATAGACCGCACCGGCCACAGCGAAGAGCAGAGCTGTAATCACTCCGTGGGAGAACAATTGAAAGTGGGCACCCAGCACGCCGTAGCTGTTGAAGGGGGCTGCCGCTGCGAAACAGCCGATACCCAAATAGAACATTCCCATGTGACTGACGCTGGAATAGGCGATCATCACTTTGACGTCGCTCTGGCGCAAGGCACACAGGCCTCCATAGAGCACGTTGACCGCACCCATAATGGCGAACGCGGGCAGGAACGCGGCCGAGGCGGCTGGCGTGAGTTGCAGGCAGAATCGCATGATGCCGTATCCGCCCATTTTCAAGAGCACTCCGGCCAGCAACATCGAGAGCGGAGTGGGGGCGGAGGAGTGGCCCTCTGGCAACCAGGTATGCAGCGGCACCAGACCCGCCTCGATAGCAAAGCCGATGAAGAACACCAGGAACAGAACCTTTTGGTGGGGCCCGCTGAGGTGAGAACTTAAAAGCACCTGCAAATCAAAGGTGTGGGCCCCGCTGGCAAAATACAGACCCAAAATGCCCAGCAAGACCAGGCCGCCACCGAGCTGGAGATAGAGCAGCAATTTGGTGGCGGCGCGCTCGCGGTAGATGGGTCGTCCCGAACCGATTTTGTCAGAGCCCCAGATGCCGACCAAGAAATACATCGGGATTGAGGCCAGCTCGTAAAAGATGACGAAGAAAAACAGGTCGATGGAGGCAAAAACGCCGTAGACTCCTGTGATAGCAAGCAGGCAGAGCACAAAGTATTCTTTTTGGCGTTTGTCGATCGAGAGAGACATCCAGAGGGCAGCAAAGCTGACCAGGCCGGTTAAGAGCATCATGCTCAGGGAGAGACCGTCCACCCCGACCTTGTACTGAATGCCCAGGCTCTCCAGCCACGGAATGGCTTCCACCCATTGGAACTTGTCCAGGGCTTCGTGATTAACGAAGCCTTCGGCGAAGACTCGCAGGCTCAGGAAAGCGGAGCCGGCGCCAGCCGCGAGCGCTAGAAATTGAATCAGACGCACCATGGTGCGAGGAACGACCGCGATGAAGAGGGCTGCTACCGCGGGTAACCAGATGATCAGGCTCAAAATGGGAATCATAGGTCAGGTCCTCCGCTGGGGTGCAGCCTGCTCACAAGTGCCTGAATGGGAGCCAGATGGTCCCACAAGAACTGTGGTTCAAAGAGCAGAGTGGCGAAGACAACCAGGAAGAAGCCCACCACCAGAGTCAGGGCATAGCGCTGGAGCTGACCGTTTTGTTCCTGACGAACCAACTGGCCGGCACGGTATGTGGCCTCGCCGATGCCGTAGACCACTCCATCTACACCCTTTTCGTCGAAACGAGCGAGAATGCGGGCGTCACTGTAGAGCAGATAGGCCAGGGCTTTGGCCCACAGGTGGTCCATGTAATACTTTTGCTGTAGCACAGGGAGCATTGGCCCCAGCATTTTCTGCAGGCGCCCTTCGCCTTCGGTCGGGTTTTTGGCGTAAAAACTCCAGGCCATTCCGAACCCGGCCACGGCCACGACCGTCGAGCCAACCATCAGGGCGATGTTGGCACCTTCCTCAGGGGCTGTAGGGAATACGAATTGGGCGAACATGTTGTGCCAGGGCGTTCCCAGCAGGCCCAAAAAGATGGCGAAAACCGAAAGAATGAGTAGCGGGATATACATCAGAGGAGAGACTTCACGGACCTCGTGATGATGGTCGTGATCGGTGTCCTCAGCGTGGTCATGCTCTTCAGCGTGTCCCATTCCCTCGCTCAGGGCACCCATGCACTCGGGCGGCAAATGGCGTTTGTCCTGCGAGGCCCGTTCCTCATTCCAGAAGGGCTGCATTTCAAAAATCGTCTTGGCCGGGGAGATCGGGGCTGGAAGGTTGGCCGGTGGAACCGGCCCCCCAAAGGGCAGGTCCGCCTGATCCCCTCGATAGGCTCCCAGGAAGGCCACGCAGTAGAGTCGGCCCACGTAGAAGGCGGTCATAAAGGCGGTAAAGGTCAGAATGATCAGCAGCGGGAGGTGATGCACCAGCCCGCCCAGGATTTCGTCTTTGGACCAAAAGCCGGCGAAGGGGGGAATGCCAGCCAGAGCCAGACAGCCAAAGAAGAAGGCGATATGGGTGGCGGGCAGGTTTTTCTTCAGGCCACCCATCTTCCAGATGTCGTTGCTGTGACAAGCTACGATCACCGCTCCCGAACCCAGGAACAGCAGAGCCTTGAAGAAGGCGTGGGTGATCAGATGGAAGACGCCGGCATTACTCGCTCCAGCTCCCAGGGCGGTCAACATGAAGCCCAGCTGGGACACCGTGGAATAGGCCAGGATCTTCTTAATGTCGTTTTGCACCAGAGCCAGCGAGCCTGCCACCAGGGCAGTAATGGCTCCGGTCCAGGCCACGAAGGTGGCTGCGTGAGGCGCGATCGCGAAAACGGGGGCCATCCGCGCCACCATATAGACGCCGGCTGCCACCATGGTGGCAGCGTGAATCAGAGCCGAAACGGGAGTTGGGCCTTCCATCGCGTCGGGCAGCCAGATGTGCAGAGGAAACTGAGCGCTCTTACCGATTGCGCCGCAGAAGAGAAGAATCAGGCCGATACTCAGGAGTGGCTCGCCGATGTCCAGGTGCTTGGTCAGCAGATTGGGGAAGGAAAAAGTCTGAGCCGCAGCGCCCAGGCAGAGCACACCCAGCAGAAAGCCCAGGTCGGCAAATTTGGTGACCACAAAGGCTTTGCGACTGGCGACAGCGGCCGAGGTCTTGAAGAACCAGAAACCGATCAAGAGATAGCTGCAGAGGCCGACCAGTTCCCAGAAGATGTAGAGCTGGATGGTGCTGACGGCCAGCACCAGGCCCATCATCGAAAAGATAAAGAGGTTCAGGCAGGCGAAAAAGCGCGAGACGGTCGTGGGACCTTGGGTCGGGAAGTGCTTCACCTCCACGCTCATATAGCTGTAGCTGTAAATCTGGATCAAAAGCGCGATGAAGCAGATCATGGTCAGCATCACGGCCGTCAGGTTGTCCACCAGGTAACCTACCGGCAGGGTTCCGATCCCCTGCGAGGTGTGCGGCACCAACTGAATGATGTTGAAGATCTTGGAAAACGGAGCCTGGCCTGCTCCTTGTCGCTCAAAAAAGACGTTGCCTGACACAGCCAGACAGCAAAGCGTCGAGACCCAACTGGCTGCCGCCGAAAGCAGAGGCCAGGGCCGCGTAACGAAGGCGCACATCAGGCTGGCGCAGAGCGGCAGGGCGAGTAATAACCAAAGGTATTCCATAAAGCCGGGCCGCCTTCGCCCCTGGGTACGCCTTCCCTGCCCTGGGTTGTAAACTCTAAATGGCCTATTAATCCACCAGATCGGTGATGTAGACCGTAACCGGCTCCGGAAGGCCATCAATGGTCACGTTCTCGCGCTTTTCGACCTCCGGTTTGACCTTGCAGCGCAGATAGGTTTCCTCGTCCAGGATGATGTTGGCTTTTAAAATCTGAGACTGGCTCTGCAGCTTGTGGCATTTGCGCACCAGCTCTCCAATGACCGTGTATTCGCGATGTTGACCGCCCAGGTCGGCGATAATGACTTTGCCGGTGCAGATACCCGCGCCCACGTTAAAAGCCTGGTCGGGGGGCAACTTCCAGCGTTTACGCAGCACCTCCACCGCCCCTGAGGCCGCTTGAGCGGCCAGGATGGCCTGGCGAGGCGCGTCTTTCAGAGGCTTGGGATGTCCGAATAGGATGATCTGTGCGTCACCCTGATAGTTGAGCACGTGGCCACCGTATTTTTGATACAGGGCCACGGTTTCAGTGTGATAGTCGTTCAGCAGATCCAGGACTTGGGTGGGGGTGCGGCTTTCGCTGAGGGTCGTGTAGCCACGAATGTCGGTGACCATGACGGTGGCCTCCACCGCGCCCTGATGAATCTCTTCACCCTGCAGCAGTTGATCCACGATGGCGGCGGGGATAAAGGTTCGCAGGATGCTCTTGGTGGCCTGAAGACGAACCACCATACTGATGGTAAAGGCGATCACCAACGCGAATTCACCGAGCGACTGAGGTAGGTAGGCCTCCTGGCCGTCCCAGATCCAGACCGCCGTCTCCCAAACTCCAAGAGCTCCCAGGCCCACCAGAACGCAGCGCATCAGGTTCGGCTGGCGCTCCAGAAGGTAGCTGCATGCTGAGCACAGGAACAGGATGGCCAGCAGGGCCTGATGTTGAAAGATGGTTCCCTTTAAAGGATAAAGCGGCACTCGATTGCGCAGCAAAGTATCCAGGGCCTGGGCATGAATTTCGAACCCTTTGAGTTGGCCGACCGGAGTATTGTAAAGATCGCTTTCGCCACGGCGGTTGTCCCCGATCAGCACAAACTTGTTGCGCACGGCCTGCAGTGCGGCCGGGTCGCCGTCCGCGATTTTGAGATAAGGAATCACGGGAAATCGTCCTGGAGCTCCAGGCTTTGCTTCAGGGCCAGTGGCGGGCGGATGAAAATAGATGGGGGCAAGCAGGGTGACCAGATCGTGCTCCTCGGCGGGGGTGGTCTCAAGGCGCAGAGGAGGCACGTTCAGGTAAGGGCCGTGCCAGGCCGTTGCTGGCACGGCTTCTGCATCGCGCACGTTGAGGTGCTGGCCTTGGGCAAACAAAGCCATTGCGGCCGAAAGTTGCAGACCCGGGCCATAGGGGTTGATTTCAGGCTTATCGTTGACGTCGACGACTCCGAGCAGAGTGTCGGATTTGCTGGTTCGACGAGAGGTGTTGATGATGCCGACGTGACAGCCGTGCTCATTCACGACCTTTTGTAACTCCGGAAAAAAGTGGGGACGCGTGATCTCCATTGTGGCTTCGCGATCGTTCAACTGATAGACACCGGCTACGGTGACGATTCCACTCTTGCGAATGGCCTCAGCCAAAGGCACGTCAAATTCCGGGCCGCGGGGTTCGTCAAAGATGATGTCCAGAAAGATGGCTCTCGCCCCGGCCTGAGTTAAACGCTCGACTACGCGCGCGTGTTCAAGGCGGTTGTATCGGTTTCTATCGAATACTTCGTCGTTTAGTCCGATCAGCAGGATAGATGGGTCGGGTGGTTCGTCCACCGTGCTGGCAATGCGCTGACCAAGCCGACGTTCTTCCAGGGCGTCGCAGAGGGTCGTCAGGTCAAAGTTCCAAGCAAGTGTCAGCAGGATCAGGGTAAAGAGCCAGGCGCCTCCGCGTTTCATTCTGGAACAACCATCTTGTAAATTGCCACTGCTTCCGATTTGCCTTTCAGCATCACCGGCGGAAGGGGCTCGAATTGGGCCTGGTCGTGCACAAATTGGTAGGCACTTTCCGAGAGAATCATATCCACATCGAGTTTTTTGGCCGTGCCCAACAAACGAGCTGCAACATTGGTGGTGTCCCCGATCGCGGCCGAAGCGCGCTTGAGCTGACTGGTGCCCACCCAGCCCACTGCCACCAGACCGGTGTTGAGCGAGACCTGCACTCGGGCTCCCGACCCATCACAATGCCAGGCTTCCTGGAAAAACTCTCGGGAAGCAATCAGCTCGTTTCCGGCTCGGAAGGCCTTGATGGCGTGATCGGGATCGTGCTCGCCAGGGTGGGTGCCAAAGCCCAGCATCAGGTAGTCGGCTTGAAAGTCATGCACAATGCCGTTTTGGCGCTGGGTGACGTCGGCTACTCGCTTGGAAAAGATCTGGCGGTGCTCCAGGGTAAGTGGATCATCTTCCAGTTCTTGCTGGCGAAGATGGGCGGGGAGGCCCACGAAGACAATGGTGACCGTGCGCTCCTCAGCTACGCCATGGTCCAGGTGGACCAGACCCTTAGCCAGCATATGGGCCGCCGTGGCCCCGCCATAACGTCGCAGATAGGACAAGGTGGACCACCAGATTCTCACCAGAATCCAACTATTGAGCAGAACCACGTAAAGAAACACCCAGGTCATCGGAAAGTAGTAACCGAGAACGAAGCAGCCGCTCGCGTAAACGAAACAGCCGGATAAAACAAGGACGCCCCTCACCACGCGACCAAATCCGGTGGTGGGACCGAGCATCCATAGGGCCAGACCGCTTGCGACCAGCAAATTGAATAAGTAGGCCGTCCCGCCGCTCACCCAGCGCACGTAGGGGCCCTGGATGAGAGTGTCCAGCCCGAGAGCGGCGATCTGGAAATCACGAAAGGGTCCCAGGGAGGTGACGTGCTCTCCGAGCGCCGTCATCGAATAGTCCCCAAGAAAATAGAAGCGGTTGCGGACCCTGTTGCCCAGGTAAAGGCCAGGCATTTCCACCACGTCCTTGAGGTGAATCGGCTCCATCGGGTCGGTTACGGAAGCCACATCGGCGATCTTCAAATTGGCCTGGGCCCGCACTTGAGCTCGGTAGGGAATGATTGGAAAGGTGTAACCCTGGTCATCCTCGTTCACCGGAATGTCGCGGTCGACCAGCCTCAAAAATTTCCCTCGAATCTCCGGCTCGCATGTCAGCTGGTCCAGGAACCTTGCGTAAAGCACGAGGGGTAGGCAGGGCACGAGCCCGCGCGGGCCTTTCAGGGCCAGGTAAACCTCTCTCACCGTACTGTCAGCCTCGCTCTGTTTTAGAATGAGCGGCGGTGGTTCCGTGGTTTTGCCGTCCCAGCGCGGTTGGGAGGTCACCGCAAGAAGCAGGCTATCCTCTCCATCCAGGCGACTCAGGGAACGGGGGAGCTTCAGGTCTTGCGTTGTAATCCAGCAAGCCGCGGCCACAAAGTCCTGACGCAGCCTCTCCAACACTTTCAACTGGTCGCTTTGATTTTCGCCATCGGAGTCCCCGATTAGAGTAATGGAGCGGTGCAAGCCCATATAGCCACGACTGAGAGCGGGGTATTTGGCTTTTACCGCAACGGGAATATCTCGATAGAAGGCGATCAGCTGATCATAGAGGGAGTATTCAACTCGGGGAAACAGCGCCAGAATGGCGAACGAGGCCAGTGCGAAGCACCAGCCGGTTAGCAGACGTCGGACGGCGACGGTCCATCTCACAATTGTTTCTAACGGGAAACGGTAAAGGTCGCTTGAGCTGCCTGGGCCCCCGCCACCACCGAGTCATCCGCCTGGACCGGGATGACCCGCCAGAAATACTGCTGGCCGGGGGCCAGAGGACGGGCCAGGGACGGGTAGACGGTGCGAGTATCTCGGACCCGGTCCGAGTAGAGGATATTTTTGAAATCCAACTTGTCGGAAACGAAAATTACGTAGCCATCTGCTCCCGGGTATTCCTTCCAGGTGAACAGGGTGTCTGTGGCAGAGGGCGTCGGGGTGGCTGGAGCCAACGAACTTCCTCCGGCCGGGCCCACTCCAGAGCGAATTGCTTCTCGATAGGGAGAGGCCAGATAGTAGCCCTCGTCTCCTTTTGTGCGGATCGAGTTGATTTTCTCGTTGAGCTCTTTCAGCGCATTGTGGCCGAGTTGAATCCCCTCTTTGACCTCTTGGGTGGCCTGCTGAACTCGCTGCACCCCGCCATCCTCGTCCATACTGAAGGCGACCTGGTCCAGATAGGTCTCGCGAAACTGCCTGGCCGTATCGGCCTTCAGTTCTTCCAGGGGCGTTTTCCAGTATTTGTGCTCGCTCCCGGCGTGCAGTTCGTAGACGTCTCCCGCTTCGGCCAGCCCGAGATACTTTCGCTTCTCATCTCGGACTTCCACAGCACCGTGCAGGACCGCCACTTTGGTGGATTCGTCGGCCTTGCTTTCCACCGTAAATTCGGTGCCTTTGATGCCCAGCGTGCCACCATTGGTTTGGATTTCGAGCGGTTCACTCAACGGGCGGTTGGACTTCATCCAGAGCAGTCCATGGTGCAGGACGACCCGTTTGACTCTGGGGCCAATCGAGGAGACGGAGCGGTCCGTAACGATTTCAATATCGGTGTCGCGGGCCACCCCCACCCGACCTCCGATAAAAAATTCAAGGGCTGCTACCGTGGCCGTGTCTGTCTTAAAGTGGTCACTGATGGACCCCTGGGCACCCACATAGGCTGGATACCACTTCGGGTCGGACGGTTTCCGCTGCTGAACGGACGGCCGGGTTCCCTGCGCCTGCATGTCGACTAGCCGCAAAACGGGTTCCTGAGCCCAACCGTTGCCGATTGAGCTCAGGAGGAAAAGGCCAACCAGAGCGGTTTTGAACATGATTACTTCACGATGAAGAAGGTTTGGCCCGCGCGTTGCACCGGCTTTTCCTCCTCATCGAGCGGAACCACTCGCCAGAAATACTTCCCCGCGGTCAGCGGTCTCATGCTGGAGGGGTAGCTGATCTGCTGATTCTGGGTCTGGTCGCTGAAAACGATATCGTTCAGATTCTCGTCTCGTGAGATGAGCACCGCGTAGCTGCGCGCGTCCTCAACGCCCTTCCAGGAGAAGCTGGGATAGCCATTGACGGTTTGATTGGCTTGAGAACTCTTGGGCGAAGCGTCGGGCATCATGTCCGAAGGGTAGTCCGGCTTTGGAGGCTCGTTACTTTTGGTGGAGTTATAGATGGAGGCGCCCCAGCCAACGTAACTGCCGACCGGGCCAGTGTTGGCGCCCGCCTGATTGGCCAGACTGAGAGCCGCCAGGCTGGCTCCCGCGGGGTCCCGTTCCACATTGGAGAGGGCATCGATGGTGTAGGCAGCTCCGCCGGCAAAGGAGACAATCTGTCCCCCGCCCATTGCGTAAGCGAAAGTGGTGATTCCCCGACCCACCGGGCTGTTGAACATGCTGGAGAAGTTAGTTCCGCTTGCTTCTCGTTGGCGGAATTCCTCGACATTGTCATAGTGTTTCACCACCGGGGCCGTTTTTAAATTCAGCACGTATTCATCACCCGGTTTGGCGACGCCCACAACCTTGCCTGAGTTGTCCCGGATCTCCACGCCGCCCACGGAGCTATTGCTTTCGAAGCAGCAGACACGTGAAGAGCCGTCGGGCTGAGTTTCCACCGTGAATTCGGTGCCTTTGATGCCCATGACGCCGCCGTTGGTCTGAATTTCGACTGGCTGTTTCAGGCTCTTGGCGTCGGCCTTAATCCAAAGGCTACCACTCTTCAGTTTGATCCGCTTGGTGGGGGTTTTGCCGTCAGCGATGGAGCGCTCGTTGACAATTTCGATATCGGTGTCGCGGTTGATGCCCACGCGTCCGCCGATCAGGAACTCCAGTGCTGCAACCGTGTTCTTGTCGGTAATGTAATGGTCTTTCACGTAGCCCGTGGAATTGAGGGATACCGGGTATCCGTCTTTGTCCGTCGGGCGCTTCTGGATCAACTTGCTGGGGGCAGAGTCCGACACTTTGCTGATGCTCTGCACCCGCACGGCAGCCTCTTCTTCGGCCCAGACCGGCGCGAACAGAAGTAGACCTAGAGTAAGTTTGGCAAGCTTTTTGGACATACAGTGACTCCCCGTGGATTAAGTAAAATCAGCTTCCCCTACAGGCAGGGAAATCCTCCGGTCGCCAAAGCGGCCAGCTTCTTCCACAGGAACTCAAAAAGAAGCTGAGGCGGGCCTGATTTTGGGCGCGACGGCCCAGACTTTCGGACCCCAGGTTGGGGTTGGGGTTGGGGTGGGAGGCGAGGTCCGAAAGTCTGGGTTGCGCTCAAAAATCTAGCCCAGCACCCAGAGCGAGGCCAGAAAGATCAACATGTAGGTCCCGAATAAGCCCACTTCAAGACCTTGGCGCAGAAGCGAGGGCTGGGCTGGGCGGACGCGCTGGGGCTTTGCCGAGATCGCCTGCTCCAATCCGCGACGTTTCCAGCCGTTTCGGGGGCGCCTGCGCAAAAAGCGTGGATTGCTGCTGCCGTGACCCCAGCGGTCCAGGGTCTGCAGGGGGGACTCAAAACGAGTTGCCGATAGCTGATTGGAGCAATGCAAAGCAAGGGCAGTGGTGGGCATGGTCGGGTTCTCCGGTTCTCTCAATTTAGGGCACGGCAAAGCCAGCGCCAGGTCAGGCTTGAGGTGTCGGTTTCTTTCTCTTGGACGGTCGAAGAGTCGGGAGCTGTGAACAGCTCAGTCTATTTTTCTTGACTCTGATGAGAGACGATTTCGGCGCCGGGGAAGATGGCTTCAGCCTTCAGCACAAAGCGCTCGTGCACGGTTAAATTAGTCGTGGCTTTGACGCGCTGAGGCGCGTTACGACGAAAATCCTTATCCGGTTGAGGGTTCAGCGCAAATGCGAGCATAGAACCTCCTGATTTACTGATATTTGCGAACCAGGGCTTTCACTTTCCCCAGAAGCTTGAAGTCATTGGAGACGACAATGTCGTCGTAGCGGGGATTGTCGGAGCGAAGGCGGACACAGGTTTTGTCCGGAAAGTAGCGTTTGCAAGTCGCTTCTTCCTCGATCAGGGCGACCACGATTTCGCCGCGATTCGCGGTTGGATTGCGTTCCACCAGCACCAGGTCGCCTGGCTGAATGGCTTCAGCCATGCTGTCGCCCTTGACGCGAAGGAAGAAGTAGTCTTTGCCAACTCCCAGCCAGTCCTTGGAGAGAGGAATCTGGTCTAGAATGTCTTCTTGAGCGAGGATGGGTGCGCCCGCGGCCACGTCTCCAACCACCGGAATCCACTCGGGTTTCTCTGCGGCGGGCATCATGGAGGCCGACAGGGGGGTGATGGAGAGAGAGCGAGCCAGTCGGGCGTCTCGCTTGAGGTAGCCCTTCTTTTCCAGGGCGTTCAGGTGGCGCTGAGCGCCCTGGGGGGACTGGATGTCAAAGTGTTTGCAGATGTCTCGCACGGAAGGCGGGTAGCCGCGGTCATTGATGCTCGAGATGACGAAGTCGAGGATTTGTTTCTGACGGTCGGTTAAGCTTTTCATTGTTCGTTTGTCTCCCGTGAACGCTTGTCTGAAATCACTATAGTCGACACATGAGCAAGTGTCAAGAGTTCACGTAGACAATTGTTAAAGTGGACCTGAGACCACTGCTGAACCGATTTCTGACTCGTACATCGGGGCAAACCCAACCTTTGGGACAGGGGAAGCCGGCTGTCAGGGTTGAAGGACCGGGACGATATGGGCTCTCAACTGGCCAATCAGGTTGATTGGGTTTCCCTCAGCCGAAAGGTTTCTCGGCAATGCCGGGATGTGCTTGGCGTGCGCCTGGCGGCTGAGGAGCTCTGCCGTCTATTGTCTGAAGACAGCGGTTTGCTGGGCGGGCGTTTGCATCTCACCAGCGAGTTCGAGACCATTGTTTTGCAGCACGGTAAAGGTCAAGAGCACGCCCTGACCATCGAGGTTGATTGCAGCGATGGTCGCGGCACCCTGGAAGTCTGGCCAAAGCTGCCCGATCAGGCCCTGGTGCCCGCTTTTGCGGGGTTTGAAGCACTGATTCAGTGGATGGTCACCGACTGGTTTCGCCGTCTGGAAGTGACCTTCGGCAGCGGCGGCGGCGGCGAAGAATCGCTCATGCAGTTGGGTGCCGCTCTGGCCGGCGCCCATCAGCTTGATCAGTTGCTGCAGATGATTCTGCAGACCTATGTGCGCGTTTCACAGGCCCGTGGCGGCGCTATCCACCTGATCGAGAGCGGCTGGGAGACGGCTACTCGTGCTTTGGGTAGCGAGACTTCCCGGAGTCTGACCATCGCGCTGGTTCGCCACCAGCAGGTCAAAGCTCTGATGACGCTTTTCTTTGAACCGGGCGACATTCTCCTGGAAAGCCGTCTTAATCTACTTTTCGCGCTGGCCAAGCAGGCCGCTCTGGCCATCGATAATATGCTCAACCACGAGCGTGAACAGGAGCAGGCTCGAGAAGCCCAGATCCTTTACAAGGCCGCCCGTTCTATTGACGAAGGTCAGGATCTGGAGGAAGTGCTGGAGCAGTCCGCCGGCGCTCTGGCCCGTGTTGCCGATGTTCGCCGCTGCCTGGTCTTGCTGCGCGACCAGCAACGCACATACTTTTCGGTGGTTGCGGCCACCGGTCTCTCCCCCGACCAGGAAGAGTTCTTTGCGGCCTTTCGACTGACCCTGTCCCAGTTTCCGGACCCCGTTCGGAAACTCTTGACGGAAGGAGAGTCGGTCAGTTCGACCGAGTTCGATCTACGTGAGTCCGCCCTGGGTCGGTTGTGTTCGATCATGCCCGGCGCCGGCTTCTTGCTGGTGCCTTTGCTGGTCAAGGATCGGGTCATTGGCCTGATTTATCTGGATGACCCTCGCGGTGACGCCCAGATCAGTGAAGCAGCCCGGCGTATGGTCCTCACCCTCTCTTTCCAGGTCGGCAATGCCATTCAGCGGGCCACCCTGCTGAATCAACTGCAGGAGAACCTGGGGCCGCTGCGCGCCCTTTATCAAGTCTCTACGGCGATCACCGGAACCCTCAGTCTGAACAAAGTGGTCAAGTTGATCGTGGAGCAGGCGGTCGAACTGCTGGAACACTCAGCCTGCGCGCTGCTGGTTCTGGACGAGATGGGCGAGGGCTTTCGACTTGAAACCAGCGTGGGTTTGAGCGATGAGTTGTTGGAGCCGGCTTTGCAGGCGCGCATGGCCCGGGTGGCGGTGGAACGCAAGAAAGCGACCGCTCTTTACCTTGAGAAGGACCCCGAGGCCATCGAGTTTGAAGGGGTTTTGAAGCGAGCCAACTTCGGGGGCCTATTGACGGTTCCGTTAGTGGCGCGCAAGAAGATGGTCGGCGTTCTCAACTGTTTCGTAGCGCCCTCCATGCGTTTCCGCCAGCAGGAGATCCGCTTCCTCCGAGGCTTTGCCAATCAGGCCGCCATCGCCGTCGAGAACGCCCGTTTGCACGGCTTGGTGCGCTTCAAAATGGGCGAACTGGGCACCCTGTTTGAAGTCAGCAAGGCGATTACCTCAACTCTGCAGCTAGATCGGGTGCTGGAGGAGATCGTCCGCCATGTTCGCGACATTCTGAGGGCCGATGCCTGTTCTTTAATGCTGCTGGAGGCCAATTATCTGGTTCTCAAAACTTCAGAAGGGCTGGTTAAGACGCAGCAGTGCAAGCCCATTCCTCTCGGAGTTGGCGTAGCCGGCACGGCCGCCAAGACCGGCCAGCCCACGGTGGTGTTGGACCAGGAAGATGGTCACGCGAACGAGTTCCCCAACAAGGTCCGCGAGCAGGGTCTAAAAACCATCCTGTGTGTTCCGGTAGAGACTCGCGGCCGCGTGATTGGTCTGATCAACGTGTATTTTCGCGACTTGATGACCCATACCCCGGCTCAAGTGAATTTGCTGATCGCCCTGGGCAGCCAGGCCGCGGTGGCCATCGAGAACGCCCGTCTGTACGCCGAGAAGCAGCGCGTTACCGAACTTTTGCATACGGCTCTGATCCCTAAGGAGAAGCTGGGTTTCCAGGGAGTGATGGTCGGCCATCGCTTCATTCCGTCTATGGATCTCTCGGGCGATTACTACGACTTGATACCGTTGGACGACGAGCGTTTCTTCCTGGTGATTGCCGACGTTTCGGGTAAGGGCCCGGATGCCGCGATTCAGGCCTTGCAAGCCAAGCATATTTTGGGCAGCTACGCCCTGGCCGGCTACGGGCCGGCCGCCTCGTTGCGCATGCTCAATCATCAGATCGCGCAGCACAGCTCCAGCAAGCAGATTACGGTTTTTTGCGCCCAGGCCGATATGACTCGTCGGCAACTGCGCTTTGCCTGTGCGGGGCACGAGCAGCCCTTGTTTATGAAGCCAGGGGGCGCCGAGCCTGAACTCTTGCGGGCGGAGGGGATTCTCATTGGGGCCATCGATGATTACGAGTATCCCGAGCAGACGGTCGAGCTCCAGGAGGGCAGTCTGGTGTTGCTATACACCGACGGCATCACCGAGGCACGCACTCCTCAAGGCGAGTTCTTCGGGCTTTCGCGTATCATGCAGGCGATGGTGGCGCACGGCGACGGACATCCGACCAAGCTGGTCAACGGCCTCTACAATAAGGTGCGTAAGTTCACCCGCGAAAACATTACCGACGACTTCTCGCTGCTGGCGGTGCGCTTCTGATTCGCTGGCTTTTGCTGCTGCTGGTGTTGCTGATGGCTGGCTGCGTCCAGCCCGACCCCAAAGCCAGGCCCTTGCGCGTCTGGACAGCTTTTGAAGGGCCCGAGTTGGAGGCTTTCAAGGGCCTCTGTTCACGCTACGGGCAGCCGGTGGAAGTGCTGGGCGTGCCCTTCGATGGACTTAAAAACAAGGTGCTGGTGGCCACTCCGGCCGGCCAGGGGCCGGAGATTGTGGTCGGTCCCCAGGACTGGTTGGGAGTTTTCTCGGCCGCTCAACTGCTGGAACCGCTGCCTGAGTCCATGGTGGGGCCTCTCAAAAAAGAGGTTTTGCCTGTGGCCATGGATGGAGTTACATACGAGGGTAAGGTTTATGCCTATCCCATTCTTCTGGATGGCCTGGCATTGCTGCGCAACCCTGAATTGGCGCCGCGTAGTCCCAAGAGCATTGAAGACCTGCGCGACTACGCGCTGGAGCTTCAGAATCATAGCACTGCCAAGGGCTTTAAGGGCTTCTATTTCGACCTGCGAGAACTGTACTTCTCCTGGCCCTTTTTCTCGGCCAGTGGCGCCACGGTATTCAAGTCTGGGGGCCTGGATCCGGGCCTGACCGGGCCCGAGGGCGTGCAGGCCACCCTTTATCTCAAAAGCCTGCGTGATCAGGGTCTGGTGCCGCTGGGGGCTCAGAACGACTTTGCCAAGAGCATGTTTCTGGACGGCCGGCTGGCCATGACCTTGAATGGTCCCTGGTTTTTAGGTGACCTGAGGGCTCGCAAAACCCCCTACATCATCGAGCCCGTGCCTCCGGGAACCCACCCGGCCGCCTCCTTTATTGGTGTCAACGGCCTGATGGTCAACCAGCTTTCGCCCCGGAAGCAGGATGCTTTCCCGCTGGTTGAGTTCCTCGGATCCAAGGATTGTCAGGTCACCATGGCCCTGGCTTCGGGCCGCGTTCCCGCTCGCCGAGATGCTCAGGCCGAGGTGGCCAAGGATCCTATCAAGGGCCCGGATATCGCCGCTTTTACACGGGTGGTCGAACAAGGCGTGGCCATGCCGAACCATCCGGCCGCGAATGCGGTGTGGGATCCGATGAAACAATCATTGGAGCTGATCACCAAAGGAGAGGTGGATCCGACTACGGAACTGCAAGGCGCGGACCGGGCAATTCGCGAGAAGATTCAGCGGATGGTGGAGTAGTTGGAAGAAAAGCGCAGCGGCTATTTGCCTATGATCTACATCGGGCCCGCCCTGATGTTGCTGACCGTGCTCTCCATGTTGCCCAACCTTTATTCGGTCTATCTGGCCTTTACCAACTATTCGCTCTTTCATTTCCGAGAGTTCTCTTTCATCGGGCTGCATAATTTCGAGCGGATCTTGTTTGGGCCGGAGATGCGCACCTTCGGCAGAGTCTTTGGCTGGACGCTGGTTTGGGCCGGGCTGTCGGTATTTTTCTCCATCGCCACTGGATTAATGCTGGCCCTTCCTCTCAACACCGAGGGCCTGAAGGGGGTCAACTTTTATCGGACCCTGTTTATTGTGCCTTGGGCCATTCCAGCCTTTATCTCGGTTTTGATGTGGAAAGGTCTTCTCAACAGCAGCGATCAGGGTGCCCTCAACGGCGTGCTGGTGCAGCTGGGACATGCTCCCATCCCCTTTCTGGATGACCCCTGGTGGTCGCGTTTTTCGGTCTTGCTGGTCAATGTCTGGCTGGGCTACCCGTTTATGCTCACGGTTTGCCTGGGCGCCCTTCAGAGCATTCCCAAGGACCTTTATGAAGCGGCCGGGATGGATGGGGCCAGTTCGCAGAAGCAATTCTGGTCCGTCACCATCCCCATGCTGCGCCCGGCTCTTGTTCCCGTCATCGTCTCCAGCTTTGCCTTTAACTTCAATCAATTTGCCACCATCTACTTGCTCACCGCGGGTGGCCCGCCGGTGGCGGGCAGCGACGCCGGAGCCACCGACATTTTGATCACCACCTCCTACAAGCTGGCTTTTCAGCAGTATCAGTATGGGTTGGCCTGCGCTTACGCGGTGCTCATCTTCTTGATTGTGGCCTCGCTCAGTTGGTTTAACTTCAACGCCTCGGGGGCGTTCGAAGACTGATGGCTAAGAAGCACGCGCTGATCCACGCTTTCCTGATTTTCTGCTTGTGCCTCAGTCTGGCCCCGGCTCTGTTGGTGCTTTTGGCCTCTTTCCGCAGCGGCAATGACCTGTTCTCGCTCAGCCTGGCCGGATTGACCGTGCAGAACTACTTTAAGTTGCTTCAGACCACTCACTTTCTGAAGTGGATGTGGAACTCGCTGATCGTCTCCACGCTGGCTTCCCTGGTGGCGCTCTGCGTCACCACCCTGGCTGGCTACGCCTTCGCCCGCTTTCGCTTTCCCGGTCGAAAATACGGTCTGTTGATGATGATCTTGTTGCAGATGTTCCCGGCCGGCATGGCCATGGTGGCAGTCTTCCGGGTGTTGCAGGTGATGGGCAACCTGACCGGAGGCGTGATCGGCCTCAACAGCCTTTTGGGTCTCTCACTGGTCTACATTGGCGGTGGAATCCCGTTCAACACCTGGATGATCAAGGGCTACATAGACTCTCTGCCCAAGGAGCTTGAAGAATCCGCTTATCTGGATGGGGCCACGCCTCACCAGACCTTCTGGCAAATCATTCTGCCGCTTTTGGGACCGATTCTGGCGGTGGTGGCCGTTTTCAACTTCATCACCCCCTACTCCGACTTCGTTTTTCCCAGTGTGCTGATGCAGGAGGCCGATCGCTATACTCTGGCGGTTGGCATGCAGAGTTTTATCTCTGGGAACTTCTCGGCCAACTGGTCACTTTTTGCTGCAGCATCCATCTTGGGGAGTATCCCGATCCTGGTGCTGTTTTTCTCAATTCAGCGCTTCCTGGTACAGGGACTGACGCAAGGAGCCGTGAAAGGTTAGGTTTGCTGTCCCCTTGCTTCGGGCAAATGAGCCGTGATTGGCCACGTGAGGAGTATAGAACATTGTTCAAGCACATCGCCCTGGGCGCCGCACTGCTGCTGTTAAGCAGCCCCGGTTGGGCTCAAAATGAATTAGAGAAAGGCATGGTGTCCTTCTACGAAGAGAAGTTCGATGATGCTATTCCGCTTCTCGATAAAGCCGTGCGCCAGGAACCCCAGAACACTCTGGCGATGGCCTATCTGCTGCACTCCTATTATCGCAAGCGTGACATCACCACGATCGTCACCAAGATCGAGCAGGAGGCGGTGTCCAAGGGCAGCGACCCGGTGGCTCAGGCCCAGCTGGGCATGGCCTACTTCCTAAAGGGCCTGGTGATGCCCAATGTGATGGAAGAATCCCTCACCGAGTTCAAAAACGCCGCCAAGGACGATACCAAGTGCTCGCTGGCCTACACTGGCATGGGCATGGTCTACTTCCAAAAGCGCATGATGCCGCGCGCCAAAGGTTACTTCGTGCGCGCTCTGCGCATCAATCCCCATGACGTCATGGCGCTGGATCGCCTGGGTAATATTTTGCTGGTGGACGATAAGAAGCCGGATGAAGCTCTGCAGCTGTATCAGCGCATCGTGGACGAGCTCCCAACTTACCCGGACGGTCACTACTTCGTGGGCTCCGCCCTGTATGACCTCAAGCGCTACGAAGAGGCCGTGCAGCCTCTGATGCGCGCTCGCGACCTGGATCCCAAGGGCATCACGCAGGGATTTGATGCGGCTGCTCTGCTGGGTGACACCTACATGAAACTCAACCGTCCCAGCGAGGCCGTCCTGGCCTTCGAAGCGGCCAAGAAGATCCGACCGGACAGTCAGTATGTGCAGGTTCGTATGGAGAAGGCCCGCCAGAGCAAGCCCAACACCTAGAGTGAGTCGTCCCGGCTGGCATTGACTCTAGAAGGGTTTACTGGAGAGTAAATTCCATCTCGTTGACGACTTTGCCGGCGGTCGGGTCGTAGCGTTTGCGAACCTGCTCCACCGCCACCAGCAGGTCGCCTTCGCGAATGTAGCGAGTGATTTGCAGATTGTAGTTGGGCTTCTCGCGCAGTTCGCGCTCTAGATCCTTGTCGTCACTGAACTCGGCGAAACCAATTCCCATATAGGGGTCCAGGTCGATCAAAGGGCCCGACATCCGCTCCAGACTGAGTCTCAATACAGTGCCATCGGGCGATACCATCAGTTCGCTGATGCGTGAGCCTTTTGCGCCCAGGGGCTGGGTCACCACGTGCTTGTTTTCCCACTCGTCGATGAAGACAGAGTATTCGATGGTGGCCTCCACCCGTCGACCCAGTTCAACTGTCTGGCAGCGCTGCAGCGAAGCGTTGTAAGCAGAGAGCAATTCCTTGACGGTGAGCGGATCTTCTTCCCAGTCGTCCTCACTGACCTTGGCCTGCTTGATCCCCCGCAGTTTCTTTTCAATTTCCATTTCCCATGTGCGGGCGGGTTCCAACTTCAGCTCCTCCTCGGGTTCCGGGGCCACTTTTTTCTTCTTCAGATTGACTTCAAATCTGAAAGTCGGCTTAGCCATTCAGTCTGATTTCGCCGTTCAGCAGTCCGCACCTCGAAGCCCAACCGGCTCCATTTTTAAGGAATTGAAACGGGATCCGCCCGCCCTGGCGAGAAAAGCGGTGTCTCATGCTCAAAGACATCATGAAGGGCTTTCTCAGCCTGGTGCAACGTCCGACCCCTGACTGGGATTTTGGGGAGCGCCGCAAGTTAATCCGCATGCGCTGCCACTACAAGACCCAGGTGGTGCTGGATTCGAAGAAACTGGACGGGGTGATCACCGACATGGGCGTGGGGGGCCTGCGCCTCAAGGTTTTTCAGACTCTCAAGCCGGGGCAGATTCTCACCGTTCACAGTCCTTTCAACGAGGTGGGTGAGGATGGCGCTCCCGTGGACTGCAAGGTGGTCTGGCAGCAACAACCCGAGAAAAGTTTCGTCACCTACGCCGGATTGGTCTACGCCACCGAAGCCAAGAAGATGGGGCGCACCTGGGTTCGAGGAGTGATGAAGCAGTTGGGATTTCGTCCTGAGTCCTTGCTTTCCAAGCGCAACTGGGTTCGGGCCGAGTGTATTCTTGAGGGCACCGTCAAACGGGCCGACAACTCCCGACACGAGATTCGCATCCAGAATTTGGGGGTGGGGGGAGCTCTTTTTGAGTATAGGGACAAGCTACCTCTGGGCGAGATGACGATACGAATCGGGCCCTACGACAAGTTGCCGGGCCTGGACGTGAGCGGGACACTGGTCAAAGCTCGTCCGCAGGGTAGGCATTTTCTTTACGGCATTGAGTTTGGAGAGATGAAGCCGGCCCAACTCCGGATGCTGACGGTCTATCTAAAGACCTTCCTTAATCACACCTGGGAAGTATGATCTCTCCCGCATTATATCGGGCTTTGTTTCCGTTTCTGTCGAAAACGTAGACCCCGTCGCGAGTCCCCAGCGAGGTGGCCTTGATCTCAGGTGAAAACTCCACCTCCAGGAACGATTCCTGGTTGAGGCCGACGCAGACCCGATGGCGGAAGCGATGCGACAGATAGGTCAGATTGTCGGCATCGTCCGTCTGAATGCGGTCCATGCAGTGTGGGAAAAGTTGTAACTCTCGGATCAGACCGAACCCTCGGTCGTAAAGCTGGAACTCTCGCTCGTGTTCAAAGTCGTTGTAGACGATGATGCGCTCGCAGCACATCAGCGAGCCGGCCGAAACGGTGTAAAAGGTGGTGCCCCTGCGCAAAGCCTCGAGCAGGGGCTGGCGCAAACGGAAGAAGGTCAGACAGCGATGCAATACTCCCAGGTTGCCACCGAACAAAAAGATGGAATTGGCTGAGAGAATGCAATCGCTGAGTTGCTGCCGGCTGGCCGTCCAGAGGGGATCGTAGGCCAGACCGGTTTCATCCGCAAATTGCTCGTCCAGCTCCGTCAGCAGTTGCACCATGCGATCATCGTTGGCCTGCAGGAGCTGAAGCATTTCCCGCACCTCGTTACTGAGGAAGCTGATCAGCCGTCCGCGCCTTCCCGTAAATAGCAAGGTGTTGTCCAGCATGCCGGCCAGCGACTCGGTGGGCAGGTATTCTCGCAAGTGTTGTAGCGAGCGCCGCAGGGAGGCGCAGAAGAAGCTGTTTTTCTCCAGATATTGGGCGCGTGCGCCTTCGATCATGGCCTCGCATTCTTGCCAGGCCGAAGCCAGGGCCGGACGCTGCTGGAGAAATTCCTGGTAGCGGTGGTAGAGGGCCAGGTTTTGAACGTTTTGGTCATGCCCGTTTTGAAAGTCGGGCTTGATGCCGATGGCGTAGAGGGCCTTCTTGATGTGGCCTTCCTGGTATTCGTTCTCGACCCAGCCGGCGGTGACCAGCACTACCTTACGCCGCCCGGCCACCTCCGGGTCCTGGTGGCGGGAATTCTTGAGCGTGCTGGCCGCCCGCTCCACGAAGTCCGCCTCGGCTTGAATGTTGCCGTTGAAAATGACCGCTCCGCGCATGAACTGGAGTTAACGCTTCCAGCTGCGAACGCGGTGCGGTCGAAGCTCCAGATAGGCGATGCCGGGAGCCACCTTCTCGGGGCGCGGTTCTCCGCGCTGATCGGCCAACCGGCCCTTGAGCTCCAGCAATTCGACCGGATCGTCGATGACGCGACCTTCGCCTTGAAACATAACTCCTTTGAGTCCCTGTCCGCCGCGCCCGTTCTCCAGCATCAGACTGGCTTTAGGATTGGTCATCAGGTTTCGGCATTTGCGCGTTCCCGCCCGGCAACCGCAATAGAGGACTTCTCCCAGGCGAAAGTAGCCAATGGCCACTGTGTGAGGGAAGCCGTCTTCATCCATGGTGGTTAGAGCGGCCCAGCCCGGGGTGGAGTCGAAAAACTCCCAGATCTCGTCAGGACTCATCGATTCCATTAAAAGTGCACTTCCAGATTGGCTTCCACCTTGTCCTGCACCTCACCCTCGGACTCGAGAAACGTGCGGCTGCCGCTGGTGGAGAAGCTGGCGTTCCGGCCCAGCTTCCATTGGTAGCGGGCCAGCCAGCGCCGCTGCAGATGTTCATTCTCGGTGACGGCCGTTTCGATTTGCAGCTGCCCTCGGCCCAGGCGCTTGCACAGGCGGGCCAGGTAGCCACGACTATCGCTGGTGGTAGTCAACTCACCTCGGGCCGAAAAGCCTCCCCATTCTGGTGTTGAAACCCAGCCTCTCAGCTGAGGAGTGGACCATTGCTCGCCCAGATTCTCCCAGCGACTGCTCAGCCCACTGCCCCAGCCGTGAAAGTCGACCAGACTGACCGTCACCTGGGCGCGACGCTGTTCCAACTCAGTCTGCCAGCTTTCTTCCAGATCCAACTCGGCCTGCAGTGGGCCCACCAGCTCGCGGTGGATCTCCATTCCAACTTTCTGCTCATCCAGTCGCGCACGCCAGTAGTTGTCCTCTTGGCTGGCCTCGTGATAGCAGGCCTCAACTCGGGCACGCTGCTCTTCTAGCGGCTGCGCGTCGACAGTCCAGTCCCCCGAAACGATGGGCTCAGCGGCAACCGGCAAAGCCAGCAGCAGCATCACGAACAGGCGTTTCATTCTTGGAACTTATTCAATCGAGCCTGAAAAACTCCTGAAAACACAACAGGCACCCGAAGGTGCCTGCAGGCCGGAGGCTAAAGCGCAAAGGTCAATTGACCTTTACGCACCCACCCCTCCGGAAGTGGGATGCATACTCGAACTAGGAATGGCACCCACCTCCTTTCCATCGCGATCGTCGCGATTAACGACCCGCACCAGGCGAGTCAACCGGCCTCCTCCACCAGGGAGGCTTCCGGCAACTTCTAAAGGGTATCAGAGGATTCAGAATGCGTCAATTTCTTGGGCCACAAAATCGAATCCCCGTCTTTATCCCGGAAAACCTCCATCTTGATTTGAAAAATATTCTCGAACTGGCTGCCGGCGAAGATTTCATCAGGCGTTCCTCGAGCCAGCAACCGACCTGCCTGCATGACCCACACCTCTGAGCAAAGTTGCCTGGCCAGGTTCAAATCGTGCAGCACTATGAGCAAACTCTTGCCCTGCTCTCTCAGTTCCCGAAAAAGTTCAACCAGTTCTAATTGTTGATGCAGGTCCAAGGCTGAGGTGGGTTCGTCCAGCAGCCAGGCGGCCGCGTTCTGGGCCAGAGCTTGAGCCAGGCGAACCCTCTGCAGCTCTCCTCCGGAGAGGGTGGTGACCGGGCGGTGGGCCAGATGTCCGGCGTTGACTCGCTCCAGCGACTGCTTCACCAGGGTCAGGGAGCCCCCGCCGCCCCAGCGGTCCAGGCGGTGAAACTGTCCCATCATGACCACTTCGGCGGCTGTGAAGGACTGAGTGAAGCCCAGTTGCTGGGGCAAGTAGCTGAGCCGGGAGGCTCGCCAGCTCGGGCTCTGGCCCGCCAGCTCACGGCCCTCTATCAGCAGCGAACCCTGATAGGGGAGCAATCCGGCCAAAGCTCTAAGCAAGGTTGACTTGCCGCAACCATTCGGCCCGATCAACCCCACCGTTTGGCCGGCCTTCCAGTGGGCTGTCACCTGGCTGACAGCCTGAGGCCGCTTGGGATAGTTCACGCTCAAATCCTGGATCGCTAGCATTGGCGAGCCTTTTGTTGGGCGTAAAGCTGGCTCAGGAACCAGGGGGCGCCCAGCAGGGCGGTCACCACTCCGACCGGGAGTTCCTGAGGGGACAGGCGGGTCAACCAGTCGCAGGCCAGTAAGAAGACCGCACCCCAGACCAGACAAAGCGGCAACAGGCGGCGCATGTCCGGGCCGACCCACAGGCGACAGAGATGGGGGATCACCAGTCCTACGAATCCAACCAGTCCCGAGGAACAGACGGCCGCAGCCGTGAGCAGGGTGGCGGCCAGCAGCACCTGCAGCTTCACCTTTTCTACCGGCACTCCGGCCGGGCCGGCCAGCTCTTCACCCAGGCTCAGCAGGTTCAGTGCGTAGGCGTTCCAGGCCAGCAGGCCCACGCCGACCGCCAGCGGAGCCAGGCACCAGCCTAAGAGGGGCCAGTTGCTGCCGGAAAGATTGCCCAGCAGAAAGAAGACCAGTTTGCCCAGTTCTCGACCGGCCAGCACCATCAGCAGGCTGACCAGGCTCCCCAGCAGCGTGCTGACCATCACACCGGCCAGCAAGAAGTCCTCCAGACGCACGCCCTGTTGGACTCGAGCCAGGCGAGTCACCAAGGACACCGAGGCCAGGGCGCCCAAGAAAGCGCACAGGGGAAACCAGCCCAACCCCAGCCCCAGCACCACCGCCAGAGCCGTTCCCAAAGAGGCCCCGGCCGATGTTCCGGTAAGATAGGGGTCGGCCAGCGGGCTGCGCAGTAGCGACTGAAATGCCGCTCCGGCAGCGCTCAGGGCCGAGCCCACCAGGGCCGCCTGCAGTAGGCGCGGTAGTCGTAGTTGCCAGACCACCACATTTTCCGCTCCCTGGGTCGGACCCTGGCGTAGAGCTGTCCATAATTGGGTCGGGCTCAAATGATAGGAGCCGGACCCAAGGCCCAGCAGCAAGAGCCCGGCCAGGGCCAGCAAACCCAGCAACAGCCAGCTACGCACGCGGCGGAGGCTGCCGTAGTTCCAGCCAATCCTGCATTCGCTGCAGGGCTTCCAGAACTCGAGGTCCGGGTCGAACCAGTAGATCCTCCGAAATTTGAAGCACGCACTGAGTGCGCACGGCCTTCAGATTGCGCCAGGCGGGGGTGTCTGGCAGCGGGTGGGTCAGAATCAGAACATCGGGTTCCATCCGTTGGAGTTCTTCAAGGTCCAGAGTGGGATAGCCGGAGCGGGTCAGGATATTGTTAAATCCAGCCATTTCAAGCACTTCCGAGCAGTACGAACCCTTGCCTGCGGCGATCAGAGGGTCATTCCAAATCTCGACCAGGGCTTGGGGGTGGTAGCTCATTTTTTGGCGCCGCAGTCGAGCTCGTTCCAGCCCGTTTTTCAGCCCGGCCGTGAGTTGCTCGGCCTGCTCCGTCTTGTCGAGCTTGTGTCCCAGCTCTTGGATGGAGGCCAGCATGTCCGGAATGGTTTGGGTGGAGAGGGGTTCTAGATGCAGGCCCAATTTTTGCAGTTGGGCCAGCTGCTGCCGATTGAGCATCGGATCGTAAACCACCAGGTCCGGGTGCAGTTGCAGCAGTGCTTCGTAGTTCAACTGCAAATCACCGATTTTGGGGAGTCGGTCGACTTCGGGCGGAAAATGGTCATTGCCGGTGACCCCCACCACCTGGGGACCAGCCTCCAGCGCGAACAAGATCTCGGTAAGATTGGGGGTGAGACTTACAACTCGGGGCTGAGTGGTTGTGGTTACGGGCGTCTCAGGGCTGGACTGGCAGCCCGAGAGGCTTACACTCAGGATTAATGCGCTCAATTTGGACTTCAAAGCCCTTCAGGATTCTGCCCTGGTTCAGCGGCTCCTATGATCCCTCAAAGAGTTGGCCTTGCTCGCGCCCTGATTCCATGTCCAGAAGCCGGCGTTTGCTGTCCACCCCTCCCGGCGCGGAAAACCCCGTCATTCTGCCGTTGGAGCCGATGACCCGGTGGCAAGGCACGAAGGGTGGCCAGGGGTTACTCCCCAGCGCCTGTCCAACCCACTGGGCAGCCCCAGGCCGCCCGCAGAGTTCTGCGATCTGGCCGTAGGTCTTCACCTGGCCTGGCGGAATCGCCTGAGTCTGCTCGTAGACCAGCCACTCCGCCTGGCTGCACTGGCTGCGCACCGGCCGGAAATCCGGGGGCGGAGCTGGCTGACCCTGAAAGAAGGCCTCAAGCCAGTGGGCGCATGGTGCCAACCAGGGAGGCAGACCGGCGTGCTGGCCGACCGGTTGACAGGGCCCGGGCAGATAGCTGCGTAGCAGCCCCTCCTCGTTCCATTCCAGCCAGGCCGGCCCCCAGGCCGTATCCACTCGATGGTGGAAGATCAAACGGCGGTCTGGCTGGGTGGAGCCACGGCGAGAAAGTCGTGACCCATCTGATCAAGGTAGTGGCTGACCAGTTGGTCCCGGCGTTCAGCCGTTTTACAGTTGACGATCAGGCCGGCGTGATGGTTTTTCTTGAGTTTCCACACCACATCCGGGTCGCTGTAGTGAGACAGGTCGGGCTCGGCTTGTTTGGACAGGCACAGCATCAGGCCAGCGTGGCCGAAGGAGCGCTTGGGTGGCTTGTAGGGCTGGCCGTGGAAGTTGGCCAGCTCCAGTTTGACCCACTCGGCCCAAAGGTTGACTCCGGTGGCTTTGTCCACCAACACATCGATATTGGCGCCGCCCACCCGGGCCGCCATCTCCAGATAATAGAGCTTTCCGTCCTGGCCGCGAATGAATTCGGCGTGGGTGACCCCGCGTAGCAGACCCATGGCGCGGATGACCTGGTCATTAACGGCCAGCAAATCTCCGAGCTCCGGGGCTTCCTTGTGGAGACTTTTGGTGGAAAAGACTCCACCGTGATTCCAGACGTTGAATGGTGGCACTCCATAACGGTGGGCCTGCGAAAAGAGAATCTTGCGGTCATAGACGATAGAGTCCACGTGGTAGACATCGCCAGCCACGTATTGTTCCATCAAGTAATACGACTGCAGGTCGCCCAGTGTCTCAATGGTGTCCCAAACTTCCTGCGGGTGGTGAAGCTTCTTGATGCCTACTGAGCCAGCTTCGGAGCGGGGCTTGAGCACCCAGGGGCCGGGGCAACGACGCATAAAGGCGTCTACCTGACCGTGGTTGAGCACGTGCACAAAGTCTGGAACGGGCACGCCCTCGTCTCGAGCCTGCACCCGCATGGCCAGCTTGTCGCGGAAGTGGCGGGCAGTGGTGTCACCCATGCCGGGGACTCGCAGATGCTCGCGCAGTCGGGCCGCGGTTTCAACGTCGTAGTCGTCCAGCGGAATGATACGATCGATCTGGTGGTGTCGGGCCAGGTAGCTCACAGCCCGAATAATGTCGGGATACTTGTTGAGCTCGGGCATGTAGAAGATGTCTTCCAGCGCGTGGTGCGGCCACGGCTCGTGCTTGAGCTTCTCGCAGGTCAACAACAAAACGCGGCAACCTTGCCGCTTGGCTTCTTCCATAAAGGCCGCGCCCTTGAAATAGCTGGCCAGACATAAAAAGGTGATCGACATGGGGGAGGTCCATTCCAGGCATGCCCAAAGTACCCTGCGGAGGCTGGATGCGACCCAAGTTCGGAATGTGTATCGTTGCTCATGCTCCCCTGCAAGAGCAAATCAAACTGTCGGTTTTATGCGAGCGTCTGGGCTACGATACGCTCTGGTTTCCCGACCATTTAACATTTCTTGATCAGGCCGAGGGTGTGGACGCCTGGACCGTGATGGCGGCTGTGGCCACTCACACCCGGCGCATCCAATTGGGCACGGCCGTGTCCGATCCTCACCGACTGCATCCCGCAATCTTTGCGCAGCGCGCAGCCACTTTGGATCAGCTCAGTCGCGGCCGACTGATCGTGGGTCTGGGTAGCGGCGAGGCCATGAACCTCGACGCCTTCGGCTTTCAGTGGAAAGACCGCAAGGTGGGCCGGGTTCGCGAGTTTATCGAGGTCTTTCACGGGTTAATGGGCGGTTACGCGGTGGACCACCAGGGAGCGTTCTTTCAGTTGAAGGGTGCCCGCCTGAGCGTGCGCCCTTGGAAAGGGAGGAAGATTCCTGTGCATCTGGCCGCCCTGGGTCCTCAGATGCAACGTCTGGCTGGCCAGGTGGCGGATGGCTGGAAGCCGGTGGTCATCCCTCCCTCTCATTATGATGATTACTTCTCGGGTATCCGCAAGTCGGCTCTGGAGGCGGGGCGAAATCCCAATCAAATCGATCGCGGTGTGCCCTTTGCCTTCGCTCTCTTTGACGGCCCGGATCAGCCCAGTCAGCAGCAGCTGGCCGCGGCGGTGCGACCCTACGCGGGCGCCCTGGTGTGGGAGCCCGCCATTCAGCAAATGGGGATGGAGTGGAATCCCCCCGAGCATCTCCGCGGGGTGGGCTACCATACTGTCAACCCGGCCGACCCGGAATCGCTGCGCTTGTATGAAGAATATTGCCGCTGGCTGCCAGACGAAATGCTCAGCCGCTTTGTGGTGGCCGGTCCGGCCTCGCAGATCCGCGAGCAGGTTCGCAAATACGTCAACGCTGGCGTCACTCATTTCGAACTGACCAATGCCAGCCCCGATGTGATCTCGTCCATCGTCTGGTTTGCCTGTGAGGTGATGCCCGAGTTCACCGGCCGTCCTCCCACCGCTTTCGCTCGGGCGATGAACGTTTTAATCCAACCGCTGCGCAAGTTCGGCCTCATGCGTCGTCTCTTGCCGAGGGATCTGGATATTTGGAAGAAAGTAGGACTCTAATATGAAGAATGAAGACTTGCTCACCTCGAATCTGTTCGGCCATCTGGCCACTCTGGGGGAAGATGGCAGTGTTCAGTCTACTCCCGTCTGGTTTCGCTACCTGAACGGAAAGCTGGAAGTGAATTCAGCCAAGGGACGGTTGAAGGACCGTAATATGCGCGCCAACCCTCAGGTGGCTTTGTCCGTGGTTGATCCCAAGAACGGCTATCGCTACTTGGAACTGCGGGGCAAGGTGGTCGAGATTGAGGAAGGCCCCCAACGCCGAGAAAATGATCGACGAGCTGGCCAAGGCTTACATGGGTGTGGAGACTTACCCATACCGCCAGCCGGACGAGCAACGGGTGCGTTACGTGATTGAGATCCAAAAGACCACCGGTATGTAGTTTGTGAACTGTCACACAGATCTGGGGCAGGCGGTCGGGATAGGTTCCAGCTATGACAAATGAACGACCCGCCGCCGGCCCCAACTGGTTGGGGCCGGTGCGCATGAGCAGCAGCCGGACCAGGCACTGGCTTGGTCCGGTCCGGTTAGAAGGAGCGCCGCTGGGCGCCGGGCCGAAGCGGCCAGAGGAACAAAAACGACTGGAGCAGGACGCTGGCAAGCGAGCCGGCTAGCACCAGGTAGCCCGGCAATCCAAAGGGATTGACCAGCAGAACTCCCACCCAGAGAGGCACCGCCAGGGTCAACCAGGAGACTCCTCCTGGCCGATACTCCTGGTAAACCACGTAAAGCCCGGCTCCCCCCAGTACGTGAGACAGCCACCACAGGGGTCCCACCACCCAGGCCCAGGAGAGCCATTTGCAGGGATCGTTCGGGTCCAGCGCCACCAGCACGGCCGCGCAGATAAAGGTCAGAAATCGCAGTCGGGCCGCCCACGCAAAGAAGCGTCGACCCTCGGCGCTGGAGAGCGCACAAATGGAGTAGAACAGGCTGAAATTGGCCTGCAGTAGCAGCAGGCAGAGGCCGAAGCGCAGATCCCAGCAGAAGCCCACCACAGTCATGGCCAGCGAGGCGAAATAGCAAAAGGCTACACCCAACAAGCCTCGACGCAGCACGGTCGGAATGGTTTTCTCGATCATAGGGAGCGCATTCTTGCCAGTGCCTCCCAGTCCTTGCTGGTTACTTGATCTTGAGCTCGCTTACGTCAAAGGCGGCCTTGGGGAACTGTGGATTGAGTTCTTCCAGGTGTTTGCGCACGATGGTGGCCACCACCAGGTCCCGGCGCTTCTTGTTGTTGGCCGGGATGATATACCAGGGGGCCTGGTCGGTGCTGGTGTGGGACATCATATCCTCGTAGGCTTTCTGATACTCGTCCCAGTGGTCGCGCTCTTTCAGGTCGGCCAGGTCAAATTTCCAGTGTTTCTCGGGGTTTTCCTGACGAGCCAACAAGCGCTTCTTCTGTTCATCCTTGTCGATATGTAGGAAGAACTTGATGATGCAGACTCCTTCGTCGGCCAACATCTCCTCAAAGTGGAGCAGGTGATTCAGTCGCTTTTCCAAGCGCTTTTCGTCGAAGATTTTGTGGACCCTGGGCACCAGGTAATCCTCATAGTGACTACGGTTAAAGATGGCCACCTGGCCTTTGCCGGGTACGTGCGGATGAATGCGCCAGAGCGGGTCGTGGTCGTATTCCAGGGCACTGGGCGCTTTGTAGCTGGTGACCTTCAGTCCGGCCGGATCCATCCCGCCCGCCAGCTTGCGGATGCTGCCATCCTTTCCGCCGGTGTCGGTGGCCTGAAAGACGATCAGCACCTTGTGCTTGTGCTCGGCGTGCAGGCGGCCCTGGAGATCCTCGATACGCACGATTTCGCGGGCGGTCTGGCCAATCACCAGATGGGTTTCGGGCGGCAATCCCTCGCGATCATTGGCGTCCCAGTCCTTCATTTTGAACTTCTTGCCCTGCTCCACGCGGTAGCGCTTGCGCGAGATATTTTCGGTGATGATCATTGCCGGACTCTCCTTGCCAAAAGAAAAAGGACCTCGAGGGAGGCCCCTTTTCTCGCTGTTGGCCCTCCGCCCTGTTAGCGGCGTGAGGACATGAACAGGCGCAAGATGGTGGTGAAGAGATTGAACAATCCGGCAAAGAGGCATAGAGCTCCGTAGGCCGGGTCGTTAAACTCGGGATCATGCAGCACGCGAGAGGTCGCCCACAGCAACTGCAGGGTTCCCAGGATGCCGACGCCGAGGCACAACATCAGGCCGAAGGTGCCGCTGCCCAACCAGAAGACGTTGATCGGGATGCCGATCATCAGCGTCCAGGCCAGGCCTACGCCGAAGCCCTTTCCGTAGTTGAACTGGGTGCCGCTTTGATAGATATAACCGGAGATTCCTAGGAACACGGCCGCAGTCACAACCAGGGCCGACTGGACCAGGTTGGGAGCGTTGGCGCCCGAGCCCGACATCAGCATCGCTTGAAAGATCAGCGGGCTGATGCAGACGCCCGAGAGGGCTCCATCCAGAGCCAGAGCCAGGGCTGCATTGCGGCCACTTTTGCGAGCCGAATTCAGAGCCATGGCCGGAACCATGTTCAGGCCCATAAAGGCCAACAGGAAGCCGATCGGCGTGCACAACATCATCACCAGCGAGACCGACCGGGAGGCAAGCCAGGCGGTCGCCATCGAGCTGAACACGCCAATGGCGAGCAGTCGATAGGTTTCGCGAATCACCTCAGCCTTTTTCCCGGTGTCGAGCACACGCATGTGCGAACTCGGCACAAAAACTTGTTCCGCTCCAACGGCGGTTTCTGCATAGCCAGAAGATACGTAGTCGCGATCTTGCTGGACGCGAGGGTCTGTCATCGGTTTCCTCCATTCCCTACCCCGAATAGGGTTTCAACCTGACTAACTTCTCGTGCCGGGTCTGGGTTCCTGGCGAGTCCGAAAAAGGAGCGGATGCAAGGGCTGAGAAGCAGGTGCGATGAGAAGAAGAGAGTTCAATCAGGGTTTGCTGGCGATGGGCTTTTGCTTGCTGCAGGGGCGTTCCCGGGCCGCTAACGTCAGTTGGAAATTGGTTCAGGAGTTGCGCCACAGCTCGGACATTAATGTGGAACAGATCGACCTGGCGGCCGACGGCAAGACGCTGGCCAGTTGGGCCAGCGACGGCTCGCTCTCGCTTTGGAACATCGCTCAGAATCGTCGCCTCTGGGGACGCAGTGAGAAGACCTATTTGCTGGGCACCAACCGCACTCACATGCTCTGCGTGGACAACGGCCAGACTCGGCGAGTGGTGCTGGCGACGGGAGCTGAGGAACCATATTCGGCCGAATTTGACCCGGTGGGAGTCTCGGCCAACGGCGAGTGGTGGGCCGGCACACGTGAGCGAACCACCCTGATGCTCTGGAATTCCAAGACGATGAAATTGGTGCCTCTGACGGCTCCGCCGGTGGTGTCCTACCGTCCGGAACCTCGCTACTATGCTTTCAGCCCCGACGGCAAATGGTTCGCGGCCACCCAGGGTGTGCGGGTGGTGCTGTGGGATATCAACAAACCGGATGATCCGATCACTTTGAAAGACCAGCCGGGAGAAATCACCAATCTGGCCCTCACTCGCGACGCGACTTTTGTGCTGGCGGGTGCGATGGGAGGCAGCCTGGACATCTATTGTCGGGTCAATCCCAAGGCCAGCCAGCGCGCCAGTTACGGAGGAGACCTTCGAGCACTCTGGCTGGACGGGACCGCCAACCGGGCCATGGCCGGTTGCTCGGATGGAGGGATGACTCTGGGGATTCAGCAGTTGCCTGATTGGCGCAAGCCCTCGGCTTTTCCAGCCGAGCCGGTCAGGTTGCCGGTGCAGGGAGAATGCTGGTCTTGCTGTTTGCGGGACAAAATGGCGGCCAGCGGCCATCCTCAGGGGCTGATCAAGATCTGGAAATGGGCTTAACCTGGACATCACTGGATGAGCAGGCCATGCAGCTGTGCCTGGAGCTGGCGGCCCGTGGCCGGCTGACCACAGCCCCGAATCCGATGGTTGGGGCCGTGCTGGTTCGGGGTGATGAGATCGTTGGTCAGGCCTATCATCGAGCTGCGGGCGAGAGTCACGCCGAGGTGCTGGCTTTGGAGCAGGCCGGTGAGTTTGCCCGTGGAGCCACTCTCTACATTAATCTTGAGCCCTGCTGCCATCACGGCCGTACCCCTCCCTGCGCCCCCCAGTTATTGGCGGCGGGGGTGGCCAGGGTGGTGGTCGGCAGTCTGGATCCCGATCCTCGTGTCCAGGGGGGCGGCGCGCAGTTGCTGCGTCAGGCCGGTATCCAGGTGGAAGGTTGTCCAGCCTTCTGGCACGAGCGCTGCCTGGATCTGAATCGCTTCTTTTTTCACGCGGCCGTCTCTCAACGTCCCTTCGTCACTTTGAAATATGCCATGACGCTGGACGGGCGGGTTGCCACCGAGAATGGCGATTCGCGCTGGATTAGCGGGCCTGCCTCGCGCCAGCAGGTACATCAAGAGCGTTCCGCCCATCAAGCCATCCTGGTTGGAAGTGGTACGGCTCTTCAGGATGACCCTCACCTGAACGTTCGGGGCATTGCCGGGGCTCCCCAGCCGGTAAGAGTGGTGGCCGACCGCCGAGGGCGGCTTTCCGCCCAGGCTCGCCTCTTCAATTCTCCCGGAGGTCCCATCTGGATCGGCTACGGGCCTCTGGCCGAAGGCAGCTGGCGGGAGCAGATGCTGCAGGCCGGTGGCGAGCTTTTTGAGGCCACCGGCCTGCCCCAGCTGTTGGACTACTTGCACGGTCAGGGCATTCGCAGCCTGCTGGTTGAGGGCGGCCCTCGTCTGGCCGGGTCTTTCCTGGATCAGGGCCTGGTGCAGCGCGTGCTGGCTTATGTGGCTCCTATTCTGGTGGGTGCCGGTGGGGCTCCGGGACCCCTCTCCGGCCAGGGCGTGGCCTGGATGAAAGAGGCACATCGGCTCAAGCGGGTTCGCTGGAGCCGGCTGGAGGATGACCTGGTTCTCGACGGTGAACTCGAGGACGGCTGGCGGGCTGCCTGCCAGCCTGTACCGGAGATCACGACTTAAGCCCCGGCAGGGCGCCAACCGCGCCCGCGGAAGGGGGCACAGGTGAACGCTTCAGAGGCTCTGCGCCTGCTGCAAACACCCTTTGGCGAGCTGGACACATTGCTGGCCGCCGCCGGTCAGGCCCGCGATGCCCGCACCGGCAAGCGTTTGACCTATTCCCCTAAGGTGTTTCTGCCGGTCACCAATCTTTGCCGGGATAAATGCGCTTACTGCACTTTTCGCAAGAGCCCCCGCGATCCCGGGGCGCGCACCATGTCTCTGGAGGAGATCGGCCAGGTCTCGGCTCAAGGAGTGCAAACGGGCTGCAGCGAGGCGCTGATGTGTCTGGGCGATCGTCCCGAAGCGGTCTACCCGACTTATCAGGAGCAACTGCGACGGATGGGTGTGGAGACCACCGCAGAGTACGTCTACGAAGCCTGCGTGGTGGCTCTCAATGCCGGACTGTTGCCGCACACCAACGCCGGTCTGTTGACCCGGACGGAGATGGAGAGATTGCGGCCGGTTAACGTGAGTATGGGCTTGATGCTGGAGAATGTCAGTCCGCGTCTGCGCGAGCGAGGCCAGGCTCACGCCGGGGCGCCCGACAAGGAGCCGGCCTTGCGCATTCGGATGCTTGAAGAGGCCGGACAGCTGAAGATTCCATTTACCACCGGAATTTTGGCCGGGATCGGGGAGACCCTGGAGGAGCAGGTGGATACGCTGCTGGAGATTGAGCGCATCCACAAACAGTACGGTCATCTCCAGGAGGTGATCGTGCAGACCTTTCGGGCCAAGCCCGACATTGTCATGCGCGATCATTTGGAGATGGAAGACTGGGAACTGGTGCGCCTGGTGGCGGTGGCTCGTTTGATGTTGCCGGACATGAATGTGCAGGCCCCCCCAAATCTCACTCCCCTGGCCCACCGGATGTTGATTCGGGCCGGAATCAACGATTGGGGCGGCATCAGTCCGGTCACTCAGGACTTCATCAATCCCGAGGCTCCCTGGCCGCATATCCAAACTTTGCGGGAGACCTGCGCTCTGGAGGGTTATTCCTTGGAGCCTCGCCTTTCGGTCTACCCAGAATATTTTGGCTGGGTAGATCCTGGTCTGCATCGGGCGGTGCAAGAAAATGCGGAGAGAATCGGCTATGTTGCAGCGTAACAGAATCTCGGAACCGGTCTATCAGGCCCTCAGTCAGGCCCTGGATGGAGCCACTCTCAGCTACGAGCAGGCTCTCCCGCTGGCTCGGGTGATGGGGCCTGAGTTGCTGGCCATGCAGCAGGTGGCCGACGAGCTTCGTCGGGTTCAGGTGGGTGATCGCGTCACCTATGTGGTCAATCGGAATATCAATTTTACCAATGTTTGTATCAAGCACTGTGGTTTTTGTGCCTTCAGCCGCGATTTCCGTACGGAAGAGGGTTACCACCTCAGTGATGAGGAGATTCTGCGGCGCGTTCAGCAGGCTGTGGATTTCGGGGCCACCGAGGTTTGCATCCAGGCTGGCTTGCCGCCCAAGATGGAGGGTGACCTCTACATCCAGCTTACGCGTAAAATCAAGGCCCTGTTTCCCGGGTTGCTGATGCATGCTTTCTCGCCTGAAGAAGTGCTCTACGGAGCGGTTCGCTCTCGCTGCTCGATTTTAGAATACCTCCAGGAGCTGAAAGCCGCCGGTTTGGACAGCCTTCCGGGCACTTCGGCGGAATTGCTGATCGCGGGATTGCGCGATCAGGTGGCGCCGGGACGGATTTCCGTAGAACAGTGGTTGGAGGTCATTCGCGGAGCCCACTCTCTGGGTTTGCCCACCACTTCCACCATGATGTATGGCTTCGTGGAAGAGCCGGAACACTGGCTGCAGCATATGTTGCTGTTGCGCAATCTGCAGGAGGAGACGGGCGGATTCACCGAGTTCGTGCCGCTCGGCTTTGTCCATAGTGAAGCTCCTATGTATTTGCGTAAGAACCCTGGCGTGCGCGCCGGAGCTAGCGGATTGGAAGTGCTGCGTGTGCACGCGCTGGCGCGCGTCTTCCTCGGCACTCGCATCCGTAATTTGCAGGTCTCCTGGGTGAAGGAAGGCATGAAGCTGGCCCAGGCCATGCTGATGACCGGGGTGAATGACCTGGGCGGGACGCTCATGAACGAAAGCATTTCCACCGCGGCCGGTTCGGCCCACGGGCAGCGGACCAGCCCGGCTGTTTTGCATCAACTGATCGAAGAATTGGGACGTCAGCCGGCCCAGCGCAACACAAAATACGAGATTTTACGAGACTTTGCGCCAGGCGAGGACCCGGACAGCCCGCTCGACCGTCTGGGTGAGGAAGACGCCTTTGGGTCTTATCAACAGTTGGTCAAGTCGGAAGCGCATCGCTACCGGCGGCCCGTGGTCCGCTAGCAGCATCGTCCCGGGGAAATATTTCTCGGTCCACGGGTTTCTTGCCGAAGACCCCCAGCAGGCCCAGCAGGCCGATGACGGCCATCCCGAGGCTGACCCACTGGTAAATCGTAAAGGCGCCGTAGAGGGTTTCCTTTTCCCGTGTCATTTCATCTAGAAAGCGGATAACGCCGTATCCCAGCATAAATGTATAGAAATTCTGACCGGCGAACTTGAGGTTGAAAAGCTGCTTGGTGATCAGGGCCAGGAGCCCCAGGTCCATCAGCATCTCATAGAGCTGGGAAGGGTGACGTGGCCCCGGAATGAGGTTGATCACTCCCGGCGCCTGAAGCACGCCCGGGGGATAGGTGATGCCCCAGGGTAGATCGGTTACGGCGCCAAAACAGCAGCCGTGGGCCAGGCAGCCTAACCGTCCGAAGGCCATGCCCACCAGCAAAGGTCCGGCCCAAAAATCATAGAGGTCCATCACCGATTTGCCCTTGGCCCGACATCGAATCCATTGATAGGCAATCACGAACAGAACGCCGCCCATGATGGTCAGGCCGCCTTCGCGGAGGTTGAAGATCTGCAAGGGATTCTTCAAGTAATTGTCGGGATAGACCAGCACGAAGCCCAGTCGGCAGCCTGCCACTCCCAGCAGAATGCACCACATGATCGACTCTTCGACTGCCGCCAGGGAGTAGCCCAGGCGCCGGGCCAGGTACAGGCCCCATTGGTTGGCCAGAAAGAATGCGGTGGCCAGCAACGCGCCGTAGGTGTAGATCTTGAAACCGCCGAGGTCCACTAAAACTTGATGCATAGGCGTCCCGAAGGCTTACCCGGAGGTTTTATGATTGAAACCAGGACTTCGCAAGCTGAGCACTAACAAACGTGTAAAGAGGAGAGAAGGGTAAGCGGCTCTTTGGATTCACCCAGAACATCACGTGCGGGCTCGCGCTCTCGGCGCAAGATTTTCTCCTGCCCGGTTTGTGATGAGGTCTTCATTGATGAAGAGAGCTTACGCCGTCACGAACTCACCCACCAGAATCCCGAAGGTGGAGGTGAGGAGGGTGGTGGAGGAGAGGCCCCTTCACCCAGCGCCGAGCCTGAGCCAGCTCCCGCCCCTCCGCCTCCATCCAGCGAGGATGAGTCTCCTTCTGCGGTTCAGGAAGCGCCGGCCGCTCCCACTCCTCGGGCGCGGCCCCTCAGCTCCGTTCGCCGTCAGGCGGCTCAGGCTGCCCAGGCCCAGGAAGCTCCGGCTCAGGTAGAACCAGAGGCCAACTTTCTTCCCCCCAGCACGGATTCGATCGAAATGCCGGTCGACCCCGATGCCACCCAGCGGGTTCAACATCCTCATTTGGGACCGATGGGCTGGGAGGGGGAGACCCCAAATCGCGGCGTGGGTTTGGGTCCGCTTTGGAAGTTCATCGAGGATTTTTCGGAGTGGTTTGTGCGGGGCACCACTCAGACCGCCTCCACCGTCGGTTCCTCAGTCGTTTCGGGGGTGGGACTGGCTTTTCGGGCTCTGCTGATCCTGGGCATGGCTGCTGCCTGTCTTTATGCCGGGACCTGGGTGGGCCGAATCTATGGACATCGCGGGGATGAGCCGCCCCTGCCTGCTCCCACCCGCGTCCTGAATAACAGTGCCGAGGCTACCCAGCAGGCGGTGACCGATCTGGTAATGGGCTTTTATGGCGCCATCAACGATAAGGAATACCAGGACGCTTATGATGCCCTGAGCCCGGAGTGGCAGCGGGAGATGACTCTGGATAAGTTCCGCCAGGGTTATGCCAAAACGGAAAACGCTCGCTGCAGCGTCAAGTCCTTGCATTCCCTAAAGGGCGGTCGTTATGAGGTCGAAATAGGCCTGGAAGTGACCGAAAATGGCAAGAAGCATTTCTATAAAGGCGCCTACGTGGCTATTTCCACCCCCAAAGGCTGGAAATTAGATCAGGGCAATATCCGCTAGTTCACGAATCATCTAGCAGTAGTGGTTCTCGGCCGCGTGGCGGCCCAGTCGAAACGTGAACCCCGGATTCATTCGGAAGAATTCCTGCATCTGGACGGCCGGCGCCTCCAGCACACGCGATTTCATCTCGGCTACGGCTGTTCGGATGTGGTGTGGAGTTTCTAAATCCAGGCTGACCTGGCCCAGGAAAACCCCGGGGGTGGCCGAGATGGGCGGGCCCTCTCCACCCTCGAGGCGAAAGCTGCCTTCGGCCACGATGTAGTAGTGGGTTAGCTTGTGACCACGCTCAAACAGGGTTGCGCCTGCTTCCAGTTTGCGGGGCAAAAGCAGCGACATTAACTGAGAGCGCTGATAGCTGGTCAATTCGCTCAGGCGCGGGTTCAGCTGCACCAGGTCTTCGGCATAGTGCAGGCGGTTGCGGGCGACCCGGCGGAATAGCGGCAGCAAAGGCGTGCCGCGCAGGAAGCAGAGGAAGTCATAGCGTGACATGATCAGAACCTCCAGCTTGGTCCGGGCAAAGACGTCGGCCATACGGGGGGAGTCTTCCACTACCGCAAATTCGCCGAAGTATTCGTAGCGACTGAGAGTTCGGAAGGTGACGCCCTGACGGCGAATTTCAGCTTCTCCCGCCATGATCATGTAAAAATCGTTGCCCGGCTGGCCGGATTGAATCACCTGTTCGCCCGCTTCATAGCTGTGATACTTGGCGAAACGCAGAAATTCGGCGGCTTTGTCGACATGCAGCGAGCGAAAGAGATCGATATGGGCCAGGAGGTCCAGGCTGCGCTGAGCCAGGCTCAGTTCCGTGGCCGGCACCGGGATTTCCAGGCTGTCGGTGGCACCCGTGGGGGCGAGGCGCAGGCCTGAACCCTCCGGGATGGCCGAGTCAGAAATGTGAACCAGATAGACGTGCTCCTTGATTTCTGCGGGAAGCCTGGCCAGCACGGCCACTGGAGTGTGAATGGGCGGAATGCCGGCTTCGTGTAGGACCAGGGTGCTGTGCCAGGGAAATTCGATCAGGTCTTCGGCTCGACTGGGCGAAAAAAGTCCCTCCTCGGCCAGTTTCTGTAAGACTTCGGGATCCCAGAGCGTGTCGCAAGAATAGGCGAAGGATTTTCCTCGGAAAAAGGTCTCGAACCCGAGCGTGGGCACTGGATGGAAGCGGTATTGAAAGCGAAAGGTGCCGCCAGCGATGTTGACACTCTCGTCCAGCATGACCGGGTGAAAATCAAACAGACTGAGGAACTGGTTTTCCGTCAGCCCGGTCAGAGCGCGATACTTGCGGGTGAAGCTTTGCAGCACGGTGGGGCTGGTGTGCAGGCGCACTCGGCCCTCTTGCAATACCTTTTGCAGTGTGCCCGAATCATGGTCAGCGTGGCAGTGGGTGAGCACGATGTCCTCAATAGAGCGCGGATTAATGCCCTGCCCTTTGAGCCATTGGGTGGTGTGCACAGGTGGGTCGATCAGTACGCCCTTGCCGTCCAGCCAGATAACGAAGCCTGAGGTTTTCGCCTTCGAGTCAAAGCCGTGGCCGCTTCCGATGAGGGTGATGCCAAAAGTGGGGGGATGGAACTCGCTGGGGGGGCACTCAGAGGAGGGCAACTCCAGTCCGCAGCCCGGAATGAAGCCGAAATTCTTGCTTTCGCCCTCACATTCCAGTCGGTAGCGGTCTTCGCCTAGATCAAAGACGGTGACCCCGTCCACCTGGCAGCAACCGTTCTGATCGAAAAGAAGGGGTTGGATACAGTCGGAGAGGCGCAGTCGGCCGCGAGGCAGGTTGGGGTCCTTCTTAAAAAATGCCATCTCCTCGGCCAGATCGGGATAGCCGGGGGAATCGGTGCCGTGCCGGTATTCCAGGTCGTGTCGCAGGGTGTTCGGGCCGAAAAGCGATTCTTTCAGAACCCTGAGGATCGGGCGCATCTGTCTTTGATGACAAATAAAGCGAAGTTTGCGCTTCTTGAGGTAAAAGTTGTAGTAAAGGGGAAATTCCAGTTCGACCGCGCTGATGCCCAACTGGTGGTCAAAGAGTTCACGGGGCACCAGGAAGAGGTCGGGGACGCCTTGCTTGGCGGTCATGGTGTCCTTGATGGTCTCCGGGTAAGCACCCACCTGCAGGGTGAAGTTCCCTCGCTCAACCAGCAGTCCACCGCGGTTGAGCTCGCGGACCAGGAACTCACTCATAGTCGCTTGTTCCTCGTGGGCTCTCGGGGTCCTTTTCCGGGCAGGACTCGCCGCGAAAGTTTGCCAAGGCTGGACCGTGATGAATGACGATCGTTGGGAGCTGTTCAATCAGCTGGGAATGCAGGCCTATCAGAACGGCGAATGGGACCAGGCCGTGCAGGCCTTTGAAGTGACCGTGGAGGAAGCCTCTCAAATCGACCCTCCCGATATGCGCATGGCTCGCGCCCTCAATAACCTGGCCTGCGCCCTCTCGCACTCGGGCCGCACCGCCGAATCCGTCAATCTGCAGGAGCAGGCCCTGACGCTTTCTCACAAGCTGCTGGGGCCCGACCATGAAATTATCGCTGCCGGAATGCTGAATCTGGCCAGTGATTACGCCAAGCTGGGACGGATCGGAGAGGCTGAAAAGTTGTTCCAGTCGGCTCTGACGCGCGAAGTGGCACCGGCCGTGCGCGTCCAGGCCATGGAGAACTTGACCCAGTTCTATCTGGCTCAACAAAAGCTGCCTGAAGCGGCCGAGATTCTGCACCAGTTGGTGCGGCTGCAAAGCGACAACCGTGAAGGCCAGGCCAAGGCACTGCATATGCTCACCCATATTTATGACGCCACGGGCCAGAAGGTGCAGGCTGACACAACTCGAGCCCAGACCCTGGCCCTGATTGGTGAACTCTGGGGCGACAAAACCCTGGCTTACGCTGAAGTGGTGGCCAACATGGCCGAGTCGCTGATGGCTCAGGAACGTTTGCCGGAGGCAGCCGAGCTCTACGCCAGGGCCGTGCCCGCCTTCGCCGGCTGTGTGCCGGCGGACGACGCCAGGTTGGCTGGCTGCCGCCTGGGTCAGTTGATTTGTTTGCGCGATTCCGGCCAGCTGGATGAGGCAGCCCGGGTGGGGGCCGACTGCCCGGATCAAACCCGACGCTGGTTGAACGAATACGCCCTGGTGCTGTTCCTCCTGGAGCGCTACGACGAGGCCGGGGCCCTATTTCAGAAGTCGCTAGATCTGTCCGAGCCCCTGACTCAGGCCGGGCGGACCTCGATTTTGTTCAATCTGGGTAGCGCCCACATGGGCGCGCGGCGTTTTCAAGAAGCCTTGCCGATTCTCGAGAACGTGGCCGTGCTGGCCGAGGAGCACCTTGGCGGTGAGCACCAGTTGACTTTCCGCATCTGGGTCCAGTTGAGGGAGCTTTACCGTATTCTCGAGCAGGCGGATGGTGAACGTGCAATCGGAGAGAAACTCGCCCGCCATAACTTGTAGGGGATCCATCCGCCCTTATGGAAGGGACCCGCGCCCCAAGGGTAGCGACGTTCAAGGAGCCACAAATCTATGTCCAGCGCCAAATTTGTCTACGACGGCAAAGAAATCGAATTGCCCGTTATTACCGGTTCAATGGGTGAGGTGGGCGTCGATATCGCCAAGTTGCGCGGCGCCACCGGTGCCATCACCATGGACCTGGGCTACGGCAACACCGGTTCGTGTCAGAGCGGAATTACCTTTATCGACGGCGAGGAAGGCGTGCTCCTCTACCGTGGCTACCCGATCGAGGAGATGGTGGGAGCCTCCTTCCTCGATATCAGCTATATGCTGATCTACGGCCACCTGCCCAAAGAGGCCGAGCTGACCAAGTTTCGCAAGGACCTCGACCGCCATCAACTGATCCCCGAGAACATGAAGAAGATCCTCGAGGGCTATCCCAATACCGCTCATCCAATGGCCATCCTGGCCTCGATGGTATCCTCATTATCAGCCTACCATCCGGATACCCCTGAAGAGGTCGAGAACAACATCGTCCGCCTGATGGCCAAGTTGCCCACTATCTGTGCCTTCTCTTACAAGCAGTCGGTGGGGCAGCCTCATATTTACCCCCGCAGTGACCTGACTTTCGCCGGCAACTTCCTGCATATGATGTTCGCCACCCCTTGCGAGCCTTATCAGGTCGATCCGGTGCTGGAAGAAGCCCTGAACATGCTGTTGATCCTGCACGCCGATCACGAGCAGAACTGCTCGACCTCGACCGTGCGTATGGTCGGCAGTTCGGGGGCGAACCTGTTTGCTTCGATTGCGGCTGGAGTATGCGCCCTGTGGGGTCCGCTTCACGGTGGCGCCAACCAGGAGGTCATCGAAATGCTGCAGATGATTCAGGATGATGGCGCAAACTACCAGAAGTATGTGGATATGGCCAAAGACAAGAAGAGCGGCTTCCGCCTCTTCGGCTTCGGCCACCGCGTCTACAAGAACTTCGACCCGCGCGCCCGGATCCTCAAGAAGCAGGCTGACCAGGTGCTGGAACGCCTAGGCATCAACGACCCGCTGCTCGATATCGCTCGCCATCTGGAAGAGATTGCTCTCAAGGATAGCTACTTCGTGGAGCGTTCGCTCTACCCCAACGTTGACTTCTACTCTGGCATTATTTACCGGGCCATGGGCATCCCCACCAACATGTTTACGGTGATGTTTGCTCTCGGCCGTTTGCCTGGTTGGATCGCTCAATGGCGCGAGTTGCACAACGAGTCCACCAAGCGCATCTGTCGTCCTCGTCAGATCTACACGGGTGAGCCCAGGCGCGCCTTTGTGCCACTGGACAAGCGCTGAGTCAGAAGAACCCGGTCACGCCGGCCATCCGCTTTTTGCGCTCGGCCGGGGCAGAGTTCTCCGAGCATCTTTACCAGTATGAGGAGCATGGAGGCACGGCAGTCTCGGCGCGTGAGTTAGGCGTGGACGAGCACCAGGTGATCAAGACCCTGATGTTTTGCGAGGGTCCCAAGGTCGTGGTCATGCTGATGCACGGCGATCTCCAGGTGTCGGCCCGAGAACTGGCGCGCCAGGCGGGCCTGCGTGGACTGGAGCCTTGCTCTCGGGAACAGGCCGAGAAAGCCAGTGGCTATCAGGTAGGCGGCATCTCCCCTTTTGCTCAGCGCAAATCGTGGCCCATCTACGCCGAGAAATCCATTCAGCAACTGCCTTACCTCTACATTAACGGCGGCAAGCGGGGCTTTCTGGTAGGGATGAACCCCGCCACTCTGGAGCGGCTGCTCAAGCCGGGTTGGGTTGAGGTTAAGCGGGAAAAATAGCCTGCGGAAACCGCTCCCAGCGGTCGTGGGCCGAGTTTAGATAGGCTGCCGGAATCCGGGCCACGATACCGTAAGGATTGATGTGTCGGTGGCTCTCGTAGTAGTGGTGGCGGATGTGGTCCATGTTGCAGGTCTCCGCGACCCCCGTCATCTGATAGATGCTGCGCAGGTAGGCCCACATGTTGGGGTAGTCCAGAATGCGGCGGTGGCTGCATTTGAAGTGGATGAAGTATACTGGATCAAAGCGCACCAGGGTGGTGAAAAAGCAAATGTCGGCTTCGCTAAAGGCCTGGCCGGCCAGGAAGGGCTGCTTGCCCAGCACGCTCTCCCAGTGCTCGAGCGCGTGAAAGAGGCTGCTGACGGCCTCCTCATAAGCCGCCTGACTGGTGGCGAAGCCGGCCCGGTAGACTCCATTGTTGACGGTCTCATAGAGACTATCGATGATGGCGTCGACCTCGGGGCTGGGCGCCAGGTCGTAGCGCTGTGTGGCCAGTTTGGCCAGACCACGCAGGATCTCGCGACTCTCATTATTGACGATGGTGGCCTTTTCCTTATCCCAGCAGACGGGCACGGTGACGCGGCCGGTATAGTTGGGGTTGGATTTTAAGTAGATTTCTTTGAGATAGTGAGCGCCGAAAAGCGGCTCCGGCGTACAGCCGGGGCGCTCGGGATTGAAAGCCCAGCTGTGGTCGCTCATCAGCCAGTCCACTACGGCCACTTCGATCTGGGCTTTGAGACCGAGCAGGGCGCGGGCGATCAGGGTCCGATGGGCCCAGGGACAGGCCAGCGAGACATAGAGCAGATAGCGCTTCTTGAAAAGGGCTTCTTTGTCCAGCGGGCTTCGATAGACGGTGGGGGTGCGCACAAAGCGGCCCTCCTTGTCCGGGACATAAAATCCCTCGTGCCACTGACCATCAATAAAGTGTCCCATCAGGCTCCAATCTCGGGTGGCAGGTGCAGCTCGATCAGCTGTTCCCGGCTCCAGTTGACAATGGCCACCGAGGTCGGGGGCACAAATCGATCGGCTCGCACACGCCTCAGCGCTACCCGAATCACTCCGGCGTGCACGAACAGCAGGTGCCTGCCCGGTTGCAGGTGATCCAGGAAACTGCACACCCTTTGTTCGAAGGACGAGATGGTCTCGCCTCCGCGCGTGCAGTTTTCACAGAAATCCTGCACCTCCCGTTTGTGCTCGGGCGGCATGGTCATCCAGTTCAGGCCTTCCAGCGGACCAAAGTCCAATTCGCGCAGGCGCGCATCCACCTTCTCGGGCCGTCGGTAAGCCAGTTCGGCCGTGTCCATGGCGCGTTTCAGGTCAGAGCTCCAGACGCCGTCGAAATGCTCGCGCTCCAGCTTTGCCCTCAGGTCGCGGGCCATCTGCTGGCCGCGCTGGCTCAACTCCACGTCCACCCAACCCGAAATCTTGTGTTCCGCGTTCCAGACGGTCTCTCCGTGGCGCACCAGCCAGACGACGACATCTTTCATCGTTCCAGGTGTTCTCAGTCGGGAAGCCAAATTCTTCTCATGGGTAAATGGATTCTGTTGCTGGCTCTGGCTTTTCCAGTCTGGGCCGAAAGCTATCACGATGCAGCTGCGCGGCTGGCCACTCAGGGGGCTAGCCTGACTCTGCCCGACAGTTGGGGCGGGCGGATGTCCTCGGAGGACCTCAAGTTGCTGCTGGGCACCCTTGAGATTGTGGCCAACTGGGGGCCGGACAGCCAGTTGGAACGACCGGCCCTGCAGGACCTGATCTCCAATATGCGACGATTTCGTGAGCGCCTGCGCGTGGGTCTGGCGGTTCTGCCCCAGCCTGGACCGGTGAACGCCTGGTTGGAGGAAGTCTCGGTCCTGGAGAAAGGGTTGGAAAGAGCGGAAAGGTCTTTTGGCGGTTATAATTTGCCCTCGGCTGGGGAGATCGCGGTCTCGGATTTGAAGCGGGACTGGGATCCGCCCGGCTGTGAGGATCCCAAGGAATTACTGCTTCAGGCTCGTTCTTTGCGCATTGACGTGCAGCAGATCAGCAACCCTTATATCGTTCCTGGCAACGGCTTCGGTCTGTTTGGCCTCGGCTACGGGGGAGGCTGGTCCGGGGATTTTCAGCAGTTGCAGACCGCGGCTTTCAACTACGAGAGTGCCTGCAACTCCCGTTACCAGGATGTACGACAGACGACGCGGGCTTACCAGAAGGTGCACGATGCTTTTGAGCGCGTGTTCCCCCAGTTGCGCGCCAATGCCCACAGTTTTCGCAACGTGGAGAGGGCAATCCGCAGGCTAGACGCTTTTTACGCAGCTTTGTAGTCGACGTGCGAAGGCCCGCGCCAGCACCGGGGCTCCCTGCGGGTGCTCGCGTAGAAACAGCTGGGGCTCGATCAACTCCAGTTCCAACAACTTGGGCTGTCCCTGGTTGTCCGGAATGAGGTCCACCCGAGCGTAGAGCAGGTCGGGGAAGGGCAGGTAGGCCAGAATCTTTTCGGCCGCCTCCAGTTCTGCTTGGGAAGCCTGCACCGGCTGCATCAAGTAATCCACTTCCGGACCTTCGATGAGTGGCAGATGCCGTCGGACCGCATGACTGTACTGGCCGTCCAAAAAGATCAGCGAGCGCTCGCCGTATTTCTCGATGTTGGCGTAGTAGGGCTGGATCATGACGGCTTCATCGATATGCAGTTCGGCTGCGTGTTGAATGGCAGCTTCATTCCAATGATCGTAACGCGACGTCTTGTAAGCTCCGGCGCTGACGGCCGGCTTGACCACCACCGGCTGTCCGGCCAACCACCCGGCCAGGTCGTTCTCATCCAGCACCTGGTCGGGCTCAAAGATCCGCGTCGGCACAACCGGCAGGCCTGCGTTGTAGAGCTCGGCCACATAACGCTTGTGTGAATTCCAGCCTACCACCTCGCGGGAGTTCCACATGGGAACGTCCCCAGTGCTCTCCACCCACTCCAGGAATTTGGGTAGTTGTCGGTGGTAGTCCCAGGGCGTGCGCAACCAGATGGCATCCACGCCACCCGGGAAGGCGTCCGTCCATTCAACGGTCACCGTTTCCACGCCCAGTTCTTTCAAGATGGGGGCCATCAGTTCGTCATCTGGATGGAGGTTGGGCATACGCGAACAGGTGATCAAGGCAGCTTTCATGGGCCTGCGCTTCCCCGCCGCGCCCTCATTCACCCTCCGGGCGGGCCGGGATTGACTTTTGGTTCAACCAGGTTAAGGTCTTAAGTATGGATGTTTACCAGTGGTTTTTGTTCGCCCTGGTGGCGATCTTCCCGGGTCCCTACCTGATGACCCGAATCATTATTCTGGGAGCCGCGGCCGGTCACGAACCCGCCCAACGGGCCAACCAGGTCGGCTCTCAAATGGGCTACACAATCGCTGCACTGATCGGTTGCCTGTGTCTGCTGGACTGGTTCACCACCGGTAAGTTCCTCTTTCAGGACCAGAGTGGCGCTTGGATTCGAGTCGGCGACGGGTTGGTCTACGCCATTATGGCCCTTCCGGTGCCGGCATTGTTACAGGCCATTTGGGCTGCTTCGATGCCCGTACGCAAGTCGAAGTAGAAAGTGACCGGCTCCCGACTGATTCCAAGAAATCAGTAGCGGCCTGAACAAAAAGACGGCTCTGCTCGCCAGGGAAGAGTCTGGGCGATTTCGGATTGGACAGCGCGCGCCCGGTCCGAGTCAGCCTGTCGATCAGTAGGTTATTGTTGGCTTTTGTTAGCTTCGCTTATTGTGCGGCGTCTGGAAAGTGGCCCAAAAGTCTGGTAGCTTTTATTCATGCTTAAATATCAACGTCGGAGAGCATTTGCTCTGGTCCTGGTCATGCTTTCAGTGCTGGTCATCTCCATGTTTTTGGGCGCCGCCCTCAAGATGCTCCCGGTTGATCTGGCTGAAACGGTGCACTCCCGCGACAAAGAGGCCGCCGTTCAGGCTGCCCGATCCGGTGCGAATTACGCCTGGAGCCGCTTGCAAGAGAACATTCATTGGCGAGGGGACGGCAATGCTGTGATGGTGGATACCCCTTCGCTGCACGTGGTGGAAGACCACGGCAACGTAGTGGGCACCTTGACCGCCCAGGACGGCACCAAGAGCCAGTTCCAGATTCGTTTCAGTGCCCAAGACGGCAACCAGGATCCAGGCTTTTTTCTGGACACTCCCTGGGTCAGCCTGAACAACTTGAGCGGTAGCGCGCGCGCACAGGTGGCGCGCCCGACCTCAGGCGGTGGACATTATCCCGTCTCCGGCAGTTCGCCCACCGAATCCGTGCCCCGATTCTGTGCCGACATCAGGGTGATCGGGCTGGCCGGCCAGGGTTGTCAATCGGATGCCCCGGCCGATACCGCCCGCTGCCAGGTGCAGGTGGCCGATACGGTGCTCTGTCGTGAAGAGATGGCCATTCATGACTCTGTTCTGTACGCCGCCGGCGGATTTGCCGCCCAGGCGGTCGGCTCGGATTCCACCCAGACAGAGGGCAAGATTATCGTCGACTCGACCGACGACCGGATGCCCGGCATCCGAGTGATCAGCGGCGACATGACCGTGCAGGGCCAATTTGTGGCCAACAAAGGGGTTCAGTTCACATTGGGCCCGGGCGGTCAGGTCAGTGTTTCCGGGGGCGGCACTTATAGTCCCGGCCACGAGAGCTTTGTTCAGCAGGATCCTCATTGGCCAAGGTTGACCTTCAATTCCTTGGTGCAGCAGAATCCCGCGGATACCCACGTTCCCGGCGGTACCTACGTCTGGCATGAGAATGCCTCCGGCACCCGCGAATTGCACTATTACGATACGGCTTTCGATGGAAATCTACCCAGCGGGCCTCCGACCCAGGTGCTGGCCAATCCCACCGACCTGTCCGCTTTGCCCGGTTTCAGCGGTACTGGCTTGGATCTGGAGCCTGGCTCCCTGACCACGGTCATTCGGGGTAAGGTTCACGTGTCCGACTCGCCCACTGGAGTCAGTTCCTTTGCGGTGGTGGCCGATTCCGACTTGCTACTGGCGGGCAATCGCCCCTTACAGTATTTTGACTCCAGCAACTCGCAGCAGCCCGCCCTGGTGGCGAATTCTGGCTCCGATAGTCATATCGTTCTGACCGGTTGCTCCAAAGGCAAAGGTTCTCTTGCCAGTTCGGGCCAGATTGGGATTCAGGCCAGCAGTGTTTTCGAGGCCGATCCAGAGAGCAATATCGCGCTCTACGCTCGGGGAGACGTCAACATTCTACCCCCGCCCTCACCCCAGATCAGTCTCTACAACACCTTTTTTCTGGGCAATACGTTCCAGCTCAATGTGAGCTCTCTGAGTTCCGACACCCGTCCCCAGGCTCCTAAAAACTTCAATAATCTCTCGCTGAGTAACAGCCTGACCGACTCGAGCGCCTTCTCTTACCCCTTCCAGAACTCGGCGCTCTCGCTGGCCAGTGGAGCTTTCAGCACGGATCCGACCTACGCCCAGGCGAGTTCGGCCGTCCAGAGTAGCTTTGACCCTTCCGCCACTACGGCCGCTTCGGGCCTCGACCTGGCTGGAAATCCGGTCAGCCTGCAGATCACAACCCCTCTCTTCCTGCAGTTTTTGCAGGTGCAGCCGCCCTTTCCCTTGACTCCATCCGACGTGGCTTTCTCGGGAGTGGTCTACGCTCAGGGGGGTGTGAATGCGAACCTGGGCAAAAGCAACTTTTTCCTCAATGGCGTCCTGACCGCTTATGGTGGCGATCCTGCGGGGAGCTACCCCGGTGGTAGCCCCCGAGCGCCCTCCAAGCGACTTCCGAGTGCCTGGAATGCGACATCCTCAATTTTCAGTCTCCTCCCCACCAATCGCTTTCTGACCGCTCATCCCACCGGGAAGGTGGATCTCAAGGTCGGCAACGCTCAGTTTCTGTATGACCCGGCCAGTCTGGTTCCGCGCGACTCCAGCATCAGTAGCGCGAAGTTGGCTCTGATTTTCCTCGCCGTACACTGATGATATCGCGTCGCGGGTTTTCACTGGCTGAGGTCCTTTTGGCTGTTTTCCTTTGTGCTGTGGCATTGCTGGCGGTGGTCGGCCTTTCTCTTGGTCTGCTGCGTGGGCAGCGCAAAACGGTGGACTTGTCGGCCGGACAGGCGGCCGCCGACCATATTCTGTCCAACTTGATCGAACGTGCTCAGCGGGAGCACGACGAGTTCTGGAATCACGAGTATCCCGCCTCAGGTCCGGCTTACCGAGAAGGCTCTTATGTTCTCAACAGGACCGATTTTGCTTATCGAATGGATGCCGAAACCGCTCAGAGTCCGGCCGGTCAAAACATCGGCGGCTCCTCCACCCAGAATCGAGTCAAGGTGGTCCGGTTGCACCTCAGCTGGTGGGGTCAGTCCAACAACCAGCGCCAGGGCTATGGGAAACTCCAGTATGACTGCATCCGTCTGGTGCACGAAAGATGAACTCGCGGCGTGGATTTAGCCTGCTCGAAAGCCTGATTAGCCTGGCCGTTCTCAGCGGAATGCTACTTTTGCTGGCACTGGCCACCCATTATAGCGAGAGTGCACTGCGGCATACGGTGGGCTCCGTGGATGCCTCCACCCAGCTCAAGCGAGCCGCCCACTGGTTGCGTCGCGATCTCTTGCAGACCTCGAAGTCGAAGCTTGAGACCTGCGATGTTCCTGTGTCGGCGGCGGGTTTGGCTGAGGGAAAGGCCTTGTGGTTTCTTTCTTGCCTGGACGCGAGTGGAAAGCCCACTCGCGACAATGCCGGCAATCCGGCCTGGAAGAAGAACATACTCTATTACAGTATCAAGCCGCAGCAGCACGATAGCCTGGCCGGAATCACCTGCCAGCCCGGTGGACCCTCTGGATTGGACGACTTCTGTGCGCACAAGGTCCTGATTCGCAAGGAGATCCGTTACCAGTCCGGGTCGGGCCCAGAAGTCTTGATCCCCTCCAGCGCCATTGCCAGCTATCTGAAAGCCCCCAATCAGCTGGACTTTAGCGTGGTGAGAGACACCCCCGACCAGACGGTCACGGTCTTGGCTCGCCAACTGCTGGCCTTCGATGCTCAGGCGCAGGACGGGGGCGTGGATATTTCCATTCAAGCGGTGGAACTGGCCAGAGCCCGACGTGAAATCGCCATTGGCAATCAGTCTTTGAGCAACTCGAAGTTCACCCAAAGCTACCGTTTTCAAGTCCTGCCCGATCTTCCCTGAACCCCCGGAAACCAAAAAGCCCCGCTTGCGCGAGGCTTTGTTGGTGGGCCGGGCGGGATTCGAACCCGCGACCACCCGATTAAAAGTCGACACGACACCCCTCAGGATGCCTTTTCGGAAGTATTTAGCGGGATATTCTCTGAAAATTGTCCATTGCGGTGTCCATTAGCTGATAAGGGTTTTCCAGTCAGGATGGAAGTCCATGCTGTGAACGTCGACGGCTGAGTGTTCATCAAGGGCCTCTCTCATCCGTCGACGCCAAGAGTGGCCTGGCGAGATTTTGTCCAGAGCGTGACCGGTTGCCAGAATGCAGTTGAAAAGGTGATGCTCGGAAGTAAAGTGCTTTTTTTGAGCCAAGGCGCTCAGATCAGAGTCGGGTGCGGGTAACTTATTGGATAGACTTCTATTCCAAAGTCTACTGTGATGGGCAGAGAGGTTCCTCACAAGGGTAAGGGCCTGAAGATACATGCCTAAGTAAGTTGCTGGCATGCCGAAGACATCAGCAATAGTGGTCTTGTCGGCCCGCTTACCAATATTGTCAAACCACCTAGACAGTTCTCCGAGCGTCAAAAGCTCAGCGCTTACCCAAAGCGGAGGCGTCAACAAGTCCGAGTATTTGTCTTGGTGATGCTTCGCAAAGGTCTCTTTGCTGCGACCATACTCGTATAGAAGCTTCGCTACCCCTTCACGATGCGTCTTCTTATTGTGAAAGTTCTCGGGCTTCTGGTGGGCATCAAGCCCGTATGCGTTACATAAGACTGTGGCCAACTGCGTTCGCAGTGCAACCTCGACTCTCTCGACGGCGTCGATAAACAGCAAACGAAGCTTACGGTCAAAACGATAGAGGTCTATGATGTCCTCGAAATAAGTGCCCGCCCTGAAGTGATGGGGTTCAGTTGAACCGGATGGAGGTGGGGTTTCGAAAGGCAGCCAGTAGGCTCTGAGCCTATAGTAATTGATACAGGTAAGCCGCTCTAGAGCCTTTGCCTTATCGTGAAACTGCATCCCTCTTCGTTCAAGGAGCGCAAGCTGGTCGACAAAAGTTAGCGGTAACTTAGCGTAGGACAACGAAAAACCCCGAAAATAAAATGACCCACCAGGTTGCGCATAGCGGAGATTTCTCTCCACCAGAGGCTAGGTGGGACGTTTACAGTTGAAATCTTATCTTACAATTTTAGTCCTTGTCAAGGGTTTACCACTTGACAAATTTCAGATCATGTGGTAGGCGAATACCGATCGAAAGTATGAAAATACCCCTGTGGATGTCCCTAAGGGTGCGTCAAGGCACTCTGGATGACTAGGTGATACCCTGATGACCCCTGTGACACTTATCATGAAATTGGACAACTTGGACGCGTTTTACGCGAAACGGGACTAAGCCCCCACCGCCCGCCGGCTGTCCTCTAGCAAGTGCTTGACCAACTCGGGCCCGCTCCGCGGCCTGGCCGTCTTCCGGTATTCCAAAACTCCGAACTCGAGAATCCCGTAAAGCTCCAGCGCCCGGATCATAAACGAGCGGGTGACCCCGAACCAGTCGCTCAGTTCGTAGATCAGCGCCAGCTGCTTCCGCTCGGTCAGTCCGCCTTTCTGCATGGCCCGAATTTCGGAGCGGCCGTCGAGTAGCCACCACGGCGCCAGGAACTGGTAGGTCCAGACCGTGGCCTCCACTTCCCAGTTCGCCTTCTGCACCCCGTCCCGCCCCGGCTTGTGCTTCAGCACCCAGTGGGCCAACTCATGCGTCACGCTGTCGATCAGGACACGCTGGGTGGCGCTCGGGTGGTGGAGCTGCGCCTCCAGGTCGGTGGCCACCCGGATCACTCGCGCCTCGAAGTCAATCTCGGCCCACCGGTCGGGCGGCAAGTAGGACTGGACCAGGCGCAGGTCTAGGGTCTGCAGGATGTGGGCCAGCGCCTGGCCGGGCACATCCCATTTCTCGGAGTTCTGCAGAAGCTCCAGTTGCTGCAGTTGGTAGCGGTGGCGGTGCTTGTGGTAGCAACCCTGACGGTTCCTGAATGCGCTAAGGCTCGGCTTGATTTCGCTCGGGAGGATAGCCTGGTTTTTCATCGTCTTTGACCCCTCTGTGGTAGTATGTATACTGGTTCCGTTTGACGATAATAGGTGATCGGGGGTCAGTCAGTCTAGTCCCATATTTTGTGTTTGAAAATCATGACACCACAACTTTGTTCGATCATGGCCGCATGATGCCGACGCCATAAGGATGTCGATTTTCGTTCACTATCTACTAGTATATTTATACTGTGAATTTCCTTCAGTGGCGTGGGAGAACTCGGTCCTCTTGGTCTTCGGGGGTTTTGGCATGTGGCGAAATTCCCAAGGCGGCTGGGGCGTCGTCGAGGATGCCCAGATGCCGGCGTGCGCGACCTGCGCCTGGTGTTCGGCATCGTAAAAGGCTTGGGTGTGGCAGTATTTGCGGTAGGCCCAGGCGTGGCCGCTGCGCACCATGGCCAAGTTCAGGTTCTGGCCGTTGCGAAAGACGATGCCTAGGGTCCGATGGTATTTGTCTTGGCCGGTGACCTCCACCAGGATGGGATGGTTGAGCGGCGCCAGCTGGCGGAGGTAGTCCCGGGACTGGACGCCGCCCGGCTGCTTCAGCTCGGGGGCGTCGATGGACTCAAGGCGGACCCGGACCAGGCCATGGTCGGTGCGCAGGCGGACGGTGTCGCCGTCGTGGACGTCGTCGACCAGGCCGCGGAGTTGATCGGCTCCGGCGACCAGGGTGAGGACTAGGAGAAGGGCTAAGGTGCTACGCTTCATCAAAAAGTTCGGGAGCGGCTTGAGGCTTTTCTATACGGAGGCCAGGGATCAAACCGGCGACTCCTAGCATGTGCTTGTCTGTGCTGTAAAGAACTGGGCACCCCATGCATAGTGCGGTGGCCACATGAATCGCGTCGCCCAGTAGCAGAGTCTTTTTGTCAATCCCGAGTTGAAATCGCAGCTCTGCCACTTTGCTAAAAATCTGCTCAGTGGCAGACACAGAAAGGAAGACCTCATTGTGAAAGGCGTCTTCCATTAGTTGGTGGGTATCCCGTTGGACGTGACGTTCAAGCAATACTTCCAGGCGCCAGAGAGCCGAGGTGACAATATCGAGGTCCCCTTTCAGACACGCCTGATACATGTCGTCCATATGACGTAGGGCCCGTTCGCCATGGTAAGTCTCGTTCTTGAGCAGGGCCAAAAAAATGCACGAGTCCCAATAGACCTTTGGCGGTTTCGCTTTAGCCACCGCCGAACCCCTGCTCAAACTCTTCACGTATAGCCCGCACGTGCGCAACAGAGTCTATCCCGGCGTAATCTCTGGCCCCGAGTCCTCGAAGGCTTCTGGGGGGCGCCGGCCGCCTCTCAACCACTTTTATGCTGTCAACCTTGATCACGGTTGGGCTTGGGTCGCCCTTCCAAATCAATGCGACACCAGAGACTTCAGCAATCTTCCCAATAGCATCGCGGACCTCATCAAACTGGTGGGGTTCGAACTGGCATTTTACTGGCTTGGCCAGGCGAGGAAAGATCCGGAACTCACGCTTATCGTGAATGTCGATCGCCACGACTCGTCCGCGGACTACCTGGAATTCCCGGCGTTTCTTGCTCAGTAGACCTCTAAGGTTGGACTCGAACAGATCAGAAGTCTGCACTTTGATCTCGCCGTAGCCGAGCTCGAACCGGCTCCCCACCAGGAACACTTTTAGCAGCTTCTCCGGGCACTGTGGCTGCTTCCCTTTATTGATGTCCTCCACAGTTTGAGCGATGAAGCTAACCGCTTTGTCCACCACCTGGGAAGCGGACTTAGGAGCCAGCGTAAAATCTACCGGACTGTTCTTAGAGAGAGTCAGAAGGGTGAATTCCGCCTTCTTACCGCTCAGATGCTCCGAACATGCGTCGAGCAGCGCCTGAAATTTGTTCAAGGTGTCGCCCAGGCGCTTCAGTCCAGCCATCTCATCTAAAAACTTGGCGACTAAGAACTCAGACATCCGTTCGATTCTACACCGTGTTCACGCAAATTGGTCAAGTTGTCGACCAAGCACAAAACTGATTCACCGGCCCATCGCAGTCTTTACGTCCTCATCGGTCGCGCCCTGCTTGTTGGCCAGGACCGTGAGCAAGACTGTGGCCTTCTGGGTGTGCGTCTCAATGGCGCGCGCAGCGGCCACCAAGTTGCCCATTGAGATCATGAAAAACCCAAGTATGCAAAGCTGAATCAGCGCGCAAATTGAAAGAAACATCCATACAGAACCGTTATCCATACTTTCCCCTTACCTTCCTCCGCAGTTTTTGAATTTCAGATGATTCAATGGGATTTGGTTGCGCCCTTGCTTTCGCTTTTCTGCAATACTTCGAGAAGTCGATGAGTGGCAGCGTCAAGCCGAGCTTGAGCGACTCTCATCTGTTCCTTAGCTTGATCCATTTCGTAAAGGGCTTCACGTAACAAAACATATGTGTTCTTCGGGCCACTTCTTCCTTTTGCGACCGTAGAGGCGGAGGCAAATGCGGGCCTTGGCTTGATTTGAGAGACCGGCTTGCTGCCGAAGAACTCTGCAGCCACGGCGCCGGACCTGGTCGGGTTCTTGTGGCTGCGGCAGTTGGCTTCGAGCTCAGGCTGGAACCGGGCGACCAGGTCGGCCACTGTTAACTTCTTGGCCTGGGCCGACTCCACTCGCTCCGGGAACAAGAGGGCCAGCCGGCCCCGCTCCTTCTCCTTTGCCAAGGCTTCCTTTGCATCAGACTTCTTACCCACACACTTTCGCACTCGCTGGCCGTTGATGTAGCAGTCCACCCACCACCGGCCTTTCGGGTCCAGCTTCAGCCCAGGGTCTTCGCGTTTCTGGGTCGGCGGCTTCTTGTCCATAGGCTTCCGAGCGGGTGCGTTAGCGTCCATAGGTTCCTCCGTGAGCCCTGTCCACTCTGGTGTCCATTGCTCTGTCCATTTGGGGTCAGTTTGTCCAGTTCTTGCAGACCCGCGTTCACCCTCTGAGGACCTCATAAAAAAAGAGAAACCCTTATTTTGTAAGGGTTTCTCTTGGTGGGCCGGGCGGGATTCGAACCCGCGACCACCCGATTAAAAGTCGGATGCTCTACCACTGAGCTACCGGCCCGGAGCTCTTATGAATGCGGGGGCGACAATGATGCCTCCCCCGCATTCGTTTTGGTGGGCCGCGTAGGATTCGAACCTACGGCCAACCGGTTAAGAGCCGGTTGCTCTACCGCTGAGCTAGCGGCCCGCAATTTAGTGGGGTGAGTGAGGGGACTTGAACCCCCGACCCCTGGTTCCACAGACCAGTGCTCTGACCAACTGAGCTACACTCACCACAAATATTCAACTTTTGGCATGCCCAGGAGGACTCGAACCTCCGACCCACTGCTTAGAAGGCAGTTGCTCTATCCGCTGAGCTATGGGCACCCACTCTGGTCGGAGCGGCCGGATTCGAACCGGCGGCCCCCTGCTCCCAAAGCAGGTGCGCTACCAGGCTGCGCTACGCTCCGAAGCCCGACCGGCAGTATACAACCGAGCGAATCATTCGTCAACCAAACTTTACTTCTGGGTTTGACCGCGTAAGGTTAGCCTCTCAGAATGGTTTGTGGACTTGAGATAGCCCGTAATGATGTAACGGCCTGGTTTAACCTTGGCTCCTGAAAACATCTGTTGGTTCCATCGGCCCTTGAAGACATGTTCTTTGCCGGGAGCGATGGTGATACTGTGAGCTTTTGCTTTGGGAATATGCTCGGGCTCACTGCTGTACTGCCAAATGTTCTGGGGAATCTGCGTAAAGAGCAGGTCCATTTCGCTCTGAACCGTGAAATCGAACTCAAGGTCTGTGTCGAAGTTGAGCACGGTATCCTTGTCCGAGATGTTCTTGACCTGGAGCACCACGTCGATCGGTTCGGAGGTGCCGTAGGCGGATTTGGCCATGGAAAGCTTCAGATAGAGTCCGTGCGACTCCAGGTCTGCGCTGGAATTGAGCGCTCCCTGACGGTTCTCCGCAAACCATTTGACGCCCAGCACAAACAGGACCAGCACGGCCAGGAGAGCCAATCCAAAGCGAACCATCTGCTGCTGTGGGGAAAGAGGCTCAACCGCCGTCACTTTGCGCTTCAGCCGAACATTGCGGGCGTCCATACTCAAATGTTCCTAATGGCGGGCTTGTCAACCTGCTCCGAGAAGTGGATAATTTGGGCATGCGTACCCTGTTGATTGTTCTGCTCATCAGTCTGGCCGCCATGGCCGCCCCTGCCGGCTTTGTGGTTCGAGTGGAGGGCTCCCGGATTGTCATTAACCGTGGCCTGATGGACTCCGTCAAAGTGGGCGACCGTTTTGTGGTCATTCGCATGGGACGCAATATTGCCGAACTGGTTGTGCAGAACGTCAACCAGCAAGAATCTCAGGCCAGCGTAGCCCAGCTCTACTCGCAGGAGCCGGTTCTGGCCGGAGACGCCCTCACGGTGGGTGGCGAAGTTGCCCCGCAGGCCACCAACAACAGGCCCGGTCAGCCCAAGGCGCTAACGCCGTTGCAGCTCACCATGCAGCAGACCTCGGAAGAATACCAGGAGATGCTCAAGAGCCGGACTCAAAGTCAGGAGTTTCAGCAGAAGTGGTCCGGCAAAACCGATCAGAACCAGGAGGCCTTCAATACCCAGAATGGCCTGTACATGGCCGACTCACTGGCTTTTTCGCTCTGGACCGGCGGGCCGGGTTGGTGGTGGAATTCGGCGGACACTCTGATTCGCACGGCCAGCCAGGCCTACTGGAGCCACAATCTGCGCGAGCACATGATGCGCGACTACATGGCCCGCATCCAGATCGAAGTGGTGCACTGGGACAACGAGCTGCTGGAAGCATACTGCAAGATGCAGGCGGCTCAGCAGGGTATGACCAGCGTGGAGGAGCTGAACGCACTGCGCCAGCAGATGATGCGCGAGAAGCAGCTGGATAAAAACGAAGTGTTCCAGGTGCGCATGCAAAACGTGGGCGAACTGAACGTTGAAATGTCCCCCTTCCATTGGCACATTTTTATGGCCGCGCCGGACGAGAAACGGGTGGTGGCCACCCACTACGACCAGGTTCTGGATCGCAAGCTTGCTCCCAAGCAAGAGGTCACGGGGTTAGTCACCTTCCCGCGCGTTCCCAATCAGGATAGCCTGAAGCTCTTCCTGGAGGATGTCTACGGCGACCGCGGAGAGTTCTCGTATTCTAAATAGCCAGGGCTGCCCGAGTTTTCACCTGAGTCTGATCGGGTAAAGCAACCCAATGTTGCGGACACTGTTCTTTCTTTTGTTCTTAAGTGTGGCCGTTTGCGCCCAACCCAAACCCCGTGAAGCTCTCGGTACCAAGCTTCCCGTCCAAATTTACTTCAGTCTGCCCCAGCGCTCCGCCCAGGTGCTGGACAGCTTCATTCAGGAGTTTCAGCAGAGCCATACTTACCTGGACATTCAGGTCAAGAATTTTCCCGATCCCCAACTCCTATACAAGAGCCTGAGTGACCCAAGTCGTCCAGCGCCGACCCTGGCTATCGTCGAAAATAGCTGGCTGCCGGGGCTGGTCGCGAGTCAGCCCGCCATATATCCGGTCGAGACCTGGATGCCCAAGGAACAGTTCGGATTCAGCTGGGCTATCAAGAACAATGCCCAGATTCCCCTGTGGGAGGCCTCCCAGGTCAATGGCAATCTCTATGCCCTGCCCATGTTTTTCACTACCCGCGCCTTGATTTATAACACGGACGTTTTGCTGCGGGCCGGCATCAAGCAGGTTCCGGCTACCTGGGACCAGGTTTTGGCGGCAGCCAAGAAGATCAGTGATCCGAAAGCCAACCAGCAAAGCGTGACGCTCTCTTTGGGGACTCCTGATAATCCCATGAGCATCGGCCGCAACTTTCAAATGCTGGTCTGGCAGAACGGCGGGGAGGGCCTGGCCAGCAGCGTTTCAGCCAGTAATCCAGTGGCCGTGCAGACCACGGTTGAATATTTCAAGAAGCTGACCCCGGGTCTGGCGCCCGTCGACGGTCAGCCGGCAATGCTTCCGGTCGGAATGTACATTGGAAATGTCGAGGACTACCTGAATCTGCGATCGACCGGGTTGCCAGTCAAGACCGCCCTCATCCCTGGTTTTGACAAGTTCAGTCGCATCACCGAAACTCAGGGTTGGGCCCTGGCGATGTTCAAGAACGTGCCGGACAAAGAGCTCTACAAGGTTCAGGAACTGGCCTTCTTTCTGACCGACTTCCAGCAGCAGCTGCGCTTTGCCGAGCAGAGCCCTTACCTGGCCGCCCATCTGAAAGTCTTCGATAATCCTTTCTACCGCCGCGAGCGTCTGGCTGATCACAGCAATCTGCGAGTCTTTCTCAATTCCATCGGGAAGTCGCGCATGGTCGACACCTCCGGAAGCCAGCCAGAGCGGTATACCAGCGCGGGCAAAGCCCTGGGATCGGTTCTGCGCGGGGAAAAAACTCCACAAGAACTGCTCAGGTGAGAGGACTCACCCCCGTACCACGGAAGCCACCCCGGCCATGATTCGCTTTTTTGAGTCGCTCGGCCAATCCGTTATCGCAATCCTGGACTACATCGGTGGTCTGGCTCTTTTGCTTTGGGAAGTGCTGGGATATCTGTTTGCGGGCGGCTTGCGCACCTCACTGGCCGTCTACCAGATGGCTTTTCTTGGCGTCAATTCGATCATGATCGTTTTGCTCACAACCACCTTTGCTGGCATGGTGATCAGTCTGCAATTGGCTCACGTGGCGGTGCAGTACGGAGTTTCCAATATTGTCGGCGGCGGTGTGGCTCTGGCCATGGCCCGTGAGCTGGGGCCTATGTTGACGGCCGTGGTGGTGGCCGGCCGAGCGGGTTCCGCCATTACGGCTGAGATCGGTTCGATGAAAGTCACAGAGCAAATCGATGCTTTGGAATGCATGGCCGTCAGTCCCATCAAGTATCTGGTTTTGCCGAGAGTGGTGGCGCTGGTGGCCATGATGCCGGTGCTGGCTCTCTTTTCGGATATGGCCGGGCTGGTGGGTGGTTCCTTTGTGGCCGAAGCCAGCGCAGGCATCCCCCAGGAAGTTTTTTTTGATTCGGTGCGCCGGATGGCCGTGCTGGATGACGTCACCAAGGGCTTGTTTAAAGCCATGATTTATGGGACTCAGATCGCTCTGGTCTCCTGTCAGCAAGGCTTGCAGTCAGGACGAGGCGCCGCCGGCGTCGGCCAGGCAACCACCGGCAGCGTGGTCATTTCCATGATTATCGTGTTTATGACCAACTACTTCCTGTCGGCTGTGCTCTTCCCGATTAACTGATATGGCCAAGCAAGAAGCGATAACCGGCCCACGCGAGCCAATGTCCGATCCCGCTATCGTAGTGAAGAATCTTACGGTAACATTCGGAAGCAGAAGCGTTCTGAACAATGTCTCCTTCAGCGTTCCACGTGGAACCACTCTGGTCATTCTCGGTCTCTCCGGGGTTGGCAAAAGCACCACCCTGCGTTGTATGGTCGGTCTGCAGAAGCCGACCTCGGGCGAGATCCTCATCAATAACAAGAATATCGGCAGAATGAAGCCGAAAGAATTGGACCAGTTGCGAAAGCGGGTGGGCATGGCCTTTCAGAAGGCCGCTCTTTTTGACTCAATGACGGTGGGTGAGAACGTGGCCTTTGGCTTACGCGAGCACACCAACTTGCCGGAAGAAGACATCCAGCGAATCGTGGCCGAGAAGCTGGCGATCGTGGACCTGGAGGGTATGGACCATCTCTATCCCAGCCAGATCTCAGGCGGTATGCAAAAGCGCGCCAGCTTTGCCCGAACCGTGGCCACAGACCCTGACGTGGTTCTTTACGACGAGCCCACCTCCGGGTTGGACCCGATCATCAGCACTGTCATCAACGAGCTCATTCTGGAGCTGCAGCATCGCCTTGGAGCCACATCGGTGGTGGTGACCCATGACCTGGCCGGAGCCATGCTAGTTGCCCACAACATCATTATGCTTCACGAAGGGAAAATCGTCTGGAGCGGCCCTCCCCAAGAGTTTGCCTCCACCGACAATCCCTACATCAAACAGTTTCGCGAAGGAAGCTCGAAAGGGCCCATCCGTGTATAGCAGGAGGACAGTCTCATGGAAATGAGTTCAGCCGCTAAAGTAGGGATGGTCGCAGTCATCTTTCTTATCTTGTTCGGGCTGGTGGTCACCCAGTTGGGGGGCATCAGCGAAGAAAAGGGTCAGGAGTTTCAGGTCTCGTTCCAGAACGTGGGCGGCCTGCAAACCAAGGCGCCCGTCTTGCTGGCCGGCGTCAAAGTCGGGTTGGTCAAGAAGATGGAGTTGAGCAGCGAAGACTCTCGCGTGCGCGTGACCATGCTGATCACCCGTCCGGGCGTCAATCTTTACCGCAGCCGCCGCTCCGATGATCCCAAAGACAGCTTTTACGTTTACACTGTGGCCGGCAACCTCTTGGGCGACAAGTGGGTGGATATTCGCACCGGACGCATTCCTGCCGACACCAAGCCGTTGGAGCCCAAAGGCGAGGCGATTGTGGGCGAACCTCCGGTGAGTCTCGATGACTTGGCTCGAGAAGGCAATGCTGTGATGGGCGAATTCCGCCAGTCGGTGACTGCCCTCAACGAGCTGGTGGCCGACAAGAAGTTCCAGAACGATATCCGCGAGACCATGGGCAACTTTACTGAGATCTCCCGCAACCTGAAGGGAGCCAGCACGGACGCCAGAGGCCTGGTGCACAGCCTCAACGGCCGGGTGGAGCGCCTTGGTAACGCCATCGAGCTGGTGGTGGCTCACGTCGACCAGACTGTGACCGGCTTCCAAAGTGACGCCCAGGCGGTGGGTGCCGACCTGCGCGGGTTCTCCAGCGGTCTCAAAGGCGTGGTGGTGAAGAACCAGGGCAATATCAACACCATCGTTAGCACGCTCAAGGAAACGGCGCAAAGCCTCAATCGGACCATGAAGACCCTGGAGACCCTGGCCAACAACAAGGATCTGCGTGACGACGTGCTGGCCACCGTGAATAACCTGAAGAAAACCAGCGAGGAGGTCCAGGGTATTGCCTCGGATATCCGCAGCGTCACGGCCGACCCCGAGCTGCAGGGCGACATCCGCGACACCATTCAAAACACCCGGGAGGCCACTGAGGGGGCCAAGAAGGTCATCAACACCGTAGATGGCATCACTGAGGGCATCACCAAAGGCCCGATGGCTCAGACCTACCTGGAAACGGAATGGAATACCCGCACCGGCCGCGCCTCCGGCAATGCCAATGTTTTTTTACTGCCGAACGGGCCCTACGGCGCCAAGATTGGTGTCGACTCCATCGGACAGGATAATCTGTTGAACCTGCAGGCTTATAAGAACTGGGAACAGTTCCGAGTGCGCGCGGGCGTGGTGCGCGGTCAATTGGGTGCAGGCGTTGACGCCCGTCTCTTTGACAAACGTTTGGAACTCAGCGGTGACGCTTATGACACCAATAACTTCCGAGTGGACCTCTATGGCAAGGTACTCTTTCCCGGTGATTTCTACCTGATGGGCGGATTCCGCGAGGTGAATCATTCGAAGACGACCGGCTATCCTATCATCGGTGCTGGCAAGAGATTCTAAAATTTATTCGTCAGTGAAGCAGATCGCTTGTCAAAGCGGTACGAGTCGTGCTAAGGTGCCTATCTGCGTGAACCACGCGCAGGGAAGGAGGGATGAATCAGATGGAAACCCGCGTTGAAGAAGGCGAGTCCATTGAATCTGCCCTCAAGCGTTTCCGCCGTCAGTGCCAACGAGATGGCGTTCTGGCGGAAATTAAGAAGCGTGAGTTCTACGAAAAGCCGAGCGTTCGCCGCAAGAAGAAAATGCTGGCCGCTCGTCGTCGCCGCAGCTAAGCCAGCTGAGCGTCAATAAAAAGAGCCCCTCCACAGGGGCTTTTTTTATTGGCGCCAGCGCAGGTCGGCCAGGACCCAACTGTGGTCAAAAAACGAGCCGGCATTGACGGTTCGGTAACTGGTGAACTCAAGCTCGGATGAGCAGAAGATGTAGTCAATGCGCAGTCCAGGGATGGGTCCCTGGTAAGTAAAGCTCAGGCCCCTCCCGGCTTTGCGGAATCCGTCCTGCAGTCGACCCCGAACGGTACGATAGACATAGGAGGTGGGCACGTCATTGAAGTCTCCGCATAGAATGACCGGATAAGGCGAGGAGGCTACATCTCGGGCCACGATCTCAGCTTGCTCCGAGCGGGCCACAATGCCGTCGTGCAGGCGCTTCAAAGCTCCTTGGGTGCCTGTCAGCGCATACGACTCCAGATGAAGATTGAAGACGCGAACCTTGCGTCCTCCTAATTGGAAGTCGGCCGCGCAATAGCAGTTGAAGGTGGAAGGGAAGACCAGTCCGTGATGAGTCTCCAGCGGCTCCCGCGAGTAGATGAACATGCTGGGCAGAAACCGGATCGTCTGCGTGAGTCCCAGGGGGCCGTTCACGAGATCCTCGATTTGTGAGTTTTCTTTCTGGTGGCTGGTAGAGAAGTCTTGAGCGCAAATGACGTCTGGACGCTGGGCGAGCAAATGAGGTTTGCAATCCTCAATGTTTTGGTGAACCTTCGCCCGGCCCACCGAGTCAGCTTCAAAGTATCGACAGTTCATGGAGAGGACCCGAAATGAGCCCGGGCTCTGGAGCTTCCAGTTGATAAACGAAGACCAGTGGGGGATGCTCAGTAGTAACGCCAGCAGCGTCCAGCCCGCCTGCCTGTTGCGCCGAAAGAGGAGCCACAGGCTTGCCAACAGGTTAAGCAGAAAGATCCATGGGAAGCCGATTGTCAGCATAGCCAGTGGCCAACTGGCACGCGCCGAGAGGTAGGGCGCCAGCAGGCAGAGCAGCAATGGCAAGGCCCAGATCACTCCTGCTGCTTCTGCGCCCGGCAGGGGCCAGCCTACCGAAGACCGCATTTAGAGAGGTGGACGTCTCTAAGTTGGAGTCTCGGGCCAGGAGGGCACGAGACGCTGCCTCTCGCGAGAAAGACCTGCTGATGGCCAACGCCTGGCGCAGCCAGGAAGGCGCGGCGGATGATCGCGCCATGCAGCGGGTGCGGCTGGCTCAAGAACAACTGCAGAGTCACACCGTCTCGGCGGCCGATCAGGGCAAGAGTGAGGTCCAGTTGGTTCGTCTGAGCTTCCAGTGGATTGACCTGCGCCACGCCCTGCAAGAAGAACTGGCCCAGAACCCCGACCGCTACCCGACCCTGCGCAAGCAAGGCCCCCCATCTTTTCGAACGCTGGAGGAATGGCTGAAGAACGATTTTAAAGTGGAGAACTACCAGCGCATCTGTCCAATGACCTGGATGAACCGGCTGGATGCTTGGTTGCACAGGGGTGGTCTGGCCAGGTTGCTGGGCGGCCGACCCAAGTTGCCGGGTCCGGTCGAGGCCCTTTGGAAGGAGTGCGCCGCGCTGAAGCCCCGTTGGGAACGCTACCAGATACGAGAGGACGATGGGCTGGCTCTGGTGGTAAAGTGGAAGCAGAAATGAAAAAAGCCGCTTGATTTTCACAAGCGGCTTTTTCTATTGTCTGGCAGCCATCCCACCTACACCAGACCCTGTTGACTGAGTTTCTTCCAGAGGGCGCTTCGCTTTCGGTCCTTGTCAGGACGTCCCCGCGAATCGCGTCTTGAACCTCACGGTCTCCGGACTCTTCAACAGCCTCTTTACAGCGCTTCACTTCGCTTTCGGTGCTGTAACTCACCGACTTGCTCTGGTCTGCAAGCAACCCCTGTTCCCCTTCGGGCTGGGACAGTAGCCCCCCGGTCGCCGTACCCTCCTGCACCGGGCTCCTCAAGCCATTCGTTCATCTCCAGTAAGATGAGCGATCAGACCGGGTGTCTACGCGCTTCAACACGTATCCATTCTGCCTTACGGCTCCCAATCGGGCTCGAGGCCTCTCTCACTTGTCCAAGGTTTGACTCTCGTTGAATGAGCGCAACGGCTTGCTTTAGTCTGCAAGCTACCTCTGAAACATCCGGGCTGTATCAGGGCCCCCTGGCTGCCGACCTCCTACGCCAGGCTCCCACATTGGAATCCGAAGAGTCCGCTATGAGCCTCATCCATCTAGCTTTCGATTCGCTTCGCCCTCTGGATTGGACGGCTTGCTCAAGTCTGCAAGCTACCTCTGAAACATCCGGGCTGTATCAGGGCCCCCTGGCTGCCGACCTCCTACGCCAGGCTCCTTCGCAGGGCTTGCGTTCGACCGGGGCTTTTTACCGCACCAGTCATTTCGTCTCTCGACTCCGCATCCGTTTACGAAGACCTCATTACAAGTTTTGCGTCGCTGTAATCCGACCACGTGACTGTGGTTTGCACGCTACCCCTGATTGATTTCAGGCTCAATCAGAGCCCCCTGGTCGCCACTCCAGGTTCCCGGCTTACTCCAACGTCTTTGTCACCTTTCAGTAACGCGTTTCTCCTCGCGGTTCCGCTTGGAGGGCCGGTCCTTACGCGATTTACGGTCCGCGCAAGACGGCTGCACTCAGGGCGTCAGCGACCCCTGTCTCTAAGGTTCGAGACAGCACCTCCCATTCCAAAAGGTCACTACGACCATTTCGGGATCGGGATGATGAAGGCAGATTGTGGAGCCATCACTCTCCAACTTGCTGTGGTCTGCAAGTTACCCCCACTTGTGCGCTCAGTGGTGCGTCAACTCTTACGCTTGTTGAAGCGTCAGCCTTGCGGGCTGAGGTCTGCATCCTATGCTCGGCCGGAGACTCTGTCAAGCACTTGGTGTTTCGTTTACAATAAGTTCAGAATTTGTTCCCGAACACCCCAGGACTTTGCGCCTCGATCGGCAACAATTCTGGCAGTGGACCCTTCTACACTGAGTCAGACCGAGGTTGTGCTGCTGGCGCCAAACAGGCAAGTGCTGGCATTGTCCTATTTACCGGGCGAAACCCCGGCGATCGTGGCCAATCTGGCGGGAGAGCAGGCCCTGGAGCTCTTGTGGTCTGCTCAGGAACTGGGCGTTCCAGTGGTTGAGTGCGCTGAGATCTCCAGTGAAAGCGTGCAAAATCTGTTGCCCGGGCAGGATATTCCCGACAGTCTTTTTCGTCCGGCCGCTCAGGCCATCGCAATGGTTCAGCGTAGCCGCCCGGGTCCGATGCCGGTGCGCCTGGTGAAAGACCTGCGCCCCCGTTCAAAGGCGAAGGCCACACAGCTACTGGAAGAATCTCGGTTGGCTATCGAGCTGCGTCAGGCTGAATGGCTTCTGCCGGTCGAGGCGTTGACCACCCTGCATCGGCATCGGCTGCAAAAAGAATTGGGCCTGCCGCTACTGGCCGTGACCCTCAGCCATGTCCCGGATTTGGCCAACGATGGCCAGATTTTGATGCAGGGGTCAGCCCTTTTCCAATGGACCGGGCCCGATTTCGGTGAGCTGATGGCCGGAATGCATCAAGTGGTCAAAGGCAACGCCCACCGTCTGCTGGGGTTTCGCGAGACTCAGGCGCTGGTGGATGGACTGCGCAAGTCTCACAAAAACCTCTACCAGGCCCTTTTTCCCACCTTTCTCACGGTTTCGGGTCTGCGTCAGATTCTGCGGAACCTCTTACGCGAAGGGATTCGCATTCGCGAGCTGGTGCCGATTTTGGAAGCCATCGAGGAACACAAGAACCGGTCCGCCGATCCCGACCAGTTGACCGAGTTTGTTCGGGCTTCGCTCAATTTTCAGCTCTGTCGGGAGTATTCTGACTCAGAAGGGGTGGTGCAGGCAATGCTGCTGGCTCCCGAGCTGGAAAAGTGCATTCTTAAGGACGTGCGCCAGGCATCCTCGGCCATCTGGTTCGACCTCGATGTTGACGTTAGCTTGCGTCTGCTCGGTGGAGTCGCGCGCGCCTGGGAAAAGGCTCAGGATCAGGGTTTCAGGCCTGTGCTGCTGTGCGGGCCTCGCGCTCGGCGCTTCGTAAAACGCCTGGTTGAACCATCCTTTCCGCAGCTTCCGGTCCTATCATATCCGGAAGTGGCTCCGGACGCGGACGTGCACGTCTTTACCACGCTGGGGGGTCTATGAGCGTCACCAAAAACTCGCTAGGGGTCATTTCGATTCCTTCGCAGAGCAATAATGATCTCGGCTTCTTCTTGATTTTCCTGGGGCTGGCTCTGAGTTTCCCCGTGCGCGGCCTGCTCGATCGGGTTTATCCCGATGCAGGCTGGGTGGACGTGGCTTCGCCAGCCGGTATCGCCCTGGTCGTGGTGGGCTTTATTTTGATCCGCTATACGCGCAAGCGCTTCTGGCTGGATGGCAAGAGCATTCGCGTTCAGGATGGCTGGATCAAGCGAGGCCTGCGCTATCACTGGGAAGGCGAGCCGATGATCCGGCTGCGCTCTCAGGAAGAAGAGCGTGGGCCCAACGTTCTGGAGTTCTGGCTGGTCAATCTGGTCGACGGTAAACGTCAATACGTGCTGGACAGACGCCTGGGCCATCACATCGAGAGTCGCTCCCTGGCTGAAGCACTGGCCAAAAGCATCAACTGTCCGGTTTTGGAGAAGGCCGAGACCGGCGAGATTTTGATTCCTCGCGAGGAGCTCGATCTTCCTTTTCGGGATCGGGTGCGCAAGCAGCCGGAGCTGTTGGGCGGGGAGGCTCCCAAGCCCGATCCCTGTCCTTTCGAATATGACGAGGACGAGAATAGCCAGCGCTACACCTGGCGGCTGGCCAGTCCAGCCATGTTGAACGAGTTTTTCACGCTGGTGCTTTTCGTGTTCTTGTTGGCGGTGGTGCCCATTTTTCCGCGACACAATCCTGGCCAGGAGTCAGTGGAGCGCTTTCAGCTCTCGTTTTTAGACTTCGCCCGGCTGAATCACCAGTTTCTCTACTTCTACGTAAGCGGCGCCATCGTTTTGACCACCGCTTTCTTTTTGTTTGGCTATGGCAAGGAGCTGCGCGCCACTCGCAAGAGTCTAGATGCCCGGGACCGACTCTGGGGGGTGCCCATCTGGTCGGCCAGCATCCCGGCTGATCAACTCGAGGAGATCTGGGTGCGCCAGTCCACCCGAGGAGCTCACCTGCAGCTAATTTCGGATGCATGCATCATCACCGGACGAACCTCAAATAGCCAGGCTGCGGCCTGGCTTGCATCCCGCCTGCGACGTTTTTACGCCAGCTAAAAGAAGTAGACGGCCTCGCCCCAGAACAGTAAACCCAGGATTCCAAAGTAGAGGAACAGACAGAACTCGGAAACCGAGTCCTCATAGCAGTCTCCATCCAGGTGAGAGAGCCAATCCGGCTTGAAGTAGTAGTAAACGCAGCGGCAGAACATGTTCCAGTTGCCGAACAGCACCTTGAACAAACCCCAGATGGCGAGGACATCAAAGACCAGGGCTAGTGGGAAAAGCAGCGGTTTCATTGGTCCAGTATAAGTCGGTCTGGGGATACAAAACCACCGGGGAGTTTATCAGGCCAGGCAGAATGATTGGGTCATGCAGCCGCTTGCTTTCACCCCCCCTCTGGTGAAAAGTGTTCCCAACAACGGGCACACTCGGGAGTTGGCCCGGGTGGGCCAAGGAGTACCCTTTGAGGTCGAGCAGGCCCGCCAGATGAGTCAGGTGCTGGGCTTTCCGGTCAGCCGAGAGGGTCTGACCAAACTCTATGAATCCTGCCTGGAGGGCTCGCACTGCTACATCACCGACGTTCACTGCGAGCAGGGTCGGGTGGACTACGCGGTCAGCTGGCGAGATCACGAGGGCGAGGAGCTGGCTCGGGCAGAAACCCACGTAGCCCGCCATCCTGATGGCTCTCTTGAATTGCACCGTTCAGGTGTCTATGTCGCCCATCAGTGTCGTGGCCAGGGCGTCAGTATCAAAATCCTCGAGCAAGAAATCAGCCTGGTGCGGAAAGGCTCTAAACATACCGACAGTCGGGTTACCTTGGAGGCGGGCGGGATGTCCGTCAACGGCGTCAGCGAGCGCCTGGGAACCTATACCTGGGCCCGCTACGGCTTCGATTTCGCTGACAACTACCCACAAGGTCGTTCCAAGCTGCTCACTTACGATAGCTACTATGGCACGGAGCCTGCCGCCAGCCGGATGCAAGCCCACTTTCGGGCTTGGGCCAACAATCACACCGAACCGCCGTTGACTCAGGAGCTGCACAAGCTTTCCAGGACCATACAGCACCCTTGGGAGATGGCTTCGCTCAAGCTGAACGGTCATCAGTTCCCGGTGGAAGTGGGCGGAGAGGTCAGCCGTTGCCACATCGGCAAAGCCTTCATGCTCTCGGAGTTCTGCGAAAACTATGGCGCGGTCTTTCGCGTGAACGATCCAAAATTTGCGGGGGCGCCCGTGGCTCGCCAGGCTTTCACCGAACAGTTGCAGTCTGCCCAGGCCCGGCTCTGCCAGGAAAAGAGCCAGTTGGAACAGGAGCTGCAGACTGCGCCTGAGCGGGCTCTGGCCAGGCTGAGATTGCGTGGTGGGAGCGAGTGGATTCCCAAGCTGGAAGCTCTCTTGCAGAAACGTCAGGATCTGAAGGTTCAGATTCAGGAGACCATGGACGGAATTTGCGGCGCTCTGCTGTTGCGAGGGCTGAGAAACCAGGTTCGGAACCATTGGACGGAATCCACACAGGCCGTGCTGCGGGAACATAAGGAGCGCATGAACGAGGGTTGGCCGGGCAGCCTGTGCCGCGTGAGTGATCGTCCTGCCCTTTACAAGTTCAAGATCAAACTGCGCCAATGGGTAAGTCGGTGGCATCTGACAAAAAACTAGAGGGACCCGGGGGTCCCTCTAGCAAGTCAGCCTATAAGCCGGGTTCTGTCACAGCGAACTGTTGACGGTCATCTCTCTGCGACGGACGTTACCGCCCGCCTGATGCAACATACTCGAAGGCAGCCTGACGAGCCGCCAGGGGAGACATTGCTGTCTCCGCCTCCGAATGAGTCTTGCTCCCGGACGGGGTTTACCTAGCCGGCACGTCACCGTGCCGCTGGTGGGCTCTTACCCCACCGTTGCACCCTTACCGCTCCAAGGAACGGCGGTTCACATTTCTGTGGCACTATCCTCGAGGTCGCCCTCACTGGACGTTATCCAGCGTCCTGCCCTTGGGAGCCCGGACTTTCCTCAAGGCGATGATGCACCGCCCCGCGACCGTCCAGCTAACTTAGAGGGCACACTACCCCAAGACCCGAACCGTCAATCCATGACATTGCTACAAAATTGGATCGACCATCGCTGGGAGAAAGCCTCCAGCTCCGCCACCCAACAGGTGATCAACCCGGCTACCGACGAGATACTCGCCGAAGTCCCCTTGTCAACCGCCGAGGACGTGGATCGAGCCGTGCAATGCGCTCAGAAGGCGCTCAAGGGTTGGCGTAATACTCCGGTTACCGAGCGCATCCAGGTGATGTTTAAGTACAAGGCACTGCTGGAGGAGAATTTCGAGCAGATCGCCCGCGGCATCACCGAGGAGTGCGGCAAAACCTTGGAGGAATCCAAGGGAGAATTGCGGCGCGGCATCGAGAACGTCGAGGTGGCCTGCGGAGCGCCTATCCTGATTCAGGGCTATCACAACGAAGACATCGCGCCCGGTATCGACGAGCTGATGATTCGCCAGCCGGTGGGCGTGTGCGCCATCATCACGCCCTTTAATTTTCCTGCCATGATCCCCCTCTGGTTTCTGCCCTATGCGTTGGTTTGCGGCAATACGGTGGTCTTGAAGCCGTCGGAACGAGTGCCCCAAACGCTGGTCAGGTTGCTGGAACTGCTCAATCAGTCCGGCCTGCCCGCTGGCGTAGCCAACCTCGTCCACGGCGCTAAGGAAGTGGTGGACGCCCTGCTTGAACATCCCCTGGTTAAGGCCGTTAGTTTCGTTGGTTCCACTCAGGTGGCGCGCTACATCTACGCCAAAGCCAGCCAGAATGGCAAACGCGTGCAGGCTCAGGGTGGCGCTAAGAATCCCATCATCGTCTTGCCCGATGCAGACCTGGACATGACCACCAAGATCGTGGCCGACAGCGCCTTTGGTTGTGCCGGCCAGCGCTGCCTTGCCTCCTCTCTGGCGGTTACGGTGGGAAGCGTCAAGGATGACTTTCTGGAGTCCATGAAGGCGGCCGGGCAGACTCGCAAAGTCGGAAACGGTCTGGACGAAGGCGTGCAGATGGGCCCGTTGATTAATAAGGCCAGCCGCGACCGGGTGCGCGGTCTGATCGAGATTGGTGTGCAGCAGGGCGCCCAGGTGCTCCTGGATGGCCGTGAAGACTTCGCAAAGGGCAGTTTCCTCAAGCCAACCGTCATGACCATGCCGCTGGAGAGCGAACTGGTCGGCACGGAAATATTCGGACCGGTTCTGGGAGTGCTCCACTTTGAAGATATGGACGAGGTGATCAATTGGATCAACTCGGGCAAATACGGTAACCAGGCCTGCTTGTTCACCAGCAGCGGTGCTGCTGCTCGCAAGTTCCGCCACGAAGCTGAGGTGGGTAACCTGGGCATCAACATTGGCGTGGCCGCGCCCATGGCTTTCTTCCCCTTCAGCGGCTGGAAAGATAGCTTCTTCGGCGACCTCCACGCTCAGGGGCGGCACGGGATCGAATTCTATACTCAGACCAAGGTTGTGGTGGAACGCTGGCCCAAGGAATGGTCTCGTAAGTTCTGATCGGTAGCTTCATCGCCGAGCTGCTGGTCATCTCGGCGGTGGCGCTGGGCTGCAAATACGTCCGCTTGCCTTACACCATCGCCCTGGTAGCCGTCGGCCTGGCCGTAGGTCTAATGCGGTCGTTTTTCTCGCTGCAGGTCCAGCTCACTCCCGAGCTGCTCTTCACTGTGCTGTTGCCCGCCCTGCTGTTTGAGGCGGCCATCCACATTCCGGTGGCGACTGTACGCAAGAATCTGCGCAGCATCTTACTGCTGGCGGTGCCCGGGATGTTAATCTCGGCTTTTCTGACCGGCTGGGGCATGCAGGTCTTTCTGGACTTTCCCTGGCGGGCGGCCATGGTCTTCGGCGCCCTCATCTCGGCCACCGACCCTATCGCGGTGCTGGCTCTCTTCAAACAATTGCGGGCGCCTCAAGATCTGGCTGTGATTGTGGAAGGTGAGAGTCTGCTCAACGACGGCGCGGCCGTGGTTCTGTTTAATCTGCTGGTGGCCACCGAGGCCGTCTCGGCCGGTCAGGGGGTGGGCCTGTTCTTTTTTGAGTCGCTGGGAGGTCTGGCCATCGGGGCGGGTCTGGGCTGGCTGGTCAGTCGGATTACCGAGCGTATCGACGATCATTTGATCGAAGTCACCTTCAGCACCATCCTGGCATATTCCAGCTATTTGATCGCACAGTATGCTCACACCTCGGGTGTCATGGCGGTGATCGCGGCCGGGCTGGTCTACGGCAATCTGGCCATGAATCCGGGTTTTATGTCGGTCAACACCCGCCTGAGTCTGGCCAATACCTGGGAGTATCTGGGCTTCCTCTGCAACTCGCTGGTCTTTTTGCTGATCGGCACTCAGGTCGACCTGAGCCAGCTCAGCAGTCATTGGCTTCCCATCGTCATTGCCTTTGGCGTGGTCAACGCCGCTCGCCTTGTGGCTCTGGTGGTGCTGGCCCCCTTGAGCAGGATTCCTTGGCGCTGGCAGCCGGTCGTTCTCTGGTCGGGCTTGCGTGGTTCGATCGCTATGGCTCTGGGTATGGCCCTGGCCATTCCCGAACGCGAGGAACTGCTTTTGATTACCTTTGGTGTGGTGCTCCTGTCGGTCTTCGTCCAGGGTCTTACCGTCAAGCCACTGTTACACCGTCTGGGTATCATCAATCGAGAGGGACCTCTGCTTGATTACGAGACTCGCCTGGGAGAGTTGATGGCCCACGAGCGCGCCCTGGCCGTGCTGCGCAAGAGCAAGTCTCGCTATCACATCAGCGATGAGGTCTTCGCCGAGCAGGCTGAGCCGCTGAAGCGCAATATCGAGCGTTTGCGGGCCGAGCTGCAGCAGTTCCAGACCGGACAGGTTCTGGAAGAGCAGCGTCGTGATGCCGCCAACCTGGTGGCGGCGGCCCAACGTCTCGGATTGCGGGACGCTCATATGAAGGGATTGATCTCGGAAGAAACCTACCATTCCTTGAGAAACAAGCTGGGTTGCGGCGAGGCGGAAGACGTAACCGACGGATCTGAGGAGTGATTACAAAATCCGGCCAACTTTTTCGCAGGGGAGTGAGGCCAAAACCTTAATTCCCACGGATGCAAAACTGCCGAATGTGGTTTTTGTTTTTCGTGCTCGGACTATGGGCTGTCGCTCTGCAAATGCCGGCCAAGCCCGGGCCCAACGACTTCCTGGCGGACTACGCCAACGTCATTACTGTGGACCAGACACGCAAGCAAATGCAGTCGGATTTGCGTTCCTGGAACGCCAAAGGCAAGACTCGGGTGTTCGTGGTGACCATCAGCAATCTGGCCGGGTATGGCCTGAGCGATGTCGAGTCCGGAGCGAAGGGATGGTTCGAGATTTGGGGTCTGGATTCGGACGATATCCTGTTCCTCTATTCAGTCGGAGACCGTAAGGCCAAGATTCAGCTCGGTAGTGAATGGGATGAGACCAGCCGGGCCAAAGCCGATCAGATTTTGCGCGATGTGGTGGTCCCGCCCTCGCTGCACGGCGACTACTCCCTGGCCGTGTATCGGGGGGCCAACGCGGTCCATCATCTGGCCGAAGAGCCCAAGGGCCCTGGAGCTTCCACTGGGAGCATCTCGGAGAAGCTGGACCGCGGCATCGCTCGCAGCCTGCCTTACTGCAGTCTCTCGGGCATGATGACGCTGGTTATGTTTTTGGGCGGTGCGATGCTGTTGCTGCTGGGTTTGGCTGGGATTCCCCAATTCATCGGGCGGCCGGCCATGATTGGCCTATCCTTAACGGTCTTTCTGGCCACTGCTTTTTCTTCGCTGGTTCTTCCCATTCTGGGCGTGACGGCTCTGGTCGCGCTGGCGATGATCATGCCCAGCCATCACCACCACTGCCACTCCTGGTTTGGTTGGGGCGATTCTCACGACGGGTGGTTCGGGGGCTGCAGCAGCTGGTTTGGTGGCGGCCATCATCACCATCATCACAGCAGTTGGGGCGGAGGGTGTAGCGACTGGTGGTAGACGCACGCAACCTTTATTCAGAGGAGGAGCGGGCTCAGATCCGCCAGGCCTTGCAGAAGGCCGAGACGACCACCACCGGTGAGATTGTGTGTGCCGTCGCTACCGAGTCGGGTCGCTATGATCGAGCTGAGGCCATGCTTGGCTTCGCTTGCGCGTTATTGCTGCTGGGTTTGTTGCACAGCCTCCACAACGGCGGGACGGGCAGTTGGGGAGCGGCCGAGCCGATTTCCCTGGCCTGGGAGGTTGGAGTTCTGTGTCTCGGCTTTCTAGCTGGCAACGGCCTGGGCAGCTGGATTCCCGGGCTGCGCACACCTTTCGTGCCCAAGCGCGAGATGGAGGAAGAGACGGTCCGAGCCGCCTGGTCGGTTTTTTGTAGTCAGAAGCTGGCCAGCACCGTGCAGCGCGGCGGACTCTTGATTTACTTCTCGCTTTTTGAGCGCCGGGTGGTGGTGCTGGCGGATCAAGGCGCGCTGGACGCGATCGGACAGGAAGGGGTCAAGCTTGTGCGCGATGCAGCAGTGTCCGGGTTGCGTCAGGGCAAGCCTTTGCAGGCGATGCTGGATTGCGTGGGCAAAGCCGGTCAACTCTTGGGAGAGAAGTTGCCCTGTTCTCAGGGTGGCGGCGAGAATGAGCTGAGCGACGAGCTGGTCATCCTCCACCCCCGTCCTTAGCACAATCGGCGGTCGCAGCGGCCAGAAGGACTCGCTCGGGCGGGACCTGAAGCCGCGCCCCATGGAACATTCTGAAGCGATCCCAGGATTTCGCCAGGTCCCGCGCACCGGTGTTATCTACGTTATGCACGAAGCCGCCGAGCACGGCTTTCGCTACGGCCACCCTGATTGGGCCAATCTCGGCCAGGGCAGCCCCGAGACCGGGCCTCTGGCTGGTGCTCCCGATCGAATCGAGCATTTTGACGTGGCAATGGGCTCGCATGCTTACGGACCGGTTGAGGGGGACCGGGCCCTGCGTCAGAAAGTTGCCGACCTCTACAACGAGTTGTTTCGCAAGGATAAGGAATCCAAGTATAGCTGGGAAAACGTCAGCATTGCCGGCGGTGGCCGACTGGCCCTGACCCGGGTGGTGGCGGCCCTGGATAACATCAATTTGGGGCACTTCATTCCCGATTACACCGCTTATGAAGAACTGCTGTCCGGCTTTAAGACCTTCATCCCCATTCCTATTCTCCTGGACGCTGGCGCAGGATATAAGATCAGTCAGGCAACCCTCAAGCACGAAATCATGGGACACGGCTTCAATGCTGTGCTGATGAGCAATCCGGCCAACCCCACCGGACAGCTGGCAGAAGGCAATGAGCTCAAGGCCTGGGTGCGCACTGCTCGAGAATTGCGCTGTGCGTTGATCATCGATGAGTTCTACTCGCACTACGTCTACACGGGTTCCGGCAATGATTGCAAGATTGTCTCGGCGGCCAGCTACGTGGACGATGTCAACAAAGATCCGGTGATTATCGTGGATGGCCTGACCAAGAACTGGCGCTATCCGGGCTGGCGACTTTCCTGGACACTCGGACCGAAGTCGGTGATCGAGTCCATCGCCAGCGCCGGGTCTTTCCTGGACGGCGGGGCCAATCACCCCTTCCAGCATCAGGCCATTCACCTGCTGGACCCTGAGGTCACCCTGCGCGAAACCCGCGCCATTCAGGAAGTCTTTCGACAGAAGCGAGACTACGTGCTGGAACGTGTAACCCAGATGGGCATTGAGGTGGAGTCCGACCCGGAAGGCGCCTTTTATGTCTGGGCCAACCTCAGCAAGTTACCGGCGCCTCTGAATGACGGGTTGGAGTTCTTCCGAGCCGGGCTGGATCATAAGGTGATCACCGTGCCCGGCGTTTTCTTCGACGTCAATCCCGGGCGGCGCCGTCCCAAGGCCCGCTATCAGCACTACACTCGAATCAGTTTCGGTCCGGAAATGTCGGTGCTCGAGCGCGGGATGGACGCCCTGGAGAAGATGATTCGAAGTCGCCAGCCGGGCTCGCTGTAAGTAGGCCTGGCTTCGCGGGATCAGTCCAGAGTCATCGGCTCAAGGAAAGGCTGGGATATCTGCATCAAGACATCGCCAGGCTTCTGCCTGGGCGGGGCCCACTTGCCCAGCAGGTAAACTTCTTTGCTCATTCCCGCCGGCCTGAACTGAAGCGTTACTTTGGCCACTTTTGGTTTGTTCAGGCTGCTCAGTAAGATGTAGCGCTCCATTTTAAAGGGGAGGGCCAGTCCGCCGTCTCCGGTGAACGACTTTTCCACCTGAGCCCGGGTCATTCCGAGCTTGAGTTTGGCCTGAATCTCGCGGGCCTGATCGGCACTGACCTCCTCGCTCCAACTCAAACCGCTCAAAGCCAGCAGTAAAATCAAGATTTTCATAAAGTCAGGGTCGGGTTTCGTTCGCTTTCTATTCCTTAACCGTGCGCAGGAGTTGGGCAAATTTCGGAATTTTCGGGATGTAGCGCAACTCCACCGCCGCCTGACTGACTTCTGGCAGAACGAGTTGAGCCCGCGGACTGGCCACGACCGTATCCACTGCACTGACCCAGGAATCCTTGGATAGCCGATATTGGGTTAGCATCTGGTGGATCTTATCGTTGTGATCGGCACTGCAGATCGGACAGTTGACGTCGGCCGAACCTCCCAGCAAGAAGCCACAACGGGCACAGGCCACCTGGCTGTGGTCCTCTGAGGTTCCCGCCAGCTGCTCTTTGACTTCTTCGTTTTTCTGCACCTGGCGATAGCGCTGTGCCTGTTGGCCTTTAGGTTCTTGGGGAGCTGAGCCGGCTCTTTGACGCTGTTGTTGCTGCTGGTGAAATTTGCGCGCCTGTTCAAACTCTTGCTTCTGGTTGCTGCTTTTGGTCGAATCCTTATTTTCTTCGAGCTTGCGAGCGCTCTGAGCTTTTTCATGGTCTTGCTCGCGCTGCTGAGCCGCACCCGCTTGGGCACTCTGATTGGCCTGAGCGGTGGCTGCGGATTGCTGGTTGAAAGCCAGCAAGGAACCGCCGCCTAAGTTTGTGCTCGCATTGGCCCGATGCAGGGCGGCCACTTCTGATGTTTCGCTGGCGGCTTCGGCATTTTGACTGGAGACCGTGGCCGACGAACTGCCTCCTCCGGCCAGTCTGGCGCCCCCTGCAGAGCCTCCACCCTGGGCCGCGTTTTCGGCCACTTCCTCGCCCGGGCTCTGGCCGGGCTCTTTGGAACCCGTTTTGTCGGCTGCTGCCTGCGATTTCAGGGTCTCGGTCTTTTTGGCGACCACTTTGGCTGGCGCCGGAAACTGAAATCGCGAGGCGGATGCCGAGCGTGGATTGGCCTCGGGGACCGAGCGCTGCGGAGCGGTTTGGGGCGAGCGCGGTTGAATCAGGTGTCCCGGGTCAGGCAACTGGAGTTCCTCGATCAGTCCTGATGTGTCGGGCGCGGGTCGCACGATTTGAGGACTCTGGACGGGAGCTGGCGACTTTGCCGGGAGCGGGCTAAGCGCAGGAGGAAGATGAATCTGGTCGGCCACTGCCGACCAGAGCTGCTTCGGATCCCAATCTTCCGGCAACGGCCCGGCTTCCGAAAGTGGCTCGCGGCGCAGGGCTCGCAGGCGATCTGCCGGACCGGCTGGTTCGACTGGTAGGGGCTCGGCCAGTTCAGCTCGGGCCGCCCCTGGCTCTTCCGTCGGGCTTTCCAGTTTGTGCTCGAGCTCAAGGCCGATTTCTGAGCGAATGTTTGTCTCCTGCAGCCGGTTTTGAGTGAGTCGCACCGGCGAATGGAGCTCGCTTCTGAGCCCCTGCCAAGCATCCGGTTGGGCTTCGGCGGGCTGGTCAGGGGGCCTGGGTTCAGACGGCAGGGTGACCCGGTCTTCGTGGTCCCGCTCAAGGTTTAGAGTCGGACCATTTTCTGCTAATGCAAGCTGAGTCGCGGTCCCGAGAGGCTGCCGCAGCGGGGCGGCCTGGGCGCTTTCCCCGCCCGAGGTCGACTCCAAGGTGGTTGGGTTCTGGTTGTTTGGGGCTTCTGGAAACTGAGCCCAATCGCGGTCAGGTGCGGTCTGGGCGCTGACTTCGGGCTCTGGTGCGAACTCTGAGCTTTGAAGTCTCGGGCTCGTTGGCGCCTCTGGCTTCGGGTCGGAGATTGATCCCGGAAGGATCCGAGTCAAGGTTTCGGGCTCCAGGAACGGTTCCTCGTTCTGAAGACCGCGGTCCCGACGCAGCTCTGGCTCCAGGCTTTGGGCCACGGCTTCTGCTTCGGGGGTCGGCTCTGAGACCTGAGGATTGGAGTCCTGGCGGAGGTTGGGCTCCGTGTTTCGGGCCACGGCGTCTAACTCGAGACTCGGCTGGTGTCGATTTTCGGGTTCTAAGCTTGGGGGGATCGCTTCCGACTGGAGGGACGGCGCCGAGTTTTGAATATTGGAGTCTTTCCAGTCGTCTGGCTCCAGGATCTGGGGCGCCGCTGCGGACTCGGGGGGCGATTCTCGGTTCTGAAGGAATGGTTGGTTGCCAAGGTCTGGTTCCAGGTTCGGGACCGGGGCCATGGCTGCGGACTCGGGGGGCGATTCCCGGTTCTGAAGGGATGGTTGGTGGCCGAGGTCTGGTTCCAGGACCGGGTCCACAGCTGTGGACTCTGGGGGGAATTCCGGATTCTGGAGAACCAAGGTTTTGCCAAGGCCAGGCCCTAGTGTCAGGCCGGTGCCTTCCGATTCAGGGTTCGGTTCCAGGCTATGAAGGCCCGGGTTTCTGTCATGGACTGGTCCCAAGGGCTGGTGGGCGGCCTCTGAATCTTCGGTTGGTTCCGTGGGTTGAATCCTCGCTTTGGGGGCGGACTCGGAGGAGAAGTCTAAACTTTGCGTCCCCGGGTCGGGCTCCCGTAGCGGTTGTGGCCCGGCTTCTTGGTCGGGGATGGGTTCGAACTTCAGAAGGTCCGATGTGTGCTGAATGCCACTCTCGAGGTTGGTCGCGGCCTCGGGCGCAAGCGCGGGTTGAGCGCTTTGACGTGGTTCTGGCTCACGCGACAAATCCGAGCCCCAAAGCCCCCAAGAAGCATCTGCGGATGCCGAATCCTCGGCGGCGCGCGCCACCAGCTTATGGATCAGTTGGTGGTCTTCGAGGGGCGGTTCCGAGCCTGCAAAGGTTTGCAGGTTGGCTTCGAGTTCAGATGCCGAATCTTGAGGTCTCCAAGCCTCCTTCTCAACGACTTTCCCATCAGCACCGCTCTCAATCGTCTGCTGTAGAGATTGCTGCTCAGGAGCGGTCAGCTCCCGGTGTTCTGTTTGGGCCATGATGCCCGTGCCGGACTGCTCGACATCCCTTTCAAGATCCAGCCTCAGCCGTTGCGGAATGAGCTCGCCTGCGTCGAATCGTTGAGCGTTCACGCTAGAGTCAAGGGCGAGGCCCTGAGATCTCTGATCGAGATGCACGGACGACTGTTCCGCCGGAGAGGATGGCTCGTCTGCCTCCACCGCTTGGGCCTGGCTCGTTCGCTCCCGCCAGGCCTCCGGCTCGTACAAAGGGGAAACGAGACTCTCTGAAGAGCGAAAGGCTGTTTCCTGAGGGCGTGATGGTTGGGGGAGCACATCTTGCGCTTCCACAGCGCCCGGCTCGAACTTTTCCTCGACCAGGCGGTGGCTTGCGGCAAGTGGACTCGACTCCGCTCGCAATGGCTCGGTTTGGGGGGTCTCCAGAATGGAAGGCTCGGTTTGCTTCCGGTCTGCGTAAAAGGTTTGGCTCAGGTTATCGACCCGCCCAAACGGGAGAGCCGGGCGCGTATGCTGGCCCGAGGCGATGGTGTTCTCTGTCCAGTGGTCACTCTCAGACCGTTCGATCGAAGAATCGGTCTGAGGCAAGGTCTCGAACCCGAATCGCAAAGTTTCTCCAAAGACGCTGTCCAGGCTCGCCCCGGGCGACGGCTTTGTGTCTCCCGCCAGCGCCAATTTGCTGCTGATCCAGCCGGTGACGCCAGACCACCACGAGTTATCGGGGTCCTTGGGCGCCTCGGCGATGGCCAAGGGCTGGGTCTTGCTTTCCCC
>JAFEBA010000068.1 GCA_018266105.1 bacterium | reverse complement strand
CCCACGATACTCTGGTGGCGCTCTTTCCCGCTCAGCAGGTCGCCTTGGACCAGTTGCTGCTGGCCGATCTCAGCTTAATTCCAGACTCTCTTGAGAAGACGGCCGGAATTCAGACCGGGCAGAACGCGGCTCAGGCGATCTTGGCAAATCGGGCCAATGACGGTTCAACAGCCAGTATCCAGGGGCAGACCTACAGTTTTGGGCAGCTTCCCGGCCAGTGGCGCGTCGATCCGATCAATCCGACCCAAACGCCGCTAGGGGCCTTTTGGGGTTCGGTGCGTCCCTTTGTCTTGAATTCGGCTGCTCAGTTTCGTTGCCCCGTCCCGCCCTCGCTGACCAGCCCGGAATACACGGCAGCTTACAACGAGGTCAAAGCCATTGGAGGCGACGGGGTGGTTACGCCCACCGTCCGCACCCAGGAGCAAACCCAGATCGGCATATTTTGGGCCTATGACGGGACCCCTTCGCTGTGCGCGCCGCCCCGCCTGTACAATCAAATCGCCACCCAACTGGCCACCCAACGAGGGTTAATTGATCTTGGCGATCAGGCCCAGTTGTTGGCGGTAACCAATTTGGCCATGGCCGATGCCTGCATCGCCTGTTGGGAATCCAAGTATTTCTATAGTTACTGGAGACCCGTTTGCGGCATTCGCGAATCCGACCCTGGCACTGGCCCAAGCAGTCTGGGGGACGGAAATCCCGCGACCGTTGGAGACCCGGGCTACGTACCCCTGTGTGCGCCGGCCTCCAACCTTCAGGCTCCCAACTTTACCCCGCCTTTCCCGTCTTACCCCTCCGGCCACGCTGATTTCGGCGGAGCGCTCTTTGGAACGCTGCGTCGGGCCTTTGGAACGGATCAAGTATCCTTTTCCTTTACCTCGGATGAGTTCAACGGCATCACTCGCGACAACCTGGGCAATGTGCGACCCCTGCGCCCACGCAGTTTCACCAGCCTCTCCCAGGCTGAGGAGGAAAACGGGCAGAGCCGGATTTACCTGGGGATTCACTGGTCTTTCGATAAGAGTGAGGGTATTGTTCAGGGCGAAAAAGTGGCAGACTGGGTCTGGAACCACGCTCTGCTTCGGCACTGAGGTGGGCCTTTTGGCATGGGAGTCATCCTTTGCTACACTGAGGCGGTGAAGAACAAGGAACCTTTCGAGCTGCTTGAACTCGATCTGGATACGCCGCTTGAGCAAAGTCTCAGCACTCTTTCCTCCTGGATCACCCTTGGACTGCTCATGTTCAGTTGTATGGTCCTGGCCAACGGTGGAAAGAACGGTCCACCGCTCTTTCCTAATTTTCATTTGGGTGCTTGTTTCGGCAGTAGTCTGCTTGTGACGCTGTTAGCCCGACTAGTGCGTAAGCACGTGGATGTACGCTATCAAGTGAACCCGAGGCTGGGCCAGCTATTGTTGGTGCGCAGCTTTTTTGGCCAGGCCTTCCGCTTTCCGGTGGTTGAGCTTGCCGAAATCCAATGTGTGGCCTGGAGTGGTCGCTACATGGAGGTCAAAGGACGTGGAGCCGTCTGGGAATATGCACTCTTTCTGGTCACCAAAAGGGCGCGGATGATCCAGGTCTCATCTTGGTCCGAGGCGATGAATTCCAAACTGCAGAAGCAAGTTGCCGAGACCCTGGGGGTCGAGGCACCCCCCTACAAACAGGACGGTCAGTTGGCGGCCAGTGTTGACCCGGTGGCTGGCCTGAGCCTCAAATACGGCATGCCCTGGGACCGAGGCTTGTTCGGTTGCCTTTACATCCCGCTCTTTTTTGGCCTGAGCTGGCTGCTCTGCTGGCTCTTCTCCTATTGACGCACGGCCAGGTCCCGGGTGATGCGCTTGAGCACCTGGAGAGTCCGGTAAGGCTGGCCAGGAGGACACCCTCGGTATTTTGCTAACAGCAGGCAACCAGGGCCTGTTGATCACCCGTTCGGGCAGGAGCCTTCGCAAGGTCGTTAATCTCTGGACGCCCGCCGGCGAGGGACGGAACGGCTGATTAGGCGAACGGGCCGGCCGTGATCGGCCTGTCTCACGCTTTCGCGCATTTTCTTCGATGCTGCATCCCTCCAGGCCGGAGCAGAACCGTGAAACGTTTCCTTCACTGGACGGTCTGGCTTGAACAGCTTGCCGGCCGGTCATCGTCTGACCCACCTCTACGAGAGCTTGCTGCGCCCGCCCAACAACCTGAGCGCGAGAGCGAAGGCATTGCCATTGAAGATTCCGATGACTTCCAGGGGCGTCTTTTGAATTTTGTAAATGATCCGACCCCTTTACGAGTTTGCCACACCGTTTGGTCGCGCGCTCTGAATGGAGCCTCTGGCTCGATTCTGAGGTGTCCGAGCTCCTGGACCAAGACTTGCTGCGTCAGACTTTGGAGCAAGGGTTGTAAGATAGCCTTGCTCGCCCCGCCCTGATCGCGTAGATTGCAGACAGCAATGTTGGAGATGAACGAATTTGCCAGGCTGCGCGTGGTCTCTCAGACCCGTTCGGGGGCTTTTCTCGACTGGGGTGAGCCCAAGGACCTTTACCTTCCGATGGAAGAGCAGACGCGAGAGCTGGCTCAGGGCGAGTGGGTGGTCGTATACCTTTTCGTGGACTTTACCAATCGTCCGGCCGCTTCCATGCGGGTCGAGAACTATGCCGACGCGGATGCATCTCGACTGCGGGCTGGCCAGCGAGTTCGGCTGTGGATCGTGGAAGAGACTCAACTGGGCTTCAAAGCCCTGATTGAGCAGCGCTACCTGGGCGTGCTTTACCATAGCGAGATTTTTCAACCCCTCTCACCCGGCCGCGAGCTGCTGGGCTACGTGAAGAAGATCCGCGAGGACGGAAAGGTGGACTTGATCTTGCAGGCGCCCGGCATTCAGGGGCGCAGCGAGATTGGTCAACGTATTCTGGAGGCGCTGGAATGTGCCAACGGCTTTCTTCCTTTGACGGAGAAGTCCGCGCCCGAAGACATTTACGCCCGTTTTCAGGTGAGCAAGAAGCAATTCAAAATGGCCCTGGGCGGCCTTTACAAGCAGAGGCTTGTGAGCCTGGACGAGGATGGAGTCCGACTTTTGCCTTAACGGCTCTTTCACGCAAGAAAAACACTGGCCTGTCAGACTGAACTCATTACAGACCAGGAGACCAATCCAATGCAGATCAGCGCTCATCGTACTCAACCTCGACAGCCCTTGAATGGTAGTGGCCGGACCCCTGTCGAGGCCGGGCTTTCCGAACCCCAGGATTTCTTCCAGTCCGGTCCGTGTGAGCGCGCCACAGGCTGGGGCAGGAAGGCTCTGATGGCCGCCACCCTGGCCCTGGCTGTCGGCACTTCGGGTTGCGCGACTTATGGAGGCTATGGTTATTACCCAAACAATGCCGCTCAGGTGGTGGGGGGAGCCCTGGTGGGGGCTGTGATCGGTGGAGCCATTGCTCACGAGCTCAGCCAGCCTTACTACGCCCCTCCCCACTATGGCCCTTATTACAATCAATACAATAACTGCATGGGATGCGCCTATTGAGGGTTTGTGCCCGACCACGACGAGGGCTTGATCAAGCCCATCCGTTCGGTGCCCTCCGCCCCCGTGCGGAGGGTTCGGAGCGAAACACAGCCTGGGCCGGTTTCCCCGGAGGTTTTCCTGGCTCACTCGACTCTGCCGCTGCTGGACAACATTCAATCCACCCGAGCGAATTTGCCCCGAGTGGTTCCGTATGAAGTAAGCCTGAGCATTCCTGCTTCCATGGTGGGCGGGCTGGCCGGTTAGTCTCCCGGTTCGCGACGCCTCGGTGGTCCCGCAGGCATTGCAGTGGCTGATTCGCTGCAACTGGCGTTAGCCGCTGGTGAGCGTTGCGGCAATTGTTTCCGTTTTGTAAACATTAACGGACGGGCCTTTTCAGCTCGAAGCAGAAGCAGACAAGCCGAACCGACGTTGGAGCCTGAAATATGATCGACAAACTCAAATCAGCCAGCCCCCTGCTGGCCAGCCGCCCGCCCGCATCGACCTCCAAGGGGGTGGACAGCCAGGCCATCAAGCCCAACGATGGCTTCGATTGGTCCCGTGACAAGGGCTTTCGACTGGCTACCCCGGCCGACGTCGAGAAACTCAAAGCGGCCGAAGCCCCTCAGGTCAAAGCTCAGGGACTTGCTGAAATCGGTCGCAAGGTCGGGCTGGGGGCGGCCCTGGCCGTCACGGGCGTGGTCGGTCTGGCGGGTGCGGCTCAGGCCCAGACGACGGCTCAGGTGCAGACCACTCAGCAGCAGGCCTCCAAGCCATTAACCCTGGCGGAAGCGGTGCGGGCCAGCCTGCCCCAGCGCGATCAGACGCCTGTGCGCGTCTCCAGCACGCGCGACGTGGTCAATCAGTTTCAGGCGGGTCGCCAGATTTACGTGGTGGGCAATCCGCAATTCAAAGGCCAGCCCTTGAGTTCGGCCGACTACAGCAAGTTTCAGTCGGTGATGAAAGAACACCCCAACGCTTATCTTGTGCTGGTGGACAATAGCGACAACATTCGCCACGATGATCATGTGCTTTCCTTGGGAATCGGGCAGCACCCCGGCTTCACTGGCAACGTAGATTCCCGCACCGGCGACAAGAACGGTGAAGTCTTCATGATCTATTTCCACACCACCGACCGCGGTTTCATCGACCGCACCGGTAAGGATCGGGCCATGTTCATGCGCTCCGAACAGTTGCTGGACGAGGCCGGGGTGGGCGAGGGCAATTTCGTTGACCGCGAAACATTGCAAAACAAAGAGCTTTTTAATACCTACATCCAGGGGATTCAGGCCGGTCAGGATGTGCCCACGGCGCTGAACAGTGTTTTGAACAAGATCGATCAGGGCGTGAATAGCTACATTACCAATTATGTGCAGGGCGCTCAGACCAGTGTAACGGCCGGACGCACGGCCTTGAGCGGAATCGAGCCCAAGATCAAAGCCTTCCAGAATCAGCATGGGACCAAGGGGATGCTGGGCAACCCCGACCTGGAAGGTTGGAAGAATCAGTTGAACCGTGCCCAGTCGGCGGTAGATGACCGCCGCTATGAGTTGGCTGCCAATCTGGCCAAGTCCGTGCAAAGCTCGATTGCGGCTTACGAGTCGGCCCTGAACACCTTCGGCAATGCTCCTCAACTGGCTCAACAGGCACAAGCTCTGGTGGATCAGGCCGAGCAACAGCTATCCGGTCTGGAGAACAACGGTCCGGCCCAGTCCGCCCGCCAGGCGGTGCAGCAGGCCAAGCAAGAGATGGCCGCCTACCAGGCCAGCTATTCGGCCAACAATCTGGACTATCAGCCTCATTTGACTCGAGCCAGCCAGCTTTCGCAACAAGCGGTCGCGGATGTGGCTGCCTCACGCTCTCAGACCGAGAACATCAAAAACGCCAAGCTTTATGGCGGCGGCGCGCTGGCGGCGGTGCTGCTGATTACTGGGGTGGGTCTCAACTGGCGCGCGCGCAAGAAAAAGGGCGAAGCAGAAGGTGAGGTGGATGAGGCACTGGCTCGGCTGGGCGAGAAGTCCAAGGAACTGGTGCGCATCATGAATGCCGAATCTTTTGAGGATGTGTCCCAATACTCTGGTTTGACTCAAAAAATGGCCAACGACCTGATCGCCAGCACTGCTGAATCGCTGGCTCTGATGGGTGGGGGCGAGAAGTTCATCGCCGAGGCGAGAAGTATGATCGCTGGCAAGACCTTAGGTCAACGCCTGAAAAACTTATTCGCCACCGGTAATTTCCAGAAGGCGGTCCATTTACTCACCGGCGATCAAAAATTGTCGTTCGACCTGAATGATTCCAAGCGCGCCCATCTCGAGGCGGGCACTCCGGCCGAGGCCTGGCGCGAACAGATCCTGGCCAATGTGCCTGCCCAGCCCTTTGAAGAAAGTTTGCGCGGCGTGCTCGATCAGATGGAGGCTCGTGCCGCCACCAACGATCGCCTGGTGACCACCATCCAGACCAAAAGCAAGGAAGTCGGCAACTATCTGGAGGAGGTCCGCGGCCAGGCTCAGGGTGTGAATGAGCGCTCTTTGAAGCTGCAAGAAGCCGGCAAGGACGACGGGCTTTTCGTGGCTTCTTCGGTCAGCAAACGTCTGATGCCGTTCGTGCTGGGGGATGAGGCTCAACCCGGTTTGCTGGCCAAGGGCGGCGAGGTCAAAGGCAAAGATCCCGTTCGGGCCTGGACCGAGTTTGGCGACGTGGGCAAACGGATGGCCAGCGACGGCGGGCAGATCGTGGACCTGGGTGAGCGCGCTCGGGCCGACCTCTTACCGGCCTTGAAAGCGGCCGATGAAGTTCTGCTTGCCAATGGGGTCCAGACCGCCTGGGCTCATTTAAAAAAGGATGAGTTCTCGATTGCTCTCGACCGCTCCGGGGAGAAGGCCGTCTCCGAGCCGGTCGACAAGCAGGTGGCTGATCTGAGTCGTTCTATCGCGGCTCTGCAGGCTCGGGTGGAAACCACGGTGGAGCAAGACAAGGAACGCCGCGAGGTCTCTCCAGGGCTCATCAGTGACGCCGAGTCGGACGTACAGACCGCCCGCGAGGGTCTGTCCAAAGCCTTACAGGCGGCCGGGGTTTTTGCCCAGGGCCGTCCGGATCAGGTGCTGCGGGAGCCGGACCGCGACCCCACCACTCAGACTGAAAAGTCTCATAAGGATTGGGAAGGCATCAAGGGCAACCTGGACCTGGGCAAGGTCGAAGAAGCCGGCACGTTGCTGCAGAACATTCGGAGCCAGACCCAGCTGGCCCACGATCTGGTCAAACAAACGCGGGACGCCTTCAACAACTACACGGCCACCGCTCAAGAACGAGCCTCACGACGCGACAACATCGGCAAAAGCATACCCTCCAACTACGCCGAGTCGCTCAAACGCATTCAGGCTGCCTATCTGCCCAGCGCCCAGAAGCTGGTGGCCGCCGAAGTTCACTCCGACAGCAATTCCAAGGTGGGCACGGTAGGTGATTATCTCACTCAGGCCCAGGGCCAGTTGGAGAATTCGGGCTCCCTCAACAGCCAGGCCCAGGCCAACTACGAGCGCGCATATCTGTTGACCTCGCGCGACCAGTTGAACGACAGCGATGCTCAGTTGAAGCTGGCCAAGTCCAACTTAGAAGCCATTACCAGCGCCGAGACGGCTCTCAACAATCATCAGGCCGAGGCCGAAGGTGAGCTCAGGTCGCTGGCGGGTCGAGTGCAGTCAACGGCCGGTAAGACCAGCGCCGAGTATGTGCGCAGTCGGGCCAAGAGCCTGGTTCAGCAAGCTCAGGCCGAAGTCGACAAAGTCAAGGCTGTAGTCATGGCGAAGCCCGCCGATCCTTACGCAGCTAAAGCTGCGCTGGCGGCGGTGGAGAACCTGCGCCAGCAGGCGGAATCGGCCATCTCCAGCGACTACGCGGCCTTTACGGCGGCCAATTCGGCCATCAGCTCGGCCGAGTCGGAGATCAGCTCAGCCGAATCGAAGATCAGCTCGGTGGCCAGCCAGAGCTGGAGCACTTATGTGTCCGATTATGGCACCGTCAGTCACTCGGTCAATTCCGGGCTACTTTCGGGCGCTCGTTCCACTCTCAGTAGCGCTCGGAGCGAGCTTTCCAACGCTCGCTCCCGAGTCAGCTCCCAAGATTACGAGGGCGCCAAAAGCGAGGCCGATTCGGCTTCGAGCACGGCTTCCCGGGCGGAGAGCCAGGCCAGCAGCGTGGAATCTAGCGAGTACAGCACCTATCGTTCCATGGTGTCTTCGGCCGAGGCCATCGCTCAAGCCAAACGAGATGAAGAGGCGCGGCAGGCGGCCGCTGCCGCCGCAGCCGCTCAGGCTGCCGCGGATGCGGCCAACAGCAGTAGCAGCAGTAGCAGCGGAAGTGATGACAGCGGTAGCAGCGGTTCCACCGGCGGAGGCTGGTAAAGCCTGGTTTACGGGCGGTTGCCCTGGTTGACGAGGCTGACCGTCTGTCCTGAGCAAATCTGGTCGATCCATTTGCGCACCCAGGCTTCCCAGCTGGTTTCCTCTTCAAAATAGTCGATTTCGTCTTCCAGATGGGTGGTGACCACTTCCATTCCATCCGAGTAGGCGCATTCATTGAAGTCACTCTTGACCCGGCCAACCTGCTTGCCGTGTTCGAGCAGCAGTTGATTGTGGGTGCTGGATAGCTTGCCGCGAGAGTAGGTTCCCAGGCGTTTGAGCTGTCCGTCGGGGAAAAACTCGGCCACCGGGCCCTCCAGCCGGTCGCCCTCGCGTGTGTCGTAGAGCTTGCAGCGAAACCAGGAGCGGTCCACGCCGTTATGTCCCGCTTCAGGTTGCTGAGGCGGTTGGGTCTTTTCTGGCTCAACCGGCACTTCTGTTGGGTTAGCCGGAGCGACCCAGGGATTGAGGGTCGGCTCGACTTCGAGAGCACCTGGAGGCAAGGCGGGAACGACCAGGGGATGCAGGGGCTCCAGCACCGCCACCAGTTTGCCAAACTTGAGCCGTGAGCCCGACTTGACGGGCCTCGGGCTCCCTCGAGCCAGGGGGAGACCGGAGATCCAACTCTGGCTTCGGTCGGTTTCATGGCTGATGACGTAAGAATCCCGGCTCGCATCCCAATGCATGACCGCCTGGACCAGGGCCACAGTGGGGTCGTGAAAGAAAATCCGCCCGGGCCCCAGGTCTTCGTGACTGATGGCCCGGCCCAGCACGTAGCTTCGTTCGCGCAGGGGGATGACCAGGCCTTGCTGGTTGCCTTTCAATACCCTCAGCTGCAGTCCCGGCTGCCAGTCTTCCATGCTGCTCGAGAGTTCTTGCTGGTGACTCCGGCTTCCTGTCGAAAGCCTCGGTCTCAAACGCTTCTTCCGGGGAGAAACCGAGCGTGAACAGAGCTGGACTCGAGTGGCTCTGAGTGCCAGCCAAAGCCTCAGTTCATGGCCGGCATGCCCGGGATGACGTAAGTCTGACGCGGCCATTGAACCTGACCCAGATAGTTGGCGACATTGCCGGACTGTTCCTGATTGGAGCCAGCCTCGGCCGCCCCAGGACCCTGGGTGGTGAAAATTTGCATGACCCGCTGGCGCACTTCAGCCGCCGAAGCATTGGGCATCTCCAGGCGCACGGCCTGGGTGACCGCGGCCACGCGCGGGGCGGCGAAGGAGGTTCCCGAACTGCCCTGGATATCGCCATAGGCATACAGGTCCACTCGAGAGTCGGCGTTGCTGTAGCCGGCTACCTGGGGGGCGCCGGTTTGGGGATTGATGTCGAGCGCTCCCACACTGATTGAGTTTTGGCCGACCAGCAGATTGGTATTGAAGTCTTTGCCCACCTCGAGCGGGCGGTTGCCGTTGTCCTGACGCATATCATTGAGCAACCCTCCCCAGTTGCCGGCTGATACGACCACGCTATTGTTGTTGTTGGTATAAGCTTGCTCGGCGCGTTGATAGTTTTGCAGGGCGCCCTGCACGCCAGGGTCCTGAGCGGAGGCCTGAGCTTGATTCAATAAATTCTGTTGGAAGCGTTGGCGAGCGGGGCCGTTCACGGCCGGGTCGGTGCTGCTCAAAGCCGCCGGATCGATTCCCCAGGCGTTGGCCAGGTTGGTCATCATGTTGCGTGAATTCTCATAGCGAGCCTGAACCGGGTCGGGCAATTGGGGCGTGCCAGGGGCTCCGGCGGGAGCAGGAGGTGGCGGCGGACCCCAGCCTTCACGAGCCATTCGGTAGATGCTCTGAGCGCCAGGTGCGGCCCCGGCTCCGTAGGAAATGTTGGTGACAGAATTGGTCACTCCTGCGCGCGCGTCCTGGTTGAGGGCCTGAGCGGCTCCATTCAGGGTGCTGTTGTTCTGGTTCACAAAGTAGCGATTTAAGGCGGCGCGTGCGTCTTCGGCGCTCATTCCTGGCCGGCTCAGCGCATTGAAAGAGGCTCTGGCCACGTCATCGGTCATGTTCTCGTGAGGGTACTGGGCCCGATCGATCTGGCCTTGATAGCCGGTGGCGCGCACGGCCTGGTCGACCGTCTGACCGTGAGAGGGAGGTGCGAAAGGCATCGAAACAAAGTCATCGAGAATGCGTAGAACCTGGTCGCGGCGCATGGGCGCGGCCGGAGAGAAAGGCAAAGCACCGTTGGCCGCGGCGGGAGCCAGGGCCACTGGCTGAAAGACCGGGGTCATGCCGCCGGGAGGAGTTAGGGATGGGAAGGTCGGGGGGGTGAACGTTGGGATCTGTGACGCCAAGGGACCTCCTGTATGGATGGTTCCCTCTCGAACTCTGCGTTGTCAGTATTTGTCTCTTTTGTGTTGTGTTACGTCAGTGTAAACATCCGGGCACGTTAAGTCTATTTTCAGTATGTAAAAGAGGCGTGAACAATTTGTGCTGAAAGTTCCCTGAAATGGATCACGACCTCTCGAACTGGTTTGGAGATCTGCTTCGTCTGGAGCAATCCGATCAGGAACCGCCTTGGGAAGAGCTGGAACAAGCCCTGGTGCATCTTCGCCAAAGGGTGGAGCGACAGGACCAGGAAATTGAGGCTCTACCACCCGATGACCCGATGCGTGAAGCGCTCTTTCAGATCGGTGACCTGCTCCATCAACTGTGCGAAGAGTTCGACCAGTTTCTGGAGAGCGGTGATTTTCAGTTTTTGCGGGTGGCTTTGAGGCTGGCCTTGGAAATGAGCCAGCGGCGTCAGGAGCTTCGGCGTCAACTGGATGACGAAAGCCACGCTCAGAAGATCGAGTTATGAGCGGTTGCGCTCCTCAGTCTGAAGGAGCGCAACCATCCTCAGACTGTTTTGGCAAGGGCCGCGGCGGCATTTAAGCGACCACCCGAGGCCACCACTCCTTTGAGATTGTCCAGCTGATCCACACTTGCCAGCAGTCGGCGTTTGATTTCCAGACTATCGGCCTCGGGGTAGGCGGTGGCGATGAGTGCCGCCACTCCTGTCACGTGGGGAGCAGCCATGGAGGTCCCTGACATGTATTCGATCTTTCCCTCGGGGACGGTGGAGAGAATGTCCACTCCTGGGGCCGCCAGGTCGACCGACTTAGGACCAAAGTTGCTGCGCGGTGCCTTGACATCGTTTTTGTCGGTGGAAGCCACCGAGATCACGTTGTCCAGCTCAAAGCTGGCCGGAAAGATCGGCTTGTCGTCGTTGTTCTCGCCTTTGTTGCCGGCTGCGCAGACGTGCAGGGCGGAGTTCAGTCGGAACGCGTCCAGCATGGCTGGATTGAAGGTGTTGTTGCCCCACGAATGAGAGGTGACCCTGGCCCCATGCCGGGCTGCATACTCCATGCCTTTGGCCAGGGCGGCCACGTCGGTCTTGCCCTTGTCATCGAAGATCTTGATGACCATGATCTGGGCTTCCCAGTTCAGGCCGGTCAAGAGTTTATGGTTGTTTCCGACCGCCCCGATGATTCCAAAGGCATGCGTGCCGTGACGGTATTGATCGGTGAGGTCTCCATTTTGGGAGAAAGGGTTCAGGCCATGAACGTCATCCACATAGCCGTTGTGGTCGTCGTCCACCCCATTTCCGGCTTTCTCCTTGGGATTGGTCCACAGGTTGGCCTTCAGATCCGGGTGCTTCTCGTCGACTCCGGTGTCGAAGACGGCCACCACCGGGCCGCTTCGCGAGCCGTGGGTGATCCCCCAGGCCTGGGCGGCGTGAATCTTGTCCAGGCCCCACTGGCGCGGGTCCAGGTCGTCGGGACGTGAGGGCTTGCCCAGCTCAGGCCCGTCAAGCACGTGGTTGGGGACGGCATAGGCAACCTGGGGCTCCTGGCTCAGAGCCAGCATTCCCTCGGCCGTACTCATCCCCTGAGGAAGCTTCAGGTGGAGCATCTCACCCCCCTCGGTCATTCTCTGGGACGGGAATTGGAAACGATGCAGCAGTTGGCCGCCAACCTGGCTCAGACCATCGGGAGCGAATCCAAAACCCGGCTGCATGCGGACCAGCAGTTCGCCCGGACGGTGTTCGGGAAGCTCAGACTCCAGAGTTTCGGCCTGGATCTTACGCTGGCGATTGGGGATGAAGGCTTGGGAGAAGGTTGATAGTTTCATCTTGATGCGCCTCCTTAACTCAGAACCATGACCGGCTCAAGCCGCGCCTGGCCATTTTCCCAGGTGACCTGAGCCACATAGGGTTGACCATTTTTGTCAAACGGACTCTCAGCTTTCTGGCCCGGCGGGGTGAAGAGGATCTGGCCGTGGCGGGCCAGCTGTCCCAGGTTGCGGGCCAACTTTTGCCTGACATGGGAGTGGTCGTCCTGGCCAAACCCCAGGCCACGGCCGCTCTGGGGAGCCTGCATTGAGAAGCTTCCCAGAGACTCCAGTGGAGTGCCTGCGAAGTCTGCTTCCTTGCCGCTGAAGCGAATATCGAGGTCATAGGAACCTTGCGGAATGCTCCGCAAGGAAAGGTTGCTTTGGGCGGGCAGGATGCGGCGGCGTGTCATCTCATCTTGAATGATACCGCCCAAGCGGGTTCCTACCATTTGGTCGGCCTGGAGCATGGCCCCGGCCATATCAGCATAGCTGAAGTCGCCTTCGGGAGATGTGTTGGAAGTGAGCTTGCCGTAAATTTTCAGAAGGTCTTCGTTGGCTCCGGCAATGGCGGTTTTGGCGTCCGCGCCCTGGCTTATGCGTTGAGCCACGGCCCGGGAGAGGATACTGTAAATGGCGCCGGTCCAGACTCTTGAGAAGTCGTGGGGTTCCCTGGTCAGTTGTTCAGGGTTCTTGGGATCGGGCCGAGGCGGCAGTGTGTTGGGATCCTGCCACCTCAGGTCGTTGATGGCGGTGCGCACGTAGTCGCCCCCCGTCATTTGTTTGGGGCCGCCTTTGGACTCGATCAGGTGATTGATGGCCACTCCGAACTGTTCGCCCAGGTCGGAGACGGCGTTGTGCTTGCTGAGATCTCCTCCCGTCTGCCTGGCCACCAGGTCCAGCACGCGCGGGTTCTTCAACTGTGTGAGAATGGAAGAGACATCCCCGAAGGCTTCATGATAGGCCCGGACCTCCGGGTCCATCGAACGAATATAGTTGGGGCGAAAGCGATGAAGAGTGGCGTGGCCAGGACCGCCTTCGTGACCGGTGACCTCGCCTGAATGGGCGGCGTAAATCTTCTCCTTGGTCTGGGGGTCGCTGAAGACGCCGAAGTGAACGCCCGGGCCCACTCGTTTTCCGTGGTCATCAAATACGAATGGATTGAAGAAGGCATTCGCCTCGTTCTGACGGTCAAAGGCATAGATGTCCAGCTTTTGCGGGCCCCCATCCCACCAGGTGGCGGGAATCTTATCCTGGTCGCAATAGGGCAGAAAGCTGTCCAGACCGGTTTGCAGGTTGGCCAGCACGTTCATTGAGGCGTAGCCGGTAGGGTCGGTCCTGGCCTCCAGAACGTAGCCGCCTTTGGCATCGGCCTTGACTTTGTCGGTTACCTGATAGTCTTTGGTGGAAGGCTTGTCGGAGCGGGTGATCGAGATGGTGACGGTTTCGGCTGGCAAAATAGCCGGGTCCTGGGGATTCATTGCGACTGGAGTCGGCTGGGGTTTGCTGGGCGCTGCAAAGGCCTTGGGTTGAATAAGCATTCGAAATCTCTCCTTCGGTGAGTGCGTGGGTTACCAGGATGGCAGCCTGGCGAGCCGAGAACGTGATAGAAGGATGAAAGGGCTGTTCAAGTTGTTTCGGTTTTGTTGTGGTCAGGCTGATGACTGATCTGCTCATACGTCGCTGGCGTTCGTCGGATGTGGAACTGGCACGGGGGGCCAGCCTGGACCGGTCGATCGCGGGCATGATGGACATGCGTTCGGGTATGGGCAGGCGGGCTGCCCAAAACTGGATCGCCCGTTCCAGCGGACTGGTGATCGAGTGGGGCGGCCAGGCAGTGGGCGAGGTGGGGTTGCAACCGGATGCTTCCGAAACCAGCGCGGCCCTTTGGTATTGGGTGTTGCCCCCATACCGGGGGCAAGGTCTGGCCTATCGTGCGTCCGCGCTGGTTTGCGCTCGGGCCCGGGGTCTGATTCTGACGGCCTTTGTCAGCGAGCGAAATTTCGCCTCAGTGCGCATCCTCCAAAAATTGGGCTTTCAACGGGGGGAACGCACCAGTCAGTATGCAGGATACTCAGGTCCACGCGATACTTACACTTACTTTCGCCCCGTCCCGATAATTCTGGCACCGGAAATGTCGGGCGGGGTCTGAGTCGAGAGGTTAAGCTGGACCCGATGAACCCGTTGCAACACTTGAATGCCGCACTGGACTATCTGGAAGCTAATCTGGATGGCCCGATCGACCTGGAGCAGGTGGCGCGTCGAGCGAACTGTTCGGAATATCACTTCAGCCGGATGTTCTCATTCCTGGCCGGGATCGGCCTGGCTGAGTACATTCGTCGACGCCGATTGACGCGGGCGGCTTTTGACCTGCTCGATCCGGGTGTGCGAGTGTTGGACGTGGCTCTGAAATACGAATATCAGTCAGCTGACGCTTTTGCGCGGGCCTTTCAAGCTCAGCACGGGGTAACCCCCTCGCGGGCTCGCGAGGCCACCTTGAAAGCTTATGGCCGTATGAGCTTTCAGTTGACGATACAAGGAGCGAGTGAAATGAACTACAAGATTGTGCAAAAGCCTACCTTTCGTATCGTGGGTATTAAAAAGAGGGTGAATCTCATCTTTGAGGGGATCAATCCTGAAATTCAGGCCATGTGGCAAAGTCTGCAGGAGCCTCTGATCGGCCAGCTCAAGGAGCTTTCCAACCTGGAGCCGGCCGGCATGATCAGCGCCTGTTGCAACTTCAGCCATCGTCTGGAGCAGCAGAGTCAACTGGATCACTGGATCGGTGCGGCCACCACCGGGCCCTGTCCTCCGGATTTGCAGTGCCTGGAGGTGGAGGCTTGTAGTTGGGCCGTTTTCGAGTCAGTCGGACCCTTCCCGCAGACCATGCAAGACATTTGGGCGCGCATCTATTCAGAGTGGTTCCCAGCCTCCGGCTACCAGCACAGCAGCGGTCCGGAAATGGTTTGGTGCGAACAACGTGACATAACCAGGGCCGATTTTCGCTGCCAGATCTGGGTGCCGGTTTCTCAACTGAGCCAAGGTTAAGTCTCAGGCGGCCAGGTCGATATTCCTGATATAGTACAGCTGTTCCTGAAACATTTGTAGGATATTTCGCTTCGGGGGGTAGTTCATGGATGGATTAAAGGTCCTGATCATCGACGACGACACCCGGGTGTTGGGAGTGTGTGAGGATGCTCTCAGCCAGCATTTCGAGGTGGAGGTGGCCGAGGGTCCCCGGGCGGGGCTGACCAAGATCCTGAAAGGCGAGAACTACGCCGTGGTGGTGGCCGACTTGATGATGTCGGGGATCTCCGGACTGGAGATTCTGCGGCGACTTAAAGAGTGGTCGCCTCTGACCGTCGGCATTTTGTTTAGTGGACACAGCGATTCGGAGCTGGCTCTCAGAGCTATCAACGGGGGCGAAGCCTACCGCTACATTCGCAAGCCGTGCACGGAGCAACAGCTGGTGGGTGGGGTTCAGGCAGGTTTAGACTATCACCATCTGCTCAGCTGTCAGCAGGCATTTTTGCGCGACACTCTGGCCCCCGTGCTGCAACTGGTGGGTACTCAGCTGGCCTCCATGCAAAAGGAGCTTTACGGCCGCACATTCCCGATGGGTCGATTTGTGCGGTTGCTGGCTGAAGCATTGGAACTGACCGAAGCCTGGGAGTTTGAGGTGGCGGCCACTCTGGCTGCTTTGGGCTGGTGTACCGCACCCAAGGATGTACAGCGCAAACTACACGGGCGCGTTCCCGGCGATAGCACGGTGGCACTAACTCTGGGATTCCACGAAAGCCGCCTGCACGAAAGTCTGGCCCGGATTGGTCGAATGCACGACTATCTGGAGATGCTGCGCCAGCCTAACCGGGCCTGGCAGTTGATTCTTCCCGGAGACCATCCGCTGACGGCGTCGCGCCTGCAAATCGGCGGGCATCTGCTGCACTTTGCCCGCCAGCTGGCTGAACTGACCTTGCGCAACAATTGCTCTGAAACGGCGCTACGCAGCCTCAAGGCTCGCCGCGATTTCTATCATCCCAAAATGCTGGAAGCGGCCGAAGGAATTCTGGTTTCGGAAGGGCTGAAGCGGGGCTGAGGCTGATCGCTAACCCGGATATCCCAGATCCAGCCGCAGCGCGCCAGCAGCTTGATCAGCATCCAGCTCAGGTCCACTTCCCACCAGCGAAAACCGTGGCGGGCACTGGTGGGGAAGGCGTGATGATTGTTGTGCCAGCCTTCTCCGAAGGTGAGCAGGGCCACCCACCAGCAGTTGGTTGAACGGTCCTTGGTTTTGTAGCTACGGTAGCCGAACATGTGGGCGGCCGAATTGACCAGCCAGGTGGCGTGGAAGACAGCCGCAATGCGCAAAAACATGGCCCAGATCACCCAGGGCCAACCCCCAATGGCGTAGACCAGCACTCCGCTGAGCACACAAAAGGGGAAGAAGAATCGGTCCAGGACGCGGTAATAGGGGTCTTCCAGAATGTCTCTGGCAAACTTCTTGGTAAAACTGGGGTCCAGACGGCGGGGAGTGAGATGCAGCATCCAGCCCAGATGAGCCCACCAGAAACCCAGCGAAGCGTTGTGAGGGTCTTCTTCCTCGTCGCTATTGGCGTGGTGCAGCCGGTGAATGGCCACCCAGCTGGCGGGTCCGGCCTGGGCTGAAAGCGCGCCCAGGGTGACGATGAGATAGGCCAGCCAGGTCCGGATTTTAAAGGCGCGGTGGGTGAGCAAACGATGATAGCCGACCGTGATGCCCAGGCAGTTGCAGCTGTAGAGCAGCAGCGCCAGCAGAGCTCCGCCTTTGGTGAAGCAGAATGGCGCCAGCAGGGCTCCCGCGTGCACGGTGGCCAGTACGGCGACAGTGCGCCAGCTATAGGGATGGGGTGGGTGTTCGACCTTGGGCTTCATAAGCTGATACGGATGCGACGGAAGTATTCATAGCTGGGCCGACCACTTCGGCGCGCCTTGAGAATCTTGGGGTGGTCTTTGCTGATCTGGGATTCATGTTGCACGATGGCGTCCAGTTTCAGCTGCAGGGTCTGGCGGATATCCACCCTGAGGTCGGCCTGAGGGCTGCCCCAAAGATAGACCTCGCGGACTTTATGAGGAGTCAGGCCGGCAGCGTGATGGGCCGGAAAGTAGTGGGGATCGCGGGCCACCGGGTAGACCGCGTCCAGCACGCTCTGGCCCACGGCCCGGTGATCGCGGTGGGCAATGTGGGGCCGACCGCCCGGTCGGCGAAACTCAAGGGGTTCCGGGTTGTGGGTGAAAACCGCATAGGGTTTTTGTTTGCGTAAAATAGCGACCAGTTTTTCCAGCAGATTCTGATCGGCCTGGACTTCGCCGTCGGGCAGGCCCAGGAAGGTCACGCTGTGGACTCCCAGCAGTTTGGCGGCGCTCTGCTGTTCTTGCTGACGCTTTTGAATCAGCAGGCAGGCGTCCTGGGAGGCGTCAGGAGTGCCTTTGCAGCCGTCGGTGACGATCACATAGTGAAATTCCCAACCCTGCTGGCTCCAAGCGGCCACCGTGCCGCCCGCACCGAACTCGGGGTCGTCCGGGTGAGCGCCGATCACCAGCGCGGTCTTCTTCAGGCGCGACAAATCCAGGCGCTCCAGGGACGGGCTTCCAGACCGTCGCTGAACCTTTCTTGTTGCTCTACCTTAAAGAGACGAATGCCCTCGGTGTATTGAGCCTGTAAATCGTCGCGCAGAGAGAAGGCCAGCAGCCCGCCCGGCTTCAGCAGGCCTTTCAGAAAAGGCATGACCTCGGCGCCCAGGTGGCCCTCGGTGAAAATCCCCACCGCCGTGATGGCGTCAAAGTTCTGGCTGATCGGTAGTGGCCGCTTCAGGTCACATTGATAGAAGCGCTGGTAGACATCTCGCTTCTTGGCCTGCTCCAGCATTTCGGGCGAAAAGTCAAGGGCGCTCAGCTTTCGCAGCCCTTGCTCGTGCAGAAACTGACCCACCAGTCCGGTGCCCGCCCCCACATCCAGAATGCTGGCCTCGGGCGGCAAATAGGGAAGGAGCACCTGACAGACACGGGCCGGTTTGTCCCAGCCCAGTCCGTGAACCAGCTCCTGGTCGTAGTGCTCGGCCCAGTCCCGGTAAACCTGACGCAGTTCCTCGGCCGTTTTGGCCTGATAGGAACGTTCGAGATGTTCGCTTGCCATGGCTACAGCCTTGGCCCTCTCAATCCCTGATTCCTGGCCCTCCAGTCATGATTAGCATTTTCCCAGGCTGACAACGCTTGTCCAGCGAACACCAAAATTGCTAATCTTTTCTCGATGAGACGTGGCTGGTTGTTTTTGGGCCTGGCGGGTCTGGCCTGGGGTTACGAAGCGCCGCAAATCTGGACTCTGGATGGAGCTTCGCTGGCCTACAGTCGGGCTCAGGTGGAGCAGAGGTTGGGGCACTCCAGTTGGGATCGTCCACTGAAGGTCAGCCTGGGCGGGGAGACCTGGGAATATACCTACCCTAATGGGTTGAAGGTGGACTTTCGCGACCGCGATCGCGGTCGCCACGCCTTGATTCTGGTTGGCAAATGCGTGCTTTCGCGGGGGCTGCCGCTGGCCCGGGCGGGAATGACTCGAGCCAGCTTTGTGGAGGCCATGGGGGCGCCGCCGCTGGCCCAGGATGAGGACCAGGTGGTTTACTATGACGAGTCGCGGCTGGCCTACCTGACCGGCTATTTCGTTCAGGACCGGGCCCAGGAGTTCGTGCTCAGCCGCTTTCGTGTGGACAAGTAGACGCGGCGGGACTGGCCGGCGCCGGGTGCGAAGCCGCCGCTATGGATAAAGTGCTTGGTAAAATCTCCGTCAATCCTCGTGGGTTCGGCTTTCTTAATTACGATGGCGACAAGACCGCCTTCATTGTGCCCCCGGACCTGAATCCGTTTTTGGACGGGGACGTGGTTCGCGCGCGGGTGGTGGCGGCCGAAAATGGTCGATTTAATGCGGTCGATCTGGTGCTGGAACAGCGAGCCCGGGGTGAACTCTTTGGCAGCATCGTCTTTCGTGGACGCAAGCCTTTCCTGCGCGTTGATCGGCTGGTTTCTAATACAGACTGGCCGTTGGCCAGCGGTAGCGGATTAGAATTGGAAGAGGGCCTCTATCTGGTGGCAGCTCTGGACGGCGCCAAGTTGATGCCGTTGCGCATCGTGGAAACCGAGGCGGATCTGGGTCTGGAGCGTTGTGGCGTGCGTCATGGAATCCGTTCCTTTTTTCCCGAAGAGGTTCTGCAGGCCGCCCGTCAGACCAGGTCGCCAGTCGCTTCGACCCGGCGCGATCTGCGCGAGTGCCCCACCGTGACCATCGACGCGCCCTCCACCACCGATATCGACGACGCGCTTTCGGCTCTGCCGCCCGAGGCTGACGGCGCGTTGCGGGTTCTGGTCTCGATCGCCGATGTGGACGCGGCCGTGCCCGAAGGTTCGGTTCTGGACCTGGAGGCTCGCCGGCGGGCCACCAGCGTCTACATGGCCGGACGGGTGATCCCGATGCTACCGGATGAACTTTCCTCACATTCCGTCAGTTTGCTGCCTCGGCAAGAACGGCTGGCCATGACGGCCGAGTTACGCATCGATCCCGAGGGACAGATCACGGCCGTGGACGTCTATGAGAGCCTGATTTGTTCCCACGCCCGTCTGAGTTACGAAGCCGTGAGTCAGTTCTTATTGGGGGAAAACCCGGAGGCAGTTCCCGAGGAGGTTGCACCCACGGTGCGCCGGCTGCGCACGGCGGCCGCTCGCCTGGGCCAGGTGCGGGCCGCCCGAGGCGGTGTGGAGCTGGCCAGCGAGGAGGCCTACGTCTCCTTTGATCCCACCACCCGCCAGCCGACGGGTCTGGAGCCACGGGGGGAAACCATGGCTCACCGGATTGTGGAGCGCCTCATGGTTGCCGCCAACGAGGCCATCGCCGCCTGGCTGGTGGATCGTGGTCTGCCGGGTATGTTTCGCGTTCACCCCGAGCCCGATGGTGAAAAAGTTCAGATGTTGGCCGCCAGCGCCCGCCATTTCGGAATTGAAGCCGGTTTCGGCCCTCGTCTAAGCCCGCGCGGCCTGGCCGCCTTTGAAGCCCAGTACCGCGGCACCGATGTGGCTTTGGCCTTGCGCACGGTGCTGGGCCGCACCCTGGGACCGGCTCGCTACACCGTGCATCCTGGCCAGCACTTTGGCCTGGGCGCCCCGCTCTATCTGCACTTCACCAGCCCCATCCGGCGCTATGCTGACCTGATGGTGCACCGGGTGATCAAGCGCTATCTGGCCGGGGATCGCAGTCAGGTGGCCGGCGATCCTGCTTTTGAAGAACTGGCGGGTCATCTCAATGAGGCCACCTGGAAGGCCAGCAAAGCCGAAGCCGAGCGGATGCGCATGCTGGTGGCCCGGATTTTTCGCGATCGCATCGGAGAAGTGGTGGAAGGCAACGTGGTCGCCATTAAGCCGTTTGGCCTGGTTGTGCAGATGCTGGGCACGGGTGCTACCGGGACGATTGCGACTGAATCGCTACCCGATGGTCCCTACCGTGTGGAACGCCACGGTCAGGAACTGGTAGGAGGGCAGCGCTTCGCGGTGGGCGACTGGGTCGAGGCTCGCGTGATCAACACCAACGAAGACCTGGGACGGGTCGAGCTGGAGCTCGTTTAGCTAGCCGTGTAGGCCGTCCCAAACGCCCTTGAGCTTTTCGGGGATGTGACTGAGGCCTTGGGCGACTTTGGTTGCCACCTGGGCGGCACCATCCCAAACCGGGTCAAGCAGTCGATTACCGGCCTCGTAGCCTTCGATAGCGCCGTTCTTGAGACCGGCCGTGAAGCCTTCAATGCGGGCCTGGCGGCGGTTGGCTATATTGTCTTTGCTCGGCTCAGCGTAATCTTCGTAGCTCGGGGAGTGGCTTCTGTCATTGTATTTGCGTGTCAGGAATCGCTCCCCGCCGTCGGTTCTGGACAGTGCGGCGCCGGTCAAAAGGCTGGCCCCCACCAATCCACCTAGACCGCTCGCTGCGATCCCAAAGGCCTGATTGAATCCGGGCACAGCCAGCGAAGCCGCTGCCGAGCCGATGGCTAGAAAGGCGGTCCCGAGACAGAGAGCATACATGCCGCTACCCACGCCAGCGTCGCGAGTCAGGCCGGAGGCCGCCCCGCCCAGGGCGGCGGTCGCGCCGGTGACCAGGCCGAGGGGGGCTCCCAGAACTTTACGTAGGGTTGAACGGGGTGTCGCGTCCAGCGAATTGAGGCCCTGCGAACTATCGCGCTTGAGCACCGTGGGAATTTGAGCCAGGCCGCGCTCCAGGCCCAGGACTTTACCCTGGCCCACCGCCTGACCGAGTTCGAAAGCTTGTTTCCCTGTCTCTTGGAAGCCCACCCGGGCGGCCCGAACCTTGCGAGCCGTGGCCGAGCGAACGTCTTGAGGGTTGTTGGAGATGACCGGGCTGAGGGCTTGCTCCACCTTCTGAGAGGCCGTTTCACCCCATTGGAAGTCGCACAGGAAGACGCCCATGATGCCGGCTCCGGCCGCGCCCAGGCCCGCTCCCAGCGGTCCGGCCAGAGCGTAACCGCAGGCTCCACCCAAACCAAGTCCGGACCATCCCATGTTGGCCCGCAGGCGGCTGTCAAACGGCTTGCCCGAGGCGGCCTGCCAGCCTGCCAGGGCACCCGGTCCGGCGAACAAGGCTGCCTGGATGCTGCCCCGCACCGCGCCCGCGGCCTTTTGAAAAAGGTCTGCCTGGTCTGACGGAGGTCCCGGCGGTGGCGGTGTCGCCGGTGATTTGGCGGTGTAGGAGTTGGGGTTGGCCTGGGGCAAGGATTGAATTTTCACAGCCCGATTCAACTTCATGGGTGTGAAAAATGCCTGAAATGGCTCCAGGTCTGCCTGGCTTTTCGGCGAACTGGCCGGTTGAGGGGAGCTTTGGAATGATTCGATGGATTTTTTTGTTGGTGGCTCTCATTCTGGCCGGTTGCGGACCCTCGTTCAGCCCGTCTTTGCTGAGCCAATGCGATGACCTGATGCTGCCCTCCAGCCAGGGGCTCAACGGGCCCAATCCTCCCCAGGTGGGTGGAGTGGCCAATAAGACCAGAGACCGGCACTGGCGCGGTAAGATTTTGCTGGTCAGCATCCCGCTGACGCCTATGCAACGTTCCCGGGTTCATCCGGCCATGGCGGCGCTGGAGCCGACCTTGAAGGCCAGTAGCGATCAGGAGGTGGGCACGGTGGGCTTTGTTTTGCAGTCTTCAGTGCCCACTCGGGGCGGCCCGGGCGGACTGGGCAGCTTGAGCGTGACGCTGGTGGACTGGAAGGGCAAGGTCAACCTGGGTCAGGTGGTGATCAAAGAGTGGACCGGTCAAGCCCCGGAGCCGGCCGATTTTGAGAAAGCCTATCCGGAACTCAACAAGAAGCTCAAAGAACTCCATCGCTAAGCCTGCATAAGAGCCGTCACGCGGGCCACCGGTTCCTCCAGGCGCTGTGGGTGACTGAGCATTGGGGCCAACAAATCGCCCAACTGAGCGAAGCGGGCCGGGGCCGTGAGGGCCGTAAATTGGCGGAAGTCCAGGTCCGGAGTGAGCTCCTCCCAGTGCACAGGAGTGCTCACCGGAGCCCCGGGTACGGGTCTGACCGAATAGGCACCGGCCGTAGTGGCTCCGCGCCGGTTCTGGGGAGCATCCAGATAAACCCGGTCTTTGGCCCGCCGGGCAGGGTCGCGGTGCAACGTAAACAGGTCGGGGTGGCGCTGTTGGGCCAGGGTGCCAATGACCGTGGCCAGCGTGCGCGTGAGCTCAAATTCGTAGCCGGGAGCCACCGGGACGTAGATATGGATGCCTCGCGAGCCACTGGTCTTGGGATAGCCGCGCAGGCCCAGATCATCCAGGATTTCCTTAATGGCTCTTGCCCCACGCACCAGTCTGGCAAAGTCACACTCGGAGGGGTCCAGATCCAGCATCATCAGGTCGGGCGAATCCAGATGGCTGATTCGGCAGAGCCAGGGATTGTGATCGATGCAGCCCAGGTTGACGAGGTAAAGCAGTGAGGCGCGGTCATTGCAGAGCGGAGTCTCTTTGCGTTCGCCGCGGGTGTTTTCCAGAGCATAGGTAGGCATCCAGACCGGGAAATGGTCGTGGGCCTTCTTCTGGAAAAAGAACTCCGAGTCAATCCCGTCCGGATAGCGTTTCAGAGAGAGCGGACGGTCACGCAGGTGGGGTAAAATGTATTCAGCCACCTGTTCGTAATAGTGGAGAATCTGGCCTTTGGTGATTCCGTCGGCGGGAAACCAGATCTTGTTCAGGTTCGTCAGTTTTTGCTGAGGAACCGTTTCCTCTTCCACCAGGCCGTGATAGACCGGAGCTCTCAGAATTCCGGCTTCGGTTTTTTCCTGATACAACACATTGCATTTGAGCACCGGTTTGACCCAGGCCAATTGGCCGGGCGGCTTTTCTGCAAAGGGACATTGCTGGCTGCGCTCCAGCAGTCCGTCCAGGCGGGCTAATTCTTCCTGGCTAAAGCCTGAGCCCACATTGCCGACATGACGTAACTGGCCATCTTCCAAGACTCCCACCATCAAGGCGCCAAAGTGAGTGCGCCCGCCTTCGGGCGGAGTAATGCCTCCAATGACAGCTTCCAGTTCGTAGCGGGTCTTGATCTTGATCCAGTCCGAGCTGCGTTTGCCGAGGTAGGGAGAGGCCTTGCGCTTGGCCACGATGCCCTCCAGGCCACGCTGCTTGACCAGTTCGTAGAATGCCAGACCGTCGCCCTCGATGGTGGCCGAGAGTCGAACCCAGGAAGAAGGCTGCAGCCCCTCCTCCAGATACTGGCGTCGCAGGCTCCAGGGCACCATCCTTAGATCCTGGCCGTCCAGATAGATCAGGTCGAAGGCGTAAAAGAGCACGGGATTGCTTAGATTGGGCCGGGCGGCCTGAGAGCGGCTTTGCAGCTTCTGGAATTGAGGCACTCCCTCCGCGTCCAGGCAGACGATCTCGCCGTCAAGCACAAATTCGCGTGCGGCAAAAGAGCTGGAAAGAACCGACAGCTCTGGCATTGATCGCAATAATGAGTTGCCTCGCCGCGAGAGCAGGCGAAGGTCCCCGGCCTGCCGGAAGGCCAGGGCGCGGAAGCCGTCCCATTTCATTTCGAAAGCGTAGTCCGGACTGGAAAAGGCCTGGCCGGTCTGGGCCAATGTCGGCTCCCACCAGCGCGGAAAGGAAGCGGCCACGGCCTGCGGGGGCAGCGGGTGACTTTCCCACCAGTCCGCCGGTTGCTGCAGCCCGACCGGCTCTTGCTCGGGATCCCAGTCGGTGCGCACATACTCGTCCGGCTTTTTGATCCAGAGCCACTGGTTTTCCTGGGAGGTGCGAACCAGGGCATACTCTCCTCGAACGCGTGTTCCGTAAAAAGTCAGCTTGAGGTCGCCTTTAAGAAATTGCTTATCAAAATCAGGGCATCGGTAGGTTCCGGTGTCCCAGAGATCCATGGCGCCGGCACCGTAGTTCCCCTTGGGGATGGTGCCCTGGAAGTGGAGATACTCCAGGGGGTGGTCTTCGGTATGCACGGCCAGGCGTTTGATGGCGGGGTCCAGACTGGGGCCTTTGGGGACGGCCCAGGACTTAAGCACACCCTGGTGTTCCAGGCGCAGATCGTAGTGCAGGCGCCGAGCGTCGTGGCGCTGGATGCAAAAGCGGGGCAGCTCGGCGGCGTCCAGGGGCTGGTCGCCTTTGGGTTCAGGGGTGGCCTGAAAGTTGCGTTTCTGCTCGTAATCTTCGAGCCCCACCCGAAATTAGCCCTGGGCTGTGACGCTGGCGTCCACCACCGCCGTGGATTGTTGCTGAGTGCGCTCGAGGCTGGCCTTGAGCGCCGCCATGAGGTCCATGGACGGCGGTGGGGCAACGGGAGCGGCGGCGGCGATCGTCTGGCCCTGGGCCTTGGCGGCGATCATGCTGGTGACGTTCTCGCGATAGCGGTCGTGGTATTTGCTGGCATCGAAGGCCGCCGCCAGCGAGGAGACAAACAGCTTGCCCAACTCCAACTCCTTGTCGCTGAGCTGCACCCCCTCGTCCTGACCGTAGTCGGACACCTGGCGCACTTCGTCCTGGTAAAACAGGGTGTGCAGCATCAGGCCCTTGCCCGAGGGTCGCACGATCACGATGTGTTCCTTGTTGGCCTTGGAGAGGCGGGCGATGGCCGCGTGGTTCATTTCTTTGAGCGACTTCTGCAGAAGAAAGTAGGGCTTTTCTCCGGCTTTGTTTTCCGCCACCATGTAGTAGGAAGTGTCGAAATAGACCGGATCAACTTCCTCGAGCTTGACGAATTCAAGAACTTCCATGGAGGTACCGGATTCCGGCTGAATGGCCTGCAGGTCGCTTTCTTCCACCAGCACAAAGCGGCCGCCCTCGACCTCAGCACCCTTGACCAGTTCGCTGCGTTCGACCGATTTCTCGCAACTGGGGCAGAAGAGCTTCTGCTTGACCCGGGTGCCGCAGATTTTGTGCAGCTGGTTGAAGGAGACCGTCTCGGAACGAGCTGCGGCATAGAGGCGAATGGGCACGGACACGAGTCCGAAGGTAAGATGCCCTTTCCATACTGTTTGTGCCATCTTCTAGCTTTCCGCTACCGCCGCCAGTTGTCCTTGAAGGTGCTCCACCTCGTTGAGCAACTGGCGGCGGGCGTGCAGGGCGGCCGTGAGTCGGGATTCCCCGGCCAGTTGCTCCAACGCCCGGGCGGCTTTGGCGGCGGGATGGGCACAGATCGAACTGAGCGAGGTTTGCAGCAAGGAGGCCTGGCGCTTGATGCCGTCCAGATCTTCCTTGGAAAAGGCGGCTTCCAGCTCGGCCAGCTGGCTGGTGTGGGTCTCGCGGAAGACCTCCAAAAGCATGTCGGCGTGGCGTTTGCTGCCGGCCACTCGCTGCAACAGTTCGTCCATGCTGATGGCCTGGGGACGGGCCCGTGGCAACCGAGCCAGCGTCTCGTTCAGGGTGGACAACAGCAGATCGGGTTTAATCGGCTTGGCCACGATGGCGTCGACGGTATTGGGCACCTCGCCAGCGTCCATGGCGGTCAGAGCGATGATAGGAATGTGGCCACTGCCTTCTTGCTTTTCTTTTTCACGAATCTTGCTGGCGGCCGTGGGACCGTCCATTTCGGGCATGACCATATCCAGAAGCAGCAGATCGAAGCGGTCCTTGGCCAGGGCCGCGATGACCTCCAGGCCATTAAACACGCACTCCACTTGATGGCCGAACTTGGTCAGAATGGCGGTCACCAGGGTCTGATTGATGCGCTGGTCGTCGGCCACCAGAATTCGCAGGTTCTCGAGGGCGGTGGCGCCGGAAACGGGAGGTAACTCGCCGGTCACGCCCAGTTTCAGGGTGGCGGTATAGGTGGTGCCGCGGCCGGGCAGACTGCTGGCCCAGCAGCGCCCACCCAGGCACTGAACCAGGTGGTGCACCAGGAACATTCCCAGTCCCTGGGCCGAGGGCAGGAAGAGCGAACGAATTTGCTGACCGGACAGGTAGCTCTGGCTGTCGCTCACCGAGAAGCGCAGAGCCACCCGGTCGCCCTCGTCGTGTTCGCGTTGAACCACCAGCGAGATGTTGTCCTTACGGGAGCCGCGTAGCGATTGCTGCACCAGGTTGAAGAGAATCTGGTGCAGGCGCAGGGGATCGGCCATGACCGTATCGGGCACGCTGACGTCCACGTGCGAGAAGAGCGAGGACTGCTGTTCTCGGGCCAGAGGTCCGGCCGCCGCCAGCACGCTGGCCACCAGGCCGCGCAGGTCGACCGAGACCGGCTGCAGCTTGAGCTGATCGGTGCGAATGCGAGCGAAATCCACAAGTCCTTCAAATAAGGTCTGCAGATCGCGGGCGGATTCTTCCAGAGCGTCCAGATACTGCTGGTCTTGGGAAGCGCGCAGACTGGCTTGCAGCAGCCCGGTCATGCCCAGCACGCCGTTGAGACAGTTGCGCACGGGCTGACTCATTCCCAGAATGACTTCGCTCATTTCTTCCACCCCGGTGTCGCTCTTTTGCACCGGAGCGGCGGGAGCCGGGGCGGTCAGACACTGGCGCAACATCTCGGCCACCTGGGCAGCCGAGCGCGGGCGATTCTCGGGAGATTTCTCCAGCAGGTTGGCCACGATTTCGTCCAGTCGTTCGGGAGTGGAGGGCACGCGGCTGCGCAGGCTGGGGGCCTGCTCACGAATGTGGGCGTTGAGAATGTGGTATTCACTACCCTGAAAGGGCGGTTCGCCGGCGATGGCCTCGAAGAGAGTAATGCCCAGAGCGTAGAGATCCGCTGCAGCAGTCACCTGACTGCGCAAAATCTGCTCGGGGGCCATAAAGCGAGTGCTGCCCACCAACTGGCCGTAGCCGGTCAGACTGCTGGCTTCCCGGTCGGTGCGCCGCACCATGCCCAGGTCGGCGATTTTGGCCTGTTTCTCTTTGTTGAGCAGAATGTTTTCGGGCTTGAGGTCTCGGTGGACGAGGCCCTGGCGATGGAGATACTCCAGTCCCTCACAGACCTGCACGAAAATCTCGATCGTATCTTTTAGTTCCGGCGCGTCGTGCAGGAAATCCTTGAGATTGCCGGCGTCCATGTATTCCATGACCAGGAAATCATGGTCCTCGTAGCTCATGTGCTCGTAGAGGCGCACTATGTTGGGGTGATGCAGGGCCGCATGCTCTCGAGCTTCCAGGCGCAGGCGTTTCTGCATCTCCTCATCCGCGCCGGCGATCAGGAATTTAAGCGCCACCACCTGATTGTTCTGTGAGTCCAGGGCCTTGTAGACCTGGCCCATGCCACCTTCGCCCAGCTTTTCTAGAAGCTGGAACGACTCCGGAGAACGCTCCATTTAAGTGAGGGTAGAGCGGTGACCGGGCGCGCGATCTTTGAGATTCTTGAGGAACTGGTCAAAGACTTCGTCGTGTTTGGGGTCAATCGGCTCAAAGTCAAGGCTCGCGATCCAGGTTTTCATGTCGCGCTGGGTGCACCATTCTACGGTTGCCTGGACGGGAATGATGGCCACCTCGTCCAGCTCGATATTGAGCTCACACTTCTTGCCGGGGTCCATGGGCCCGCTCAGCATAACCAGCGCCCCGGCTCGGGAAAGCTCGGCGGTGGCCCCCATGAAGTTGGGAAAATGGCGGCTGCGGATGACGAAGGTGCGGGCGTGACGCGTCATATCATCCTCGTTGGGCTTGTAGAACATTTGCTCTTTGGAGCCGCCTGAAGCCGGCAGGAAGATTTTCTCCAGCAAGGTGATGGATTGCGGCGGGCCGTTGACCTGAGCGGAGTATTCTCCGCTGGCGCTCAGTCCCGTAACCGTCACCGTCAGCTCGCAACGCACCCCACCCGGGAGGCTGGCCTGGCCATCAACCTCCTGGTTTTGCTTGAGGTTTTTCGAGCACTTGAAGTGGACCACGCCCTGGCCATAGCCGGTCACCTGCAGACCGGGCGCTGTGAGTTTTCTGAGGAAATCCATAGCACCAGAGGTTAGCCCTTTCCCCTCTCGGCTCCTTTGATAAGAGGGTCGTAAATTGCGAATCAGCGCCAGAGACGCACCAGGCCGCGCACGATGTCCCAGAGTGACTTCCCCTGAATGGATTCGGGCTTGGGGTGGAAGCGCAGACGAGCCAGGCCCAGTCCCTGAGTGGCACCATCAGGAGTGGGGGTAATTTGCGACCAGACTTTTTCCAGGTCGGCCAGCAGGGCCGCAGACGAGGGATAGCGTTCGTCTACCTTGATCTTGAGGCAGCGGTCCAACACCAGGCTGAGGCTCTCCGGTTCCACCCCCAGTTCGCGCGTGGGTGGAAAGATGAAGTTGAAGCTCTGCGGGTCGCGACCGGTTAGCAGGTGGAAGAGGCTGGTTCCCAGCGCGTAGATGTCGCTCTGAGCCACAGTCTGGCCGTGCCCATACTGTTCGGGGGCGCAATAGCCGGGCGTGCCCAGTTCCTGAGTGTCCTTGGGCTGGCCTGGACGGTGGCGGCGAGCAATGCCAAAGTCGATAAAAAAGATGCGCCCGGCTGGGGTAATCATGAGGTTGGAGGGCTTGAGGTCACGGAAGATCACGGGCGGGGTCTGCTGGTGCAGGTAGGTCAGCACTTCGCACACCTGCATGGCAATGGGCAGGGCCTCATGGGTCAGGAAAGTGCGACCCAGATTGTTCTGGACTTCGTCCAGAGCCACCCCATCCACCCATTCCATAAGAAAGGCCAGGCCCTCGTCCACCTTGTCATAGACCTGCATCACGCGCGGGATGCCGGGGTGCTGGAAACCCGAAAGCAAATGCATCTCTCTTTGGAAAAGGGCCTCGACTTCGGGCCGGTCACTCTCCAGCACCAGCGTCAGTTCCAGTTCCTTCAGGGCCCAAAGCGAGCCGCCCAGGCGGGGATCGCGCACCAGGTAGACGGCGCCCATGGCACCTTTACCCAGCTCACGCACCACCTCGTAGCGGTTGAAGACGATCTCTCCAGGACGACGCGCCGACAAGGGTTAGTCTGCGCCCGGGGGACGCTCTGCTGGGGATGGGGCCACCCGGAAAGCAGTCATTTCAGCCCAGTCGGAGTTCGTGCTTGAGTTGCTCCAGCCGACCGTCGATGGCCTCGCTACTCTGGCCACCGTAGAGCGGGGGCAGGAAGGTCTGGTCAGTGCACTCCTTGACGGCCACAAGGTCCATGTATTCCAGAATGCGTTTATGCGAGAGCGGGCGATACTCACGCAGCAGCGAGCTGAGGTGCTGATAGACGTCGCTTTCCGGATGCAGCGAGGTCAGGCGTTGCACGCGCACCATCATGGCCTCGATTTCGTTGCCGCCGATTTCCATGTTCTCGGGCAGGGGCGGGAGCTTATCGGCCTGCAGCTGCAGACCCACTTTTTGAGCCATCGCCAGAAATAGCGAATTCTTCTCCTCGGCTGTCTGAGGTGGAAAGAGGGGCACGTGCACATCCAGACGTCCCGGGCGTTTCAGGTCCACTTCCAGCAGATCGGGCCGGGAAGTGGCGAAGACCCAGAGGATCTTGCCGCGCTGGCGGGTGTCGCTCATCTCCTTGGCCAACATGCCGTAAATACGGCCGGAAATTCCGCCGTCGTCGCCTCCACTGCGCTTGCCCGTCATCTGATCGGCCTCATCCACGAACACCAGTACCTGGCCTAGCGCCTTGAGCACGGTGAAGATCTTCTCGAGGTTGGATTCGGTCGAGCCCATCCACTTGTCACGGAAGTTTTTCAGCACTACGAACGGGATGCCCAGTTCCCCCGCAAAACAGTTGGCCAGCCAGGTTTTACCGGTGCCGATCCGTCCGCAGAACAGGTAACCCATCGGCACGGCCTGATAGTTGCCGTTCTTGACCAGGTGAGCGTCATGCGAGAGCCAGGCTTTAACATGCTCCATGCCGGCCACATCGGCCAACGATTTGGTGGATTCTACAAACTCCAGCAGCCCGGCGCATTCTTTCTCGATCAGCTCTTTTTTGATGTTGCTGAGGTATTTGTTGCTTAACTTCTGCCCGTTCTTGAGGGCCAGAGCCACCATGTGGCGCAAGTGAACTCGACTCAGGCCCACCACTCGCGATCCCATGCTCTCCCAGGGCACTTCCACCGAGCTCTTGAGTTCGGGGAATTCGTTGGTGAGATAATCCAGGTAAGCCTGGCACTCGGGCGCGTCCGGCAGCTTGATCTGCAACTTGGAAGAATAGGAATTCTCCACCAGATTCCGGCTCAGGTTATTCAGAGTCTCGGTGCACAGTACGATCAGGTGCTGAGCTCCCACCCAGGCCGGGTCACTGGCCCAATCCATCAGTCGGATCAGGATTTCCGAGGCCCGGTCGGTGACCTGGGCCGGATCGGAGCGAGGCACCAGATACTCTGCGAAATCGATGATGAGCGCAGCTCGAATCGGGTCCTTGGCTGTGCGGGAGTAGCGCATGAAGCCGTCCATCAGTTCCAGGGCGGCCATGGTGTCGCGCGGTAAAACGGCCGCTTGCTGGCCGCTAATCAGACCCCAATCCTTACGTGCCTGCTGGTACTTGACCAGGATTTCCTCGCCGCGAATGGCCTTGAGGCCGGAACTTCGGTTGTAGGTGAGCACCACCTCAAATGGCGAGAAGAGCACATTGGCCAAAAAGTCCTTGAGGGGGGCAAACTTTTGTTGGTCCTGTTGGCGATAAGGCACCAGGTCGAACAAGCTGCCATACAAGATGTACTGGCTGACGGTGCCGGCTCGGAAAATGCGGCGGAATTCCTCGGCCCAGGCGGGCAAATTGGTTTGGCTCATGAGGACTGCTGCTTTGAGACCTGCGCAGGGGGTCCTTTTTTCAGGCTCCCAGAAGACTCGCTTCATGTTGCCCGGACCGCGCGGTTGGGAAGCCGTCAAGACCATACTCGACCTGCGTAAAGACCCGCTGGGAGCATTGCTGCGGCTGCAGCGCAACTACGGTGATATTCTGGCCTTCCGCTATGGACCCGTGCGGCGGGTGCTGCTCTTTGACCCCCCCTCGGTGCAGCGCATCCTTCAGGAGAATCACACCAACTATGATAAGGACAGCCCCTTTTATCACATGCTGGGCTGGTTTTTGGGCAAGGGACTGATCACCAGCGATGGTGAGCTCTGGAAACAGCAGCGTCGATTGATTCAGCCCGCTTTTCACAAGTCCAGGATCGACTCGCTGGTCCCGATGATCCGCCAGCAGACCCAGAAGATGATTAGCAATTTCCGTCGCGGTGAAATCATCGACGTGGCCGCCGCCATGATCGAGCTGACCCTCGGGATCATCGGGCGGGCGCTCTTTTCCCAGCACTTGAACGCTCGAGATAATGGGATTGGAAGCGCGGTCGAGGAGATTCAGCGCCAGATGCAGAGCCGGTTCCGCAGCTTCTATCCGTTGCCTCCACGTTTTCCTACAGCCAGGGACCGTCGCTTTCGTCTGGCCAATGCGCGCTTGCGAGATTTGGTGAGGCGCCAGATCAGGCGACCCAAGGCGGAGGATATCTTGGGGGCACTGCCCCCAATGCCCGAGGAGCAGCTGGTGGACGAGATGATCACGCTCATGCTGGCCGGGCACGAGACAGTGGCCACGACCTTGAGCTGGGCTCTGGCCCTGCTCAGCCGGCATCCTGACCAGCGCCACAACGACATGGGCCGGGTTGTACTGGAGACTCTGCGTCTGTTTCCGCCGGTGGGGGTTTTCGGGAGAAGGTCCATCGGACCCGACCGGCTGGGGGGCTATGCCATCGGCCCGGGTCAGATTGTCTCCACATCCCCTTATGTATTGCACCGGCATCCAGCTTACTGGAGCAATCCTGAAGGCTTCGATCCAGATCGATTTCTGCAGGATCCGGTAAAGGGCTCGTTCGTGCCTTTCGCAGCCGGCCCGCGCCAGTGCATCGGAAACTATCTGGCCCTGACGGAAGCCACCACCATTCTGGAATGCCTGCGCGAGACCCGTTTGGAGCTGGTTCCGGGTCAACGGCTTGAAATCGACCCGCAGATTACGCTTCGCCCCCGGGGCTGTCTATGGATGCGAGTGAGAGCGTGACCGAGCTGTAACATTTCAGCAATCTTTTTTCAGGGATGCCCCCGCACTCGCTTCCTAAGCTGAGTTCAACCGACGAGGGAGGATCGATATCCAGATGAATGTGTTCAATCAGCTCAAGGCGCCCGGTCTGGCGGCTCTACGAGGATTTGCCACGGGTGGCCTTCCCGGAGCCGCCCTCAACGGGGGGATGAGCGCTCTCAACAGCCTGATGCAGCCTACGGCGGGCGCTGCTAAGGCTGACCCCAAGCAGGTGGCTCAGGCCATCGGTGCAGCGTCCGACTTTAATACCGGCACCAAGCTCTTCCAGCAGGCGGCCCCTGGATTGGGGTTGGATTTTGCTGCTCAGCAGAAACTGATCGAAGCCGCCAAGGGAAGCAAAGAACAACTGGCCCAGAGCGTGGCTCAGATTGGAGGCGGCTCGCAGGCTGGACAGGCCGGAGGGGCCGGCCAGTCGGGCGGAGCTGGAGGGGCTCAGGGCGGCGGTGCCGCTCCTCCGGCCTCCAAGAGCGCCGGTGGTGGCTCGGCCGCTGGCTCCTGCGGCAAGGGTGGTTGCGCCAACGGTCAGTGCTCGGGAGGCAGCTGCGGACGCTGCAATGGCTGTTCGAACCAGGGACAGAATGCTTTGAACGGCAGCAGCGGTTGCCCCAACGGCCAGTGCGGCGGGGCCGGAATTCCCACCGAGAAGTTTCTTGAAGCGCGCGATATGCTGATGAAGAACGGCGGCAAGATGGACGATGCCATGGCCGCCAAGTTGAAGGCTGCCGGTTTACCTGAGAACTTTATCAACTACTTCAAGCAGCCTCACGTGCAGTCGGAGCTGGCCAAGGCCAACGATGAGCGCAAAAAGGCCGAAGACGCTTTGCGGGAAGAGGGAGCCAAAAAGGCACTGGACGAGGCGCGTAAGAGCGAGGGTCCCTTGCAAAAAGCCGGCCGCGAGGCGGATGAGGCCTTGGGTTTAAGCGGAGTGAAAAAGTCGGCTGAGGGCAAGAAGGCTGAGGCCGAAAAGGAGTTGGAAAAGAAGGTTGAGGAGAGCGCCAAGGGCGCCAAGGAAAAAGTTCAGGTGGAGGGCGACAAGCCGAAAAGTGCGGACCCCAACGAATCCTCGCCCAAGGACTCTCAAAAGCCCGCTGAACAGGGGGCGGGGCCGGAATCAACCCAAACCCCCTCGCCAAGCCCCACCGAGTCAGCCCCCACGCCCGAACCAACCCCCACGCCGGAGCCGACCCCTACACCCGAGCCCACCCCTACGCCCGAGGCCCAGCCTCAGCCGGAGCCCGCGGGACAGCCGTAGTCGTCAGGGCGGTCTCTTCCACACCACGGCCAGCTTTTGGAGGTCTTGAATTGTGAGTTTGCTTTTAAGTCTGAAAGAGAATTTTGCTCCGATTGCAATCGGATCTGAAAAGGCTCCGCAGAATCTCAATGAATTACGTTCCAGGCTGCAGGACGCCGCCCAGGTTGGAAGAGCCCGCCCGGACCTGGCCTACTATTGTCACTGGTACGCAGAATTCTTGGATCATCTGCGCCACCAGGAAGACCTGAGTATGCTGCAAACGCGAGGAAAGCCTCGCCGGATGTGGGCTGAGCAGAGCTTGATTTATCTGGATCTGACCCAGTGCCTGCGGCTGCACTCCAGCCAGATGTTGGGCTGGAGTCAAGCCCTCCTGCAGGAAAAGAGCCAGGAGTTTGGCTGCTTGTTGGATGAGTTGGCCGAGGCTCTGGAAGAGATGAAGGACTGGAATGAAGGTTGCGAAGCTCGCTGCCTGAACTGCGGGTGGTCCGGCCAGGTCTCCACCTGCCCTCACTGCCGCTTCCATTTGCTCAAGCCGGTTCGACAGTATGGAACCCAGCAAAACAGTTACGTTCGACTGGCTCCACTGCAGGCCAATTTGTTCCAGGCCATCACTTCGGTGCTGGAAGGACAATGCGATTTGCTGGCTTTGGAAGTGCCTCTGGAATTGATGCAGAGCCGCTATCAGAAGGCGCTCGAGGAAGCCGAAGCCAACCTTCATCTTCCCCTGGCTCAGCAAGCGTTGCAGTCCATTCCTCGGGCTCTAAGCGGTTTGAGGGAGATCTCACGGGTGTTCCAGGACTTCGACGCCCAACACCTGGAGGATGGTTGGTCCATCCTCTTTCAAGCTGACCAGGCTCTCCAGTCGAACCCCGCCTCCCCTCGTCGGGATGCAGGCTCCTACTGCGAGATGATTGTGGACCAGGTTACTCTGACCAACGAATAGGTCATAAAACAAAGAAAAGCCCACCGTGCGGTGGGCTTTCTTCTGGTCGGTTGGGCGCCAATTACTTGAAGATGGCCTTGGCCAGTCCGCTGTTGGCTTCCTTGATGGTCTCACCGGTGTGCACGATCGACTCGCCGATGCTCTTTTGGTAAGAGTCCTTGGCGCCCACGCCCACGCCGTAAAGCACACCGGCGGCCGGGGCCAGACAGGCGGCCAGGCCGACGGCGACGGGCACGATCGGTGTTCCGACCACCTTGAAGGGCAGCGGAATGTCGCTCTTCCAGAGTTCAGCTTCGGCGCGAACGGCACCGGGGATGGAGTAGACTGCGGCCAGGCCGGTGGCGGCCACGCCGGCCACGGCACCGTTGACCACGCCACCAACCAGGCCTTTGGCGGCACCACTGAGCGGAATGTCATAGGGTTTTTCACCTTCCGGCAGGGTGCCGGTTTGGTGATCTTTGAGCCATTCAATAGCGCTGCCGGTTACATCGCTGTGGTAGCGGCTGACGTCGTGGGCGGCCTTGGAGACGGCTTCACCGAAGCCCTTTTCGGCACCGTTGGCAAAGCCAGTCACCAGGCCGTAGAGGGCACCGGCGACGGGGCTGAGGACCATCGAGGCCACCGAGGCGAAGGGCATCAAAATGCCCGTCAAAACTTTGAGATTACGGCCGATGTAGGGGGTTTTCACCAGCGAGGCGGCAGCGTGGCCCGTGATGCGGGGGATGTCCACGACAGAGGCGGCACCGATGCCGGCGCCACAGATCACGGCTCCAGCCAGCGAGGAGGGAATGGCGCGGATGGCCTTCCACACATTGCTGGTATCATCGGAGCCTTTTTTGAAACCGTCTTCAGGTTGCTGGGGCTCCTGGTTCTGTTGGGTCTGAACCGTGGGCTGGCTGGCAATCATTTTGGGGGCTTGGGGCTGGGATTGGATAAGCATGTTGGGTAGTTCTCCTCTGTATGTCTTCGGCCGCAGCCTAACCGATGACACTTACAGATTCCTTAAAGCCCCAGGCCCCCCGGGCACTACTTCTGGGAGGCTGACATTTGCTCGTCAATGGCCGCCTGATTGACCGAGTCTTCGGCGATTTTGGTCAAGAGCTTGTTGGCATTGCCTTCCTCGTTCAGGGTTTCCTGGAGTAGTTTAACCACTTTCTTCAGGCCGCACATTTCGGCGTGGCAGACGGCCGTTCCGTAGGCAGCCATCTCGTAGTGCTCCACCCGCTGAGCGGCGCCGATCAAGGCTGCGTCCAGTACCGGTCCGGCTTCAATCTCTTTAATCGCCTCGCTCCCCTCGGCGATCAAGCCTTTCATGGCTTTGCAGGTGGCCTTCTCGGAAGATTTCATGCCCAGCTCCTGGCGTACTTGTCCCAGTCGCTTCAGCTGTTCTTTGGTCTCCTTGAGATGGTCCTGAAAGGCTTTTTTCAGTTCCTTGTGGCTGGCCGCTTTGGCCATTTCCGGGAGGGCCTCGGTCAGTTGTTCCTCAGCGCTGACCAGGTCGGCGATCTGATGATGCATCAGGTCTTCAAAGTTCTTGATCTTACTCATGCGATTACCTCGTTTTCATTTTGAACTCGAGGAATAGTCTATGTGAGCGCTGCACGCGCCCCAAGATGGCTGAGTACTCGGAGAGAGGGGACCTAGATCACGCCGCCGCGGCGCAACACCCGGTGGCCGTCCACCATCACCGACTCTACCTGCAGCTTGGGCATGCTCTTTTTGGTCCAGCTCTGACCTTCGCCGGTGGCCCGCATAATCTGGCCGGCCGCATTGTTGGCCTGGAAGAAGGCGGTGGTATCTTCCATCTCGCGATCAGTGATCTCATCGTGGTTGTAAGTGAACAGCTGGCCTTCAGCGTCGAAGCCGAGCAATACACCACCGTGAGCGCGGATCTGGGAGCCTTCGTAGTCGCCAAATCCTGGGCCCTCGAGCAGCTGGTCGCGGGAGCTGGAGAATTGCACGAAGCGCTCTCCCGCTTCGTTGGTGCGGACCTTCTCGAATTCAAATTCGAGGTCGGCCGGTAGACCCAGGGATTCGCGGTGGTCGTTCAGCCACTCCAAGGCGCTGTCGGCTTCCTCCAATTTGTTGGACCACTTCAGCTCAGGCACTTCCTCATTGGCCACTGCCTGAGCATCTTCCGGGCGAATGATCTTTCGGTCGGTGAAAATCTTGCTCAGAGTGGCCTGGTTAGCGCCTTCATTGTCCTGCAGGTCGGCCCGCAGGAAGGCCATGGCCGCCTCACGGTAGGAGATATCGCCCACAGGACCCATCTCCACTGCTCTCAAGAGCAGGCTGCCCACCTTGTCCCGGGCCTCGGCCACGGCTACAGCGAAGTCCACTCCCGGCTGGGCGCTGGCCTGGTTATAAAAGGCCAGAAACGCGTCGTAGAAAGCGCCATTGAAGAGATTGGCGTAGGAATGGCATTCGCTGCCCAGTCCGTGAGCCGGGTCGTTGGCGTCGGTCAAGGGCAAGAAAGCCTGGTCGGCATATTTGTGCTTGTTGATGGCCTCACGCAGTGGGCCCTGGTCAAAACAGGAGGCACCCAGCTGCTCACCAATGCCGGATACGATGTTGGGCTTGGACAGGTCGCCCTTGGTCTGGACGCGCAGGGCTTCGATCACGTGCTCGTCATTCAAGGCTGACAGCATTGCCATCATGTCGGCAAAGCTTTCGTGGAAACCGCCGGCGCCTACCGATAGGGATTCCATATATTTGGGACGCAGGCCGTCCAGGATGGCGTGGCCCGTCTCGTGCGAGATGATGTCCCGGCTCATCCCGGTGCGCTGGCGTTCTCCGGTCTTTTCGTCCAGGTAGGAAAAGAAGTTGAGCGAGCCGGACTGGGGGTTGTAATACGCGTTCTGAGTGTCTTTCCCAGCATGCGGCTTGATCAGCATGGGGTGCCCCAGGGAATCTTGAAAAGACCAGTCGATGCGGCCCCCCGCGTATTTTTCTGCCACCTCCAAGGTCTGATTGGCGATGAAGAAGCAGTTGGCCGAGTCAAAGCGAGGGTCGTTTTCGTCTTCAACCACCACCTTGCCCTCGGCGTCGGCGGTTACTTTGGGGAAGCCGGTGCCCACCGAAAGCTGGAAGCGCTCATTGGCCAGCTTGTCCGTGGCCACCACCTGGCCCAGCTGGGGCGCGATCATGCCCTGGTCCTGGGGCAGGTAGGAAAGCTGCAATGGACGCTGCTGGCTGGGCTCGAAGCCGTCCACGCTGGCGGACTTGGACGAGCTCTTACGCGCAGTCGTTTGTGGACTGGCGGAAACCTGCGTTTTGCGAGCGACCGTAGCGAGCATCGGGAGTTCCCTTTCAGCTTTTCTTAAGCCTAAGCTAACCCGCCAGCACCCCTGCTTGTGTTACAAACTGATTGACTTAAAGATCGATGACCACTTTCAGTGAATCCCGGGCGGCGGCAGTCAGTCGGCATCCGTCCAGGGTCTGATCCAGAGGAAAGCGGTGAGTAATCAGTTGCTCCTTGGTGATCACTCTTGAACTGAGCAGCTCCAGGGTCTCGCGGGTTTCCGCAGGACCGCAACTGTAGCTGCTGACCAGGGAGATTTCATTGAAGAACAACTGGTTGGGCTCCAGCTCCATTTTTACGCCGGGTTCGGGAGCCATAAAGAGCAGCACGGTGGCGCCCTTTCCGGCGCAGTCCAGGGCGTGCTGAAGCACGGCCGGCTTGGAAGGACCCACCATCACCACATCCGCCCCACGGCCACCATTCTCGCGGCGAATGACCTCGGCTAGATTCTCCCTGGTGGCGTCCACCACCACGTCGGCGCCCATCTTGCGGGCACGCTCCAGGCGGTAGGGCACCATATCCGAGGCGATCACTTTGCCCGCTCCGTAGTGGCGGGCCAGCCCTACCATGACTTGACCAATGAAACCCAGGCCTACCACCGCAAGGGTATCTCCCTTCTGCAAGTTGCAGCGGCGGAAGGCGCGCACCACGCAGGCAATGGGCTCGATCAGGGCGCCGTCATCATAACTTAGTCCGTCGGGGATCTTCAGGGTGTCGTTTTTGAGGTTGACCGCCGGCACCAGACAGTATTCGGAAATTCCACCTGGAACCAGATTGGAGCTTCGCCAGGTATCGCACATGGAGGGGTAGCCGCGCTTGCATTCGTGGCACTCGCCACAGGGCGCATGATGATGAATGAACACACGGTCGCCCACCTGAAAGCCGTTGGGCGCATCCGGACCCAGGGCCACGATATCGCCGGCCGGTTCGTGGCCCACCACGATGGGACATTTCTTACGAATATACCAGGGGGTCACGTCGCCTGCGCAAATCCCGCAGACGCGTACCCGCACCAGCGCCTCGCCCGGTCCGGGCTGGGGGACATCCAGTTTGACGATGCGGACATCGTCGTAATCTACGGCTTGGGCTGCGAGCATGGTTGACACGAGAGACTGACTCCTAAGGTTGAATGGCGTATTTGATGCCCTGGCCGCGATCGAGCCGGGCGATAATCTCTGGAAGTTCTTCCAATGAAGCGCTTCCGCTGAGAATCTTTTCTACCGGCAGGGGGGTGTCGCAGAGATAGTGGTAGGCCTGCTTCACGTCGGCCGGAGTAAAATGAAAGACCCCCTTGAGGGTCAACTGGTCGTAGTGCAGACGGGTGGTGTCGAAGGACGCGCTGGATTTGGCCGGGCAACCGCCAAAGAGCAACACGAAGCCGGCCTGGGCCGCGTGCCAATGGGCCTCCTGCCAGGCTTCGGGTCGCCCCACGCATTCGATGACCAGCTCGGCTCCGCGCCCGCCCGTCAGGCGCTGCACTTCGGTGCGCGCGTCGCTGCGGTCGACGTCGATCAGGTCGGTGGCGCCCAATTCCTGGGCCAGCTGCAGGCGCTGCTGGTGGCGTCCGGACACGATAATCCGCCCGGCCCCACGTTGTTTGGCCAGCATGACGTGGAGCAGACCGATGGTGCCGCAGCCCATCACCACCACCGTGTCATCTGAGTGCAGCGGAATCTGCGCCTGGCCCTGCACGACACAGGCCAGGGGTTCGAGAAAGGCGGCGCGCTGGGGACTGACGTGAGCGGGGCGTAGATACAGGTTCTGTTGCACGACTTCGGCCGGGGCTTTGTAGTATTCAGCGAAGGCTCCCCAGGCCATGCGCGCGATGATGCTTTCGCAAAGGTTTTGATAGCCGCGCCGGCACATGCGGCACTGATTGCAGGGGGCCGAGTGCACCCCCATTACTGCCTCACCGGGCTTAAAGGCAGTCACGCCGTCTCCCACCTGGTGCACGATTCCCGTGTATTCGTGGCCCATCAAGAACGGAAACGGGAACTTGGGATGGCCTCGGCGGTAGGTTTTCAAGTCGGTGCCGCAGGTCAGGGCCGTTTCGATCCGGATTACCACTTCGCCCGGACCGGCCTGGGGCACGGCGATGTCGCGCATTTCCAGTTGTCCGGGCGCGGTCAGTTGCGAGGAAAGCATCAGTGCCACTGGCTGATTGGATGGCGGCGATGGTAAGCGCCGTCGTCAAAGCGCACGCCGCACTTGGAGAAAATTGCCTTCACCATCTCCTCGTGACAGACCGGACAGAAGGGAGCGTTGTCGCCACGCATGATGCAGGAGTAAGTCGGGCGATAGACTCCCACGGCCTGGTAGAAACCACCCTGGACGGCGCCCACCAGAGGATAAGCTCCGGGCACGTCCACGAAATGGCCCCACTTGAGCTTCTTGACGTCATCTTTGGAGTTGCTCTTGACGTTGGCGGCCAGAGTCAGGTTGGGGTAGGGAATGTCGCCCCCTCCAAAGTCCAGCGAGCGCCGATCGCCCAGCGAGCTGAGACTGTCATACTCGTCGCCCAGCTTGCCGATTTTGTGACCCAATTCGTGGGGCAGGGGAGCAAATGTTCGACCAGGCAGGACCACGATGTTGGCCGAGTGAGCCCGGCCCATGGCGGTGGTGAGAACGATGACCACGTCGCAATCAGGAGCCTTGCGGGCCACCTGTTGCAGTTCCGTCTCCTTGGGAACGAAGATCATCCCCTGGGTGCCGTTGGTGGAGCCGAAAGCATACCAGAGCCGTGTGCCCTCCTGAATGGAGGGAACCGTGACCAGATGGGCGTTAAAATACTGCTTGTAGTCCTTGAAGAGCGGATACTGCCAGAGAGAGTCCAGCGCGTCGCGCGCATCCTTTTCCAGGTCAGCCGACTGGCTGGCGGTGTAGCCGTCGCCCACAAAGACCAGGTCGATGTGGCTGGCCGGTGCGCCCTGATTGAGCAAAGTCTTGACCTGAGCGCGGTCGTAGTTGAAGTTGGGCTCAGCCCAGACGCAGGCCGCCAGCAGGCACCAGAGGAGTAGAAGCAGTTGTCTCATGGCATTCCAAGTTACCAATAGTGGGCCGGAGATAAACTAGATTTCAGCGGAGTCCACCCACCACTCGGTCAGGCCTGGCTCAAAGCCGACCGCGAAGACCGTGGCCGGGGCGGGATTGACCGGGATGTGTTTGTGGCGCAGGTGGGGCAGCAATCGTTGGGCCGAACGTTCGGGCAGGCTGGCAAAAAGAGTAGGAATGCCTCGCGCGGCACAGGCGAAGCTGGCTTGTTCCAGCAAAGCAGCCGCGTCGCGCTCGTCCCCGTAGCGGAAACGCGACAGGTGGGCAGAGCGCATCTCCTCTCCATCACAGTGCAGCAGGCGTTTGCCTCGGCGGATGTCCTCCAGGCGGCCACGAGCGCTGCCCCAGGCCAGCTCCTCCGGTTCCATTTCTGAGCGTAGCCCGGGCCGTCCGCCCAGAGGAATCACTCCGTCTGGTATCACCTCCGGCGCCCCCGGACCGCCTTGTATGGTCCCGGGCCGGGTCTGCACCGCCAGCACCGTGAGTTTGGCTTGAGGCTGAAAGGAGGGGACGCCCCAGCGCCCGGTATAGCGGTCGGGCGTGCTCTGAGTGCCGTCCATCACCACCGCGTAACCACAGCCGCTGGGGACATCCAGATGTTCGCTCATGGCCAGCAGATAACGAGTCAGGCGGTGGCGCACTTCGCGCCCCAGCTTCAGATCGGCCAGGTAGGCCACCTTTTGTCGAACTCCGCCGGGAAGCTGAAGCGGCCGTACCACCGCCGCCAGCGTTCCCAAGATGCGGCCTTCCTCTTCCACCACCAGCACAGTGGCCTCACCAATGGCCCGGAAAAAGGCTCCATAGTCAGGCCCGTGGCAGATGGAAAAAGAGTCGTTGGCCCCCAGCGGATAGCTGAACTGCTGCTCGAACTCCAGCAAGGCTCGGGCCAGTTCGGGCGGGGGAGACTCACGCAAGAAATGCAGGCGGCTCAAAATGACTGACCCCAACTCATGGACTCACTATAGCATAGCAGGTTATTCCGCGAAGATTGGCAACAATCACTTTATGTCCGAGAATACCCAGGAGTTTGACTATCGCGACATCGCCGAGCGCTCCACGCGCTATCCCCAGGTGGGGGCGATCAGCCTGCTCATTTCTGAGAACCCTGGCAAACTGGTCCTGTTGGACGCGGACCAGATTCGCATCGGGCGTGACGAAAGCTGCGATTTACGCTTTCAGGTGGAGGGTGTGAGCCGCATTCACGCTCAGATCGAGCGCCGCCCCGGCGGCCAGTACTGCATCACCGATTTGCGTTCCACCAACGGCTTATTTGTGAACGGCTTCCAGCAAGAGTTTATGCTACTGCAAGACGGGGATCGGGTGGCTCTGGGGCCCAATCTGGTTTTCTGCTTCCGCCTCTTACAGGTGGACGAGGCCCACGCCCTCTCCAGCCTCAGCGCCAGTCGCTCGCGGGACCTGGCCACCGGAGCCATGACGGGCGAGTTTTTTGAGGAAATGCTTCAAGTCCAATTGGAAATGGGTCAACGCCGCAGCTTTGACGTGGCCCTCATTACGGTGCAATGGAATGGATTTCCACAGGGCAAAGAGGAGCACCGGATTCAGGACCTCTATGCTTATCTGGAGAGCGCCAAACGGCCGGGCACTCTCACCGCCCGCATCTCATCCCGCATTTTTGCCCAGAGCATGAGTTACCAGAACCGGGCCGAAGTCGAGAAGTTGCTGGAGCAACTGGGACGCCATCTGCGTGAGGACTTCAGCGAGGCCAATTTCTTTGTGGGTGTGGCCTACAGTCGCGACCAGGCCTGCCCGAACGCCGAAAAATTGTTGCTCAAGGCCACCAAACGGTAATGTGGCCTCTGGCCGAGCTGAAAGCGTTAAGGGCGCGCGCCTCCAAAGTCAGCTACCGGGCCGGTCAGGTCATCTTCAGCCAGGGCGAGCCTGGGGATCGGGTGTTTTTAATTCGGCGCGGCCTGATCGAGATTTACGCTGAGACTCGCGGTCGTCGCCGCCGTTTGAATCTGCGCGGCCGGGGTGAAGTCATTGGGGAGATGGCTGTTTTGGATGGACTCGGTCGTTCGGCCACGGCTGTGGCTCTCACCGAAGTTCAGGCCCTGACTCTGGAGACAAGCGAGTTCGAAAGTCTGCTGTCTCAGCGGCCGGCTTTGATTCGCGGTTTGACTCGACAGCTCAGTCAGCGGATGCGCGATTTGCAGGATTCTCTGAGCGCCGAACTTGATCGAAAGGACGCCGCAATCGCAGGCCTGATCGAGTCCATCGGGCCCTTCAAGCTGGAAGAGCGGCTGGGTCAGGGGGGCATCGGAGTGGTCTACGCTGGCTATCACAACCAGACCGGCCACAAGCGCGCCATCAAGGTCCTCTCGGTGGTGACGGACGAACAAAAGCAGAGGTTCTTGATCGAGTGCGAGACCATGGCGCGGATGATTCATCCTCATGTCGTTCGTATTGATTCGGCCGGACTGGTGGATGGACACGGCTATATGGCCATGGAGCTACTGCGGGGCCAGACCCTGGAGCAGCGCTTGCGTCAGGGACGGCTGGATCTGCAGGAGGTCGCGGACTGGTTCGTGCCGGCCATGAAGGCCCTCCACTACGCCCACGAGTTGGGCATCATGCATCGCGACGTCAAGCCCGAAAATCTCTTTATGACCCTGGATGGCAAACTCAAGGTGCTGGATTTCGGCATCGCCCGGCGCGTCAATGGGCCTCAGGTCACTCTGGAAGGCAAGTTCTTCGGAACCCCCCGCTATCTGGCTCCGGAGCGGATCGGGGGACCCTCTCATCGGCAGGAAAGACAGTCCGACCAGTATTCCTTGGGAGTCACTCTGTACGAGGCTCTGACCGGACATTGTCCCTTCGAATCCAGCGACGTGGCCGAGATTCTGGCCGCCCACCTGCATCGAGCTCCCGAGTTGCCGAGCCGATTTGTGCCCATAGCTAAAGAGCTGGAGCTGGTTTTGATGCGACTGCTGGCCAAGGAGCCACTGCGGCGTTTTCCCGACATGGCCCGGGCCGCTCAGGAGCTGGTCCAGGCCCTGGACGGTTCAGCCGGCTCGGCCACCGGAGAATTCGGTGCGCCTTGATAGGATGATCGCTAGGGTCCGGGCTGCAGGCTCTCCAGCAGGCAGTCTTCCACCAGTTGCGCCCCGACCTTGATGGCCGGCCCTGCGTCCGGTGCAAAGCGGTCGGAGTGCAGTCCGGGCAGGGCACCGCCTTTCTGAACCAGGGCCGGATCGACCGCTCCCAGGCTGAACATCACGCCTGGAATCTTGAGACGGCGGGAAAACTCGGAGAAGTCCTCGCCCCCCATGCTCGGGGATTGTTGGATCAGGTTGTTTTTGCCCAGCCTCTTCTCCAGCACCCGGACCAGTCTTAGGGTCCAGGCCGGATCGTTGTAGACGGAGGGAACAAAGTCGACTTCATCCACTTTGACTTCAGGTGGTTGGGGAGCGTGATAGGCGGCGGCCACGCTCTGGGTGACGTGGCGGATTTCGGACAGCAGTTTTTGCCGGGTGGGCTCGTCGTAGGAGCGCACGGTCAGAGCCAGCTCAGCCTTGGGGGGAATGATATTGTGTTTGTTGCCGGCCACGAATTTACCCACCGTAATGACGGCTTTGGCTCCTGGCTCCAGGCGCCGGCTGATGATGGTCTGCAAACTCATGACGATTTCCGAGGCCATCACGATTGGGTCCACGGCGCTGTCAGGGTGGGCTCCATGGCCGCCCAGACCATGCACCACGATGTCCACCGAATCCACATTCGCGTTGATGTAGCCATCGCTCAGAGAGACCTGACCCACGGCCAAAGTGGCGCTATCGTGCAGCGCCAGAGCCAGGCGCGGCGTTCCTCCCGCCTTTTTCAGCACTTGCTGAAAGCGTGGGTCGGCCAGCATTTGCCGGGCTCCGGCGCCCACTTCCTCGGCCGGCTGGCCCACAAAGACAATGCTGCCGCTCCATTGGTCGCGTTTCTTTGAAAGTTGGCCCAGTGCGCTCACGGCGCAGGCCATGTGCAGGTCGTGCCCGCAAGCGTGCATCACACCAGCTACCTGGCTGGCATAGACCAGTCCGGTTGCTTCCTGGACCGGCAATGCGTCCATATCCGCTCGATACAGGACCACCGGCCCACCTGGCTTCCCTCGCAAGATGGCCATGATGCCGGTTCCGCCGATGCCTTCCTCGACTTCCAGTCCCAGTTGACGCAGCTCCTGAGCCAGGCGAGCAGCGGTTTGCTTTTCCTGATTGGATAGCTCGGGATGAGCGTGGAACCACCGATAGAGCTCCAACGGTTCGGCAGCCAGGGGTAAGCTCAGAGCCAGGCTCAGCAGCAGGCGGCGCATCAGGCCGGGCCTCCCGAGGCAGCCCGTTCGGCGCGGTGGGTCCAAATGCTTTCGGGATCCCGAGCGCGGGCCAGCTCAAGGTAGCCGCTTTCGTGCAGGCAAGCCAGCCCCTGCCAGGCCACCAGGCCCGCCATGCATTTGGTTTGTGAAGCCTGTTCCAATTCGGCGCGCTTGACTTCCGGCTGACTGGCCAGCCACATGCGGGCCAGATGGTTGTAGCAACGCTCGCCGGGTTCAAGATGGCTTTGGCAGTCGGGCAATCGCTCGGCCGCCTCCTTTTGCTGACCCAGTTGGGCCAGCAAAAGGGCGGAAAAGCTGTGCCGGTCTTTGCGCTGGCGCAGCAGGCGAAGGGTTTCGTCTTGATCCCCGGATTCAAAAGTCAACAAAATGTGCAGACCCTCCAGTCGTTCGCGCAGAGGCGGGCTTTTGAATTTAACCTTTTCCCCTGCGCGCAGACAATCCCGTGCCTCCGCCAGTTCTCCCAGCTGAAAATGGTAATAGGCGCGGTTCAACCAGTACAGGGCCTGGAAGACCCGATAGCTACCTGAGGCCTTGGTCGCATCCAGCGGTTTTAAGAGCTCGAGGGCTTTGCGATACTGTCCGCGCGCGGACAATGAAGCCGAGTAATTGGCAGCCAGAGCCAGGGCTGTGCCGGCCGGCAATTGAGGCAGCTGATCGCGAACACCTTCCCAGATCTGGTCGGCCCGCTCGAAGTTGTCCCTGTGGATGGCCAATCGAGTGACCCGGTAGTTCTGGCCGGGCACCAGCCAGCCCAGCCAGCTGGCCAGCCGATCGGCTCGGGCAGGATTGGAACGGAGCTGCAGCTGGCTGCCCAGCGAGACCAGGACCACCAGACCCACGTAAAGTAGAAAACACAAAAGGGATTTCAAGCCTAAATCGGCTGCTTGCGGAAAGTTTCCTCGCATCACGGATATGGTCAAAATTACGAACCAAAAGCTGAAAAGCGCGCGGGCGATCACTCCTGGCGTTTCGCGGTCCGGGCCGGCTTGCCTGGGCGCATACAAAAAGCTGATGGTCGCTTTGGGGGAGCCTGGGCGCGCGGGCCGTAACTAGAAGATATGTTCACTGTGTTGACCCAGAACTTGAGAATCGACGTGGCTTCCGATGGCATCAACGATTGGAGCCACCGCAAGGCCTTGGTGGCGCGCCTGTTGCAGGACTATGCCGCAGATATCCTGGCCTTTCAGGAAGTGCTGGCGCATCAGCGTCGCGACTTGATCGCGATGTTGCCTGGCTATGCCTGGAGCGGTCGCGGTCGGGAGCCGGGTGGGGAAGGTGAAGGCTGTTATGTGTTCTGGAATGCCTCTCGTTTTCAGGCCCTTGAACAGGAGACGTTTTATCTGGCTCCGGACCCCCAGCAGTCAGGTCTGGCTTGGGATGCCGCCTGCCCTCGCATTTGCAATCGGGTGGTGCTGAAAGCTGAAGAGTTCCCGCCGATTCAGATTTACAATGTGCATCTGGACCACATCGGCAAGCTGGCTCGGCAGAAATCGATTGAACTGGTCTGTGCGCGCATATCCCAATCGGCCCAGCCAGCGCTGGTGCTGGGGGATTTCAATGAGCAGAAAGCCTTTGAGCACTTTCCCGCTCTGACCGGACTGCAGGATGCTTTTGTGGTCCACGGTTCGGACGAGGAAGGCACTTTTCACGGGTTTTCCGGACTGCCCAAGGGATCGCCCATCGACTACATTCTCACCAGCCCTGAGATTACGGTGGAGTTTTGCCAGCGTCTGGCCGATCGCTGGGAGGGCCGCTACCCCAGCGACCATTTCGGACTTTTGGCTGGCCTGGACTTCGCCTGAACAGCTTTCAGGGCACGGATTCCTGCCAGCGTAAAAGCTGCAGGTAATCTGGATTGAGCTTGTTGGGAGCCAGCTCTGGACGCACATCCAGGGTGACGCGCAAGACGTAGCGAGCTTGAGGCTTGATGGCCGCGCCGTAGAACCCCTCACTTTCCACTCGCAACACGCAGAAGGGTTCTTCGCACCAGCTGCTGTCGATGTTGACCAGGTAAGAGCCGACGGGAGCCCCGCCGGCTTCGCTGAGGTCACGCGAAAAGGTCGTGTTGGTTAAGGTCTGAGCGCTATCTCCGGCCAGACGCAGGCGGGCTTCTTCAATCCCGGCCAGGGCCACCTGGCGAGCCTGCACCTGATATTGAGACTGCATTGCGCCCAGATTGCGCATCGGCTGTCGGCTCAGCAAACCCACACAGAGCACCATAAAGATGGCCACCACCAGCAGGGCGGGAACGATAAAGGCGCGTCTCATCGAGCTTTCCAGGCTTCTTCCGGCAGCCAGAAGGTCAACCAAATTTTTTTGGATTGCCCGTTGGCCAGTATGGTCAGTGCGATACTGGCGGTGTTGCGGTCGGGGCGAGTCACCTGCAGCCCCTGACAGTCACGCAGCAGGGGAGTGGCCCAGCTTTCTGCCCCGGCCTTTAGAGTGCGGACCAGTTGGCCGGCGTTGATCGCATATTCCACAGTGATCTGATAGGCCGGATCCTGCGGGTCCCAGGTGCTGGGGAAGGGACTGGGTGACACCGGGAATTCACTGCTCTCCAGCAGCCAGTCGGGAGTTTGAATCAGCAGGCGTGGAGAGGAGCCGGCGGCGGGTTCCAGCCATTTGTTGGCGCTGCGAGCCTCGTAAGCCATTCGGTAAAGGCAGGAGACAGCCACTTCCTGAATGCGGTCCTTGGCTCCCAAGAATCTGTCGGCGATGGTGGCTGCGTTCATGAGGCTGGCCATCAGGGCCATGACCATCAAAAACATGCCCAGACTGACCAGGCTTTCCAACAGCGTAAATGCCGACGTTCTTCTCACGGCGGGGGGAGCAGCTCCACCAGGGCCGAGTCGGCCTCATAGATTGAAGCTCGGTAGCGGCAGGACGCGTGGACTCTGACTTTCCCGGGGGTATAGAGCTTGTTGGGGTCGGGCGGAGTGGGGCCATAGACCAGATGCGTGAGAGTGACCCGATCGGCCCCGGCCCTTTCCACGGTGCCGTCACCAGGCACCTCGGGGGGGCCCTCGGGCAGCAAAGTCCAGTTGAAACTTACGCCCGGGATGGGCTTGGAATTTGTGTCCAGCAGGTAGGCCCAGAACTGAGTTTGCTGATCGGGCTGAAGTCGGACAGATTGGGCGGGAAAGATCTGGACGCCTTCTGGCTTACGCAGGGGAGAACCGATCTGGCCGGTGAGTCGCGTCACCACCCGCTGACTGTCGCGCACCTCGATGGTGACCAGGCGAAAACAAGGGGTCAACACGTCACCGGGCGCTTTGAGTGGGGAGACGGTCAGATGACAGGTGAAGCCGGGCGGATTGATGGAGGGCAGGTCCTGGTCGCTGTAGATCTTCCATTGGTTATCAAAGTTGGCCGGGTCCAGGGCCCAGCGCCGCAGACTTTCCATCATCTGCTCTCCGGCGATGGTGGCGTCACTGACGTGCTGGGTGCGGCCTTGGTAGCGGAAAGCCTGCAGGAGCAGAGTGAAGCAGGCCAGCGAGCCTCCCGTCAGGATGAAGATGGAGATAATGGCTTCCAGGAGAGACAGACCCCTTGATCTCACTCCTGACTCCAGACCATATCCGTGTAATTGTTGACGTTCAGAGGAGCGCTCTGGGATTTGCTCAGGTTGAGTAACTGCGCTTCTCCATTGCTGTCCTGGTAGACCAGAAAGCTGCCGTTGGGTGATAGGCTGGGAAGTCGATTGCCGGGACCAGGCACCAGGGTCTGTATTCCCGTGGGATGCAGGCTGGCGGTCTGATTGCTGCCGTTAAGGTCGATTGGGCAGGACTGGAGACTGCCGTCGGCGGCCAGTCCGTAGATGAGAGTATTATCCGGGCTCAAGGCGATGGAACGCAGGGGGGGGCCGTTGACGACGCTGAAGGTAGGGGTGGCGGGCTTGAGCCAGACCAGTGCAAACTTTCCGTTGCCGTCGGTTGAGATGAGAGCCTTTTGGGAGGAACTGGAGATCAGTCCCTCCAGCGGGCCGGTTCCGGTGATGGTGAGCAAGTTGGTGGTGACCTGATTTCCCCCGACGGGTGGAGCAGGCATCCATTGGACTTTGAACGAGCCCCCCGCGTCCACCACTCCATAAAGCTTGTCCGCCTGGATGGTGAGCCCTTTCAGGTTGGGGCCGAAGAGAGTGCCTTTGCCAACCTGGCTGGGGGCCGACCCATCCAGCTGGTTTACAAAGTAAGGCTTGCTGTCCTTGCGATAGAGCAGGCCGTGGCGACTGGTGGACCAGCTCATGTCCGAGGGGGTGCCCGCGTTGAGACGCGAGCTGTTCAGAACCGTCGTCGTTCCGGAACCATCGAAATTGGCCACCGATAGGCCACCGCCCCCGTCCTTGTAGGCCAGCCTCAAGGTGGGAATGATGGTCACATCCACCCCGTCGGTGGTGGCGCCGGGATAGCCGATGGCGGTGGAGGCGGAGGGCGTGAGTTCGCCGCCTCGACCGTCCTGAATGTGGCAGTAAAGTCGGAAGCGGTCGTTGGGAAGGGCTTCGGCCGGCGGAGACCAGATACCCTTGCGATACCAGGCTTTGCGCTGGTAGTCCCAACGCATCCGGGTTGAGGGAACGGTCCAACGACCTCCATCCATGTCTGGCTTGTTGAGGCAGGCCGCCTCCCAACTGGCGGCCAGCTGGTCGCCGTCCGGGTCGCGGGCGAAGAAGGTTAGGGAGACGGTGTCATCCGAGCGAACCGTTACGGCTGGATTACCGGTGGGCACCACCACCGGGATGGTCTGGCGATCTGGAGCCGGATCGATGACCAGCTTGGGGTCCACCAGTTCGGGAGGTCGGTTGGGCAGGCGCTGGATATTGGGTGTCAGCGCCACCTGGGTGGCACGGGGCAGGGTTCCGGAGGGTTTTATCAGCGTCGGGTCGCCATCCAGTAAGCCTGCAACCACTTCCACCTGACCCTGAGTGGAGACGGTGACGGTGTAAGCATTGCTGACCGCGGTAAGATTAGTCGGAGGGGGACCCTGGTAAGTGACTCGCGAGGCCACCACCAGCCGGTAGCCACCATTGGCGGCCGCTTGATTGGCGACTACCTCCCCGGTTGTCCAGAAGACCATAT
>JAFEBA010000067.1:11799-11924 GCA_018266105.1 bacterium | reverse complement strand
CCTTGTACACACCGCCCGTCACGTTATGAAAGTTTGTTGTACCCGAAGTCGCTGGGCTAACCGCAAGGAGGCAGGCGCCGAAGGTATGATAGATGATTGGAACGAAGTCGTAACAAGGTAGCCGT
>JAFEBA010000067.1:0-11704 GCA_018266105.1 bacterium | reverse complement strand
TCAAATTGATTATCCAGATGCCAAAGGTGGCAGACTCTACGAGTCTCAGAATAAAGCACCGAAAGGTGCTTTTTTTCTTGTTCTGGGGGCTTGCACTGACCTGGCTGCCCAATCGTTAACATTCAGTTCACCGCTGAGCGGGCCTACGGGAGTAGTGTCGTGGCAACACAAACACAAGGACACTTTCCATCCAATGCAGGCCGCCCTCAAGAACCTCAAACCCTCCGGCAACAGCGCTCTCTATGGCAGTTGCTTCTTCTTCGCCAGCATGGCCCTCTCGGTCAAACTGTGCACGCAACCCAGTGCACTGCTTGGCGAGCACCACATTCCCGCCATTCAGGTGGTTTTCTTTCGCAGCTTCCTGTGCATGCTGCTGCTGCTGCCACAACTGAGACGCGACTTAAAGACCTATCCGATGGGCTTGCGGCACATCAAGCCCATGCTGCTGCGCAGCCTGGCCGGAGGACTGGCGATGATCGCCTACTTCAGCGCAATTTCCAGGCTGCCCCTGGCCACTGCGGTCCTGCTCAACTACACCTCGCCACTCTGGGCTGGACTTTTCGCCTTTGTTTTCCTGAATGAAGCTCTCTCGGCCGGTTTGCTGCTAGCTTATCCGCTGGCCCTGACCGGGGTTCTGATGGTGGTGGGCGGACCCGGCGTCAGCGACGATCTGCCGGCGGTCGGCCTGGGTCTGGCCTCAGCCGTATTGGCAGGGGCCGCCTACACGGCCCTGCGCGGTCTGCGCGGCACGCCTGCCAGCATTGTGGTCACCGGACTCTGCCTGGTATCCAGCATAGTCGTTGCGCCCGTCTGTTACGCCAACTATGTGCCCCCTACGATGGGCGAATGGGCTCTACTCTGGGCCTGTGCCATCTCCTCAGCTGGCGCTCAGGTGCTGATGACGCTTGGATTCCGCACTTCCAAGACGGCTGCCGCCAGCACTGTCGGCCTGGCCACAGTAGCCATCAGCGGCCTGCTTTCTTGCCTGCTGCTGGGCGAGATGCTCGGCCTCAAACAGTGGCTGGGCATTGTGCTACTGCTCTGGGCCACCAGCCAGACCGGCCGGCGCTCTCTACTCAGCCGGGTGGTCCGCCTGGCCAATGTTTCCTGGAGACGTCCGGCCTACCGCCACTAAAGCCCCAGCAGGGCTACCGCAAACAACCCAGAACCGGGCGCAATGCTTAAGTCCCTGCTGCTTGCCGCATTGCTGGCCCTACCCACCTACGCGATCGAAACCGAAGGACTGGTTCCCATCGGGGCCTACCAATCAAGACAGGACAACCTGATCAACTGCCAGGACGGCACTCAGGTTAAAATTCAGTTCCTCAGCCCGGAACTGGTTCGGGTCCGCATGGCCTACCGAAGCAAACTGGACGGCGGACACAGTTGGGCAATCGCTAAAAGCGACTGGGCACCCACCCCTGTCAGCAGCGAAGAGTCCAACCGGAGCGTCACCTTCAAGAGCAGCAAGCTGCGGGTGGTGGTTCACAAAAATCCCCTGCTGGTGGAAATTCAGGACCAGAACGGGCACACCCTCAACAAAGACTCGCGCCCTCTGCTGGGTGACCCCAATCACACCCAAAAGGTCTTCGATCCCAACGCCGGTTTTATGACGGTCGTGACCAAGGAACTAGGGCTGGACGAGCACTTTTACGCCCTGGGTGAAAAGGCTCACAAACTCGACCGCCGTCGCGGTCACTTCAAAATGTTCAACTCCGACACGCCTAAGTATAGCGAAGGCACCGACCCCATTTATCAGTCCATTCCGTTCTACATTGGACTCGAGAATAACCGCGCCTATGGGCTTTTTTACGACAACAGCTATCGCAGTCACTTCGACTTTGGAAACAGCCAGCAAGAGTTCACCGGTTATGCCGTTGANNGGCGGCCAGATCGACTACTACTTTATCGACGGACCGAGCATCAAAGAAGTCGTAAGCCGCTACACCGAGCTGACCGGACGCATCTATTTGCCGCCTAAATGGGCGCTCGGTCACCAGGCCAGTCGCTGGTCTTACTATCCTGACCGAATGGTCGAGAAGATCGCTGACACTTATCAGCAGCATGACCTGCCACTGGACGTGATGACGCTGGATATCGACTATATGCAGAAATACCGGGTCTTCACCTGGGACCTCAAGCGCTTCTCCGATCCCGACGGCCTGGCCGCCCGATTGAAAGCCAAAGGACTGCACATGGTCAACATCGTTGACCCGGGCGTAAAATACCAGCCCGAGGGGCTGGCCACAGCTCAGGACCAGGACAGGCCCGAGCTCAAGGACCAATCCAACTCTTACTACGTTTACAATCAGGGCGCCAGTCAGGATTTCTTCGTCAAGCGCAAGGATGGCAGCCAGATGGTGACCACGGTCTGGCCCGGCCAGACCGTCTTCGTGGACTTTACCAAGGAAGCCGCCCGCAAATGGTGGGGCGATCTCCATCGGGCCTATCTGGATCACGGCACCGGCGGCATCTGGAATGACATGAATGAGCCGGCTGATTTCACCGAAAAGGGCGACACCGGGGCCAACCAACGAGACTCCTATTTTGATGACCTGGGCCAGCACACTCCCCATGCCAAGAATCGCAATGTCTTCGCCCTGCTCATGTGCAAAGCCACCTACGAAGGCTTGCTACGCCTGCGTCCCAACGACCGACCTTACGTCATCACCCGTGCCGCCTATGCTGGCATCCAGCGCTACTCCACCATGTGGACCGGAGACGCAGCCTCCAGCTGGGAAGCATTGGCCGTCTCAGTGCCACTTTTTTGCAATCTGGGACTTTCCGGTGAGACATTCATAGGGGCCGATGTGGGCGGCTTCATGGGTCGCGGCGACGGCGAAATGCTGGCTCGCGGTTACCAGATTTGCTTCCTGGTGCCCTTCTGCCGCAACCACAAGGCCCAGGACGAGTATGATCAGGAGCCCTGGCGCTTCGGCAGCTATTACGAGGGCATCATCCGCAAATATCTCAAACTGCGCTACCGGCTGCTCCCGTATCTTTACGCCGGTCTTGACCAGGCCAGAAGAACCGGCCAGCCTTTTATTCGGCCTTTGGTATTAGAGTATCAGGATGATTCCAACACCTACGCCATGGACGACCAGTTCCTGGCCGGCTCGGACCTGCTCTGTTCGCCCGTGCTTCGCCCAAACCAGGATAAAAAGCGGGTCTATCTACCGCGGGGAAGATGGTACGACTTCTATACCGGTGTGCCCCAGAAACAACAGCACATGCTGGTGGACGCACCGCTGGAGACGGTGCCACTGTATGCTCGCGGAGGTTCCATCATCCCCCTGGGACCCGAGAAGAACACTGTGGACGCTCTACCCAACGCTCCGCTTGAACTGCGCGTCTACCCCGACGCTCGAGGTCAAGCCCAGTCCACGCTCTATGAAGATGACGGAAGAACCCAGGCCTATCTCAACGGTCAGTGCGCCCGCCGCCTGGCCAGCTTCCGCGGTCGCCAGTTCAAACTGGAGGGGACCGACTACGGTTTACCCCAGCGTCCGTTGCGCATCCGCTTCTACGCCACTCAAGCCAAAGCCGCCCGCTGCAACGGCAAACCGGTGGCGGTCACTCAACACTCCAACTACATCGAAGTTCAGCTACCGGACGGAAGCCAGAGTCACACCCTCGAACTGCTTTAGGTCCGAGTCAAGCCCCGTGTAGTTGGGCCACCACCGGAGCAAAAACTTCCATGGCTTCCTCACGCACAACGATGTAGGAAAACCCCCAGCGCTGGCGGCGGACCACCAGCGATTCAGAGAGTTCGGAAACACTTCCGGCCAGCACATGCGGGCTGTCCCGCAAGATCTCCAGGGGGGTCTCCATTTCCTCGGAAAAGCGCTGAAGGGCCGGCTCTCGCTCCCCTACCGCCACGCTCCCTACCAGGATGTTGAGTTCGACGTCCCGCCCGGGTGCACGAACCCAACCTATTTTTTCGTCACAGGCGCGGGCAGAAAAATTCTCCGCGATGTCTTTATAAAGGCCTGAGCGCAAATTTACGTTGATGCCGACAATGTCAGCTTCCCGACCGGCCAGGCTCAACATTTTCTGACCACCGCCCCCGACAAAAATCGGAACCGGCGACTGGATCGGCTTGGGCAGGCCATTCATGTCCACCTGATAGTACTTCCCGCTCACCACGCAACGATTGGGACCGAGCAGTGCGCGTAGCACCTGCAAGGCTTCCGCCATGCGCTCGATGCGAACCCCGGCCGAGTCCATGCACATCCCCGACTCCTCGTAGTCCGACTTCATCCACCCCGCCCCCAGACCCAGTTCCATCCGCCCGCCGGAAAGCAGGTCCAGCGTGGCCACTTCTTTGGCTAACACCACCGGGTGTCTGAAGTCGTTGCACCAAACCAATGGCGCCAACCGCAAAACAGATGTGGCCGTGGCGGCCGCAGCCATGGCCGGACCGGGGGCCCATTGGTCGCCAAAGTGATCTGGCATTGAGATTGAAGTGTAGCCAAGAGTCTCAGCTCGACGGGCCACCTGGGCGATGTTGGTGCCGCGGCACATCACTCCGAAACGAAATTTCTTCATGGCCATGGCTTCGCAGACCAGCCCCCCCGTCCTATCTTGCGGCCAGGCCGATCTCGTCAACAATATCAGCAGAAAGCTTTAACATCTTGTTTTCATTCACATCTAGTCTTTATCCGCGGCACTCGTGAAAAGAGGGATAGCACACAGGAGGTACACACATTTGGCAATTACGTCTTCGGTCCAAGCTTTAAAGCAGAGTCCGCAGATTCGTGAACACACCCAACAGGTTCTTCAGCAGACTGCACAGCAGCGCCCGAACCTATCTCCAGAGCTCCTGGATAACACCAGGTTATCCGACGAATTCGTCGACGAAGTCGGAAAAATCAGCGAAACTCAGGGCTACGACCCCAACATGCTGGCGGCCCTGGCCGGCAATTTCCTGGAACAGAAGTCCCAAAACCAAGGCGGTGGAGACTCCCAGCCCGCCGATGAAGCCAAGAAAGCTGAAAAAGTCGGCGGCAACAAGCCCAAGAGGACCATCGAAGCCAAGTGGGACCCTATGGTACGCTCGGGCGAGGTCATTCCCAAGCAAGGGAAACTGGGCGAAGTCACCAGCAAGATCACCACCTATCCCGACGACGACGACAAGAAAGACGACAAAAAGGCCGACAAGGCCAAAAACAGCAAAGCTCCCAGCCAGGTGCAGGCCCCCCAATCTGCGGCCGGTGCACAGAAAACCGGCGGAGCCAACCAGGCTCCCAAGAGCGAACAAAGCGAAAACGCCAAGAATGACGAAAAGGACGAAAAGGTTGAGTTTAGTCAGGAAACCAAGGACATGCTCAATCAGATGCACGCCCAGGGAATGAAGACACCAGGCCTCGACCCGAACCAGGGTGGTGCCGGCAGCCACGAAAGCAAGCCGGTGGGCGAAGCCAAAGGCGCGGGTGGAGGCGGCAAGAAGCCGACTGTCACCGAGAAGACGGATGAGCTGCTCATGCCCTCCCAAGGCCTGACCCAGGCGGTCAAGGTACGTGAACGTGGTGAAATCAAGAACGGCGATGTGATCCTCACCTATCGCAAGCTGGATGACCTGCCCTCGGGCTCGGTGGCGATCCTGAAGAACAAGACCGGCAAAGAAGGCATCGACGAATACGCCAAACGGATTCAGGAAGGCGACAAAGTGCCCCCGCTAAACAAAGAGCAACAGCGTCAGCTCTTGGATCCGATCGCAGAAAAGTAGAATCCCAAAAACTCCAATCCAGAGTTCGGCCAGGCTCGCCACGGATGAGCCTGGCCGTTCTTTTTGAGGTTCCTGCGTTCACCTATTTTTGCTGAAATTTCTTCCACTGTTCACCTATACCGGTCCGGAGCCACTATGGTATACATAAAACATGCGGTATACACTAGTTGACCTCATCAACCGATTTGCTGTTTCTTCCGACTGCATGGAGGGTGCGCTCCGCGGCTACGCCGCACGCGACCCCTTCGCCCACAATCAACTCCATAACCACGAACTAACACCTGATAAGATGCGCGGATCGGGGCGCTGGCAGTGCGGCAGCCTGCGTTTGCAGGGCCCTCCCAATCTGTCTCGCCGGGATTGGCAGAGCGCCATCGATCGTCTGTTGGGGTCGGCGTGACCGGACTCCCATTTTTTCTCAGGGGAATTGAACACTATGCTTACTCAGTCCAGGGGCCGGGGGAAATGGTCCCGACACCAGAAAAATCGTGGATGCGAGCCAACTGGGCCCGGCTCAGGCCAAATCATGGACCTGGTCATGCTCAGCCTCATCATCGCGATTTTCTTCACACAAACTCTTCAGCCGGGTCGGTGTATGTTGCGCCAGTTTCACCGCCAAAACCCCGGGGATCAAAAAATTGACACAATTTCGCAATCACCCAACCGCACCGGGACGATTATGGTAAGGACGTGATCGTCAATAATACTTACAGCAACAAGCCGTGGTCGGCTATCCAGAAAGAGTCCAGCGACCTGGGTAAGACCCAGGATGGGCGTTACCACGTGGGCGGTTTCCGCTGGGATATCGTTAACAACCAGGATGGCTCGGCTCAGGAGTTGGGGGTCTTCGGCGATGCCTACATCAAGCCCGAAGGCGTCAAAGACGTCTATCTTGGGATTAAGCCCTTCACCGACAAACCCGGAGGCTACCCGGGCCACGCCCAGTTGCACTTTGAAATGCAACCAGACAGCCCCGTCACGGACGGGCAGGGCCGAGAAAACCATGGATTGGTTTTATCCGTTGAGGTTCACTTCAAGCAGGGTGAACTCTATGATCCGGTCGGCGAAGGCGATCAACCCGTCCTTTATCAGCTTGGAAGCTGGGACGACGCCATTGAGAAAGCGACCGTCTTCCACCACTACCCTCTGCACCTGTATAAGCTGGAGCTCAGCCAACAGCAGAAAGAGTCGCTTCTACGCGAGCGTTTGGATGCAGCCTGCCTGGACCACAGCCAGGACATCTACCACCCCACCGAAAATTCTTGCCTGTCCACGCTGATCGAAGCGGTCAACAAAGTGACCCCGGACAAGCAACACATCAAGCACGGCGAACCCAACTCAACCGTGCCCATCTGGTGCCCCAAGGCCTTCAAGAAATATCACCTGGTCGGGTCGACCACGCCCGATCAGGTGATTGAAGCTCAACCCAAGCCCTGAGGGGTTCTCAACTGACGGCTCCGCCGCTCAGATGCAGATCCTGCTCTGTACTCAAGGCCACCTCAACCGCCAACTCAATGGCCTGCACCATTGCCTGCAATCGAAGAGCTGGCTGGCCCTGGCCTTCGGCATAGGGCACATGGATAAAGCCGGCACGCGTGGAGCGCCCGCGGAGGGAACGCATCAGACCATAAAAAAGATGATTGCAGACGAATGTTCCGGCCGTCTGAGACACTTCCCCCGGCAGGCCGGCCTGACGCCATGCGGCGTAGATGGCTTTGATGGGCAGCGTTGACCAGTAACCCACAGGTCCACCGGGGACCACGGGTATGTCCACCGGCGCCACCCCTGCATTGTCAGGAACACGAGCATCCACCACATTGATGGCCACTCGCTCCAGCGAAAGCATCGAGCGCCCGCCCGCCAGTCCCAGACAGATCACGACCTCAGGTCGATGACGGCGCAGCAAGTCTCGCAGCGCTTTCAAATCTTGTCCAAAAACGCAGGGCAGCACCGCCCCGACCAGTTCGTGGCCGAGCAGGCGACGGCCGTTCAACGCCAGAGCGATCTCAGCCGAGGGGTTGGAAGCCCCACCCGCAAAGGCTTCAAAACCCGTAATCAGGACCATGGCGAGGGTTTCGCAGGCGCCCTCGAACGCGCCTGCGAATCTTTCAGAATGATCTTCTTCGGCACCAAGGGCCGTGACGAATCCCGGGGTCTGGTTGCGGACGGATGTCCCAACTGCCGACAGATCCGTGCTTTTAACGTGATCGAGCAATACGAAGTGCCCCATCTGTATTGGGTCTCCTTGGGACAGGGCAAGCTCCTTAACACCTACATCCGCTGCCTCCAGTGCGACCAGACCTTTGCTTTTGAGGCTCACAAGTACCGAGAGCTCATGAGCTGTGCCGAAGCCGCACAATCCAACCTGGCTGAATTGGTGCGGCGAACCCATCCGGAACTGTTGGGCTATCTCGACCAGCCCGCCCGTTGCCAGGGGTGCGGCTTCCAGCGGGACCGGCCGTTCAATTTTTGTCCCCAATGTGGCCTGGGCCATGCTTAGAGACTGGAAGGCAAATCAGCCTCTGCCCAAAATTTCCGGGCATGACTGACGCCGAATTCTCCCAGCTGGAAGCGGAACTCTTCGATGACTATGGGCTGCCCTTGAACGGGCTTCACGGAGCGCGCCACTGGCGTCGCGTGGACCGCTTCGGGCAGCTGCTGGCGCTGCATACCGGGGCGGACGTGGAAGTGGTGCGGCGCTTTGCCCTCTTTCACGACAGTCAACGCTACAACGACGAAAAGGACCCCGGGCACGGCCAGCGGGCCGCCCACCGTGCCCGACAATTCTGTGCCGACGAGCTGACCACGGAGCAGATGCAACTGCTTCATCTGGCCTGCCTCGGTCACGAGCGTGGCATCACCACCGACGACCCCACTGTGGGCACCTGTTGGGATGCCGACCGCCTGGATATCGACCGCCAGGGCAAACTGCCCTGGCTGAGCCTGATGAGTACCCCGTTGGGCTGCAAAATCGCGGAAATGAGCCCTCAAGACCGTCTTTTCTGGGCCAATCTGGAGCCCTGGGGGGGCAAAACCCGGGGACTTTTCCGGGACTCCTAGGCCTCGACCAGCGGAGGCCGTCGGGTTATAGGGCATTTCCATCGGGCGCAGAACCAACCCGGCCATGTCAGCCAAGAAAACGAACCGCGGCGCCTCGGGGTGCTGCCTGGGTTGCTTCTCCCTGCTGGCCTTGGGAGCGGGTCTGCTGACCTTGCTGCTGATCGGTGCCAACGTGGGTTTCGACGGCTTGCTGGTAGGCCTGGTCATGGCCTGCTTGCCGGTGCCGCTCTATGTGGGCCTGGCCCTCTGGATCGATCGGTACGAACCGGAGCCTCCCCACCTTCTGCTGATGGCTTTTATGTGGGGAGCTTGCCTGGCCGTTTGCGCCAGCTACATCCTCAACACGATCAACTCGGTCTACTTCTACCAGGCCACTCATGATGCAGCCGCCGCGTCAGCCCTGGGAGGAATCATATCGGCCCCCATCGTGGAGGAGTCCACCAAGGGTCTTTGCCTGTTTTTCCTGTTCTTTTGGAAGCGCAAAGAATTCGATGGCATCGTGGACGGAGTGGTCTACGCCACCATGGTCGCGCTCGGATTCGCCATGACCGAAAACATCCAATACTACGGCAGCGCCATCCGCTCAGGGGGAGATGCGGCCGGGGCCCTTTTCGTGCTGCGCGGCATGATGTCGCCCTACTCTCACCCGCTTTTCACCAGCATGACCGGCATCGGTCTGGGCTGGGCAGCCCAGAGCGACAGGTGGCTGGTCAAACTCTTCGCCCCGGTGACCGGTCTCTTTCTGGCCATGGCCTTGCACGCCACCTGGAATCTGACTGCCACCGTGCACATCCAGGCCTGGTTGGCCGCTTATGCTCTGGTTATGATGCCGGCCGCGCTGGGGGTCGGCATCGTGGTGCTGTTCGCCCTTGGGCGCGAAGGACGCCTGTTGCGCAAACATCTAGCCCACGACATGTCCCCTTCCGAGCTCTCTTCGGTCTCTTCCGTCTGGGGTCGCATCGGTTATTCCATCGGCAAGCTCTTTCGCAAAGGACCCGGGGGCTGGCTGGCCTCCGAACAGTTTCTTCAGGTGGCCTCCGAGCTGGCTTTTCTACGCAACCGCACGGAACGAGGATTCAGCCAGGAAATCGATCACGAGCAAGACCTGCTCATGCGCATGCAGCAACTGCGAGCCAGACTGTAGACTTTGAGTCACCTTCGGGGAAATCCCGGAGTTACAAAAGAGCCTTTGCGGGGCATACTCTGGCCATGCTCTTCCTGGGGATCCTGGTGCCTACACTGGCCTCAGCTTTGTTCGAATTGGCTCTCTGGACCTTCTTTCAGTCCCGCGCTCAACCCGGCGAAGTGGTCGGCCGCATCCTTCTGGTTTTGGTGGCCAGCAGCATTTTCACGGTGTTAATGCACGCCCTACAATTGCGCGACCGACGCCAGCGCCGCAAATTTCAAGATCTATTCCTCAGCTCCAACGACGCCATCTTGATCGTGGATGAGCATCGTCTGGTTCAGGAGATGAACCCCAGGGCTTTTCAGCTCCTGGGCTACAGCCCACCCATGGGTCCTTTTCCCATGCACCGCCTGGGCGACCAGTTAGACCTGAGCCAACCGCTGGCAGAGATCCACGTGCGTCGGCTGGATGGTAGCACTTTACCGGTTTCCGTCAGTGTTTCACGATTGCCCAATGAAACCATGCTGCGCCTCTCCGACCTGACCGAGCTGCGAGCTGACCAGGCCCGACGACTGGCCTGGCGGGCCCTGGAGGTTCAAGAAGAAGAGCGACGTCGGCTGGCTCGCGAACTCCACGATGGGATCGCCCAGGAGCTTTATTCTTTGCGCCTCGCCAGCAACCAGGGCCAACCCATTCAGGAAATGCTCACCACTCTGATGGAGGAAGTCGACCAGCTGGCCAAGAGCCTCTGGCCACCCGTACTGGAGCGACTGGGCCTGGGTATGGCGCTGCAGACGGTGCTGGGTAAGGTGGCCCGGGTGGAGTGCGAAGAAATTCGGTTGGAACCCGCCCGCGAAGCAGCCCTGTTTCGAATTGCTCAGGAAGCCGTCAATAACGCTCTTAAGCACGGACGAGCTGAATGCATCACCATTCGTCTGACCCGCCACCAGGACCTGACATTACTGACAATTCAAGACGATGGTTGCGGATTTAATCCTCAAACCGAATCGCAAGGCCTGGGCCTTCTCAGCATGCGCGAGCGTGCTCAGCTGGCCCAAGGGAGATTGAGTGTCCTCAGCGCTCCCGGGCAAGGCACCCGTGTGGAAGTGAGTCTGACTTGAGCGGAAGAATTGTGATCGCAGAAGACCATCATGTGGTCCGTACAGGGCTGAAGCTTCTCCTGCAGAGCCGCGGTTACGGAGTGGTGGGCGAGGCTTCCAACGGGGAAGCGGCTCTGGCGCTGGTGGCGGAACTGCAGCCAGACCTTCTGTTGCTCGACCTGGCCATGCCCGGCGGTCCGGATGGGTTGCAGGTGACAGCCCAACTGCGGCAACGGGGATTCGCAACCCCCATCGTGGTCATCAGTATGTATGACGAGGAAGCCCTACGCCAGGCGGCCATCAAGGCCGGGGCCAACGCCTTTGTGCTGAAACAGGCGCCCGAGACCGATCTCCTGGACGCTATCGCTCGTTCCCTACCCACTCTATCCAGCCCCATCCTGACGGCCCGAGAGAGCGAAATTTTACGCTGGCTGGCTGAGGGTTACGGCAACAAAGATATCGCCGGCCGGCTCAATATCAGCGTCAAGACGGTCGAGACCCACCGCGCCCACCTCTTTCTCAAACTGGGACTGCAGAATCGTGCAGATCTCGTCCGCTATGCTATTTCTCAGGGCTTCTTCCAACCCGGCTGAGGTCAAAGGAAGCCGATCCCGAGCAAGCGAGGATCGTCGCCCCCACTCAGGCCGAAGGCCGGCTGCTAGGCTGAGGTCAGCAAGCTAGGAAGGGGCG
>JAFEBA010000066.1 GCA_018266105.1 bacterium | reverse complement strand
GACGGCTAAGGATTGGGCCAATTCATCGCCAGTTCCCGGAACTCCTGAGGAGGCTCCAGGTCCAGCTCTTGAGAGTAAGCCTGCAAACAGGTCTGATAGACGCGCAGGGCCTCGGCCCGACGTCCCAGAGACCGTAAAGCTTGGAGCAGGCCACGGTAGCCCTCCTCGCTACAGCTGTCACATTGAAGCACCCGCTTCCAAAGTTCCACTGCTAAAACGTGTTTGCCGTGACGTGCGAAATGGTCCGCCAGTAGTTTGCGGCATTGGGATAGTTCATCGGCCAGACGCAGGCGGAGCGCCTCGGTCCACTCATCCTGGAAGCTTTCTAAGAAGCCACCCTCGGCCAGAGCTTCTGCCCGGCTCAGGTGTTGGACCGCCTGATCGGGTTGGGCGCGCCGCCCCTCGCGTAGCGCCTGGGCAAACTGCTCAGTATCCACCCAGGCTTCGGGCGCCAAAGTATAACCGTCGAAGCGGCGCGAGATCCACTTTTTGCCCAACGTCCTGCGCAACTGGGTCACGCTGTTGTGCAAAGAATGCAGCCCGGACTTCCCGCCTTGAGACCAGAACAAATCCATCAGTCTGTCCTCGTGGATGACCTGTCCGGCGTGGGCAGCCAGATAAGCCAGCAGATCTCGGTTCTTGCGAGTGGACCAACGCTCCACCGGCTTGCCATCCAGATAGACCTCGAAAGGCCCGAACAGGCGGATGACCAGGCCGTTTTGGGGCAATTGCGGCCTGAGCGCTGGCGGGGATGAGGGCTGGCCTAGCGACTGCATTAGATAATCCACGGTCTGGGCTGGACTCGAGTGACTCTGAGCGATCCGCTGCAGCTGTTGATGGAGTGCTGCCGTCTCGAGTGTTCGCGAAGCCTGGTCGGCAATAGCCGACAGGACCTGCAGATCGTGTTCTTTAAAAACACCGTCACGTAGCCTGGCGTCGGCATAGACGACACCCTGGACCAGTCCGTTCCAGCGCAACGGGGCACAGACAATGGAGTGGATGTTCATCATCGTGATGCTGCTCACCTGAGCAAAACGATTGTCCTGCAAGGCATTGGAGGTCAACACCGCCTTACCTGTGGCTGCGACCGTATCCACAACGGTCCGACTGAAAGACCAGCCTGGATCCTGGCTCAGGTCCAGGTGGTGGCTGGCTAACTGACGCCACTCACCGTCTTCCAGCACCACCACGAAGCCGCGGTTGGCTTTGAGCGTCGAGATCACTTCCTGGATGAGCTCAGCCATGATTTCCGAAACCCCTTTTGAGGAGTGAAGCACCGAGTTGACCCGAAGCAAAAGGTCGAGCTGTGCCTGAGGTTCCATCCCCGGGCAACTTCAGCGTGGGGCAGGGAGGCACCTGTAGAAGGCAAATGCGCGACTTGTGAATTTGCGAAGGCTGCTGGTTCCGGCCTGGGTCCTGGGACTGTTCTGTATTTCTTTGGGGTTGCATCGTCAAGTCGACCGGGCTCGGGCCGAGGCCAATCTGGCCATCCAAAGACTGGAGCGAATCAAGCAAGATCAACCGGACCTGCTGGAAATTCGAGAACGAGCTCGTCAGGTCCAACTCCAGACCGATCTGCTCCAGAGTCTGCGCCACCAATCCAGGCTACAAGCTCAATTATTGGAAGCTCTGAGCGCTCTGGATTGGACCTACCTGGAATGGGAGCGAGAAGGGTTTTACCTTGAAGCCAAAAGTCTGGACCGAATCAAGTCGCTCTATCCTGCCGCAAGTCTGGAAACCAATCGAATGGCCTGTCCCTGGCCGTGAAGTCGAGCTGGGCATTGCTGGTGATATCGGCTCTCTGGCTCTGGGTAGACGTCTATCCTCAATGGCTGGCCTGGCAGGGCACACGCGCCCGCATCGAGGAAGTTCAAAACGCAACTCAAGAGTTCGAGGAGGCCCTTAAATACCTGCCGGCGATGCGCTCTCGCCTGGATGCCCTACCCGAGCGGCCGCCCCCTCATCAACTCAAAGCACCCGGGCATCTCCAGTTGCGCCTCGAGGAGACCATGATCGCGTGCCCAGAGAATCCGGAACGGAAATTATCAGGTTTCAAGCTTTCATTCGCAGGCTCCCGACCCCAACTCATCCGTTGGCTGGTCGGGCTTTGTCAGCATTACGCTCTGCAGAAGGTCCTTTTGCGCCAGCGAGACGGTCAGGTCGAGGGTCAAGCCTGGCTTCTGGAGATTCGCTGAATGCGAGCGCAATTGGGGATCCTGTTTACCTGCCTGTTGATCCTGCTGACCGCGAACTTTTTCCCTCGAGCGCTACCCGAAGATCTATCGAAACGAGCGGATGCATTGAGCGCCTTTGGCCTCAATTCGCTAGCTGGAGACGCGTACGAAGCCTTGCTGCGCCAGGATCCCACCCAGGGAGCCTGGCTGATTCACTTGATCGACGCTCAGGGACTCGGTGAGAAAGAACTGCGCCGGCGCTACGGAGCGAACTTGTACAATCTGGCCACTCGTGATGCAACCCTATTCGGCCTGGGCTACGCCAGCCTGTTCACGGACCAAGATCCAAAGCAAGCCTTAAGCTACTTCGAACGAGTTTACAATCGTCAATTGAAAGGACTGAACCTCTATAGCGGGATGGCCCTGGCTCAATCAGGCCAGTCAAAACCAGCGCTGGACTTCTACCGTCGCGAAATTCAACTGCGGGGCTTGATGAAACAGAGCGTCAGCCTGTTGGGCCTGCAAGCCTTTCGAAGTCAGAACCTGCCTGCCGCCAGGGAACTGCTCGATTCACCTGAGACCCGAGCATATGTCGGCAAAGCCGTACGCGACTGGGTAGACCTGAGTGACCATCACTGGCTGGCCTATGCCTGGAGAGGCCTCCAGGATGGCTTCAGTCAACCTCTTCCGGCCGTCCTGGCGGCCCTGCTGATCGCCCTGATGTGGATGGTGTTGCTCCGTCGCATCGACGTGTTTGAACCAGAACCAGCCTGGTCCATCGCCTGGATGTTTCTACTCGGCTGCCTTTCGGCACAGTGGCTACTGACTCCGATTCAGTTGCTGATCAACATCCTCGACCCTCGCCTGGACGTCATTCAGAAACCCCAGCTGATTTCCAGCGACCTGACCTACGCCGTCCTGCATGTCGGGATTCCCGAGGAGCTGGTCAAAATATTGCCCGTTCTTGTTTATGCACTGCTCAGCCGGCAATTCAACGAACCCCTGGACTGGCTGATCTATGGAAGCTTATCAGCTCTCGGCTTTTCCAGCATGGAAAACATCAGCTACTTCTCTCGCGACCCCTCCGAGGGTATGCTGGCTCGCTTCATTTTATGTGTGTTGGGCCACATGACCTACACTTGCCTGATTTGCTACAGCTGGACCCGTAGCCGCCACATGCGCGGGCATGGCCTGTTGGCTTCCAGTTTGCTCACTCTGCTGGCATTCGGGCTGGCTGCGGGCCTGCACGGGCTCTACGACTTCGTGCCCAATCATCAAAAGTTATTGGTGGGCTGGTTGGAAGCGGTCATCTATGGACGCATGCTGGCCAACTCACTGAGCCATTCTCCCTTTTTTGGCGAGGTCACCGACAAACTCGCTCGTCTGCGCAACGAAGATCTAATCGAGTGCACGGCCCTCCTGTTGTTACTGATCCCTTACCTTTGGTGCAATTTCACCACCTCAACCGAGCTGGCCAATCAGTGGCTTGCTTCCAACACCTGGAACTTCTTCCTCATGCTCACCTTCTTCTGCACTGTGGGTTTCATAACCTTAGCGCGCCAACGCGAGCTTTGGTTCAGCCAGCCCGACGAAGACGATCGTCGCACGGTCAGCCAGCGACATCTCCAGATCTTTCGCTCCGTGCTGGTGCTCAGCGGCCTGGACTATATTCTCAGCCACGCACTGCGGGGAGTCGACCTCAGCCCCATCTTTGCGGCTCTGGTTTTGGGCCTCTTTTGGGTCTATTTCAGGGGCGCCTTTGGGGGAGTGCGTACCCCCCTGCAGTGGATCTCAGCCCGACCCTCCCCTCCCCAACTGGCCGCGGCCGGGTTCGTCGAGGAAAGCCTGCCGCCGCGGGCGGGTCGGCTGAGGGCGCTGCTGACGCTGGCTGGGGGGCCGGCCCTGCTGGCGGCCATCCTGTTGGCGGTGGCCACACTAATGACCGAAGGGCGACACACTCTGGATCTGGCCGTGGCCATGTTCCTTTGCAGCGCCCCTCTCGCCTGGGTCCGCCCGGAATTCTCGGCCGCCTGGCGCCATCCCGAACGGCCCGTCTGGGCCTGGGTCTTCGGTAACGGCCGTATCCTGCTCTGGTCACGCCTGTCCGACGGCCAGTTCATCACGGCCGCCTCCATTTCTCCCTGGCGGGTGAGACCACGGATTCTGCGCCTCCACCTCTTTCCCCAAGCCTCACTGGAGCAACTGCTGGAACAGCACTTGAGAGTGAGTGGTGCTCAGCCGTTAGCCTCTCTGGAGGAGGATCTGGGGTCCTATGTGACCGCGGTTCAGGTCGCCTTCCTGGCTTCCCCTTTACGTCACACCATCCGGTGCTTCTGGATGTTCCTGACTCAAAACCAACTCTACAATCAGCCATTCAAGCACAACGGTTGGCGGGCGCAAGACCCAGAACCTCAGCAGTGTCCTCCCGAATCCGGCGGAGCAAATCCGCCTCTTGCCTGAGATCGAACCCGTAGGACGGAAAAATCTGCTTGAGCTTCTGCTGCCAGGGCTGGCTTTGGAGTTGCTCGGGAAAGCACTTCTTGATGACTTCCAGCATAATCCAGACCGATGTGGAAGCTCCTGGCGAGGCTCCCAGCAGCGCACTGATGCTGCCGTCGGCGCTCGTCACCAACTCCGTGCCGAACTGAAGTATGCCGCCTTTCTTGGAGTCTTTTTTGACAATCTGCACGCGCTGGCCGGCCACTTTCAGATGCCAGTCCTCTTTGCGAGCCTGAGGATAATAGTCGAGCAGAGCCTCGAAACGAGCCTCGTCGCTTTGCAGAACCTGGCCAACCAGGTAGCGCTCCAGCTGTAAATTATCTCTCCCCACGGCCAGGAGAGGCAAAATATTGTCGGGGTCGATCGAGCCGAACAGATCCAGCACTGAACCATTCTTCAAAAACCGGGTGGAGAAGCCGGCGTAAGGGCCAAACAGAAGCGAGGACTTGCCCTCAATCTGACGGCGGTCGAGATGTGGCACCGACATGGGAGGTGTGCCGGAAGCGGCCTTTCCATAGACTTTGGCGAAATGGCGGGCACAGACCTCGGGATTTTCGCAGTGCAGAAACTGGCCGCTGACCGGAAAACCAGCAAAGCCTCGCGCTTCCGGGATCTCTGATTTCTGCAGTAAAGCCAGCGTACCGCCGCCCGCACCCAAGAACACCTGGCGAGCCCAGACGTAGCTGGCGGTTCCGGTCTTCTCGTTGCGAACCGTAACTTCCCAACCCTGCCCGGAGCGCTTGAGGGACTGAACCCGACGCCGGTAGTGAACCTGGACATGCTCACCCAACAACCGGCTGGTGAGCGCCCCGAAGTTGACATCCGTGCCCGTCGCAGCTCGAGTGGCCGCCACCACTTCGGATGCATCGCGACCTTCCATAACTAAAGGCACCCACTCCTCGATCTGTTTCGGATCTTGGGAAAACTCCATGCCCTGATAGCAATGGTGGGTGATGAGGGCTTCAAAGCGACGCTGCAGGTAGGCCGCATCCTTTGGGCCTCTGACAAAGCTGAGATGGGGAACCGGATGAATGAATTCAGCCGGGTCTTTAATTTGTCCCTGCTTCACCAGATAAGACCAGAACTGACGGGACAGATCGAATTCGACATTGACTTCCAGAGCCTTGGAAATGTCCACGCCGCCGTCGGGCTTCTCCGCTGTGTAGTTCAATTCGCACAGGGCTGCGTGGCCGGTGCCGGCATTGTTCCAGGCGTTGGAACTCTCTAAGGCAGGCCCGTCGAGGGCCTCATAGATCTCGATACTCAATTCAGGATCGAGCTGATGCAAGAGAGACGCGAGGGTGGCGCTCATAATTCCGGCGCCCACCATCAGGACGTCGACTTCAATTGTAAAATGCGGCTTGGACATCATTCGGGCGTTCGATCGGCCCTACATCGGTCCTTCCAGGTCGCCGGAGGGGCTGCAGGAATCAGGCTCGGTTTACGATGAGCGCGGCGGGAACGGAGAAACTCTCTCCCAATTGAGGTTGAGGCGGGTCGAATGGGGTATCGATCCATCGCTCCGCCCAGAAATACTCGACTTCGGCCAGACCGCGCAGCAACTTTCCCGCCCAGTAGTGGGCAGCCTGGTTGGGCAAGTTCAGGGTCTGACTGAGATGCTCAAAGGTGGAAGACACAGCCCCCTCGCCAGCGGTCACCCCGTCCTGGCCGGTGTACTGGCCGCTGGCCAGCAGTTTGAGATAAGATTCCAGCGCTTCGCGCAGCGTTTTGAGGTCAGATTCTTGCATGGCTGGGCAGTTTCTCACCCGCGGCCTTGATCCCTCCGGAGGTCTTTGCGAAGTGGAAAGGAACCCGTCCTTATGACGCCAGAGGTTGCCTTTTTCTTTTGCTACCCTATCTTGCCGGTCGCTTTTTACTGCGGTATGGGGCTGCTGGATGGCAGACCCTATGGAATCTTTTCGTTTCTCTACTACATCCTTCTGCTCGGCAGCCTCTGGAAATCTCGAAGATGCGGCGGATGGCCGGCAGTCTGGTATACTCTCGCCTACGCTCTGACCTGGATTCACCTCCTCGGGGTGGCGGGGCTCTTGCTTGGGCAGGACCGAACCCTTCCCCCAGGGGTCAACGACCTGCTGTTCGGACTGATGCTACTAACCATACCAGGCGTTTTTGTCGCGGCCTGCCTGGCCGGAGCAGCCCTGGCCTTTCGCCAGAATCGTCCTGCCGAAGCCATCATGCAGCTAGGCGCGCCGCTGCTGATGGCCTCTTCCGTGGTGCTAGGCTCGGTGCCCATCCTCCTGGGCTTTTTCGGACAGGGCCTGCACGCTCTTAGCCTGAGCATTCGAATGCGGGCCAGCGCCGGTAATGAAGAGCTCAGTACGATTGGCTTCAGCCCTGAAAGCTAGACGAGATCATCCAGTGATCTGAAGCGAGCTGCTCGGCCGCGTGATGATGGACCTTGTGTTCACTAAAATTCTTCATCAGCTCGGGAGAGACCAGAATCTGGTCGATCTTATTGTAGCCGATCTTCTCGGCAATTGCGGGGATGGTGGGATAGGAGATGGTCGCCGGGGCGTCGGCAAAAACGTCGCACATGGCCCAACCTTGTTTGTCCGGCCGAGTGAAAGTCTTGACCGCCTCCGAGTCGGGAGTGTCGTTGAAATCCCCCATCAGGACGTAACGTTGACCCGGAAAATGCGCCGTCTCCTTTTGAATGATGCGTCGAGTTGCCTGCGCCTCGGCAACGCGGCCGGCTTCGGTCCAAGCACCGGCCACCTTGGACGGAAAGTGGGTCACAAAAAACCGGACCGGAATCTTGCCCGGCATTTCAATGTCGGCCTGTAGAACATCTCGTAGAAACCGCTGCTTCCTTTTCCCGACCTTGAACTCCGTATCTTTGTGGCTGACTGGATTCTGGATGGGGTGCCGCGACATCAGGGCAACGTCGATTCCTCGCCTGTCGTTGCCCTCCAGAAGCAGCAGGTGAGGATAAGCTTCAGCGAGGCCGTTGCGGTCGCGGAATTGGGTGAGAATCTGAATGTTTTCCACCTCTTGCAGAGCGATCACATCTGCCCCGCTGTCCAGCATGACCTGGGCCAGGGCGGCCTGGCTCTCGGCAGACTTGGGAGGAGTTCCTTCGTCCTTCGTCTTCGGATCGTCAACCTCATCAAAAAGGTTGCAGACATTGTAGGTGGCCAGACGAAAGCTGGAAGGTGCGACGACTGTATTCATATCGAAGGGCACCCTACACAATTTTACCCATTCGGCAGGTTAACAAGTTGCAAACAGACGAAGAAGTGCCCATGCAATTTACTTTTCAAGGCGAGACCCAGACCTGTCTGTCGGCCCGGTTGGGGCTGAGCTTGGAAACCGAGTCCTGGGATGGCAAAGACTATGGCAAAGACCTTCAAGTGATGGTCAGCCTGGAAGTCATGGTCGATGAAGACTCCGGTGAAGACGGAGCGGCCGCCCCCGACGCTCATTGGATCATGAAACCGGTTCCGGCTGACTTCTTTCATTCCGAGTGGACCGACCAGGCACCCGAATTCGAAGCCTGGTTTGGCAATGACGCGCCCGAACTGGAGAACAATCGCATTCGCCTCCAGGGTCGAGACCAGTCTGGCAAGGTACTGGTCAGTTGGGAAGCCACCTGTGGTGGATTGCCGATGCGTTTCGAGGGGGCCGTTGAATTCAGCGGCCTGACCATGCGTGTGCACGATCTGGCTGATGCACCGAAGTTTCTGGCTCAGATTTCGCCGACCTGGGCCAACTTAAAACCCTTGGAGGAGGAAGTGGTGGATTTCGGGATGGCCATGCCTGAAGACCGCCGTGTTTGGCACTCCTTGAGCTTCACGCTCGACTGATATGGAAATCAGCGAATGGGCACTGCGTATCTTTAGTGGCGATTGCCTGGAGGAGAAACTCCTGCCGCCCCCTGGCGGGGTGAAGGGTCTCAGCGACGAGCGCCCCGGCTCTCCGGTGTCCTGGAAACGGCCCCCACGTTCGGGACGCCTGGCCATTGCCGCCAAGGCCGAGCGTAAGAAGTTCCCGCGTCCGAGCGCCATGGATCGTGAAGAGATGAGAGTCCGCTCCCTCCATGCTTTCGCCAACCACGAGTTGATGGCCCTGGAAATGATGGCCTGGGCACTGCTGGCTTTCCCTGAGGCAGAGCGAGCCTTTCGACGCGGGTTGGCCCAGGTGTTGGTGGACGAACAACGCCATTTTCAGCTGTACTGCCAGCGCCTGAATAAAATGGGCGTTCAATTTGGCGACGAGCCAGTCAACGACCACTTCTGGCGAGCCGGCCCGGACATCAGCAACCCGTTGGACTGGGTATGCTGTATGCATCTGACTTTCGAACAGTCCAATCTGGACCACGCTCCTTTCTACGGCAGACTCTTCCGCGAGGTTGGCGATATGGACTCGGCCGGATTGATGCAGACCATCTTTGAGGACGAGATCCATCACGTCCGTTTTGGAGCTCGCTGGCTGAAACACTACCAACCCGCCGAGAAAACGCTATTCGAAACTTACTCCGAGCACTGCAGCCTGATCAATCCACCCGCTCGAGCGAAAGGTTTTGAATTCCAGGCAGAAGCCCGCGTAGCGGCGGGTCTGGATGAGGACTTCATCAAGGCCCTGCGCGATTGTAGAGGCTGATGATGCGCTGCCTGGCCAACCTGGATTTTGAGTACGAGCTGGCCGGCCGCTCTCTGGCTCCCGGTCTATTCAGTAAGTGGAGATACATTCTGCGCCTTTTGCCGGAAGCTCGAGGGGCAGAATGTCTCAATCCGGACCAGCAAGGCCAGCCCGGCTCGGAACGATTGCTTAGCTGGGGAGTCTCAGACCGCGTCCGCAGACTGGCCCCAGAACAGTCCTGGCCCGCTGCGGAAATCGTTGCGGAGGTCAATGATAAACGCTTTTCTCATCGCCTGGAGCACGAACTGGGGATCGCCCTGCCCGGCTCACGTCTGATTCATTGCCTGGACGACCTGCGGACGGCCGTGGAAGAGTGCAACCAGGACTGGGTGCTCAAACATCCCCTGGGGGTATCGGCGCGTGAGCGGGCGGTGGGCAAGCGTGGTCGAATCTCCGAGTCCGCCCTTGGCTGGGCACGCAAACAATTGGTGGCATGGAGCCTGGTTTTTGAACCCTGGGTTGAGCCTCGCCAGGACTTTTCCATGCACTTTCTGATCAAGCCCGATGGAAGTGTGGACGACCTGGGACACTGCCGCCTGGTAGGAGACCCGGGCGGAATTTATCGGGGCAATTTACTGGACCCAGGCTATGAATTAGCACCGGGGGCCAAAGCCGTCGGACTGGAAGTGGCCCGGCAAGTGGCGGCCAAAGGCTACTGGGGACCGCTCGGGATCGACGCCTTTGAGGGGGGCTCAGGTCTTCGTCCGCTGGTGGAAATCAATGCCCGACATTCCTTTGGGCGCATGACGTTGGCCTTGCGCCAATGGGCGCCGCCCGATTGGTGCCTGCTCTGGTGGCACCCGCGCCAACCCGTAAAGGCGAAACAACCGCTCACAGCCAAGGGTCTGGCCGGCATATACAACTTACCGCTGGAGGCCGATCCCGATGGTCTGTCCGGGACGGTGGTCATTCTGGCTCCCACCCACGCAGAGGTGGAAAGCCTACGTCAAGGGCTGACGTTCGCGTCCGAGTGACTGCCAGAGTGGACTCCAGTGGTCGCTGGCTTTTTCGGTCCAACGCGACCTGTCGACGTATTCCAGCCAGGAGCTTTTCATGACACCCGGCACGACCAGAAACTGTTCGGGATTCTTCTGGCACCAGCGCTTGATCTTTTCGCGCTCAGCATCCGAGACGGAGTTGTGAGTGCTGCTCACAGCGGCGTCGTAAAGCTCGATTCGATCAAAATCCTTGAGGTTTTGAGCGTTGGAGCCGCGGGCCAGCGCCTTGGCGACCACCGAACCTCCAGCCGAATGACCGCTGACCGACCAGTGCTGCACGGATTGGATACCCAGTTTAGCCAGGGCGTCCTGACCGATCTGGCGGAGGTCGGAGATGTTGTTCCAGTCGCTCCGGGGCGCCTTGCTTTCGTTGGCGGCTTCAGGCAGCACAAAAACCGTATCAGGATGAGCCTCCCAGGCCCTTTGAATGCAAGGCCCGATCTCGTCCTCGTATTTGACCTCCTGGTCGTAGAGTTGATCACCGTGAAAATGCAGGTGAAGACGCTGATTCTGACCATTCTGGTGGCGCAGCACCACCACCGGTTGCCCCCCGCTACCCCGGCTTTGACAGACCTCAATCTGCACGCCTGGAATACCGCCAAACCTTTGCACCGCCCGGTCATAAGAAGCCTGCAAGGTTAGACGTGGCTTTGAGCTGAGCCAACCTGAGCGACGAGACTGAATTTGCATCGCCTTAGGGTATCTTTCTGGCCCCAAAAAGGTCTGAAAGCAGACCTTAATCAGCCTTCACACAGAGCTTACGTTGGGTTGCTATGCTGTGGGCACTTGATTGGTAAAGGAGAAGATACAGGTGGCCAGTCAATCCCCAAAAGCCTTCGGTGGGATTCTATTCTTTGGACTTTTCTGGTGCGCAATCGTGGGCGTCTTTGATTGCATGGTCTTCCCTGGAATCTGGCAACAGGCGCGGACTGAGAACTACCTCACAGCCCGGGCCACAGTTCTCGAGTGCCGCGTGATCGAGACCCAGGGTGACGACTCCACTTCCTACCGACCCTACTTCCGCTATCAGTATGAGGTGGGCGGGCAAACCCACATCAACGACCGTTACCGGGGCGGGCCCAACATCTCAGCCGGGAGAAAGTGGGCCAGGGAAGAGGTTGACGCCCACCCCGTAGGGTCGAACCTGGAGATCTGGTATTCCCCGGACAACCCGGCCGAATCCGTGGTGGAGAAGGGGCTGACAGGAATGGACCTGTTCCTGCCCATGTTCTTAACCCCGTTCAACCTCATCGGGCTCGCCCTGATGCTGGGCCCACTGGTGGGTAGTCGGCGGAGCGACCCGGGCGGAGTCCCTTTGGTGCGAGAGGGCCTGGGTTGGCGCGCACGCATGAAATATAGCCATCCTGTCGTTTCAGCCCTGGTCACGCTAGGGGCGGCCAGCTTCTTTGGTGTCTTCATTGTAGGTTTTGCAAGCTTGATGCACCCAAGTTTGCTGACCATGCAAATCGCCTGGGCGGTGGCTGCAGGCCTGTCGCTGCGGGCGGGCTACCGGGCTATGGTCGAAAACCGCACTGGCGCCGGGGACCTGCGCGTGGAACCGGGCCGTCTGGAATTCTCCTCTGAGGGACAAAGGATCGCCTGTCGTGCCGACGAGGTCGGAGATGTCCTGCTGCGACGCGAAGAAAAACGCGACTCAGACGGTGATTTAAGTTACAGGTACGCAGTCGATGTGCATCTCCAATCCGGGGTCAGTCACTCACTTCGAGTCTGGAATTCCGAGGAAGAGGCCCAGGAGTTCGTGGACTGGCTCAAGGGACACTTACAGCTTGGCGCTTGAGTCAGGAGGGCCTTTGACGCCTGCCTGGAAGCGGATGGCGTGATTGTTTCGGACGAATACCTGGAGATGATGCGCAAAGAGAAGACTCTGCCGGTGGATAGCCCACCCTTGCGGCTCTTCCGTTGGGATTTTCTGGAACGGTTCACCCACACGCCCGTCCAGGTCGTGCCCATGTTCTGGCTGCCGGTCGCCACTTTGATCGCCCTCAAAGGCCTCAAAACCTGGCCTTCGGGCTGCCCATGGCAGTGGTTTCCGTTGATGCTCTTGTTTGGTTTCGCGGTCGTCTGGACCTTCACCGAATACGTTGTGCACCGACACTTTTTCCACGGAAAGATTCGCTGGCGCTGGCAGGAAGAATTTATGTTCCTGATCCACGGTATTCACCACGTTCAGCCCCATACCAAAACCCGTCTGGTCTCTCCGCTTGGAGTTGCCGTGCCGGTAGGGAGCCTGTTCTTCCTGCTGTTCAAGGCCATCTTTGGCTGGCTGGGCCAGTCCCATCTGGCTTACCCGTTTATGAGCGGTTTCGTGCTGGGCTACGTGACTTACGACGTTCTGCACTGGACCCTCCACCATATTCCCGTCAAGCACCCCTGGCTCAAGCGTCTGCGCCGCCACCACCTGGAACACCATTTTAAAGACAGTGCCAACAAATTCGGCGTATCCACTGAAGCCTGGGATCACGTTTTCGGCACCACCGGTCAGTAGATCGAGCGGTCTGACGGCGGCCTGCACCGACTGCGGTGCCGGCTCAGAAAAAGAGCGACCACCAGGCCGAGCAAAACCCAGGAGGCCTTGTCTCCCACATAAGCTGCAGCAATGAGAATAGATACGCAAACGCCAGACTCACAGAAAGCCAGAAACCGACCGAATCGAAAGCCACTCAGAATGACCACCGCCAGCAAGATCTCCGAGCCCACCAACAAGGCAAGAAAAGAGACCCGCAGAGGTTCGGGTAACAGGCAGTAGTGACTGAGCACGCTCTGAAGACGCCCGAAGTCAGCAGCTTTTAGGATTCCGGCCAGCAGCAGAACACAACCCAGAATGGTGGACTCCTGAAGCACCCGTTCAGTCTAGAAAGACAGCCTGAGTCAAGCACCCTGAGGCAGCTGAGGATTTGCTGAAGGGCGGCCGGATTAATCCTTAAGGGGGGCTCCGCAGCATTTTTTGTACTTCTTGCCGCTGCCGCAGGGACAGGGGTCGTTTCGGCCGATTTTGGGCTCAGCCCGTCGATAGGTGTGATTGTGCCCGCAATCGTGGTGGTCGCAATCAGGACCGTGGACGTGCGGAGCTTTTTGAGTGGCGGTTTGGCTCATCAAGCCCATTTCGCCAGCTGAATCTCAAGAACCTATGCCAGTGCTGCCTGCAATTAAGCCGCCGAAACACCCAAGCAGTCAGACAACTGCTGAATTCTGGATTCCAGACTCCCTTGAATCGACCCGGCCGCTCCCCGCACCACGAATTCGTGCTCCCCCAGGCTCGATTCGGTGCGAACATCCACACCCTGGGGAGCTTTGAGCTTCTCGACCTGCGAAGGGTGCAACCACAACTGAACCGGCTCGTCCGACTGCAGGTAGGGCGCCAATGTCTCGTTGATCGCGGCTTGCAAGGCTTCAGGACGCTCCTGCAACAACTGAGCCCAGGCTCTTTGCGAAGCCTTGAGGACCAACTGGCTCAAGATGGCCCTGAGCTGGTCCTTGACATGCTGAAGCTCAGACTGGAAGTGCTCGTTCAGCCTGGCCACCTGGGCGCGCAAGTCGGCCTGACTTTCCTCCTTGAGCGCGGCCAGGGCGTGCTCCATCTGACGACGCCCCTCCTCCAGTCCCTGCTGCAAACCTTGTAAACGGGCTTGCTCGCGAATCTGTTCGGCCTCTTCCCGAGCCTGACGCACCAGATCCGCGGCTCGCTGACGAGAGAGGGCCACCAGCGAACTGTCTCTTTGCTGAGGCTCGGGAAAAGGCACCACCATGGCGGGCGGAGCATCGAACTGAGAGGCGGACCAGCTTCGCTCAGACATAGGCCTCGTCGTCCCGTCCCAGCGAGATTTCGCCAGCTTCTTCCAGGCGGCGCACCACCGAGACCACCTCGGACTGTGCCTTGTCCACGTCCTTGGCGCGAACCTTGCCGGCCGCGTCCAGGTCCTCTTTGAGGATGTTGCGCGCACGTTCGGAGAGGTTGCGACTGATGAGCTCGAGGATATCCGGGTTGGCCCGCTTGAGGGCCAATGCCAGCACCTTGCCATCCACTTCCTTGAGCAGCTTCTGAATCGACCGGTCCTCCAGGTAGACGATGTCGTCGAAGACGAACATGTTCTTCTTGAGTTCCTCGGCCAGGTCGGGACGATTCTCGGAGAAGCCGTTGAGAATGTTCTGCTCAACTTCGCGGCCCACACCTTTCATAATCCGCACCAGCGAATCCAGGCCGCCCACTTCGTTGCCCACCGAATCCGGCGTGATGATGTTATTGAAGCGGCCTCCCAAGGTACGCGCCAGCTGGCTGAGCACCTCGCGCCGAGGGGGCTCGGCCACGGCGATTCGCGAAGCCACCTCCAGTTGTTGCTCGGGAGAAAGCTCGGAAAGGAGCTGAGCCGCCATATCTGGCTGCACGTAAGCCAGCACAAACGCAGCCACCTGAGGGTGCTCGTTCTGGGCAATTTCTAATAACTGGGCCTTGTCCAGCCGTTTCAAGAAGTCGATCGAAGTCAGTGGGTCGTCGCCTCCGAAGGCGTGCTTCATCACCTCACCCACGAACTCTCGCCCGGTGGGAGAGCCTGCCTTTTTCAGCTTGACGAGAAAATCTTCGAGGACCGCCTCAGAGTCTCCGGGATCCAGCTCCTGCATGTTCGCGCAATGACGCATCAAATCGTAGGCGATGGAACGATCCATTTTCTTAGTGACTTCGATAGCGGCTTCCACTCCAAGATTGAGGAGTAGAATGACGGCCTTTTGACTGCCCGAAAGATTTTCCATGTCTTTTGCATTGGGCCTGAAGTCAGCCGAGTACTTTTATCTCGGCAAAAACCGCAGAGCCCGCATTGCCGCCGCCAGCTGTGGATTGGAACAAACCGGAAATCGACTTTCCAGCTCACACAGAAAGTGCTCTGTGTCCTTGCGGGCCCGGTCCAGTGCGGCCCGCAAGGCGGGGCCCTCGACAAGGTTCAAAGACGAGGCATCGTTGGGCAGCGAGTTATCAGCCACCACCATGAAGACCCCCACTTGCCCCAGCCAACTGTTACTGCGATAAACAGGCAGACCATCTTGCACAATCACCAACACATCATTGCTGAAATGGGTTTGCATCGTGTAGGGATGGGTGATGCCCACATTGGCATTCAGGTTGATGTACTGAACGCAGCGCCCCGTGCTGTCGCCGTCAAAGCTATAAACGGCTGGGGTATCCACCAGATTCAGCCCGACGCAGCCGCTCGAGGGTTGGCTGGAAAAGCGGGCGTGGGTGGCCAGCGTGCCGGGCTCTCCCACCGGGATGGTGAGCCCGTTAATGGTCATCTGCACCGGCTGATATCCAAGTCGAGCCCGAAATCGGGCGAACTCAGGCCACTTCAGATGTGCCAGGGGGCGCCAGCGAGCGCTGGTTAGAATGGCGCAGGTTCCGTCTCGACGCTGCGCCTCCAAACTTGAGCGGCCATCTCTCCAAACGAGGGTGCGCCCTCCTGAATGAAGCTCCAAGGCCAGGTCCGGTCGAGTAGCAGCCAGCCTCAGGGCCGGGCCCAGATTTCGTTCCGAGCCTCCGGCTCCCCCATTGATCAACCGCTGATGCAGACTTTCCAGATCCAGCACCCCATCCCAGTGTAGAGCGATGGCGCTACGGCTGACACGCAGGTCGAGTCGGGAGGGCCGAGAGGCGACGGCGGCTTGAAACAGTTTGCAGAGAACCAGATCCGGCTCCGCCTTGAGCAGACCTTGATAGGTTCTGCGCAATTTGGAGCCGTCTACTGTGAAGGCGCCACTTGAATCAAATCGTGCCTCATCGAGCATTCCTCAACGACTTTCGGGAAAACCTAACGCTTGGCCTTGTCGTGATTCATCCAGCCCACCAACAAGCGGGCAACCTGGTCGGGGTTTTCCTTGGCGGCCAGGCGGGCCTGGGCCATCATCTCCTCCAGACTGGAGCGCGCTGGTAGTACGGCCAGTTCGTCTTCGGCTGGCAGGGAGATATCGACCTTGCTACCCACTGTACCCTCACCCTCACCTTCGCCTTCCGTACCCGCGGCTCCGGCCTCGGGATGAGCCTGGCTGACTTTTGGCTTGCGCAGTCGGCTGACCAGGCCGAGGAGCATCAGGCCACCAAACAAGCCGCCGGCACCGATGCCGATGGCCAACTTTTTGTCGATAACACCCGCAGAAGCGGGAACTTCAGGTTTGTCCTCGGCCTCGCGAGCGAAAGGCAAAACCTGCACCGTGCACTCGTCCCCACGATTCGTATCGATTCCGACCGCCAGAGCGATGGCCTGCTGCAGGGCGTCCTGGCCCTTCTTGTCCAATTTCACGTTGCCGTCCACCACCACCGAGGCCGTCACACGACGAATCCGCTGGGGATCTTCTTGCAAGGTCTCGGTGCGGTGCCCATACTCGTATTCGACCTGGTCAGAGGTCTGGCGGTACTTGGGCTTATTCTCGCCTTCTTTAATGCTGGTGGCGTTGCCCGCGGTGGTGGTGGAATTGGCAGCGGTTGGAGGCAAGGTCACGTTCGCGGCCGCCGCCTCTTGGGGCTGGCCAGCCGTCTTGGAGGTTCCCAGGTAGTCCTCGGAAGTGGTCTTATGAGTCCTTTCGTAGCCTTTGCCTTCTTTATTGGTTTCGACCACGGTCTTTTCAACTTTGCGCAGGTCCTTTTGGAACTCCACGCGCACATTGGCAACACCTCTTCCAGGACCAACTACGTTATCCAACACCTGCTGAGCGCTACGCTGCAGCTGGCGCGAGACTTGCTCCTCAGCTTCAACTCCACCACCACCTGCGAGCTCCTCCTCACCAGTAAAGAGAAGATTGCCCGTCGTATCGGTCAAAGTGACTTGTTCGGTCTTCAGGCCTTCCACACTGGAGGCCACCAGCTTTAAAATGCCTCGGCACTGATTTCGAGTCAGGCGAGCACCGGGTTTGAGGGTGACCATGACCGAGGCAGTGGGAGCATTGTGATCTTCAGTCAGTAAACTGTCCTTGGGGATATTGAGGTGAACCCTCACCTTGGCTACCCCGGGCAGACTCTTGATGGTCTCGGCCAGCTCGCCTTGAAGAGCCCTCAGGTAAGTCACCTGCTCTGAAAACTCGGTCATCTGCAGGTTGATGCGATCAAACAGGGCGAAACCCACCTCGCCGTCTTCGGCCAGGCCGGAACCGGCCAGCTCCATGCGAATACGGCTGAGCTCCTTCGTATCTACCATAATGGTGCCGCCCTCGGTCAACTTATAGTTGATTTTTAGTTCATCCAGCTTATGGATGATGGCGGAGGACTGAGTCTCGGAGAGGCCCGTCGCGAGTGGCTTGAGACTGGGCTGGCTGATGTAGAGAACACCGGCAGTCAAAGTCAGCAGAGTCAGGACCATCGCCAGTACGCCAATTTTGAGGGGTTTAGAGAGACCTTTCAGGCGATTGTAGAATGGAATCCGCTCAGCGGGTTGGTCAACATGAACAAGCGTCATGACTCTTTACCGATTTCAAGCGTCTTGTTGAACATATGACGGCCCTCGTTGTAGGTGGCGATACCGGTTTCGTAAGCCCGTCGAGCCGCCATAAGCTCGGTCATTTCCTCAACCGTATCGATTTCAGGAAAGCGCACCATTCCGTGCTCGTCGGCGTCAGGATGGCCTGGCAAGAATTCAATCCGAGGTGGGCCCACCTGGTTGACGAGTGTGGCAGTCACGCCACCCTGCTCCTTATTTTCCTGAAGCTGGATCATCTGGCGCTGATAGACGCTAGCATTATCCGGCGCACTGTTGTCGGCATTGGCCAGATTGTTT
>JAFEBA010000065.1 GCA_018266105.1 bacterium | reverse complement strand
AGCAGGCCGGATGCTCCCCGAGGGAGGAGCAGATGTCGTCGCTGGGTGAAGCAGGCCGGAGGCTCCTCGGGGGAGGAGCCGCTGGGTGGAGCAGGCCGGAGGCTCCTCGGGAGTGGAGCAGATGTCGTCGCTGGGTGGCGCAGGCCGGATGCTCCACGGGGATGGAGCAGATGTCGTCGCTGGGTGGAGCAGGCCGGACGCTCCACGGGGGAGTCGTCGCCGGCTGGAGCAGGCCGGACGCTCCACGGGGGAGTCGTCGCTGGGTGGAGCAGGCCGGAGGCTCCACGGGGGAGTCGTCGCTGGGTGGAGCAGGCCGGACGCTCCATGGGGATGTCGTCGCTGGGTGGAGCAGGCCGAACGCTCCACGAGGGTGGCGTCCCCAGGTTGAGCAGGTCTGAAAAGCTTCAGAAAATAGAAAAACCACCGAGCACTCGGTGGTTTTTCATTGCCAGGCTGCCTTCCACTCCAACACCTGGCATCCGGATGATCTGACGCTTCAGGTCCTCCACCGCTTTCCGCTCCCAAGAGCCTCCCGCGGCGAGTTTTTCACCTCGCGGTTCCTGACGCCGATCCCGGCCTCTCTTTTGAGATCTCACAGAGGAGCACCCTCTCTGAGACACCTCTTTTTGCCCATTAGTGGCTCACGCTGTAAAAGCTCAGCGGATTGCTAAGGTATGCAATCTACCCCTCGATCGTTCAGGCCGATTGAGCGCCCCCTGGTCGCCGTCCTCCTGCACCAGGCTCCCACATCCATCGGGTTCATTCGTTGCCGAGTTCCCTTTTGGTTGGTTCGTTCAGGCGCGCTTTTCCCCGGTTGTTCACCGGCTCCCAACGCGTCTGTTTATCCTCGCGGTCCGAACCACTGATGTGATCCTCACGACACTGCTTTCGATCGCTTTGCGCCGGTGTCGTCCGGCCACGTGCTGAGGTCTGCACGAACCCCTGTTGCTTGGCTGCAACAGAGCCTCCTGGACGCCTCTTCTCCCTGTCCAGGCTCCCCTTCGACTACCTGAGTGCTGTGGGCTTTTGTCTTGCGACTCCCGCCCGCAGGCTTTCACCTCGCGGTTCTCAGGGCCTTAGAGGCCCGAGAGCATACATTTCGCTGCTCCCTGCGCTGTGTGCTGAGGTTTGGAGGTCGCACGCGACCTCCCACACTCCCCTGCCCCTCTGGCGGGACAGAGCCTCCTGAGAGCCACCTTCCTGCTCAGGCTCCCCGATTAACACCAGCTCGGTCGGGATTTCGCACTGCCTATCGGTCTTACGACCGCCTGACAGTGTTCTGCCCTCGCGGGCACCCGTTGCTGTATCGGGCCAGAATTGGGTTATGCGAAGCCAATTCTCTCCGGCCTGACTGAGTCTGCAGGCTACCTCTGGCGATACGCCCACCAGTGCGTCTTGCACTCCGTGGAGTGCTCGAGGAATGTATGTTACCCACATTCCAGCTGTCAACAACATGTCCAGACGTTAACATTTCGTTCAAATTTAGATTTTTGTAAGTCGTTCAAATCGTGTTCATCTTTTCAGGGTGTTTTCAGGTGTAAGGTGACAGCACACACACCAACATTTGGAGACCACAATGATCAAGGCCGATTACGTACCTGGACAAGTTATCGTTCGCACCCGAGGCGACAATGCCCGCGCCCTCACTGACAGCACCAGCTTTGCCGACAAATACGGCGCGACCGTGGCCGACAAATTCGAATTCGGCCAGTCCGGCCTCTTCGACAAGGGCGAGATGATGCAGCTCAACCTGCCCGCCGGAATGACCACCGAACAGGCCATCGCCAAAATGAAGAGCGACCCCGCCGTGGCCTATGTCGAACCCAACTACATTTACCACCTGGACTCCAAGGAGCAGGGCCAGCCCAGCAATGCCGCTCCCAATGACCTGGTGCCCGAACTCTGGGGCATGAATAACACCGGTCAGAACGGCGGCACCGCCGGCTGCGACATCGACGCTCCCGCCGCCTGGCAGATTCACACGGGACGGAATGACGCTCCCATCATCGCCGTGATCGACACCGGCATCGACTACAATCACCCCGACCTGGCCGCCAACATCTGGACCAACAAGGGCGAAATCCCCGGCAACGGCATCGACGATGACGGAAACGGCGTGATCGACGATGTGCACGGTTTCAACGCCAACGCCCAGACCGGCGACCCCATGGACGGTCACGGTCACGGCAGCCACTGCGCCGGAACCATCGGCGCTGTCGGCAACAACGGCATCGGTGTCGTGGGCGTCAACCACCACGCCCAGATTATGGCCGTCAAAATCTTCGACGACTCGGGCTCCACCGACTCGGCCGCCATCCTGCGCGGCATCGAGTATGCCACCAAGATGGGGGCCAAGATCACCTCCAACAGCTGGGGTGGTGGCGGAGCCAGCGAAGCCCAAAAAGAAGCCTTCGCCAGCTCGCCCGCGCTGCACATCATGGCCGCCGGCAACAACTACATGAACAACGACGTCTACCCCAACTACCCCAGCAACTACGAGCTGAGCAACAACATCGCCGTGGCCGCCAGCGACCGCAACGACAAGAAGCCCGGCTTCTCCAACTACGGCGCCACCACGGTGGATATCGCCGCACCCGGCAAGGACATCTACAGCTGCGCCCCCGGCGGTGGATACCAGATGATGAGCGGCACCTCGATGGCCACTCCTCACGTGGCCGGCGTAGCCGGACTGGTGGCCTCGGCCTTCCCCGACCTCACCCCCGAACAGCTCAAAGAGCGCATCCTGAATGGCGCCGACAAGCTGGACAGCTGGAAGAGCAAAGTGGTCGACGGCAACCGCCTCAACGCTCACGGAGCTCTGCTGGGCCACGCGGTGAACCAGCAAGAAACCAAGGTATAGGCTCGTCCTCCGACAGCCAGTCTGAGAAAAGGAGACCCGCCGAAGCGGGTCTCCTTTTCTATTTGAGGTAATCCTCTGTATGCGCGGTATCATCCATCTGGGCGATCTCCACCGTTATCCAAGCCGGAGCCAGCACGGCCTGTTGGACCTCTTGGAAACTCCCCCGACTTCCAGAGTGACCTACTCTGCCTACCCTCCCCCGCAATTAATTGTGGTGGGAGCAAATCAGTCTGATCTGGAGAGACTACAGCCCTGGCTCAACGAATGCGAACGCTTGATGCAGGCCGAAAGCCTGGAACATCTTCAACCGCTGTTGACGGGTGGAGAACGCTGGGAGCCCGAGATTCCGGACCCCCCTATGATTCTGCCGGCGGAGCCGGTAGGAGATTGGTGGCCTCTGGAAGTTTCCGATTCCGTGCACCCCAGCGAGCTGGCTGCTGGAATCCGAGGGCTGGAGCTGAAGTGGGGGGAGCGTCAGTATCACCTGAGGGACGGCGAGAGTCGACCGTGCGCGCCGGACACTCTGGATTTCGCCCAGTTTCCTGAGCGCAATCTGGCCATGCGGGGCGGGCGGTGCCGATTCGAATGGATCTGGCAGTGGGCTGGCCAGGAATGCGCTGTGGCCGAAAACGCCCACCAATGGCCAGCCGGACACGCTAAAAAGCTCTACGGTTATCAAAACAATGAGCCCGTGCTGGGGCAGATTTCCCAAGACGGCCAGGTCTCTCTCAGTCTCTATCAGTTTGATGCCTTGCTGAGCAGCGCCCCCTTCCCCTGGAGAGAGATCCAACCCGGTCTGGTCGCTCTGGTCTGGCCCCCGCAAGAGGCGATTCATAGCGCCTTCTACCGTAAGAATTTCGACTACGAGGATGAGGAAGACGAACGAGGGGGACCACCGGTGCTGGTCCTGGGTCCTGGCGAAAAGCAACGTTACGCACTGGCGCTGGATCGCTCGTTGGTCCGTGTCGACTGCAACGGCAATCACCACCAGCTGGGTGGCGAAGCCCTCGAATATGGCCTGTTTGACGCCACCCATCAACGGCAGGTCACACGCTCGGGTCAACTGCTGGGCGGGAACTCTCGAAGACTGGTCATCTGGGACGCAGGCCGACTTCTGGCCGAGGACTTTTCAAGCGGCCAGCGAGAGCTCTTCGGTTTCGAAAAACACCAGATTGAATGGTCTTTTCCAGTCCAAGGAGGTTCCAATCTACTGCTGATCCGACTCGAAGAAAACTACGCTTTCCTTCGCTTGATCTAAATAGCCTTGAGAAATTTGACCCAACCTTCCGGCAACTGAGAATCGGGACGACGGTCGAAGGTCAGGGTGCCTTGCCCCATCATCGCCAACACGGTACGGTCAAAACTTTCGCTTACGGCCTTAAGTTCAGGGCAGGCCTGAGACAGACCAGGGATCCGGTTCAGCCGAGCCAGGAAATTACCCAGGTCGACCTTCTGCTGAAGAAAGCCAGTGTCGCTGCGCTGACTCTCTTTGAGCGCGGACTTCATCTGCTTGCGCAAACCGGGCAGCTCCAACAGAGCCGGGCCCAATGCATTCAATCCAGGCAACAACTGATGCTTGAGTTGGGCCAGGTCCACCGCCACCAACGAGTCCGCCCGGCGATAATGGCTGCTGGCCTGGACCATATCAGCTGCCAGTTTGCGCGGGTCACGGGCGAACTCGGACTGACCAAACATCTGCTGAATGGGAAAACCCGCTCCGTTGACCTTGTGCTCCGAGGCAATGGCCACCTGAGCGGACTCAGTCAGCTTGCTCAAAGACTCCAGTTGGGCTCCGTTGCAGGCATCCAGCACCATCATCTCAGCTCCGCGCACGCTCTGCCCCAGGTCCGCGAAATTCAAGCCGGCGGCCGACTTCTGAGTGCCGTGACCAGAAACGTAGACCACGTGACGAGCCGAAGGAAATGAACTGAGACTGGTCTTCCAAAGGTCCTGAAACTGCTCGAGTCGGGGTCCCTGATTGATAACCTTGGTCTGAACGTGGGCCCAGGGACGCATCCACTCGGCGACCCCCTTGGCCCGCTCTTTCAGAGCTCCCATACCACCCTTAAACAGATGACGCAACTGATAGGTTATGGTTCCAGCCCCGAGCGCCACAGCACCTTCCACCAGGGCCAAAACCGGGCCTGCGGGCCCAGTAAGAGCCACTCCTGCCACCACTCCAGCCGCTACCATGGCGGTCGCTGTCAAAGCCGGCAGAGCCGTATAGGCGGCCGCCTTCACGATGCTTCCCTGGGCGACCGCTCCCCGCACCATGACCGGTGCTCCGGCCCGCTCCAAGGCTGGCTCCAGGCGAGACGGTTGGGCTTTGACATACTCCGCGATATCGGGAGTCGAACCGTCCCCGTAAAAGCTAACCAGCAGTGGTTTCTCGGCTTCAAAGCTGACCGGCTCCTGACCAAAGCGAAGCTCGGCGCCCAGCGGAACCTCGACCCACTTCTTTGCCTCCAGGCGCTCGCCATTCACGTAGGTGCCCTGGGTGGAAGCGTTATCGTAGACCTTCAGAGAGCCACGGCCCGCCTGCAGAAACGCGTGCTCTCGGCTGACGCTGGGGTGACTCAAGGTCAAATCATTGCCCGTCCGCCGGCCGACCTTCATGCTTGCTTGAAGTTCCTGGGTGCGACCGTCAGACAACCGAAGTCGGTAGCGAGTCGGCTGCGAAGCCGAGTCCAGACCCGCCGGAGCCCCCACGCCGAGCACCAGGCTGTCCTGATGCGAATCACCCAAAGCCAGACGGGCCTGCGGCGGCAAGACGGTCCACTCCCCCGACTTGACCGGCTGACCATTGATGTAAGTGTCCTGTCCACCCAGATCGCGTACAAAAAGTTGGCCGTCCTCCCACCTGGCCTCAGCCTGTTGTTGGGGAGAATCAGGCCGACGCCCGAGCCGAAAGGGAGTTCCGTCTACGGGGAAGGAATAGCCCTCGCCCTGATGACTGAAGAGGCGTTGCCGTTCGGGTCGAAGACCAAACTCGTGGACTTTCACCAGTCGAGCTTAGCACCGTCACCTAAACCTGAACTTAACCTTTTCCAGCAACCTGTTACATCGCGTAACAAAAACGTAAACTTTTGCGACTGCGCGGACGGGGTCAGTCCAGGTCATATTCAGGGTGAGGTAGACCCAAGAGCCAGCGGTCGAACCAATTCGCGATATGATCCAGCCGCTCCACCCGATGCCAGGGTTCGCCTGAACGTGACAGGTCATGATTTTCTCGGGGAAACCGGACCATAGCAGCTGTCCGATGGAGATACTTCAGCGCACGAAACAGCTGTTCGCCGCCCGCCTCGGGGGGCGTCCGCGTATCGGCATCACCCAGAATGAACAAAATCGGCGTGGTGATCTCTTTCACGAACGTGATGGGACTGCGTTCGGCGAACTCGGCCGGATTCTCAAAGGGAGCCCCCTTGAACCAGCTGGGTTCAAACAGGGTCATATCGGCGCTATACCACCAGGAGGCCCAATCGGCGATATCGCGCTGGGAGACCGCTGCCTTGAAGCGCCGTGTATGACCAACCGTCCAGTTGGTCAGCAGCCCACCGCCACTGCCCCCGGTTACGCCCAAGCGTTCAGGATCAACCTCACCACGCGCCACCAGCAAGTCGACCCCGGCCATGAGGTCCTTATAGTCGTCTCCTGGATAGTGGTGCTGAATGAGATTGCCGAACTCCTGACCATAACTGGTGCTGCCCCGCGGATTCGGGTAGAGCACGGCGTAACCGCGAGCGGCCAGGCACTGAAACTCGTGATCGAAGACGAAACCGTAGGCAGCGTGAGGTCCCCCGTGAATATTTAAAATCAGAGGAACCTTCTGGCCGGGCTTGCGCTCGGGGGGCCATTGCACCCAGGCCTGAATCGAGCGGCCGTCAAAACTCTTGTAATTGAGCTCCTCGGGTGCTTTCAAATCGAAGTGATGAAAGCGAGTGAGAGCAGCCCCGTCCAGGCTATACAATTCATTCAGACTGGTGGGGGTGGAAATCTTGAGCACCGTCTGCCCCCCGCCAAAACCATACCCTTGGACGGCCTGGTCTCCGTGGGTCAACTCTCGCACTTCACCATCGTCGGAAGCCACCGAAACCAGGATGGCGCGACCGCGCCTGGCCACCACGTCCAGCAGATCATTCCCGCGCCAGCACAGGAGGCTGCCGCCCCCTCCGGCGGGTGCGGAATTGTCACCGTTCACTCCCGAGCCCATGTCAAAATCGTAGTCGGCCGTTAAATTGCGCGGAGCTCCCCCCTGACTGGACATCACGTAAAGATCGGGCTGGGTGTAAGAACGAATGGGTCGTGGCTCCTCAGCGTGGAAGGCCAGGCGCCGCCCATCGGGAGAGAGGGTCAGGTCGTGCACGGATAGATTGAGCTGAGCGATTAATTCATCTTTGCCTTGACGCAGACGGTGAATCTCCGAGTAGGCAGGATCATAATAGGGCTCCGAGCGAGGGTCACTGACATAAAAGAGCGCGCCGTCGGGCGCGTATTGGGGGGAGGAGACATTGAATTTCCCCTGACTTAACCGGTCGGCCTTCTGCTTGCTCAGGCCCTGCACCCAGAGGTGGCGATAGCGCTTAAAGTCCAGGTTGCCGCCTCCATTGATACGATAGTGAGCCCGGGTTATCACGCTCACGTCGCTGACATAGCCTTCTTTCTTAGGCTGATTGTCGCTGTCATTGGCATCGCAGAGGAAAGCCAGCCGAGTACCGTCTGGCGACCACATAGGGTTACTCAGCGGCCGGGGCATGTCGGAAATTAGCTCGGCCTCACCACCATCCAGCGGCATGAGAGCCAGCGCCCCATTACGGACGAAGGCGAGACGCCGGCCATCGGGAGAGAACCTGGGCGAGCGGTCGCGTGTGCCGTTCGTGAGCGCCCGAGGAGTCCCGGCGGGCAACTCCACCATCCAGAGGCTGGTGTCATAGCCGGTTTTCTTGGCGTCCACCATCGTTTTCACAAAGACCGCCCGGCGGCCGTCCGGTGCCACCTGAACCTCACCGATCCACTGAAAATCGAAGAGATCCTGATGAGACAAAGGCCGGGCCCAGACATGCAGGCTGAGCAACCCGATCAAGCAAAGACGTGAAAGCATGCCTTTGCTTTCCCGCCATTGAGCTCGGGCCCTCCAGCCGGGTTCTAAGGCTCCAGGTAGCCCAACACGGAGGGGGTGTAGAGAGATTTCACAGCCCCCAGGCGCGTGCGCACCTGGGCATAGTCAGTTTCGCCTTTCACCTCGGCGGCGTGATACTCGAAGAACTGCTGAATCGGAAAGGTCTCCCACAAGTTCTGACAGGTCTCATAACGGGCCACGACGGCCGCAACCGTGTCTGACTTTACCTTGGGTAGAACAGCCAGACCCAGCACGGCCTGACGGCGAGCGTAAATGTCGTTGGACGTCTTCATCACCTTCACCAGAAAGCTCTCGACCTGATCCCGGTTGGGGAAATCGGGGCTGGCGGCGATGGCGCTGAGAACGGCCACGGCTTCCTTGCGCGGCAGCTTGTTGAAATCGCTCATCAAAAGGGCGGCCACGCCAGCGTACTGGTCGGGCTCGATGTTCAGGGCGCCAAGCAAAGAGGCCCGAGAGCCTTCGTCCATTCGGGCCTGGTCACGGTCGTCGATCCCACGGGTGAACAGCACCTTGCGCTGCAGGCTCAGGACTTTAAGCAGTCCGGCCTGGTTACCAACCATGCAGCGCTTGAGGTCCACCTTGGGCGTGAAGACTCCTTTGGCCGATGCCGGCAGGCAAAGGAGTGCGGAAACAGCGATTGCGAGCAGTTGAGCTTTCATACAAGCTCAATTTAGGGGACTTGTTTGAAGACAGAACGCGGCGTTTCTGAAGAGTTTTTGAAAGCGAGTATCTCAGTACCTGGCGTATCTCAAGGAGCCTCAGGCAGCCCTACCCAGGCGGTCAAAACCGCGGTCCGTAAATCCACCGACTTAAATTTCTTGCCGCCGTTGAGGACATCTTCCGGGGAGCCACCCGTGAAAATATCGAACTTCTTCTCCAGGTTGCGCAATGAGGTGGGGGCCACCACCGAAGTGGAGATCTGCAAACGGTGCCCAAGCATTTGCAGCAGACCCTCCACCTTGACCCGAATCTCGGCTGGATGGTTATGCTGACTGCCGACCACCTTCAGAAGCTGCAAATGCTGCGGAGGGTTTTGACTCAACTGAGCCAGAACGCTCTTGCCCAGATCGTGCAAAAGCTCGCCCTCGTTCTCCGTATCGAGAAACTTGAGAGTGTCCGGACCCGTTTCCCAGCGGGGCTGATCCCGATTCCCGGTGAGCCGGGCCAGTTTGAGTCCCGCGGTGGTGGACAGAATGCCCAGTACGCTCATCGGATCCCCAACAGCTCCACCTCGAAGACCAGGGTAGCGCCAGGTGGAATCAACCCTCCGCCAGCTCCCCGCTCGCCGTAAGCCAGCTCGGAGGGAATCGTGAGCTTCCGCTTCTCGCCGATCTGCATGCCGGCCACTCCCTCGTCCCAGCCTTTGATGACACGACCTGCCCCCAATGGAAATTCAAAAGGCTGGCCCCGATCCACACTGCTGTCGAACTTGGTGCCGTTGGTAAGCCAGCCGGTGTAATGAACAACCACGGTTCGACCCGGCTGAGCGGTCGCGCCCTTGCCTGGCTTTAAGACCTCATATTGCAGTCCACTGGGAGTGGTCACGACCTTGCTGGTCGCAGCCGAAGCGGCCTGGGGCTTACCCACCTGAACCCGGCCCACGACGTAGGGCTTCTCGCGCTTATCCACGCCCCCGTTGAAATCTTTCTGGCGCTGCAGCTGATTGGCCGTGAAGTAGAGATACCCGTTGGCGATCGAAATACTGTCGGGCCACCACTTGGCGTCTAACTGGGTGAGCACGGAATAGTGACCATCGCCGTGCCGCTTCATGATACATGCATGCTCGTAGTTGGTGGTATACAGGTTGCCCTCGGCGTCCATCTCAAGGCCGTCGGAAGCTCCGCCTTTATCGCCCTCATCCTTGACCTGCGGCTCGCCCTCGGCTTCGCGAAGTTGCTCGGTCGCCACCGAAAAGAGCTTGCGTCCCGACAAGACGCTATAGTAGAGGCGGTCCCCCTCGGGCGAAAGAGCAATACCGTCCGCTCCAATCGTCATAGGCTGAAAATTGGGGCGATAAAGTGGCTTGCCCTCAACCAAAGGCACAAACCCGGGCTCTTCCTCCACACTCTTGTGGCCATCTAACTTCCGCCAGGCCTTTCCTGACTTCAGGTCGACTACGATAATGGCGTTGTTGCCGCTGACTCCGCTATCGGTGATGTAAGCCACCTCACGCCTGGTATCCACGCGCACATCGTTCAGGTAGGTGGTGGAGCGTACCACATCCGGCTGAAAGTGGATGTTCTTGATCACCTGGTTGGTTTTGAGGTCGATTCCGATCAGCTTGGCACCATCGGCCACCGGCGGCCCGAACTGAATACTGCCGGTATCCAAAATCCAGAGCCGATCAAGGTTATCCGTCACCACGCTCTGAACCGAGACCAACGTATCCTGAGGGCGCTTCGGATCGTAGGCATTCAGCTCACGATTCGGGTAAGGAATCTCCCTGCCGTCCTTGAGCTCAACTACCGAGGCGTCCACCTGGTCGCCCCAGCGGGGAAAGTTGACGAACACGCGTCCGGACTGAGAGGCAGCCACGCCGGTCGGCATCGCTCCGTTGAGACGGGCGAAGACTTCAGGTTGAGCAAAAGCATTAAGCGGCAGCAGAGCCGCGATCAGAATCTTTTTCATGTTCCGGGCCTACGCCCGGAGCCCGGCCGCTCCTGCCTGGGCTAGAGCCAGGAGTAGGCGTAGTCGGGAACCTCCAGGTCCAAAGCCTGCTCGCAAACCTTGAGAGGTCGAAAAGTATCAACCATTACGGCCAACTCATGGGTTTCCTTTTTGCCGATGGAGGCCTCGGTCGCGCCAGGCTGCGGACCGTGGGGTAGACCGCAAGGATGCAAAGTCCAGTCGCCCAACTCCACTCCGCGTCGGCTCATAAAGTCCCCATCCACATAGTAGAGAACTTCATCTGAGTTGACATTGCTATGATTGTAGGGGGCCGGAATGGCCAGAGGATGATAGTCAAAAAGGCGCGGGCAAAAACTGCAGACCACGAAGTTATGAGCATCGAAAGTCTGATGCACTGGCGGAGGCTGATGGATACGCCCGGTGATGGGCTCAAAATCGTTGATATTGAAGACCCACGGATACAGGTAACCATCCCAGCCCACCACACCCAGCGGATGCTGAGCCATGATGTGGCGATGCAGCTCATTGCGAGCCTTGACGCGTACCTCGAACTCGCCGAGTTGGTCATGAGTTTCCAGCTCCTGAGGCAGGCGGATGTCGCGCTCGCAGTACGGGCTGTGCTCCAGTAACTGGCCATGCTGGTTGCGGTAGCGCTTGGGAGGCTGAATTTGAGAAGGGCACTCAATGGTGAAGAACCGAGCCTCCTCAGTCAACATTTGCCAGGTGACTCCGTAGGGAATGACCAGATAGTCTCCCGGCACAAGGTCCAAATTGCCGAACTGACTGCGAAACTTGACCTGACCCTGATGCAGAAACCAGACCTCATAGGCCTGGGAGTTGCGGTAGAAATAGTCCATGTCTTTATTGACAAGAGACATCCCCAGCCAGACGTCCTCGTTTCCCAACAGTACCTGACGAGCTTCCAGGGCATCCCCCTTGGGAGCCATCTTGTTGGTACGGAACTGACGAGCGCGCAGCGCGCCAAAATCAACGAAGCCAGGGTCGATGGTGCAGATCTTTTCGGCTTTTTTTATGCGCGTTGGTGGATGATTATGGTAGAGGAGGGACTGAATACCCGAAAAGCCCTCCAGGCCCATAACTTCTTCGGTGTAGAGAGCACCCTGAGGGTTACGGAACTGGATGTGGCGTTTGTGCGGTAGTTGTCCGAGGCGGTGATAGAAAGGCATGGGTATGAATTTCCCCCGCTTCGCTTAATTCACACATCGTTCACAAATAGCATAGGCGTACTGTCCTAGACTGTGAGTGCACTACACAAGGTCCATTTTCACACAACATCAAGGAGATAGTCCCAAATGAGCACCATTCAACCGAACGTAACGGTGGCCAAGCCGGCCGTCAGCAAAGCGCCCGCCGCCCCCAGCAAATGCCCCTCCCCCCAGGATGTGGCTGCCGATCTTCGCGTTCAAGCCAGCGCCGACCAGCAGCGCGCTGATGAACTCAAAGCCCAGGCCGACGCCCTTCGTCAGGCCGGCACCGCAAAAGTTAACGAGGGCGCCAACCAGGTCGCCCAGGGTATCGCCACCGCCGCTCAAGGCGCCGCCAACGTCGCCCAGGGCAAACTGACCCAGGCCGAAGGTCAAGACCAGATTCAGTCCGGTATCGACCAGGAGCAGGCTGGCCTCACCCAGGAGAAGGGCGGCATCGACAGCTTCAGCTCCGCTCTGACCGAGTCCAAAGACCTCAATTCGCAGAGCAAGACCGTCAGCGCGATGGCCGCTCTCGGTGTTCTGAGCGAAGGGGTTCACACCGCTCAGGCCGCCAACGCCAACAAGACTTTCGCCGAGCAGCTGGCTGAAGCCCGCGAACAGGCCGCCAACCTCGGAGGCCAGCTGGCCGACCTGCACAGCCAGAGCGACGCCGAAGCCGCCGCCAATGCCCAGGTTCAATCCGGCAACGACCAGTTCGACGCCGGCCTGGCTCAGAACCGCGAAGGCACCGCCAGCCTGATCTCGGGTGTAGCCCACCAGACCGCCGCCGCTGGCAAAGGCGAGCAGGCTGCTCAGAAGGAAAAAGACGCCGTCGTTTACCAGCAGCACGGTGAATCGCACGCCGCCCAGGCCGCCGAAGTCAACCAGACCTCGCTCGACACCAGCATCCTGGCTGGCAAAGAGTGGGCTCAGGCCGCCAAGCTCGAAGGCAAAGCCATGCACGAGCACCGCGAAGGCGAGAAGGCCCTGAGCGTGGCCGACCTGCTGGCTCGCGTAGCCCAGATCGACAACGAAGCTGGCGCCTCTCTCCAAGAAATCCCCGGCTTCCTGGCCGAGGGCAACAAGAACAAGGCTGACGGCGACAACAAGGCCGCCAGCTCCGAAGAGCGCAAGCAGTCGGCCGCCACTCACTTCGCTTCGGCCCAGAACTTCCACGACAAGGCCGGCATTGCCAACGACCACGCCATCGCCTACGCCAAGGAAGCCGCCGACCTGGCTCAGCAGGGCAAAGACCTCAAGGACCTGTCCGACCAAGAACTGGCCACCGCCGCTCAGAAGCAGGCCGAAGCCGACGCCCTCCAGGCCAAGGCCGACGAACTGCAACAGCTCGGCGACCAGCAGGTTGCTCAGGGCAAGGCCGACCGCCTCGAAGGCTCGATGAACGCCGCCGCTGGCCTGGCCGCGATGACCGGTGGACTGAACGCCGAACAGCAGGCCCACGACCAGATGAACGCCACCTCGGCCAACATCCCGCCCATCACCGACGCCCTCGCCGCCAACCAGGCTGCTCGTCAAGAAACCCTTGGCCAGGCCGACCAGGCTTACCAGGGAATCAGCGACGACCACGAGTTCCTTGGCCAGACGGTTCAGGTCCAGAGCGACCTGGCAGCCGCCAAGCAGGCCAACCTGGAAGGCCGCGTAGCCAACCTGGCCGACATCATTGCCGGCGAGAAGGCTCAGACCGATGGCATCCAGGCTCAGAGCGACGGACTGGACAAAGTCCAGGCCGGCACCGACCAGGAAACCCAGGGTCGCCAGCAGATTGTCGACGGCAAGACGGCTGCTCAGCAAGGCAAGCAGAAGGTTGTCGAAGGCAACAAGGACATCACCAAGGGCGACCAGACCGGTCAAGCCGGCCAGGTTCTCCAGAACAAGGCCGACCAGTACAACGCCATCGCCGACGAAGCGGACCCCCAGTCCAAGAAGTAGTCAGCGCGACTCCAAAAGGGGCCTCCTCCGGGAGGCCCCTTTTTTATTGTCTAGAATCGCTTCAAGGTGAGACGTGCGGCCCTCTATCTGCATTTTCCCTACTGCCGCAGCCGCTGTACCTACTGCGACTTCAACGCCTATACCGACGTGGGCGAATCACGCTCCGAGTATATCGAGGCTCTGGTCACAGATATTCGACGAGCGGGGCGGTGGCGAATTCATACGGTCTTCTGCGGAGGAGGCACCCCCAGTCTTTATTCCGCCCAAGAACTCGGTTCGGTCCTGCAGGCCTGCCGCGAGAGCTTCGACTATCGTCCTCTGGAAGTGACACTGGAAGCCAATCCGGGCACGGTCTCGGCCGAGCAACTCCACGGCCTGCGTCAGGCGGGCTTCGACCGCATCTCCCTGGGTGTTCAAACCTTTCGCCCCGAGCTACTGACCGGACTGAACCGAATCCATTCCGTGGAAGACGTCAGCAACGCGGTCCACTGGGCTCGAAAGGCCGGCTTCGAAAATCTAAGCCTGGACCTGATCTATGGACTTCCCGGCCAGACTCTGGCCGACTGGAAAGACACTGTCGACCAGGCCCTCTCACTCCGGCCGGACCACATTTCGGTTTATCAGCTCACAGTAGAACCCGGCACGCGCCTGGAGGCCCAGCTGCGCCAGAAAGAAGTCACGCTTCCGCCCGAGGAGCGAGTCTGGAAGATGGACCGCTGGATGCGCCGCCACCTGAAAAGCTCGGGTCTTCGACGCTATGAAGTATCCAACTGGGCCCGACCAGGACGAGAATCACGCCACAACCTGGTCTACTGGAAGGACCTGCCCTACCTGGGATTGGGCTGCGGAGCGACCGGTTTCATCAACGGTTGGCGAGTACGCCGACTTCTCCACCCTCACGCCTACCAGCAAGCCTTGATTCACGGAGCCCTGCCTGTGGTAGCAGCCGAACGCCGCGACCTGGAGGGCGGTTTGCGTGACTGCCTCATGATGGGACTGCGGGTCCGGCGCGGCATCAGCCTGCCGCGCTTGCTACGCCGATTTCCGGGCTTAAAAAGAGAAACCCTGGAAGCATTCTTCCAGGGTTTCCCGTCCAGTTGGTGGTCTCTAACTGAGTCGCGATTGCGTTTGCGCGGCCGCGGGGTGGACTTTGTCTCCACGGTTTGTGAAGAACTGATGGATGTTCTCCTAATTGAGCCCGCGCTTACGGACCCAGGCGGTGCGCAGATTGAAGACGCGAACTTCACCGAAGTAGCGACGGTCATCTCCACGCAGTAGCTCAGCCTGGCGGGGAGCCATCCAATCCGAGAGGTCGCCCAGTTGGGCGGCGGTGGCGGCAACTTTGCGTTGGAAGGAGGGCTTGAGGAAAGCGGGCATCTGTTTTCAGAGTCCTTTCAGTTCTTGAACTCATACTAGGGCCTCTCTCCCCCCAGGACATCGCAAAGATGTTAACTGAAAGACATACTCTAGTTGAACCCCATTCAAGCAAGAAGACCCCAGTCCACGGTCACCGCGCCTTCAAGGAAGACACTCACAGGCCTGACGGGTTGGCGGGCGAACCTGGAGCTTGAGACAAATTCTAACATCCGTACATAAAAAAAGGCCGCCGGAGCGGCCTTTTTTTAGTTACCGTAGGGGTTTCCGGCCAACACCCGGCCACTGATGGTGGTGATGTTGCTCTTGCCGAGACCGTTGGTAAAGGCTCCCAGTCCAACGGTTTCCACACCGCTGTTGAGGCCGATGGCGCTGACGCCTTCATCAAAGGAGAGAGTGATCGGATTACGATTGCTGCTCGGGGCCGAGGAAGCCTGAGCTGCAGGTTTCTCCGCGACCGGTTGAGACTCAACGCGGGCTTCAGAGACCTTCTCCTGAGAGGGCAGCGAACCGCCCGAACTAATAAATCCATCATTTCCGACTTGAGGATTGTGATCCGCTTCGCGCTGGGCGGGGATATTTCGTTTGTATTCCCCATGACCGCCGACATTGCCGATACCAGATCCAATTGAGCTTGCCATAAAACTGTCCCTCCAACTTCATGACTAACCTACACGAAGGGGGGATGCCAGAATGTTGCCAAATTGTTAACGCTTCGTCACGCAGGGAGACCCCGGGAAGCCAGGATATCTTTTGAGACTGAAAAAATCCTGAAAAATGAACTGGAACCCAGAACAGTATAACCGCTTCCGAGCTGAACGCATGGCTCCATTTCAAGACCTGATCGCCTGGCTTCAGATCCGACCAGGGCTTTCGGTGGTCGACCTGGGTTGTGGCACAGGCGAGCTCAGTAAGCGCCTGGCACAACTCCTGCCCGACTCTCGCGTATTGGGCATCGATTCCTCGGCCGAGATGTTGCCACCCGGGCCCGGTTTCCAACTGGGACGCATCCAGGATGTCAGCGGGAGCTATGACCTGATCTTCTCGCACGCGGCATTGCACTGGGTGGATGACCATCCCTCCCTGTTTCGCCAGCTCTGGTCCTGCCTCAATCCGGGCGGGCAACTGCTGGTTCAGATGCCTTATAACTTCGACCATCCCTCACATCAGGCCGCGGCCACCGTGGCCGCTGGCCTGGGTCAACAACCTTTGCGGCGCCCGGTATTGCCAGTGGAAGAGTACGCCAGATTGCTGTGGGAGCTGGGCGCGCAGGAGAGCCAGGTGATCTTGAAAGTCTACCCTCACGTGCTGGAGAATGCAGATGCCATTGTGGAATGGACCAAAGGAACCTTGCTGACCGCCTATTCGGTGACGGATGAGTTTCTGGAGAAATACAGCCGGGCCGTGCGCAAAGCCTGTCCGGGAAGTCCAGTCTTCTATGGATTCAAGCGCCTGCTTCTAACGGCCCTGAAACCCGCTTAGCAGCTGTTGATAATGAGCGACTGTCGTCGCGATTTCGCGACCTGTGACCCGAAGAAAGGCGGGCTGGCCAGCCAAATCCATCCGTGCTTGCGCGGTGCCTTCACTCCAATCCTTGTGCCGCCAGGGCCGCTGACAACAGGATTAGACAGAGACTTCTCGCTTCATTCTGAAGTTTCTCTGCACAGCTCACTGATGAGGTTCTGGGCGAAAAGGGACACAAATATTCACACTCGAGGAATTAACCCCGCGGTAGCAACTCGGGCACGACGAACGGCTAATCTGGCCTGGTGAAGATTGAAACCAACTCCCGCCAGCAGCGTTTTCAGCGCGTCGACCGGAATGGCGACGGGCAACTGCAGCCAGAAGAAATCCGCGACTACTTGGAGGCCGAAGGCGAACTGCGGACCGGAGCAGACGAAGCCCGGCTCATGCGCGAATTTGCCGCTTCCTTCGAGCCGACCCGAGCCAGCGGTTATACCAGCTATGAACAGATGGCGATTCGACTGGACCAATTGGCCCGGAAATATCCGGAGCTGGCTCAGCGCGTCAGCCTGGGGAAGAGCGTGGAGGGCCGTGAAATCTGGGCTCTGCGCATCGGCAAGCAACCTGAAGGAAAGGCCCCGGGTGTAGTCATCACGGGCTGCCACCACGCTCGCGAGTGGATGACGGTTGAAGTTCCGCTGGAACTGGCCTCCAAAATGCTGGACGGGTACTCTCGGGATAAAGACATGAAGAGCCGCGTGGAAAGCCTGGAAACCTGGATTGTCCCCATGGTCAATCCGGACGGCTACGAATACTCACGAACCGAAGACTCCTGGTGGCGCAAGAATCGTCGCGTCAATGAGGAGACCGGCTGTCCCCAGCCTAAACCACCCTCCGGCGACTTTGAATGGCCGACTCCCGTAGGCGTCGACCTCAATCGCAACTACTTTGACCCGAATCGACCAGAGATGTATCGTGACCCCGGAGACAAGCCCTGTTCCTACCAGGACGACCCATCGCACACCAGTGACGGCCCGCGCACGGATACCTATCGCGGACCACGGGGTGCCTCTGAACCCGAAACCCAGGCGATGCAAAAGCTGGTGCTGCAACGTCCCAATATTCGCGGCGTGCTGGATTACCATAGCTATGGGAATCTGATCTTGATCCCCTGGGGTTACAAGAACGAGCAGCCAGTCAATGTCGCCGAATACCAGCGGTTAGGGGCGGCCATGAACCAGGCACTGGGGGGAGACTATAAGGTCCAGCCCAGCATGGATCTCTACCCGACCACCGGAACGTCCAGCGATGTTTTCCATGCAAACGGGAAACTGGCCATCACCATGGAAATTGGTAAGAGTTTCCAGCCGCCCGCATCCGAAATCCCGGCCACGGTCGAGAAACTGACCCGAGCCAACCTGGCTTTCCTGGACCACTTCAAATAAGGAGTTCGACCGTGTCCTTCTTCGACAAGATGAAAGAAAAAATGGCCCCCGCCCTGAGCGACGCCACCCAAAAGCTCAAGCAGGGCGTGGAGCACATGGGCGACAAACTAACCGAGACGAGGCTGCGGGGCGAACTGAAAACCTTGATGAAGGAACGCGACGAAAAGCTGCAGGTCCTGGGTCTGAAAGTCTATGTGTTACACCAGGGCGAGGGCATCGGTTTGGACGATCTCAACAGCGAGATTCAGGCAGTGGATGAAGTCCAGAAAAGAATCGACCAGAAGCAAACCGAAATCGACGAATTTCTCAAGGAAGAAACCAAAGCGGACCAATCTGTGTCCCACCAGACCGACCCTGAAGCCTGAAGCAGCGACCGACCGCTAACGCATCGGTCGTAGTAGAACAACCGGAATTTCTCGTTCGGTCTTTTTCTGATAATCCGCATAGGGCGGCCAGATCGGCAGCATGAGCTCCCAAAGTCGACTGCGCTCAGCCCCGGTCACGGTTTCGGCGCGGGCCGGAAACTTGTTGCTGGCCACCTGCACTTCGACGGACGGCTCGGCTTCCAGGTTGACATACCAGTCTGGATGTTTGGGAGCCCCGCCTTTTGAGGCCACAATCACGTAGCCCTCATCCACCTTTCCGTAAATAAGAGGCATCATACGCTTCTGCCCGCTCTTTCTACCGACGGTGGTCAGGAGCAAAGTGGGCACCGGACCGGATCCGCCTACCACGGTGGAGTCCCAAAAATGCCCCTTCTCCGGGTCACGAAGATACAACTGACGATGCTCATCGATCCAATCCAAACTCATAGGTGCTCCTTTTTCTCTGCAAATGCGATGTGACCGTGCTTGATCAGGGCCACGAAAATGGCCCCGCCCAGAGCATTACCCAAGGTCGTGAAGGTCAAAAAGTGCAGAAAATCGCCCCACCCGATCGACTCTCCGGCGAAAATAGCCGCCAGCACATCCACCGAACCGGCAATGCAATGATGAAAGTGACAGAGCCCGATACACCCGGTGACCAGGACGACGATCAGGATCTGACTGATGGTTTCTTTGGAGGCGGCGACCAACCATCCCAGCAAGCCCATCAACCAGCCGGCGAAGACTGAACTTGCAAAGAGCACTCCAGACGGAAAAGAAACCAACGGCCGGGCCAGATCCTCAAGTATGGAAGACGGGAAGATCCCCAAGGCCGGGCCGATCCCGGCCGCCGCCCAGGCGAAAGCCGTCGCCCCAACCAGGTTGGAGCAAAACACGATTACCCAGAGTCGCACCAGGCTCAAAAGAGATTTCTCCCCGTTGAGCACGGGCAGGATGTCCATAGTTGTATGCTCGCTAAACAATTCCGAACGGCCCAAAATCACGAACAAAAAGCCGATCGAATAACCCAGCGAGCAGGCCAGTTCACGAATCGGTCGAGAGCTTTCACCCAACAGGCTGGACAGAACCGCGATCACCAGCAAAGAGAAACCCACGTCCAGGCCAGCCGAAAGCCCGGAGAGAGCCAGACCCAGGGCGGGCCGTTCCATCTCAGTTCTGGCTTCCTGGCGCTGCACGGCCAGAATCTCTTCGCCGGTTTTCTTGGCCTGTTCATCTGACATTTCCAGGCCAGCTTACCAGCCCGCCGAACGCGCCGACCAGTATACTGATCCCTAGAGAGCGACCCGAAAGGCTGGATGCTTGGTATCACTGGGAAAGCTGATGACCAGTTTGGCCGGCACAAAGTCAATCGGCAGAGCAATCCAGGCTTGTTCTTTCCAGGCTCCGCCCTGCACCGTCTGCGGGGTCGGATTTGGTTGGATCAGGTAGGGCAAGAATGTGTGAGTGATATCAGAAGAATCGGCGACCGAAATATCCAGAGTGTCGACATCCTGCTGTTTTTGGCCGAACTTCAAGGTCATTTTCAGACACCAAATTTTCTGGCCGGCCTCCGGCCGGGGGGCGCTACTGTCGGCTTCGATCTCGGAAGGGCTGGCTTCCATCATACTCTGCAAGAGCAGGCGGTATTTTCCATTGAAGAGCCACTGGCCTGGCGGGCCAGCCACACCTTCTTTCTGGTTGGCGCCTCCCTCAATGGGTTTGGCCAGAGCCAGGGTCGAGCTGAGGGCGATCATAAATAGTAAGGAAATCATTCTCATCCCAAGCACTTCGTCGCCCGGCAGGCTCGGCCCCCGCAAGAAACGGATAGCATCCAGGTCGACTCCAGCTTATACTCTGGCCTATGCAAGAAACACTGGACCCTGAAAACTGGGAACAATTCTCCCAGCTTGCTCAGCAAATGCTGAGCGACATGCTGACCCATTTACGCACTCTTCCAGAGCAGCCGGCCTGGCGTGAAATGCCACCCGGTGTCCGCCAGGGTCTGCAGGAGGACCCGCTCCCCTGGAAAGGCCATTCGGAAGCGGAAGTCTATCAGCAATTCTTCCAGCAAGTTCTCCCCTACCCCAATGGCAATTTGCATCCCCGATTCTATGGCTGGGTCCAGGGCAACGGGACGCCGCTGGCCATGATGGCGGATATGCTGGCTGCAGGATTGAATCCGCATATGGCCGGATTCAACCAGGCCCCAGCTCTGGTGGAGAAACGAGTTTTGGACTGGCTACGCCAACTCATGGGCTTTCCCCCCGAATCGGGTGCTCTGCTGGTGGGTGGCGGCAGCATGGCCAACTTGATCGGCCTGACCGTAGCCCGAGATCGCTGGCTAAAGGGCGAGGCCCTGCTGGGCAACTCGCGCCGGCCCGTCGTCTATGGCTCAACCCAGACTCACGCCTGGGTCACCAAAGCTCTGCGCCTGCTGGGGCTGGGCGCGGACACCTTCCGAGCGCTGGCCTGCGATGACCAATACCGTCTCGATCTGAGTGACCTGCGCCAGCGCCTGAAACGGGACCGAGCCGCGGGCATGGAACCGCTGGCCATAGTGGCTACGGTAGGAACCGTTAACACCGGCGCGATCGACCGGTTGGACGAGCTGGCCGACCTCTGCGCTCTGGAAAAAATCTGGTTGCACCTGGATGGTGCTTTCGGAGCGCTGGCTCGCCTGGCGCCCGCACTGGCCATTCAAGTCAAGGGACTGGAGCGGGCCGACAGCCTGGCTTTCGATCTGCACAAGTGGATGTATCTCCCTTTCGAGTGCGCCTGCGCGCTGGTGCGAGACGGCAATGCCCAGCGGCGATCCTTTGAGCTGGAGGGCAGCTACATCGAACCCGAGACGCGCGGAGTGATTGCTGGGGGACTGCCTTTCGCGCAGCTGGGACTGGAGCTGACGCGCAACTTCAAAGCCCTCAAAGTCTGGATGTGCATGAAGAGCTACGGCGTCGAGAAGATCGGACGCATCATTCAGCAGAATGTGGACCAGGCCGCCTATCTGGTGGAACAGATCAAATCCCGGCCAGAGTTGGAGCTGGCCGCTCCGGCCCCGCTGAACGTGGTCTGCTTTAGCTATCGGGGTGTCAATAACCGAGAGCTTCTCACTCGCCTGCACGAAAGTGGACGGGCGGTGCCCTCAGGCACCACTCTGGGAGGGCAGTTCGTGCTGCGGGTGTGCCTGGTCAATCACCGCACTCGTCAGTCCGACCTGGACCTTCTGCTGGATTCAGTGCTGGAGATCGGTGGCTGGATGAAGGCTTCGGCTTCTCAGCAATAGCGGCTTCCAGCAATTGTCGACCCATTCCGGCCAGGAACAGGTCACCTACAAAGGGGGTGCCCGGTCCAGAACTCCACATGGCTGAACCGAAGGCCAGGGAACTGAGCGCCATGCTGAACACCGTCACACCCCGGAGCCAGGACGGACGCTGCTGAATCCAACCCTTAAATTGGAGTCCGCACACAAACAAAGGCAGGCCTTTCGCCAGCAAGAACAAGCCCAGATGGTCTTTCGGCCCACTCAAGCCCTGGCCCTGACTGAGCTGCAGTCCGCAAATGAGAAGCCCTCCCAGCAGATAAAGTCCACCCAAATAGAGGAAATACTGGCGAGAATTGGTTTGAGCTTCGCTTTTCATAGGTCCAATGTAGACCTCTGGGCCGGCTGGGGCGAGTCCAAAAAGTTCCTCAGGCTGGACCGGTTGTTTGTAAATTCAGACGCTGCAACTGCAGATGCATTTGAAAGGCTCCGTTGCGACGATGGCGATGAGCCTCGGACTCCTGAGCCACCTCGTTAATCCTGGCGCTGCGGGCCTCTTCCTGGTCCGCACTGGCGTGAGGCATGGCCCAGGCCTGTTGGCGGAGTTGGGCCAGCTCCTGGGTCGCTTCCGCAAGCGCTTCGGCACCACCGTTGCCGGCCCGACCGTCGGCCACATTCATGTTCGAGAGAACTTGCAGCAAGTCTTGGGTGGTGGCGTGCTGAGCCCAGGGGGCGTCCTGGAGCTTGAGACCGGGTGGAGCGAAGGTGTCTTCCCACGAGAGCTTGTTGACCAGGTTGTGTACCCTGACCAGATCTTGCTGCCCCTTCTGTTCGAAGAAGCGATAGTGTTGGGCCGCCTTTTGCAGAGCGCTTTCGGCTTCGTTCAGCCGGGGAGCGCCCTCCCAACGGATATACGGATCATCGCTGGACATCTGTTCCAGACCGTTATGGACTTGAAAGAGGCCCTGCCACAATTCCAGGCTTGCTTCCAACTTCTGTAAAGCCGCGCTCAGTTGACGGTCCCGCTGGGCTCCTTCCGGCAGAGCCAGGGCCGCCCGGCGCTCCGCGCGAGCCGACTGGAGTTGGACCAAAACCTCTTCTTGCAGTGGCTTCAAGGCTTCGGTTACTTGACTTGGATAGCGAACGGGCGAAGTCCAGGTCACCTGAACCTGCGCCTGGGCGGGCCGGGCGGCCGCCATACCGGGAATAGCCCCCATCAGACTGAGGCTCACAGCCGCCCAGGGCTTCCAACCGACCGGAGTCGACTCAAATCGGTCCTGCTCGTGCGGGACCGGGTGCTCGACCGGAACCGAGCGGACTCTCGGATCGGAAAGGGGGCTGAAACCATTGAGCTTGCTGAGCATGGGGTTGGACTTCCTTTGACTGATTTCTCAGTCAGAGTGCCACCCTGGTCGAAGGAGGTCCGTGAAACGCCCGTCAAAAGTTCAGGCCCAGGCTGACAAGCAAGTTAAGCCTTCGACACAAAGAAAAAAGCCCCGATTTCTCAGGGCTCTTGCGTTGGTGGGCAGGGTGTGATTCGAACACACGTAGGGCGAAGCCCGGCAAATTTACAGTCTGCTGCCATTGTCCACTCGGCCACCTACCCAGGTAGCGGGCTTATAGTAGCCACACGGACCGGTTATGTCAAGCTTCTCCAAGCCAGGATTTCATCTGTTCTTCCACCGAGCGTGCACGCCAGCCGGGAAGCAGCTCCGCAAGGCGCCGGCTGACCATGGTCAGATCGCGAGGGCGAGGCTCGGGAGAAGGGTAGTCTGAACGCTGGCCGGCACGGACAAGCTCGGGACATCCGAGCGCGGAGGCTAGATGCTGGCCCAATTCCAGACGTGACAGGCGGGGGCCGGCCAGATGCACCAGGCCCGAGCCCTGGCCGCGCACCAGTTGCAGCAGCCCCAACGCGGCGTCTTCGTAACTCAACATTCCACGCCACTCGTCCCGAAACAGCGAAACGCTCTGGCCCGCCCTCAGGTGACTCACAAGCTGGTCATAGTAACTCTGCCGCTCCCCCAGTGCCGGCCCCACCATCAGGGCAACCCGTGCCACCAGGTGCCCTTGCTCTAATACGGCCTGTTCGCCACGAAGCTTGGAACGTCCATACTCGCTGAGGGGCTCGGCTTCGGACTCCTCATCATAGGGAGCTCGCTCGCCATCAAAGACCATATCGGTGGAAACATAGACCATACGCACTCCCCGATCGCGGCACCAGCCTCCCAGTCGAGCCGAGGCCAGATGATTGACCCGATCGGCCAGATCAGGCTGACTCAAACAGTCCGAAATGGCCGACAGAGCAGCGGTGTGAATCACGGCATCAGGCGCAACCCGCTCGAGGTAGCTCGAAAAGTCGTGGGCCAGGTCGAAATCCTTGCGCCCGCACCCCAGCACCTCAGCACTTCTCGTTAAGTAGAGCCCCAGTTTGCCAGCCGAGCCGGTCACAAGTATTTTCATGGCCCTTTTCTTCACCCCCTAGGAGAAAACTCCCCGATTGGGGCAAAAGAAGAACAGTGGATAAACACCAATGGCACGGACCTGAATCTCAGGCCGCCAGCGACTACGTGGAAGGACGCCTGAAAGATCGGCTGCTTTTCGAGGAGCATCTGGAGGAGTGCAGCCGCTGCCGACTGGACGTTGATGCCCTGCGCCGAATGCAGGGCCGCACCCGAACCTGGGACGAGGAGGAGCCTTATCACCAAAAGCGCACTTACCGACCGTTGTTCTCGGGACTGGCGATCTCCATCCCCATTCTGCTGGTGTTGGGCGGACTGCTCCTGGCCCCGCCCCGCAGAAACAGAACTGCTCCGGCTGACTCTGGCTCCAGCCCGGCTCAGAGTACGAGCCACTGGGAAACGGGCTCCCGCCCGCGGACCATCCAGATCGCTGGCCAAACCGTGCAAATGGGGCCCCAAACCCAATTAGAACGAGTCAAAACCAGCAGTCTGCGTCTGCTCGCTGGCCAGTTGCGCATCCAGGAAAAGGGCGGAAAACTGACGGTGGAAACCGACCAAATCCAGGTGCAACCGATTGGAACCGACTTTGAGGTGTATCACCTCAACGGCCTGAGCCGCGTGCACTTGAACGCCGGCTCGCTCAGGGTGAGGCAGATCAGTGACGGCAAAGTTTTCGTTCTCACTCGGCAGCAGCCGGAGTGGCCCTACATCGTGATCCACCCCAGACTGCCGGTGCGCACCTATCCCACCGCTGCTCCCTTGGAACACAGCCTCCCGGGCCCGAAAGCCCGGGAGACTGCGACTCACTAAGGCGAAGTCACCAGGGTCGTCTGTCCGACGGAAAGGAACTGACCGGCCCCCACCGTCACACCACCGCCGGTGGTGTTAAACACCTGGGTCCAGGTGATGCCGTCAGTCGAGGTAAACACGTTATTGGTGGTGGCTCCATAGGTAAACGAGCCCACAGCAGCATTGGTAAAGCGACTGCCGTGCCCGATCACGAACAGACCATTCTGGAAGGCGACGCTGGCGAAAGCTCGGTTGGCGATCCCGGTAGAGCGCGCCGTCCAGGTGATGGCATCTGGAGAGGTGATGATGGTGGAAGAATCGCCCACCGCCACATACAGGTTTCCGCCCTTGATGACGGCGTTGAGCTTGCCGGCGGTATTCCCGACTCGGGGTGTCCAGGTCACGCCGTCAGGCGAAGTCAGAACCGTACCCGTCGTGCCGACCGCCACAAACTGATTGTCGGCAAAGGTCAATCCATTCAGCTCCACAGCCACACCAGAGGTTCGAGTGGTCCAGGTCAATCCATCCGGTGAAGTCAGGATTCGTCCGCCCGTTCCCGTGGCCACGAACTGATTGCCGCCAAAGACGACGGAGGCCAAGGAATCGGTTGTTCCCGAAGGTGTGATGGTCCAGGTCGCTCCGTCCGTAGAAGTCAGGATGGTCCCTCGCGAACCCACCACTACAAATCTGCCGCTACCAAAAGCGGCGCCACGCAGGGCCTCGTTTGGAGCAGGGTTGAGGCGATTGGTCCAGACCACTCCGTCGGTTGAAGTGGCCAGGCGACCCACTGCTCCACCTCCGCCGGTGGCGATAAAGAGGTTATTGACAAAGGTCGCCTGGTCAAGCTGATCACGCGCCCCGGCGTTCACCAGGTTCCAGGTCACAGCGTCGGAAGAGGTGTAGGTGCCGCCCTCGCTGCCGGTGGCCACAAAGAGATTGTTGAGAACCCCGATGCCGAACAGGGGCTGGAGGCCAACGCTGGCGGAGGTCCAGGTAACGGCGTCGGGCGAACTGATCACCGTGCCGCCGCTTCCTACAGCCACAAACCTGCTGTTTCCAAAACCAACTCGATTGAGGGCCGAAGACGTGCCCGAGGTCTGGGGAGCCCAGGCGATAGCATCCGCCGAGGTCAGAACGGTTCCGCCGCTCCCCACAGCTACGAATTTGGAGTTCGCGAAAGCCAGGCCTTGCAGGCTAGCTGAGCTGCCGCTGGTGCGCGCGGTCCAGGCGGTTCCGTCGGAGGAGGTGAGGATGGCTCCGTTGGCGCCGCTGGCCACAAAGAGGCTGTTAGCAAAGAGCACATCCTGCAGGTCATTGGTCGTGCCGGTGGCGCCCAGGGTCCAGGTAACCCCGTCGGTCGACACGACTTCAGCCCCGCCGGCTCCGATGGCCACGAACTTACCGGCACCAAAGCTAACCCCGTTGAGAGAGCCGGTAAAAGGAGCATCCCTCAAGGTCCAGGTGGCGCCGTCCGCAGAGGTCAGAATCACGCCGAACTGACCCACGGCCACGAACTGATTGTTGGCAAAGGTGAGCCCCAGCAGGTCAAAAGTGGTGCCCGAATTGACAGAGGTCCAGGTGAGGCCGTCGGTCGAGCTCAAAATCTTGCCGCCTGTGCCGACCGTGATGATCTTGCCGGCTCCAACCGCGATGCGGTCCTGAACGCGCGAGGTAAAGTCGCGCCCAATCGCCTTGTTGACGGTCACCTTAGTGGCGGCTGAGGCACCGTTGGAACCGGCCGTAATGATGGCGACCCCGGCACGAATGGGGGTGACCAGTCCACCCGAGCTGACCGTGGCGGTGGTGGCATCCGAAGAGGCCCAGATCACCTGGTTGGTGACGTCCAGGATCGAGCCGTCCGTGCCAATGATGCGAGCGGCCAGTTGCTGGGCGGCCGTGGTCAGGAATGGATTGCGCGGAAAAATTCCTGAGAGTGACGGGTCGATGGTCACACTGGAGCCGCCCTGATTGACGAAGACGGTATTGCCGCTGGTGACGGTGTCGCTGCCGCAGCCACTGATGGCGAGAGCGGCGCTCAAAAGCAGGCCGCTGGCTAAAGTTTTATGGTTCACAAATGCCTCCCAATGGGATGTGAGTGTCCGACCGAGGCCGGGAGGAGCAGCCTATGGGATGCCTGTCAACAAACTATCAACGCGCAAAAGACCGCCCCGGGTAGGGCGGCCTTTAGTGACCGGGCCAGAATTATCCTACATTGCCCAATTGAGGCCTGTTTAACTTTAAGCCCGGGAAAAATGCTCCCCGACTTTTCCTCCCAGGTAGGCCCCGGCCCCGACGCCCACGGCCGCGCCGACTCCGCCGCCGATGGCGGCCCCTAAAACAGCCTGGGGTAGGCCAACCACAAACAGGGAGAGAATCTGAGCCGCGGGATGTCCCCCCAGGGCCTGCATGCCGTTACTCAGGCCCACGCGAATGCCCAGATCCATGCCGACGTAACCCAGACCGGCTCCGAGCGCCAAGCCTCCGGCGATTTGCCCGCCCAACACGGCCTTGTCCCATTTCTCGGGCGGGGGGCCACCATCTTGTTTGTAGAGCGTAGGCCTTAAGATCGGTGAAAACGAACGTTGAGTGACTTGCATGCAAAACCTCCGGCGTCGGCGGCCTCTCTGGCGGAAAACCTGCCACCATTAGCTTAGCCCGACCCCCAAGGAAAGATGTCACCGAATTGCAAACAGGTGACCATGCTAAAACGTTACTTGCTTTGCTTACTCGCTCTTGGAATTATCGCGCCCGGCACCCAGGCCGAGCCGCCTCAACGGCCCCAGACCCGTCAGTCCGACCAGAGCGACGACTATCACGGGACCAGCGTACCCGATCCCTACCGCTGGTTGGAAGACGACAATTCCGCCGAAACGGCGGCCTGGGTCAGTGAGCAAAACAAGGTCACCTTTGGCTACCTGGAGGCCATCCCGTTCCGCAACGCGATCAAAGAGCGACTGCTCAAGCTGATCAATTATCCGCGTTATGGTCTGCCTTTTCACTACGGTGACAATTATTTCTTCAGTAAAAATGACGGACTGCAGAAACAGGCGGTCTGGTACGTTCAAAAGGGCCTGAACGGAACACCCGAAGTTCTCATCGACCCCAACCAGCTCTCCCCCGATGGCACCACCTCTCTCTCCTTCATCACCTTCAACAAAGCCGGCACACTGGCGTCCTACGGCCAGAGCGTGGGCGGATCCGACTGGAAGGAAATCCACGTGCTGGACGTGGCCACCAAGAAGGTTCTGGATGACAAGGTGGAGTGGGCCAAGGTCACTGGAGCAGCCTGGGCAGGCGACGGTTTTTACTACAGCCGCTACGATGCACCGGCCGATGGCCATCTGCTCTCAGCCAAGAACGAAAATCACAAGATCTATTTCCACAAAGTCGGCACTCCCCAGAGTCAGGACCGCCTGATTTACGAGGACCCAAATCACCTGCTGCGCTTTCATTCAGCCGGAACCAGCGAAGACGAGCGTTATCTTTTCGTGGACATTTCCGATCGAGGGGCCGGGAAGGATGGGAACGCCATCCTTTACCAGGACCTCAAAGATCCCAACGGTCAACTGAAACCTTTGATCGCCGACATTACTGATGACCAGCACAGTGTGGTGGACGAAGTCGACGGCAAATTCCTGGTGGAAACCAACAAAGACGCGCCCCGAGGCCGACTGGTGCAGATCGATCCCGCCAGCGGCCAGTGGAAAGAAATCATTCCCCAGGGACCGGACGTGCTCAGCCACGTCAGTTCCGCCGGAAACAAGCTCTTTGCCCACTATCTGAAAGACGTCTCCACCCACATCAAGGTCTACTCCATGAACGGTCAACTGGAGAACGAAGTCGAGCTGCCCGGCCTGGGCACGGCCTCGGGATTTGGCGGCTGGCGTGACGACACCAATGTCTTCTACAGCTTCAGCAGCTACAATTATCCGGCCACGATTTTCAATTACGATATTCAAACCAAAAAGAGCACCCTCTTTCGCAAACCGGAGCTGGCCTTCGAACCCACCAACTACGAAGTCGAGCAGGTCTTCTATCCCTCCAAGGACGGCACCAAGGTTCCCATGTTCCTGGTCCACAAAAAGGGCCTGAAAAAGGACGGCAAAAACCCCGTCCTCCTCTATGGTTACGGCGGTTTTAATATCAGTCTGACACCTGGATTTAGCTCCTCCGTCATCGCACTGCTGGACGAAGGCTTCATCTACGCCGTAGCCAATCTACGCGGCGGTGCCGAATACGGTGAAGACTGGCATCGAGCCGGCATGCTGCTCAACAAACACAAAGTTTTTGAGGATTTCATCGCCGCCGCTGAATATCTGATCGCTCAAAAATATACCAATCCCGACCGTCTGGGCATTCAGGGCGGCAGCAACGGCGGCCTGCTGGTAGGCGCGGTCATGAACATGCGGCCCGACCTGTTTAAGGTCGGTCTACCGGGTGTGGGCGTGATGGACATGTTGCGCTTTCACCGCTTCACCATCGGCTGGAACTGGAAGCCCGAGTACGGCTCCAGCGAAGACCCGGTCAACTTTAAGAACCTCTACAGCTATTCTCCTCTGCATAACTTGCAGAAGGGCAAGCGTTACCCGGCCACCTTGATCACAACCGCCGACCACGACGACCGGGTGGTTCCGGCTCATTCCTTCAAGTACGCGGCCGCCATGCAAGCCACCGTGGGCCCTGACAACCCGGTGCTGATCCGGATTGACACCAAGTCCGGCCACGGCGCCAGCAATTTGCTCAAAGGCATTGACCTGACCGCCGACCAGTATGCCTTCTTGATGTATAACCTGGGCTTCCGACACTTGACTTCGGGCGGTCAGTAGAGTCTAAATACCCATGTGAGGCGGATCGACTCTTAGTCGGGCGGTCACGCGCAAAAACTCACAAAAACAGAACTTCATAGCAAAGCGAGGACTTGATCCGATGGGACAAGTACCTGTTTACTTATTCATTGGCAACGGGCGGGTCAGCCGCCACCTGCAGCATTACTTCCAGCACCTCAAGCTGGAGTTCCGAGTCTGGTCACGCCAACAGCATCGACCCCTTCCCCTCGAGGGCGTGACTCATGTGCTTCTGTCCATCAGCGACGACTCTATCGTGCCCTTTCTGCTCGACCACCCCGAGCTCAGTCCGTTGAAGCTCATCCATTTTTCCGGTAGTCTGTCCACGCCGCTGGCCTGGGGAGCCCATCCTCTGATGACTTTCAGTCACGAGCTCTATCCCATCGAAGCCTACCGCGAGATTCACTTCGTCATCGATCACGACTCGCCGGAATTCTCGGACCTCTTGCCAGGACTTCCCAATCCCCATCATCGGCTTTCCACCGAGCTCAAAGCCCGCTACCACGCTGAATGCGTTCTCAGCGGAAACTTCACGTCCATGCTCTGGGACCACTTCTTCCAGGTCATGGAAAAGCAGTTGGGGCTGCCACGCCAGGCTGCTCTCCCCTACCTGCGCCAGATTACCCATAACTTGCAGCATCAGGTCAACCCTCTGACCGGACCGCTGGTGCGGGGCGATCAGGCCACCGTCGATCGCAACCTCAAGGCCCTGGAGGGCGATCCCTATCAGGGCGTCTATACCAGTTTTGTCACGGCCTACCGGGCGGTCTGATATGAACAGCATCCATGATTTCCGCAAGGGCGGACCCAAAATCACCATGCTGACCTGTTACGACTATTGGAGCGCTCGCCTGCTCAACGATTCCCCGGTGGACTGCATCCTGGTTGGAGACAGCTCCGCCATGGTCATGCATGGCTATCCCGACACGATCTCCGCCACGACCGAGCTGATAGCTCTGCATACCAGGGCCGTCAAGCTGGGCGCGCCGGACCGGTTTGTGATCGGCGACATGCCCTTTTTGACTTTCAACGGAAGTCTGGACCGCGCCATGGATTGCGTGCTCAAGCTTATGCAGGCTGGGGCTCAAGCCGTCAAACTGGAAGGGGCTCACACCGAGCTGGTCCGACATCTGGTTCGCTCTGGAGTTCCAGTCATGGGACATCTGGGCCTGACCCCTCAGTCAGTGCACGCCCTGGGAGGCTTCAAGGTTCAGGCCAAGACCGAGGCGGCGGCTCAAAAGCTCCTGGAAGACGCGCTGGCTCTGCAAGAGGCCGGCTGCTTTGCGCTGGTGCTGGAGTGCGTGCCCACACCCGTAGCCGAGAACCTAACCCGAAGCCTGGAAATTCCCACCATCGGTATCGGAGCCGGGCCTCACTGCGACGGCCAGGTGCTGGTTCTGCAGGATATGTTGGGGGGACAGACCCACTTCAAGCCCCGCTTCGTGCGTCAATACGCGGATCTGGCCGGAACCATCAAGCAAGCCGTGCATGCCTTTGTGGAGGATGTACGCCAGCAAGCCTTTCCGACCCTGGAGGAGTCTTACAAATGAGGGTCTTTCGCGACCTGAGCGAGTGGCGCCAGTTTCGCAGCCAACTGGAAACAAGCCTGGGCTTCGTGCCAACGATGGGCGCGCTGCATCCGGGTCACCTGGCCCTGGTGCAGAGAAGTCATCAGGAGAACTCCAAAACACTGGTCTCGGTCTTCGTCAACCCCACTCAGTTCGACGATCCCACAGACTTGGCCGCCTACCCGCAAACTCTGGACCAGGACATTCAACTGCTCGAAGGTGCGGCAGATTATCTGCTGGCGCCCAGCGCGGCCCAGATGTACCCCAATGGTTATCATTATCGAGTAAGCGAGGATGAAGTCAGCAAACAATTGGAAGGGGCGCAAAGGCCCGGCCATTTCGACGGGATGCTGACGGTGGTGATGAAGCTGCTCAACCTGGCCCAGGCACATCAGGCCTATTTCGGAGAGAAAGACTTCCAACAACTGCAGCTGGTGCAGGGTATGGTCTCAGAATTCTTTCTCAATACCAAGATTGTGGCCTGCCCGACCGTGCGCGAAGCAGACGGACTGGCCATGAGCTCGCGCAACCGCCGTCTGACTCCAGAACAGCGCGAACTGGCGGCAGAATTCCCCCACATCCTCAAAAGCGCCCCCGATCTGTCCCAAGCCCAATCGCAATTGGAACAGCAGGGGTTTGCAGTGGACTACGTGCAAGAATGGCGGGGGCGCCGTCTGGGGGCGGTGCGACTTGGCCAGGTGAGGTTGATCGATAACTTATGATATTGGCTCTGGACGTGGGCAATAGCCACATCTTTGGTGGGCTTTTTGTAAAGGACGAACTGCAGGTGCGCTTCCGGCGCAATTCAAAGGGTGAGATGACCTCAGACGAACTGGGTGTTTTTCTCCGGGCCGTGATTCGCGAGTGGGGGTTTGACCCGGTCAAGGTTCGAGACGTGGCCGTCTGCTCGGTGGTTCCCGAGCATCATCATGCCATTCAAAATTGCGCACTGAAATACTTCCAGAAAGAACCGTTCTTTTTGAGAGCGGGAGTCAAAACCGGCCTGAAAATCCTTTGTCGCAACCCGGCTGAGGTGGGCGCCGACCGGATCGCCGCGGCCGTGGGGGCGGCCGTTCTACATCCGGGCAAGAACCTGATCGTGACCGATTTTGGAACGGCCACAACCCTGGACGTGATCCGTTCCGGCAGCGAATACCTGGGTGGCCTGATCATGCCGGGCCTGCGCACAGCCATGGAATCGCTGGTCGAGCGCACCGCCAAGCTCCCGCCAGTAGAAATCGTGGTGCCGGAAAACATGGTGGGTCGGGGCACGGTGGAGAGTATTCAATCCGGCCTTTACTACAGTCACTATTTCGCGATCCGCGAGATGATGTCCCATATTCGCAAACAGGAATTCGCTCAGGAGCCCGTCATCTGCATGGGAACAGGCGGATTTTCTCGACTCTTTGAACACGCGGGACTGTTTGACGACATCCAGGCAGATCTGGTGCTGCAGGGCCTGTATCACACCCTCCAGTTGAACCGAACCGAAGTCAAAAACCGCCGGAAGGGATAAGGCACTCAATCGAAGAGAATTGACCGAGCTAAAGCTTGAGTTGCCCCTGATAGGGTCCACGGCCGCAGCGGCAGGCAGCTCCGCAGCGAGCGGCCAGCTCGATCGCGCTCTGCAAACCGTTCTCCAAGCCAAAGGCCAGAGCCCCAGCAAAACTGTCACCGCAGCCATAGGCGTCGACCGGTTCAGCCGGCAGCGGTGCCGGCAGCCAGCTTCCTTCGCCCGCATCAGTCCAGTATCGACCTCCGAGCGCACCGGCCGTCAAAACTAACGGTCGCAATGCCTCGACCCCGACAGACTCACGTGGATCTGAGCCACTGCCGACCCAAAGGTCGGGTTGGCAGGTTGTAAAGCGATCGCGCACTCGCGTGGCCGCCACCAGAGAGCGGGCACGGCGAGCCATTTCGGCCGAGCCTCCGGTGAAATAGCAACCCTGACACTCATCCAGCAGGTGCCAGGGGAGAGGGTCATCAGCCCAGGGTTCCAACCGGGGACCGATCACGGTGATGGTGCGCTCGCCAGCCCCGTCCACAAAAACAATCGCTCGACGTTGCGGCTCGGACCGCCAGGCCACGTGAACCTCAAGACCCAACTGTTGAAGACGCTGAAAACAGCGACGGCCCACTTCATCCTCGCCCAGGGCGGTGAAAAAGTGAGCCGTTCCGGCTAGTTTAGCCAGCTGAGTGGCGGCCACGCTGCCTCCTCCACCGACCTCTTCCCAGTGGTCCTGGGCCGGGAGGATCTGGCCAGCGCGCGGTAGTTCAGCCACTTTGACGAAGGAAATCCATTCGACGTGGCCTACGACCGCAAAGGACAAGAAACTTTACTTCTTGATGAGCTCGAGTCGCTGATTGAGGCTGAGGCCTTTGCTGGCCATCCCTTTGAGAATCATGGCGGCGGTGTTGTTCACGCTCTTCATCTTCTTATTTCTCCTCTGAATACACTCGGCTGATATCTATCTTTGTTGCTCAAAGATTACCAGAGGGGTGTTAAAAACAGACGAAAACATGTTAACTTTATCCGCCATTTATCCGGGGCTGTCTTACCGACGTCTCTGCAGCAGCTCTCCAAACTTCCACAGAACGGCCTCGCTCTGAGGCCCCCAATAGGGCGCACAGAGCCTGAGACAGTTGCGAAATCGACCGCGCGCCGAAAAGATTGGCCCGGGTCCAAAGGTCAGACCCAACTCCACCGCCCTGGGATAAAAAAGGCGGGTGTCGTAACCCTGGGGCAGCTCGACCCAGAGCACAAAACCGCCCCGGGGTCGGGTCACCCGCGTTCCGGCCGGGAAAGCTCGCTCCACCGCATCCGCCATTTGACTGACCTGGCGAGCATAGAAGCGGCGACAGCCACGAAGATGGTGCTCAAAGGCACCATTGGCCAGAAACTCAGAGATGGCCAGCGCCGGCAAAACCGGCGAGCCCAAATTGGAAAACAACTTCAACTGGTGCAGACGAGCCATGTAGCGAGGCCCGGCCAGCACCCAGCCGACTCGGTAACCGGGAGCCAGAGTTTTAGAAAACGACGAGCAAAGCAGAACCAGGTCGCGCCGGTCAAAGGCTCGGGCCGCATGGGGACGATGTTGAGCATGGCTCAGATCGCCGAAAATATCGTCCTCGATCAAGGGAATCTCGCGACGGCCCAGGATTTCCAGCAACTCGTGCTTCTCGTCATCGCTCAGGCTGGCACCGGTCGGGTTGGAGTAACTGGTGCACAAAAGCATTGCCTTCACCGGCACATCCTCGAGGCACTGGCGCAATGAAGCAAGGCTCACGCCGTAGACCGGGTCGGAGGGAATCTCGACGGCTTTGAGGCCCAGCATCTCAATGGCTTGAAGATGTCCGTAAAAGGTCGGCGTCTCCACCGCCACCGTATCGCCGGCCTGACAGGTGGCTAACAAACAGAGGGTGATCGCTTCCTGAGCCCCCAACGTCAGCATGACCTCCTCAGGACCCACGGCGCAACCCGACTGCAGGGCGCGACGGGCAATCTGCACCCGCAGAGCCTCGCAACCCGGGGGGATGTCGTAAAGATTGCCAGCCGGGCCGAGCTCGCGCGAAACCTTGGCCAGGCAGCGCGCCAGCCTTGCGCTGGGTAACTGATCAGGATTTGGGCAGGCGCAGCCGAACTGTACCAGATCACGCCTCTGAAAATCCCTCAAGTAGCGCATCAGAAACTCGCCCATGCCCACGTCCACCGGATCTTCCACGGCCAGCTGGGACTCCACCCTGGGCTGCGGTTCCAGACCTCGGGCGTAGTACCCGGACTGAGGTCGAGCTTCGACCAGACCCTGATCTTCTAAGACGCGATAGGCCTCCAAAACGGTCGTGATGCTCACGTGCAGTTGCCCGCTGAGGGAACGCACCGAAGGCAGTTTTTGCATGGGCGCATAGGTGCCGCTTTCGATCAAATGGCGTAGATGGGAAGCCACTTGCTCGTAACGATGGAGTACAGTTACCCCGGCCGCCATATGGATCAGTTCTCGCGATTACAAACTGTTATGGTCACAGAGTGCATTTTCTGAATCTGTTACCCAACACCTGCAGCCCCTATCATAGCCTTTATGAAAACCAAGATGCTTGCTCTCGCCGCCATCTACCTGATCTGGGGCTCAACTTTTCTGGCCGTACGCTACGTACTGGAAGCGTTTCCGCCTCTGGCCATGAGTGGCGCGCGCTTCGGCCTGGCAGGCCTGCTTCTGTTCCTTTTCAGTCTCAGAAGCCAGCCGTTCCCGCAGATGCAGCACTGGCGCTCGGCCTTGCTGATGGGGACCCTGCTGCTTTCGACCGGCACCGGTCTGGTGGCCTGGGCCGAGCAGACCGTGAGTTCAGGACAGGCAGCCCTTCTCAACGCTACCACGCCCATCTGGATCGCCCTCTGGAGTTTCTATCAGAAAGGCTACCCGGGCCATCCGACGGTGGCCGGCATATCGCTGGCCAGCCTGGGCCTTCTGGCGCTTATGGGCGACCTGGGGAGCTTGAACTCGGGAACCTTGGCCGTCCTACTGGCCTCGATCAGCTGGACGGTGGCCACCCTGCTCTCTCCCCGCCTACCCAAGCCCGAAAGCAGCGTCCAGTTCTCCGGCATGACCATGCTGGCGGCAGGAGTGGTTTTGAGCGGCTTGAGCCTGCTCAGCGGCGAAGCCATGACCGGCCCGGTCACGGCCAGCGCCGTCTGGGCCTGGCTCTATCTGGTGCTGGCCGGCTCCCTGGCCGGGATGACAGCCTACACCTGGCTGCTGCGCCACGCCGAGGCCAGCCTGGTGGCCACCCATACCTATGTCAATCCGCTGGTTGCGGTCGGCCTGGCCGCGCTGGTGGGCGAGACTCTGCCCTCCACCACGCCGTTAGCGGTCTTGCTGATCACCTCGGGAGTGGCCCTGCTCAGCATGCCCAACCTGCGCCTCAATCAGCGCGTGTTCAGGCCCTGGATCCCGTTGGTGGGACATGCCCGCTATCGTGCCGAAAGCGCGAAACAATGGCCCAATCACACCAAAGCCGCATTGAACTGTTACGACGCAGCGGCCTGCTAGAGCCGGAAGCGCGCGTGGCTTTTGAACGTTTTGCGCGTCTGGCCAGCTCGCTCCTAAACATGCCGATCGCCCTGGTCACCCTGCTGGATGAAGACCGCCAGGTCTTCCTCAGCCAGCAAGGGATGCAAGAACCCTGGTGCAGTCGGGCCGAAACTCCGCTGGAGTATTCTTACTGCCAGCGCCTGCTCTTGCAGAACGGGCCGCTCCAGGTGGAAGATAGCCTGCGGCATCCCGACTTTCAGAACCATCCCGGACGAGAGGCGCTGGACATCGGGGCCTACCTGGGGGTGCCGCTGAAGCTAGACGACAGCATCACCCTTGGTGCCCTCTGCGTGATCGATCACCAGGCTCGGGAATTCAGCCAGCGAGATGTCGACCTTTTGCAGGACCTGGCCGAGTCGGTCGTGAGCGATATCCGCCTGCGCCTCACCAGCCAGGCACTGGATCACAGTCAGGCCCACCTGCGCGCCCTGTTGCGTCAGGCCCCTCTGGGCGTGTTTGAACTCTGCGACCAGACTGAAACCGTGCGGGCCGCCAATCCCATGGCCGGCCGCTTGCTTGGGTTCTCGCCCGCGGACCTGCTGGGGCACCATTTAAATGAGTGGGTCTATCCCGACGACCGGCCTCAGTTAGAAGCACTCAACAGCCTCTGGCGTCAGCAAGAAAACCGCTGCGAGCTGGAAGCCAGGTTTTTACGCGATGGCGCTGATCCTTTCTGGGGACGCCTGCACGCCTCGTTGGTGACCGGCGAAGGCCACCGTCCGATCGTACTGGCCCTGCTGGAGGATATCACCGACTATCGTACGGCCATGGATCAACTCCTGAAAGAGTCCAAGGAACTGGAAGAGCTCTCGCTGACGGATGCTTTAACCGGACTGACCAATCGGCGCGGATTTATGAGTATCGGCAAAAAGTTGATGCTGGTTTTTGAGCGCGAGGTCGAGTCAGCCGCCGTGATTTTCATCGATCTCAATGACCTGAAGAAAACCAACGACAGCCTGGGGCATGAGGTCGGCGACGAAATGATCTGCGACTTTGCTCAGGTCTTGCGAGACACGTTCCGTCAGGCCGATCTAATCGCCCGCCTGGGCGGAGACGAATTTGCCCTGCTGGCAGCCAACCTGGAACCGGCCCATGAGTCGCTCTTGATGGCACGCCTGGAAACCCAACTTGAACAAGTCAACGCAACTCGCGGGCGCAAATACAGGCTGGCCTGTGCTACCGGGATGGTGTTCTTTCACCCCAAACAGAGCAAGGATTTGGAAGCGCTGCTCAAGCAGGCCGATGAGTTGATGTATGCCGACAAAAAGCGTCGAAAAATCGGACGACTATAACGGGCGGAACTGAGCTCCCGGGCGCAGCTGGCTTTGCTGCTGAAGCAAGGAGGTTAGAGACTCATTGGCTGACTGAATGATCTGATTCATTTTGGGAGCACATTCCTGGTAGTGGGCCTCCAGATTCGCAAAAGCACCTGCGTTTCCGGTCATGGCTCGAAAAAGGGGCTGAGAGAGCAACCACTCCTTGATGGCCTGCTGATTGCGCGGAGTATCTTTGACCAGCGCTTCCAGCTCGCGCACAAACAAACCGGCCTTGCCGACCGGAGGATTTTCTTGCATGGCCTGTGGGATTTTGGCGCTGCAGGCTTCGGCCGCGCTCTTGCAAGCGTCGTCCGGCAGAAAACGCATCAGGGCGTAGGCCATGACCTGATTTTGCATTTCCTGGCGCAAAATCTCCACCGGGTTGAGCTCCAGGCCGCGGCGACCGGCCACCAGCATTAAATCCCAGGCTTCCAGCACAGCCACACTCAGTTTCTTGGTCTCGCCCATCAGCAGGGGCACATTGTCACGACACTCCGCCTTGATGGCAGCCCGCGCCTCGGCGAAGGCCATCTCTTCAGGCGGCTTATTGGCGGCCGGAGCGGCCCCCTGGGGGGGGACTCCCATTCCCATGGGCGGAACTCCCGGACCTAAGGGTGAGGGCTGATTTGAAGAAGGCTGCTGATTGGGCGGAAAGGGCGAACCGTAGAACATTGTGCCTAAGGCTTTCCGGCGCTCAGGCGGAACTCCTCCAGTTGCTCCAGGCAGGCCTGCAGTCGCCAGGCCAGCGGAGCCTCCAGACACAAGGCCTGGCCCGTGACCGGGTGGGTCAGATGCAGGCTGCGCGAGGCCAGAAACAGGTGAGGCAAACCCCAAACCTGGCGAAAGAAGCGATTGTGATTCAGGTCGCCGTGAGCGCTGTCTCCGATCACTGGATGGGCCAGGTGCGAGAGATGACGTCGGATCTGATGGCGCCGTCCGCTCACCGGCCTGGCTTCCAGCAGACTGTAACGAGCAGTCGGATATTTGCTCACGCCCATGGGGAGCTCGTATTCGCGCAGGCTGCTAAAGCGCGTCAACGCCCAGCGCCCATCGATCGGCCGCTCCAATTCCTCCTGGCCAGGCTGGAGGTGTCCCCGGCAGAGGACCCAGTAGCTCTTGCTGACTTCACGCCGCTCGAACGCTTCGAAAACTGGCCGCGCCAATTGGCCCGAGAAGGCAAAGAGCAACAGGCCGGAAGTAGGGCGATCGAGACGATGACACGGGTAGACCCGCCGGCCGGTCTGACTGCGAACGCGCCGCAGCGCCGTGTCTCGCAGAGGCGCATCCTCGCTGGCGTGCACGATCAGACCGGCCGGCTTGAGCACGGCAATCAACCATTCATCTTGATATACAACCGGCAGCTTTTTGCGCGCCACAGCCGGGCCCTTTCGCGAGAGCCCGTATCAGGCCTCCGGCTCAGCCGGCGAACCCACGCTCGCGCAGTGACCGCAATCGCGGGTCCGCCAACAAGCTCGGGGTGGAGCGGGCCATTCGGTGAAAATCCTCCACGATGCGCTTGAGGTTATATCGCAGTCGTTTGGCCTCCGCCTCAGAAGGGAGAGAGCGGGCTTTCTCCAGATCGGAGAGTCTGGTCGTCTTGAGGCTCACCAACTGAGCCATGCGCGACTGGCTGATTTGTAGGAGTTCCCGACAACGCGAGATTTCCTGCGAAAGCGACATTGGAGTGGGCATTTCAGGTTCCTCTTCCATATTTTGTATGTAAGCGGATACTAGCCTGATGATTTCTACCGAAGTACTACCGACCGGCCGATTCGTTACCAACGGTGACTAAGGAATGTAATAACTTGGAAGCGCGGGCGGAGGGGGTGTGTCGCCGGCTGAGCCGGGCGAGCGAGTGCTCAGGGTCACCGACAGGGGAAAGTTGGAACCGGCCTGAGGAAAGGTTTCCATGACCACGTCCCGTGTCCCGCCCGCCGGCAGTTGCCAGCGCTTGAGCAAAATCGCTTCCGCCTTTAAGAGGCCGGTCTCGATATTTTCACCGTCGATCCAAAGGCTGGCCCGCGCCGGGCCGCCTCGAGCCGACATCTCCATACGCACCTCGACCGGCTGGTCCCCGGGATTCTCCAGTTTCCAGCGGTAGCGGTAGACGGCTCCAAAATTGCCGGGACTGGGCGAGCCATTGGTTGTCTCGGAAAGATAGGGCTGCCCACCGATGCCCTCAAACAGATAGGCGGGTCCGGCCCGATAGGTAAGCTCGCGAACGATCTCCCCAGGAAAGACGCCCCTTGCCGTGCGCGCCCCGGCTTCCGTAGGTCGCAGACTCAGGCTCTCCGAGTTGTCGGGGGTCCTCGCCGAGATTCGCAGGATGCCGGCCTGACTGCGAGGCAGCAGCGCACGCAGCGAGAGCATGGCGCTGACGGTTTGCCCGGGCTTGAGCCAGGCCCGCTCCACCAGATGGCGCTTGCCGCCTGCCAGGCTGGCAAAATACCCGCGCGGACTGCTTTCTTTGAAATAGCGCAAGGCCGCCAGATGACCGACAAAAATCTCATCCGTGGCCGGCCCGTTCAGGTAACTGCTGATGGCATAGCGCTCGTCCACTCCAGGCGGCTGAATGATCTCGATCTCCAGCCAGCGGGCCGGCTGTTCGGGCATGTTGCGGTGGTGCACCATGACCCGCCAGGCCTTTTCAGGTGTGAGGGGAGCTTCCAGCAAAATCTGGTCCGAGTCGATCTTCTCGGGCCAGTTGGACAGAATCAAGCCATCCGCTTTGCGGCCCTCCAACGGTTCGGATTTGACCTCGAGTTTGGGAGAGCCCTCGTAGGCGATCAGATCGGTGCCCCGGGCCTGCAGCTGGCCGTTGGTGAGCTTCAACTCCGCTCGCGGATGCAAGAAATCTCGAGCCCAGTGCAACAAGGCCTCGGGCCCGGGATAATCACCAAATACACTCAGACTGAGCTTCTCCGGCAGTTTGAGAGCTCGCTCGCGCACCAGAATCTCCCAGTGGTCCTTTTCCCAATCGAAACTGGCCGTACCCGGAGCCAGGCCGGTCACGAACCAGAGTCCGGCCTTTTTCTCAAAGCGACAGAACTCACTGGTGGGGGGTGTACTGGCGGCGGTCGAAGGGAAGCGTAAAGACTCGCCCCTGGCAACCAGAAAGCGCGGGTGGCTTGTGACCTTCACCACAGGAGGGGCAGGCACGGGCGAACTCTCGATGGCCGGAGTGGGAACGGGCGCGGGCTGGGCCCGAATGACCCCGCTCAGCGCCAGAGCAACCGCAAGCGACCTCAGATCAGTCATTCACTTCAGAAGCACTTCTTGAATGAAGCGCACGGTGGCGAAGAACTGAAAATCCTGGTTCTTTTTCTTCGCAAATCCATGACCCTCGTCCTTGGCCATCAAGTACCAGCAGGTTCCGCCTTTTTTGCGCAAAGCGGCCACCATCTGCTCAGCCTCAGCCAACGGCACACGGGGGTCATTCTTGCCCTGCACGATAAACATGGGTTTGGTAATCTTCTGCACGTTATTGGTGGGAGAAATCTCCTCGAGAATTTTGCGCATCTTGGGGTCGCGCTCGTCTCCGTACTCAACCCGACGCAGATCCCGGCGGTAGCCTTCGGTCTTCTCCAGGAAGGTCACAAAATTGGAGATCCCAACCACATCCAACCCTCCGCGTAACCGGTCATTGAAATGAGTCATACTGGAGAGCGTCATAAAGCCACCATAGGAACCGCCAGTGACCATCACTCGCCCGGCGTCCAGTCCTGGCTGGGTGCCGATCCAGTCCAGCAAGGCGCCGATATCCTTCACGGAATCCTCGCGCTTCTCCCAATCGTCCGCGGCCAGATAGCTCTTGCCGAAACCGGTGGAGCCGCGCACATTAGGGAAGACAATCGCCACTCCCAGTTCGTTTAGAAGGTAGTTGTTGCGGCCCAGAAAGACCGGTTGAAACTGGGATTCCGGACCTCCGTGGATGTTGACGATCACCGGCCTGGGTCCACTGAAGCGAGCCGGGGGACGATAAAGAAATCCGTAGATCTCCTTGCCATCAAAGCTTTTCCAGCGGATTGGTTCAGGGGTAGAAAACTGCTTCGGGTCGAGGCCGCCGGTCTCGCTCTCAGTCCAACGGGTGAGAACGCCGGTTCTTACATCCACCGAATAGGCATCTGAAGATGTCTGGGCCGAATTCAAAGAGAAGCCTAGGTCACGATTGTTGTGGTGAAAACTCAGACCGCCGATGGTTCCCATCGGAATCTGAGCCTTAATCTTGATCTCCCGCATGCTGGGAACTTCATACAGGTGGAGCCGCTCTGCGCCGGCCTCGTTGACCACGGTGGCGAGCGTCTTGCCATCTTCTGAGAGAGTGAAAGAGGCGATATCCCACGCCAGCTTGGGAGAAATCACCTTGCTCTGGCCGCTGCCCAGATCCATCTGAAAAAGCCGGGCGAATTCATTGCCCTCGTCGCTGGTGAAAAGGATGCTCTTGCCGTCAGGAGTGTAAACGGCGGGAGAGTAGGCCACCTTCTCTTTGGGGTTAGTCAGCTTCTTCTTCTCGCCGCTGACGGGATTCAGCCACCACAATTCGCTCTGGTTGGCCGAAACAAAATTCTGCAACAAGAGCCCCTTCTCGTCGGGAGCAATGTCGCTGACCGTCCAACCCCCTCCTTCACCTTGCAGCAAGAGCTTTTCGCTGCTGGGATCGCCCGGAGTCATCCAGTAGATGTCGGTGTCCTTACCCGTGCGTTTGGTGGACTCGTAAGCGAGTTTATTGCCGCTGCGACTGAAAACACCGCCGGTGTTCCGTGACTTGCCGTCGGTCAACAGGGTCACCTTACCGCTGGCGGCATCTTTCCAGTAGAGCTGGAAAAACTCGTTTCCGCCTACGTCCTTGCTGAAGAAAAAGCCGTCCCCCCGACCGGGGCGCCAGTGGGCATAGCCGACTTTCTCGGGATAAAACGTCAACTGCTTACGCGCGCCCCCTGGCATGGCCACCTGGTGCAGCTGGGGAACGTCCGCGAACCGGGTCTGGATCAACATCGCCCGGCGAGTGGGGTGCCAGCTCAAAAAAGCCGCCGAGCGGCTTTCAGTGTACTGCCCGATTTCTTCAACCAACGACCTGGTGATGGGCGGCACTCCCTCCACCACCAAATTCTCGTTGGGAGTCACCACTTCTTGACCCCAGACCAGCCCTGAAAGGCTCAAAAATAGACACGCGGACGCAAGATTCTTCTTCATGGGCCCTGGGTTTGCCGCCCGAGTCCAAATCCCTATTCGTCTTGATGAGGGGTCATTTCAATGTTCAGCTTCTCGTGCATGGTGGGCACTTCCAAAATCATCTGAAAAGGCTGGCCCTTGCCCAACTGCGACATCAGTGGAGCAGCCTGGCTGGCAAACATCTGCATCATCGCGGAAAAGGCCTTTTGAGCATTGGGGTCCGGCAGATTCGGCAAAGTCAGGTCCTGATCATTGAATCGTAGCTGGCCATCGGCTCCAGCGGAAAATCGGAAATTCGGCCTGATTTCCACCCGCTTGCTCTCGCCGTTTTCCTCGTATTCGCGCACAATTTTCGTGTCTACCTGATAGGCGGGGTCAGCCCAGGCCAGCGCGGAAAAACCCAGGCACGCCATCGTGATCATCAACTTGCTTTTCATCTGTTGGAATTTCGACCCAGGCGGGTCGGCACCTGGGAGCGAAAATCCCCCTATGCAGGAACTCACCCCCACCGCTCGCTTCTCCCTCCGTGATCTCATGCGCCCCGGCTGCCTGTTGGGGTTGGCCGGACTGCTGATTCTAGCTGTAGCCGTTTTCCGCACCGCCTGGGGAGCCTCGAGTCCGGACCCAGACGGCCTGGAGATCGCCAGCTCGGGTCACGCCGTTAAGCAGATGGTCTGGATGGTGGTTGGGGTCGGGGTGACTCTGTTCGGGGCCTTGATGAGCTACGTCGAATACAAGCGACGCTAGGACTGCTGGCGCAGCCACTCTGACCAGATCAGGCGACTCCCGCCCAGGCGAGCCTGGGAATAGCGGTAGAACCAGGTCAGAAAGTCATAGCGTTCGGAATAGTAGAGTTGGCGGGGGCCATCCTTAATTTCATTCAAATCACGACTGCCGGCCCGGGCCAGGATCTCTTGCATGGGCACCACGTCGGCGTTGTGCAGCATGTCGAACATGCCCATAAACACGCTGGTGCGCCCGACTCCAGCCCGGCAGTGGAAATGCAGCCAGTCTTCCGACTCCAGGCCCTCCACCAGGCGCACAAAGCGGTCCACTTCCTGGTCGTCTGGACGCAGGTGGTCGGTGACGGTGAGGCGTTCATAATCAAGGCCCTGAGAGTGAACCAGATCCTTTTCGCTGCGCACCGACCAGACCAGGGCAGCTTCGCCAGCCGAACCTTCCCCGTGCTCAAACTGCTTTTGATCGACCAATCCCAGCGTTCGCAGGAAGGTCAACGGCCGAATGCGCTGCTCTTCCAACTCAACCGCTTGATCGTGGGACAGTCCAACATTGGCCCAATCATCCCCGGCATCCCAGGTGACCAGCCGGTCGTTGACGAGCACGTGGGACTCCTGGCGCAGGTCCACCACCACCACCTGACGGGTGGGGAGCCGGGATAGAATCTCGGCCAGACTCACCGAATTAAATTCAGAACTGCCCGACATTCGCAGCTCGGCCAGCCCACGCCGATCTCCTGAATAGGCTGCCGCCAGATTGGCGGCCGTGCGAAAGGTCAGCTCGGGGTGATCCTCCACCATGACGGGCTGCTCAGTTGGATGCGGGGGCAGCGTATAGGACGGCAACGCAGTCAGAAAAAAGGCCAAAAACCAGAACATAGCAGCTCAGGTTCGCAGCCAGTCCCCCAGAGCCTTGCCGGGCCCCCAGTCCGGAAAGGAAAAATGGTTCAGGCGCCTCAAGCCCAAGGAGCAGCCAGCCCAATGGAGGAAACCAGCCACATGTCTTTTGCAGCTGTCATCTTCGACTTTGACGGAACTTTGCTGGACACCGAAAGACACAACTTCCTCTGCTGGCAACTGACGGCTCAATCCGTCGGATTCGAACTCAGCGAGGAATTCTACCGCAGTCTGATCGGCTTGAGCCTGGAAGACAGCAATCGCCGGCTGCGGCAAAAGTTCGGCCCGGATGTGCCAGTCGATGAGTGGCGCGTTTTGCGCCGCCAAAACTTCTATTCACTCTGGGACCAGGGTCAGGGCCCGGGCTGGAAGGCAGGGCTGGAGCAGCTACTTCCCTACCTCAAAGGCCGCAATCTGGCTCGAGCCATCGCCAGCTCCAGTCAGAAGGCCGAACTGGACCACAAGCTGGAGCGTTCAGGCCTGCTCGAACACTTTCCCACCCGCGTGGCCGGTGATGAGGTGGCAGCCGGCAAGCCCGAGCCCGACGTCTTTTTGGAAGCTGCCCAGCGATTGCGGGTCGATCCCCGCCGTTGCCTGGTGGTGGAAGATTCACTCATGGGGGTGCTGGCCGCTCGTCGCGCGGAAATGCAGGTGGTCTTCGTGCCCGACATGCTTGCAGCCGATCAGCAAGTGCGCGAACTCTGCCTGGCCGTGCTGGCCAGCCTGGATCAGTTGGTGGATGTCCTGGAGAATCCAGGCAACCAGACACTGACCCGGGTTCCTTGACCCAGGTTGGACTCGACCCGAACCCGACCGCCGAACTGCTGGACCACCCCAAAGACGATGGACAACCCCAGCCCCGTGCCTTTGCCGACCGGCTTGGTGGTATAAAACGGGTCCATAATTCGGTGCAGGTCTTCAGCCGGGACTCCGCAGCCCTCGTCTTTGACCGACATCTGATAGCCGCCGTTCTCCGTCTCGAGACGCAGGTACAAGTTACCCCCTTGAGGCATCGCGTCGCGGGCATTGGCCACCAGATTCATTAAAACTTGCTGCAGCCGCCCGGCGTCGGCCAGAACCAGAGCTCGTTCGGGTGCCACTTCCCAATGAGTGGTGATGGTGGAACCGATCAAGGGCTGGACCAACCTGCGCATCTGGGAGAAGAATTCCACCAGATCGACTTCACTGGTCTCGATAACTTCGCAGCGACTGTAAGCCAGCAATTGAGCAGTTAGCTCCGCCGCTCGGGCGGAAGCGGTCTGGGCATCCCGCAGACTTTCGCGTTGATCTTCATCCAGGACTCCCTCCTGAGCCATTTCCAGATTGGTCAGGATGATCGTCAACAGGTTGTTGAAGTCGTGGGCAACCCCCCCGGCCAGGCGACCTAAGGACTCCATCTTGTGAGCCTGCCACAACTGGGCGGTGCGCTCGTTCACAAGGGCGTCCAGGTTCTGGCGCATCTCCTCGGATTCCTGAAGGCTGCGTTGCAGGCGCTGGTTGGTGGCGGCATCGCGCATCCGCAACCAGTAGATTTTTCGATAAACGCGAATGCGCAGGCCCAGACCGATGCAGCTGACCAGACTAAAGAGCACCATCGTGGCCAGACGTCTGGCAAAACCAGGATCGGGGGGAGCCAGCCACACCACCATCATCCATCCCGACCAAATCAGGGCGATCTGAGCCAGGCCATCGCGAAAACTCAATTGTACAAGGCTCAGAGCGATGAGAAGTAGCTCCAGGAACAGACTGGGGTCCTCTGCAGGAGCCACCACACCGGTGACCAGTACCGAGAAAATCACCGAAATCAGCACCGCATAGGAGAGAGCTTGAGCCTGACTTGGCTTGAAATGTCTCCGGCGAATGGCCAGGCCAACCCCCAAATAGCCTGCCAGCCAGAGCAGCTTTTGCCCACACAAGGGGGCGCTGACTTCCACGGGTAAACTCCAGAGGTAGTGCATTAAGGTCAAGGCAAAGATGGCGGCCAGAGCCAGACAACAGTCACCGAGACCGTTGAGCAAATGCCCGTCCAAAAACTGTCGCTCGGGTCCAGGTCGACTGGCCACAAGTCCACTCATGCTAATTTATAATGCCCAGACCCGCGGAAAAAATCCCAGCCGGGCGAACACTCCCGGAGTTGGTGAGAAAACCCTACGGAAACGGCAATCTCAAGCGAATCTGTGGGGCCGCCCATACGGGTGAGACCGACGGACTGTCTAGAGTCCCTGCCAGCTTGACCCCGCGCAGGCGAATAGCGCCCAGGATTCCCGCAGCGGGCAAAACCGACCTGAGACCGGCGGGGACTTCGGCGATTCTCGAGATTTCCAGAGGCTGTTGCAGCTCCAACTCACCCTCCAGGCCCGGATCGGCACGCATCTGCAACTGGCCCGTGCCCAGGTCGACTCCTCGAAAAGCCAGGTCTCGGGCCTGACCTTGAAAGCTCAACGCCACCTGCTGCTGCTGAGCTGAGAGCTGATAGTCCCCAAAAAGATGGGCCGACAGGTCTGCGGGCGCCTGCCCTCCCCCCAGCAAGGCCAGCTCAGCCAGAGACTGCCCGGCCAGCTGGCCACGCAGCTCCAGCCGGCTGGTGGCGGGCCACATTCGGCCGTTGGCGCTCAACACGGGGGTCAGCCCCACCTCGACTTTCTCCAGCAGCCAGGACACTCCATCGCCCTTGGCCTCCACTGTCACTTCCGGGAAGCCGCGACCGCGCCACTGTCCATTGCGAAGCTTCAGACCGCCGAGCAAGGCTGAAGGGCGCCCGTCACACTGAAAGCTCAAACTGGCCTGCAAACCCGGGTAACGTTGCTGAAGCAGCCCCACTCCCAGCGCCTGAAAGTCCGAACCCTCGACGTGAAGCTGATCCTGCCAGGCCAGGGTCAAACGCCCCTGACCCAGACGCTGACCGGCCACCACCAGATTGCGAAGGTCACCATCAAAGACCAATCCGGAGCTATAGGTGAACTTTCCGAAAGCCTGGCCCTGCAGAGGCAACTGTCCGGCCGAGATGGCGTCCAGACTCTGCCCTTGCAACTCGCCGGCCAGACGGGTGATCAGACCGATCTGGCCCGTCAAAACCAGGGGGGGCGTGACCTGCCAGTTGACCTCGACCTGACTCAGGCCGGTGCTACCGATCAAACCCCTCAGGCTCGCATCAGGCACGACCCGATCATTCAAGAAGACGCTTTCGAGGCGTGCCGTAACGGTAGGAGCGGCCTCTCCATTCTTCACAAAATCAGCTGTCAGCTGTCCTTTCAGGCTCGGCAGTTTGGTCCTCAGGGCTGAGATCTGCTGCACCAGGATCGGTCCGACCGTGATCTTGCTCTGAGCCCCCTGATGGCTGGCGTGCACGGTCAAATCGCCCAGACTTGAGCCGAATACGCTCAATCCAAGCGCCTGACCGCTCATCTCCAGGGCCGGCGAGGCCCAGCCGCCCTGGGCCCGCCATTGACCCCGTAGTTTGCCCGCGGTGGCGGGCGGCAAGCCAGTCAAGCCTGCCAGATTCAGATCGCTCACCTTACCCTGCAAAGCCAGAGTCTTCTTCTTTGAGTCCACCCAGCCGGCCACGCTCAGACCCCCCAGCTGACCATCCACCAGACTGGATCCACTCGGATCCCATTGAACCGACAGATGGGTCGCGCCCAGCTTGATCGCGCCCAGCTTCAAGGCTGGAGCGCTCAGACTCAATTTGGGCTTGGACCGACCTTCCTGCCAGTCAAGTTGAGCCTGCCAGGTTCCCAAATCGGGCAGCTTCAGGGCCTGGTTTCGCAACTGCAGCCTGGCCGGCCTGGTGCCCTTTTTCTCGAGCTCAACCTGCCAGTTGCCCAGGTCACGGTCGGCCTGCTTGAGAGCTTTGACTTCGCCGGCAAACTTCACTCCGGCCATGGACGCTTGGAGTTTGCCCGAGGCCTGACCCGAGACCCCGGTCAGAGAGCTGCCGACCGCGCTGGCCAGACTCGTCAAAGGCTGGGATTTCAGAGTCCCCTCGATCCTCCAACTGGATGGACTCCAACCGCCCGTGACTTCCAGCGGCAACTTGAAGGCGGGCCAGGCCAGCTCCAGGTGATCAGATTTCCAGCCCCGGCGGTCGCCCAACAACACTCCTCGCCACTCGGGCAAAGCCACTCCACGCCAGCTGAGTTTCTGCTTGTCGACCTGGAGTCGAAGCTGATTCGACACCAGGGCCAGCCTCAACTCCAACCATCCCTTAAGATCGGGCCGCTGACTAACGTATTTTGCCCTTGCCACCGGAGCATCCATAGGTCCCGCAAGGGTCAGCGGCGTGCCGTTGAGGCGCGCCGAGCCATTCCAAGTGGGCGGGCTCCCAGCCAAACGCAAACGGGCTCTTTCCACCTTCAGCCCGGGCCCGCTCAGAAGAGGCAAACTCAGCTCAAGATCCCACTGGCTGGCCCCGTGGCGCTCGATTCGCCCTTGCAGACGGCCACTCCAGCCGGGAAGGAAACGCGCCAGCTCCAGCGGATCAAAATCCAGACGCAAGTCACCACTGCGCGACTCCCAGGCCAGCTTGCCCGGCCATGCACCCTGAGGACCTATCAATCTCCACTTGACTCCAGGCAGGCCGCTCTGGTCCAGGCGTCCGCTGGCCAGGGCTTTCCAATCACCCAAACCCATCTGGCCCACGCGCAGCTGCTGGCAGCTCAGCTCCAACTGAAAATCGGCCCACCGCTTCAGGGCGCCGCCTTGCACATAAAGCTTGAGACGACCGGGCCGGCTACTCAAGCCCCCCGGCCATGCAAACGGGTAGTCCGCGCAACTGATGTCGCCTTCAAACTGGTCCTCGTTCTCTACCTGGCCCCGAAGTTGCCAGCTGGCCCCGTGCCAACCCATGCGAGCCGGACCGATCTTCCACCCCTGGGGCACAGCTCGAAAAGGCAGGTCCAGGTTCGTGATGGGCCCCAGGCCGGCCAGCTCTCCACCAGCCGAGGTCAAACGCCCGTTGCGTGAGGAATCCAGTTCCAGCTCCAGGGGCCCGGTGAACTGAGCAGAGCGCAGTTGCGATTGCACATGCCAGGTTCCGGACTCCAAGTGTGCGCTCAAATCGACCTGAGCGGACTCCTCAAGGTTGGGATATTGGGCACCGGTGGCCACGGTGGCCAGCCGAGCCACGGGAAATCGAGTCAATTTCAGGTCGGTCTTGCCCTGGCCACCTCCAGCCTCCAACAACTCTTGCTGGGGACCTTGCAAATCCAGGCGCCAGTGGCCGGCCGGAACGGGAGGAAAGCTCCCTTGCCAGTCCCGGATCTGCCAGGCCGTTTTACCTTCCTGGTCCAGCCAGCGCATGTCGAGAGACCGCAAGACCAACGGGAACTTACGGGCCTTAGAGGGACCCGAAGACTTGGATGTCAGCAGTTTCCAGCGTGCCCCGCTCAATTCGAGGTCAGGATGGTCGAGCAGTAAGCGTTGCAAGACCACCTGACCGCGTAGGGCCAGGCTGCGATCAAAGTCCAGTTCGGCCACCTGCATCTTAAGGAAGGCCTTGCCTTCCGGGTCGAGCAGCTCCACTTGATCTAAAACCAGACGAGCGTCCCAACTGAGATGAGCCGAACTGTATCGAACTGGATAGCCCAGACCCTTTTCCAGTTCGGCCCGCAACATCTGGTCGGGAATCTGGTGCTGCAATACCCAGTGAAGTCCACCCAGACCCAACAGGCCCAGACCGCCGACTCCCAGCAGGACCTTGCCCAGTCGTTTAATAGCCCAGCGCCGTGCCGCCCGTTCGCCGCGGGTCGGCCCCTCCTTCGAAGTCACCGTTTGGTAGGCGTCGCACCAACATGCAATGGCCTATGGATTCGGCCCTGCGCATGTTATGACCCCAGGACTTCAAAAGTGTGATGGTATCGGGACTGAAACCCTGTTCGTATTCAACCTCATCCGGATACCACTGGTGGTGAATCCGAGCCTCGCAGACTGCGCTCTGAGCGTTCAGATCGAAGTCGATCACATCCAGAAGAATCTGGAGCACGGCGGTGATGATATGCGACCCCCCGGGCGAACCCACAGCGGCCACGAACTGGCCTTCGCGCTGCACGATGGTTGGCGTCATGGATGAAAGCGGTCGCTTACCCGGTTCAATGGCATTGGCTTTTCCGCCCAACAATCCAAAGCCGTTCGGCTTATTGGGGGCAGCCGAAAAATCATCCATCTCGTCATTCAGCAGTACGCCCGTGCCCTCGGCCACCAGGCCGCTCCCATAGGAAAAGTTCAGGGTGTAGGTCATGGAGACAGCCCAGCCTTTCTCGTCCACAACCGAGAGGTGGGTGGTCTGATCGCTCTCATGACGGGGTTCTTCAGTAGGACGAACGGAATCGCTGGTGCGAGCCTTCTTTTCGGGAATCTGAGCGCGAATTTGAGCTGCGTACTGTTTAGAAGTCAGCCAATCCACCGGCACTTTGACAAAGTCCGGATCGCCCAGCCACTCACTGCGGTCGGCGTAGCATTGACGTAAAGTCTCGATCATGCGGTGCAGGTTGATAGCAGAATTCAAGCCGTCTTCGCGCACAGGAAAGCCTTCCAGCACGTTGAGGGCCTGAATCAGGTGCACCCCTCCCGAAGAAGGGGGCGGCATGGAAGCGATGTCATAGCCACGGTAACTTCCATGCACCGGCTCACGCCAGATGGCTTTGTAACTCTTCAAATCCTGAGTGGTCATCACTCCACCGTGCCGTTGAATCGATCGAGCCAGCCGGGCCGCCACCGGTCCATCATAAAAACCGGCGGGTCCGCGCGACTCAATAGCAGCCAGAGTCTGAGCCAGCTCAGGCTGCTTCCAGACCGAATCGGTGGGAAGAGGAAAACCGTTCGGAAAGAAGATTCGTTTGCTATCAGGAAAGCGGCTCAGGCCAGGCCGAACGCGCTCGACTTCAGCCGTTAACCAGGGCGGTACGTGGAAGCCGTTCTCGGCGATCTTCCGGGCCGGCCCCACCGCTCGCTTCAAGTCCCAATGACCGAAACGCCGAATGGCCATGTCCATGCCGGCCACAGTCCCGGGTACTCCCACGCTGAGGGCTCCAATGGTGGCTTTATCCGCGTCGCGATTGCCCTGACCATCCTGCAGCATGGTGGTGGTGGAACCCTGAGGGGCGCGTTCGCGAAAATCCAGGGCGTAAGTCTTGCCCTGTGGGTCGCGGATCAACATGAAGCCGCCACCGCCGATATTGCCGGCTCGCGGCAAAGTCACAGCCAACACGAAAGACATGACCACGGCCGCGTCCACGGCGTTGCCGCCCTCCTTAAGCACCTGGATGCCGGCCCGCGAGGCGCGCAGCTCGGGCGATGCCACCATGCCGTGGCGACCCACCGCGGACGGGAAACGAAATCGGTCCTGCTCCACCGGTGTGGGCGCCGCCAGAGCCAGCCAGGGCGCCATTAAAGTTAAACCAACCACAAACCGCTTCAACATAAGCAGCGCGTTCCACTCTGACGGGGAGCTGGCCTCCTTGCCCGGCGCAGGCCAGTTCTGCCCTCTCCCGAACTGCTCGACTGATGAAGAAAGCCATCTGCCCTCTCTGCGAGGCCACCTGTGGTCTGGTGATCAGTACCCGCGAGGATGAGATTCTGGACATCCGGGGCGACCAGGAGGACCCCTTTTCTCAGGGCTATCTCTGCCCGAAAGGCTACGCACTCAAAGCTCTGGAGGAAGACCCGGAGCGATTGCGCCAACCCCTGATTCGCAGGGGCCAGGCCTGGGAGCAGGCCAGCTGGGAGGAGGCCTTCGAGCTAATCGAGGCACGTCTTCCCCCGTTGCGCGAGCAGCTGGCTCTCTACCTGGGCAATCCCAATGTGCACAACCTCTCCGGCCAACTTTACGTGCCCGTGCTGGCCCGCCAATTGAAAAACCACATCTACAGCGCCAGCACATTGGATCAGATGCCCAAACAGGTGGCCTGCAGCTTGATGTTCGGCGACCCCATGAGCATCCCCATTCCGGACCTGGAGCGCACAAGCTATCTCCTGATCCTGGGCGCCAATCCACTGGTTTCCAACGGCAGCCTGATGACTGCTCCCAATATGAAAGCCCGTCTGAAACGTATCCAGCAGCGTCAGGGCAAGGTGGTGGTGATCGATCCCAGGCGGACACTGACCGCCGAAGCGGCCGATGAGCACCACTTTATCCGCCCCGGAGGCGACGCCTACTTCCTGCTGGCGCTACTGCACACGCTCCACCAGGAAGGCCTGGTCAGGTCCAATCCGCATTTTCAAGGAGCGGAGACGATCGCGGCCCTGGTGCAAGACAGCAGCCCTGAGAACATGAGCCCCCATTGCGGAATTGCGGCCTCGACCATCCGCCGTCTCAGTCGCGAACTGGCGACCGCTCCTGGTGCCGCCGTTTACGGAAGGCTGGGAACCTGCACCCAGGAGTTTGGGACCCTGACCAGCTGGTTGATCGAAGTGGTCAATGCCTTGACCGGCAATCTGGACCGGCCGGGGGGCGCTATGTTTCCCAAGGCGGCCGCCGGTGCCAGGAATACCAGTGGCCAACCCGGCAGCGGACGTGGCTACCGCGAGCCCGTCCAGTTTACGCGAGTGCGCGGGCTGCCCCAGGTCAACGGAGAATTTCCGGCCTCTGCCCTGGCTGAAGAGATTCTGACCTCGGGCGAGGGTCAGTTGCGCGGGCTGATCACGATCGCAGGTAATCCCGCCCTGAGCGCTCCTGATTCAGATCAGCTTGAGCGAGCTCTGGCGGATCTCGAATTTATGGTCAGTGTGGATAGTTACCTCAACGAGACGACTCGCTTTGCTCACGTCATTCTGCCGCCGCCGGGTCACCTGCAAAGGGCGCATTACGATCTCGTTTTCGCTCAACTGGCCGTGCATAACTTCGCCCGCTTCTCGGCCCCGGTCTTCCCCATCAAGCCGGGCCAGCTTGATGAATGGCAGATCGTGCTTCAGCTTGCGCGCATTCTGAGCGCTCCCCAGATCAGTCTGGAACAGATGGACGACCTGGTGGCCCATCAGCTTCAGCAACGCAATCCGTCCACCCGGATCGATCCAAATTTACGCGGCCCGGAGAGACTTTTGGATTTACTGCTGCAGGCCGGACCCTACCGGCTCAAGCTGCCCCAGGTGCGCTCTGAAAACATCGACCTGGGGCCTTTGCAGCCTCGGCTTCCGGAAGTACTGCGCACTCCCTCGGGCAAAGTTGATTTGGCACCGCCCCAATTGGTCCAGGACCTGCAACGGCTACAGCCCAAACCAAACCCGGAGTTCGTCTTAATCGGTCGGAGGGAGCTGCGCTCAAACAACTCCTGGATGCACAACCTGCCCCTGCTGGTCAAAGGCCCCTCTCTGTGCACTTTACAGATCCATCCAGAAGACGCCCAACGATTGGGTCTGCAGAACGGAGACCAGGCCCGAGTCAGTAGCCAGACCGCCAGCCTGGAAGTGGCCGTTGAAATCAGTGATCGCCTGATGCCGGGCGTGGTCAGCATCCCTCACGGCTGGGGCCACTCCCGTCCTGGCTCGCGACAAACGGTGGCCTCCCGCCACGCCGGTGTCAACGTCAATCGCTTGCTGGATTCAACCCGACTGGACCCACTTTCGGGCACGATCGTCCAGAACGGCGTGGCCGTCAAAATTCAGGCCTGTACCTCAGCGTAGCCCGACCGGACGGCAGACCAGGGCGCTAACCAGCGCTTCCGCCCCGCGAGCCGTTTGAACCGCCCCACAGAGCTGACTTCGCCAGGGTACAGGCAAGGAAGCCGCTCGCGGGAGCTCGCGGCCGTCCTTGGACAAGAACAGCTGGTTCCTCCTCAACACCAGTGAAATGGCGCAACTGGAGGCCAGGCTTGTTTTGAAACCCAAGGGCCGGCTGGAGGGGGCTTTGAGGTCAACGCCGGGAGTGACTTGCACCAGCTCAGCCTGAAAGCTTTTCCCCTGGGGGGCCACGTGAATCCCGTAAGGTCCGGAAAAAACCAACAGGTCGGGCTCGCCTTTGAGCGATTTGAAGAAAAAACTCAACTCCTGAACATCCTCATCCTCAGTCCGCCTGAACAAAGCCGCGGCGGAACTGGAGAAGATCACATTGGGGCCATAAGGATTCAGACCTTTCATCCCTAAGAGAGTCCAGCCAGAGCCCAAACTCCCTTGCGACAGGAGCGACCGGGCCAGGTCCTCCTGGCGCCGACTCTGATAGGCCTTCCAGCCCAGGTGAATCAGCACAGCCAACCCGATCAGAAACAAAAGACTCCGAAGCATTCGGATCTCCGGTCGAGTCCAGAAGAGTCTGCGGCGAGCTCGATCGACCGCTTTCTTGACCTCCGGGGAGGCCCCAGGCAGCAAGGGAATGGCTCGAGCAACCGGGGGCAGACCAGGCTCCGGGGCCCGGCCCTGGCCCCAGCGCCTGACCAGCTCCGAGATGGCCTGCTCCTGACTGACGGGGGACTCAGAACCAGCCTGAGGATTGCTGATCACGGCGATGGCCTGCTCCAGATCCTGGCTGAGCAAAACTGCCTCAGGATAGCGCATGCTGACCTCGGCCTTGGTGCAGCGGTCGATGATCTGAGCCAATAGCTCCGGTATCTGAGGGAGAAGCTTACGGGCCGGCGGCACGGCCAGAGCTTTGGGAACCTCTCCGCTGAGCAACTCCAGCATGGTCACACCCAGGGAGTAAAAGTCCGAGCGCGGCTCGACGAACCCTCGAATCTGTTCAATTGGAGCGTAACTCCAGGTTCCAACCTGGGTTTTGGCCGAGCTTTTGCTGTGCACTTCCCGAGCCAGGCCGAAGTCGACCAGAAAAATCCGCTGATCGCTTTCGCGAATAATCAGATTTGAAGGCTTGATGTCGCGGTGAACCAGGGGGGGGTCCAAAGAGTGCAGGTATTCCAAAACGCGACTCACGTGTAACGCTACGGTGGCAACCTGCTCTGGACTCAGACCCTCGTGCTGCACCGTGGAAACGCACAGCAACCTCTCGAGACTATAACCCTCGATGTACTCCATCACCAGGAAGGAGTGTCCATCCTCGGAGAAAGCCTCCACAAAGGCGGGGATCCCGGGACAATCCAGGCGCCGCAGAATACTAACCTCTTCTCGAAAGCGCCGGTCGAACAGTTCTTTGTCCATCACGTCCTGCTCGATCAGCATTCGCTTGATGGCTACGCTCTGCCCGTTCTGAACGTCACGTCCCAGGTAAACTTCACCCATGCCGCCAACGCCAAGGCGCTTGACCACCTCAAAACGTTGGTTCAATACCAGGCCGGCATCGATCATCGGCCTGAGTTGTACACTCGGAAGGTTTCCCCTGGCTCAAGAAAGGCTCCGTTCGCCAGGAGCGAGAACAGTCAAGGGTGATCGAAGGAATTGGCAGATCGGGAGCGCTCCAGGTAAAACCCCCTGCCAGCCCACTCTTGCCCCAACCCCATCTCCCCCAAGAAGAAGCCTGGCCAGATCAGGTTTTGCTCACGGCCCGCCAGCTAGCCCAGAGCGTTCCGGCGGAAACCTCATTCGGACCGTTGCCCGAGCAACCGACACTCGAAATATCAGAAAAGGTCCAGTCTCCAGCCGATCCCTTCCGAGAAAGAGCCCGGCAAGTCGTAGCTCAAGCCCGTGAGCAAATCTCCCAAACCGCCTGGGGAGCTCTCTTCGTGGAAGAATTGGAACCCCTGGTGGTGGAGCAAACCGCCCTCAATCTCTTTGAGCGAAGCCTGGGCTCCAATCCTCAGGCAGATTCTCAGGTTGAACTGAGGCACGGCAGCGCTGGCGATGCTTTCGCGCTCAAAAGCCTGCCCGTTTCGGAGAACGCCATAGGCCTGGCTCGCCAGGGCCAGTATCTGAGCTTTCTCAGCGCCACCAGTGGCGCCGGCCCGCTCAGTCCGACCCTCATGACAATCTTGAGCGACTTTGACACGGAGAAGCTGCAGAAGCTGAGCAACCATCCCTTGGGAACCATTCTCGCCTCCTCTACATCCTCGACCTCCTTCGCTCACGAAGGTGTGCAGGTCTCGGGCTGCCGCAACCAGCGCGAGCGGGACACCATCGGACAGGCGCTATCCTATCTAAAAGAACGCTGTCCCAAAGCCCTGGAGGCCACCAAACTGGTGGTGTTGGAATCCGCCCCGATGCCCGAAGGCCCAGAAACCGTCACTCACGGGCTGGTCTTTCAGGGCCAACCCACGGCCGTGCTAAGACGATCGGTCTGCGATACTCCCGAGTCTACTCAGTGGGTGCTTTATCATGAGATGGGCCACATTGTAGACAACGCTGGCGGCTATACCCGTCGGCCCGACTCACCTTTTGGCAAAGGTGAGGCCGTCTCGCGCTACGCGGCCACGGCCACACCCGACGAGGACTTTGCCGAAACTCACGCGGACGTGCTCAAAAATTGGGACAAGATCCAGCAAAACCCGGATCTATTCATCCACGCTAGCGGCGATACGGGAACCAAGCGGGCCTGGATTCTCCAGGAGGTCTACGGTCAGGAAATTGCGCCGGCCAGCCCTGAATGTCAGAAATTCCTGGCGTTGGATCATGGCGAGGGTCCAGTCTTCGACAAAATGCCCGTGCTCAAAGTTCCTGGCCCCGCCTTTGGTCACTTCCGCCAGTTGATGGTGAAACAACTCCAGGATCTGACCCATGCGCCCGGCCAGGAGCACCCCGACGACCGCGAAGCTCTCAACTGGGCTCGAGCTTACCTGGGAGCCTGATCCATTTCGCCTTTTTTTCAGTCCCTCAGGTCAGACTTCAAAAAGCAGAGTCTCGACAGAAGATTCGCACCGGAGGGTTCTTATCGTGCAGCTTGGAAACGTTCATCAATTCCCCACTTTCTCGCGCCCTTTGCGCCGTCCCAACCATCAGCAGCCCGGCGGCCAACCGCCCGAGCAACCTCAGGGCGACGGCTGGTGCCAGGCCGGCAAAGCCGGCGCAGCCGTGCTCAGTGCGGCCGGTCTGGGTTACGCAGGGTTTCACGGTGGAGCCATGGCTGGTGGTCTGCTGGGACTGATGCTCACTCAACCCGGCTCCGGGCTGGGGGATCCTGGACTGCTCGGCAACGTGGTCACCGGTTTGCGCGTCGGGGCCATCTCCGGAGCACTCATTGGCGCGGCCGGCGGGGCCTGCCTGGTCTATCTGATTTCAGACCTTCTCCAGGGTGAGTGAACTTTGCTCCGTCGCCGTTGGTCCAAATTTGAAACGCCGACGCAAAAATCTCCACAAAAGATCACAACCCGTTCACATTCATGCGGGCCGTTTTGGAATCGCTTAGGAAGCGGCTGATATTCTAGTTTCATCGGTGATGCCAAACCGGCAGCATCGATTCAATTGAACGTTGAAGGTCGCTCCCTCTGAATAAGTTCTTGGAGACGCAAGTCTCCTGTAGCCTCGCTGGTCTCTGACCGCGAGGCATTTTTTTTTGCGACAGACTCCGGGTCCGGGGTATCATCTAGATCATGGACAAGCAGAGCAATGCGACCTGGATCTGTGCCGCCCTGTCCCTACCATTGATCTATTTGTTTAGCATCGGTCCGGTCGTCTTCGTGGTGGAGAAAACCGGGCGCTCACCCGACCTGCTCGTTCGAGCCTATACGCCCGTCATTTGGCTTCACGATCACACCATTCTCCAACGGCCGCTCGAGGGCTACGTGGACTTCTGGCAAGGACTATCCCGCTGAAGACGCGCTGGCTGCTGGACCTGCACCCGGACTTCCCCTCGTCCGAGAATTTGCGGGCTTTTATAGACCATCCCGTCATCCTGGAGCGGGAGAACGTGCTCAGGGGACGATGGCCGCAACTGGACGGCCCCCTGGTGGGCTACGGCACGATGTTTACCATGACTCGCCTGCGACGCCACCCTCAGTTAGGCAGAGCCGTCTTCGACGACTATCCAATGCTGCGCTGCTCGGCCTACTATCGCTGGACTTACGATCTGCTGAAGCGCAACTGTTTCCTGGTGCCCCTCAAGGGCGTGCTCAGCCTGCCTCTGGAGCGAGTCTTTCAAAGTGATCGAATCTTTTTGCGCAGCGACAGCAATTACAAGCTCTTTCCGGCCGGAGTGCAGCAACTGAGCGCCCTACCCGAGTTCTTGAACAGGTATTCAGACTATCAAAACGAGCTGATCGTTCTCTCTGAGACCATCGACATCGAGAGTGAGTTTCGCTGTTTCTGCCGACATGGCCAGTACGTCTGCGGCAGCTCCTACCCGGAGGCCCCCTTTCTCTCTCCCTCGCTGGAGATTCGCCGGCTGGCTGAAGAAGTCGCAAGACGACTGCTTGAACAGGGAATTTGTCTGGCCAGCATCGACCTGGCCTGTTGCTCAGACGGGCATATGCGTCTGGTGGAAGTGGGCGGGGTCAATAGTTGGGGTCTGTACGGTTCCGACCCGCATGCCTTTATGGCAGCCTTGGAAGCCCAGGCGCAAGAAGAATACTAACCCAGGAAATTTTGGGACAGAGCGGCCAGGTTGGGCCCGGCGGAAGGGAGGCCCGCCGTAGGAGCAGCGACTTCGGGTCCAAACAACGCCCCGTCGCGGGGGGCCAGCAAAGCGGCGCCTTCAGGGCTGATAGCATTGGCACCAAACTTGGCTTCACCACCAGCCAGCTCGGCTGGCAGGCGCTTGCCCATCAAGTCCAGGCTGAGCATATTGGAACGGGCCGCGCGAGCATCCAAAATCGCGGACTGTTGCTCCAGAGCTGCTCCGGTGAAATTGCTGATGGCCATGACTTCATACCTCCGCGGTGACTTTTACCTAGATTAGCTCGACGGCCCCTGGCCGGCCAGCGGCAATCCTGAACATTCTTCGATGGAAGTTAAAATTTCGAGAAAAATGATTACAGCAATGCGCGCCGCAGCCAGTCCAGTGAAGCCTGGGCGCTACGACTGCGCACCAGTTCGCGGTCGCCGGGGAACTTGACTCGTTTAGATTCCACCCCTTGGGGCCCGGCCAGACCCAGGTACACAGTACCCACCGGGTCCTTATCAGTGCCTCCGTCCGGGCCAGCGTAGCCGGTGAGCGAGAGCGCATAGTCGGCCCCAGACCGCTGCCGCGCTCCCAGAGCCATGGCCTCCGCAACCTGAGGGCTAACCGCAGAATACTGCTGTAAAAGCTCGGGGCGAACCCCCAAAACCGTCTGCTTCATCCCCTCGCTATAGGTAACGTAAGCCCCCAGAAAATAGCGACTCGAGCCGGCCACTTCGGTCATGCGCTGAGCCACCAATCCTCCCGTCAGGCTTTCGGCCGTGACCACGGTCTGGCCCGATTGCAGCAGCAACCCGCCGACCACTTCGGCCAGAGATTGAGTAGAGTGACCGTAGACGTACAAATCCAACACGTCGCGCACAGCCTGCTCCAAGGGAGCAATCTTTGCCAGGCCCTGCTCTGCGGTGGGCCCGTCGGCCAACAGATGAATCTCCAGATCCAGTGGAGTAAAAAGGGTAATGACGGTAACTTCTGGGTGCTGCGGGTAAAGATGCGCAATCATCTGATCCATGGCCGATTCTCCCAGGCCGTAGACCTTGAGAGTTCTCCGGCTCAGAACGTTGTCGCCAGCCAGAGGTCGGAGCCTTTCCACCACGTGATTGGTGAACATCGGCTTGAGTTCTCGTGGCGGGCCTGGCAACAAGATCAAGGCTCCGTGCTGACGCCCAAACCACTGACCAGGAGCTGTGCCATTGGGATTCGGCAGAGACTCGCCACCTTGAAGGACTGACGCCTGGCGGCGGTTGTTCTCAGGAATGGGTCGTCCCATGCGAGCGAACTTCGCCTTCAGGTCATCCCAAAGCGAATCCCAATGTTCCAGGCTCACTCCCAGCGCTTCGGCAGCGCAATCGCGGGTGACATCGTCCTCAGTCGGGCCCAGTCCGCCGGTGGCCAGCACGATATCAGCGCTCTCCAGAGCCTGACGGAAGGCCTGGGTCAGACGCTGGCGCTGGTCGCCGATGATCGACTTGGCTGTGACCTCGAAGCCCAGCTCATTCAACTGAGCCGTTAACCACAAGGAATTGGTATCCACACGCTCAGGGGTCAGCAATTCGCTACCCACCGCGATAATTTCCACACTTGGCATCTCTCAGCCTACGTGCGGCCCGCCAACTCCCCTTTCTGCCTTGGGGATCGACCTAGCGGGTGGCAGCTTCCATATCCAACCCCTGCAGAGCTTGAGTCAAAGCCGGGTCATGGGAGCGGGCCAGAGCCTGGTTCCGGCACAGGCTCAAGGCGACCGCACAGTCGTGCTCCTTCTTCAAGAAGGCCCGGTCGAATGCGCTTCCCGTCAACTGAGCCATGGCCCGAAATTCCTGTTGCTGAGCAGCAGTCGGGCCTGTGGACAAAGGGAACTCCTGGCTCTCAGCCACGACCGCCAGGCGGTGAAAATTAAGCTCGCCTTCACGAACCAGTCGATGCGCGGAGTCCAGCACGGACGGGTCTTGAGAACGCTGCAGCGCCAGCCGGGCATAGCGTGTCATCTCCTGCGAGACTTCACCGGCTTTGCCCGCCCAGAAATACTCTGCCCGCGTGGGAATGGCCCAGGCCGCCACTCCTAAGCACAAAAAAATCAGCAAGCTTTTCATAGCCACCTCCGCTCCCCACCAGTCTAAAGCGACCTGGAGCGGCAGGCCTGACTCCTTGATACTGGACCTCCAGGATAGGGGTACCTGGGTCAAGGCAACTCAATAGTTGAGCGGAGTGCTGGGATTGGCCTCGGTGGGCGGCATTTCGAAATGAACCGGCTGTCCGTCCGCGGTCGCATCCACTTCGGCACCCAACTTGAACACGAAAACCGAACCTCGGTAACCGGGCTCCCAGAAAGATGCATCCTTGACTTCTCGTGGAGCCCAGCTCCGGACGGGGGGAAGCTGGTAATTGAAGATGGGAGACCCATAGCCATCCATCAGATGGACCACGATGCGGGCGTTCTTCCAAACCTGGCCGGAATCATTGCGCAGATGAAGGTTCCCACGCAAGTCCGCCATTCGCGGCTCGTCCGTATACTGATTGCGAACGACAAAGCACTCCGTGGAGCTCAAACCAGCAGGCTGGGCCAGGGCAACCGCCACCAGCCCCAAGGCCAGGAACCAGGCGCGCATTCTAAGTGCGTGCCGGCAGGGTACCGGCTTCAGCTCGACTCAAAATCTCATCAATGAAGGTCAGATTGGCCTTCCCCACCAGTTCGCAGGTGCCCGGAATAGTAGTAGGGCTGGGCTGGAAACTGCGGCCAACCTCCAGCGTGAACGTCACCAGACCGTTGGCGCTCTGGCAGTCATCCGACTCGCCGGCCGAGGGGTAGAGACCAGCGCTCTGTTGCAGCTGGTAACGATTGCCCATGGCCTGATTGAGTTTCTGCCCGATCTCCAGGTGCAGATCCTTGACGGGAGCGGGCTCCGCCGTATAGCCCCAGGGATAGAGAATCATTTCCCCATAGCTGTGGTGATCGATGACGCCCCGGATGTTTTTGTGGCCCAACTCTAAATTGAGAATACTCTGGGTCTCGATCTCAGAGGCACCGGCCGGCCCACGATAGCTGTCCGAGTTAGGGTCGTCGCTGGTCACGCCCCAATCGTCGGCGGTGCTGCCCGGGGTGTCGCTTTCGGGGCGATAGAGCCCCATATGCTCGGGATTACCATCGTAGTAATTTCGGTTCAGGTCCACCCCAATGGCCTCGGTATGGTTGCCCATCGCGTCGGTCTCGACCGGTCGGCGATTCTTGCGCCACCAATTGTCATGGTCACGACTGTACTCGTAGCCGTCTGGATTGAGCAGGGGCACAATCCAGATGTCGCCCTTCTGAACCCGGTTCCTCGCGGCCGGGTCGGACTCGTAGTTATCCAACAGAGAGTGAGCCACATGCAAGGGAATCTCGACCGACATCCACTCGCGAGCATGATGGCAGCCGGTGATCACCACGCCGGTCTTTTGATCGGTCTCGGCAGCCCCAATATTCTCGCTGATGCGCAAAGCCCAGATTTCACGTCCCTCGTGGCTCTTGCCCAGGCTCACTTTCTTGCACAGATTGGGGTATTTCTCCGTCAGCTTGTCCAGCTCCTGACCGACCTGAGCATAAGAATGGTAGGCTTTGGCCACTGGATTGGGAATCCCGCGCAAGTGAGTCTGAAACTCGCCTAGAAGCGCTTCCTGGTCTGACTTCTCCTGCTCGTGATGATGGCAACCGTGATGGTCCTTTTCCAGGTGAGCCACAAGTTCGTCGCGCTGCAGTATTCCGTCGCCGTTGGCGTCAATTCGAGCCGCTTCCTGAAGCCTGGAAGGATGAACCTGAACATGATCTGCTCCCCCGAGAAAATAGCTCGAAGGTGACGTGGGGTTCTGCTTAATCAGCATAGGAAGTGGCCGCCCTTTTAGAAATTTGAATTTGTATCAAGGCAACTCCCTCCCCCACCAGGAAGGAATCCTCGTCTCTCTCTTCCACTCAACCATGCTGATCGGCCAGGCCAGGTTGCCAAAAGTTTGCTTTCCGCCAGCATGCGCGACTTTTGGCCGAGGTCGGTTCAAAGAATGATCTGTAAAATCGACCAAGTTTCAATCGAAGGAGCCTCAATGAACTTTAACGCCAAAGCATTTGCCGCATCCGCTCTGCTGAGCGCCAGCCTGGTGATGCCCGCCCGAGCGGAGCTCTCGACCTACGAGATCGACCCGGCTCACACCAATGTGACCTTCACCATCCGTCACCTGGTGAGCGAAGTCGAAGGACGCTTCCGTGACTTCCAAGGGACCATCAAGTATGACCCTAAGAACGTGCCCTCCAGCAGCGTCGAGTTTACGGTGAAAGCGGATAGCATCTTCACCGACAACGAGAAGCGCGACGCTCACCTCAAAGGCGACGACTTCTTCTCGGTGGAGAAGTTCCCGACCCTGAGCTTTCAGAGTAAGTCGGTCAAGGCCCGCGGCACGGGCAAGATCGAAGTCTTCGGCAATCTCACCATCAAAGGCGTGACCAAAGCCGTGCAGGTCCCCTGCAGCGTGGTGGTGGGACAGGGCTTTAAAGGCGAAGTGATCGGCGTCGTCGGAGAGTTCGACATCAACCGCAAAGACTACGGAATCATCTGGAATTCGACCCTGGACAAGGGCGGCACCGCCCTGGGTGACGACGTCCACATCAAGATTCGCGCCGAGGCCGGCAAGAAGTAGGCCTGCGGCAGGGAGTGCCCGGGGCGGGCCGGAAGGCCCGCCCCATGGATGTCATAGAGACCAAAATTCAAGCCGGAAGTCACGATTTTCAGGCCAATCAGGCCGACATGCAGGCCCGTGTGGACGATCTCAAGGCTCGCCTGAAAAAGGCCCACCAGGGTGGCGGACAGGATTCCATCGATCGCCACCGATCGCGCGGAAAACTCTTCGTGCGGGACCGAGTGGAAGCTTTGCTCGATCCCGGCACCCCTTTCCTGGAGACCTGCGCACTGGCAGCCGAGGGGATGTACGAAGGTTCGGCGCCGGCCGCCGGAATGGTGACCGGTATTGGCCAGGTCAGCGGTCGCCCGTGCATGATTGTGGCCAATGACGCCACCGTCAAAGGCGGCACCTACTTTCCCCACACCGTCAAGAAACACCTGAGGGCGCAGGAAATCGCGCGCGAAAATCACCTGCCTTGCATTTACCTGGTGGATTCGGGTGGAGCTTTCTTACCGCTGCAGGCCGAAGTGTTCCCTGACCGCGACCACTTCGGGCGGATCTTCTACAATCAGGCTCAAATGTCGGCTCTTGGGATCCCGCAGATCGCCGTGGTCATGGGCT
>JAFEBA010000064.1 GCA_018266105.1 bacterium | reverse complement strand
AGCAAGGCTGTGAAGGCCCGATCCGAAGGCTGATCGAGGCTCTCTACACGGCCGGGGTGGAACGCTCACGGATCACGCTTTTGCCAACGGAGATCGATAGCGTCTATGAGGAACTCGAAAGTCGTGCCGACCTGGTGGTGCTGACCGGCTCTTTGGAAACCGGACGGAAATTGCTTCCAGCCTGCGCTGCCAGGCCAGTCCCCGTCATCGCCGAACTCTCCGGCCAGGACCTTGTGATTGTAGGCCCTGGGGTCGAGCCAGACACGCTCAAGACCGCCCTGGAGTGGAGCCGGGCCCTGAACCACGGCAACACGTGTATGTGTCCGCAAAGGTTGTGGTTACCTGAGGGCTGGCAATTGGAAACCGACATCCCCTCAAAGCACTACCAGGAGTCGAGTCAGCTCCTTCGGTGGCTGAGCCAGGAGAGCTACGGTTTGGGCATCAGCCTCTTCGGCCAGGAGAGCTGGGCCGAAGAACTGCTACCTCATTGCCGTAGCGGTTTTGTCACCGTGAACGACATCATCGCGCCGACCGCCGACCCCCGAGCCCCTTTCGGCGGGCGCGGACTTTCCGGACACGGAGTCACCCGGGGCGAGGAAGGTTTGCTGGCCTTGACCTACCCTCAGGCCGTGTTTGTGAATCGCGGGCCGCGTTTCCATCTTTGGCCCCCCTCCGGTCGTGAGTTGGCTTTGATGGCCGCCTATACAGATTTCAGTCACGGTGGATTTTGGCGAAAGGTCCAGGCCAGTCTAGCCATGGGTTGGGCTTGGGCCCGGTTGGTTTCGCGCGTGATCCAGATGCGGAAGGGTAGGCCACCCCGGGGGAGCGAAACAGGCCACTGAAGTGTTATCTGGTTTAATATCGGGGTTCAAGAATTTTTTCGCCAGCAAAGCGAGTGGCAGTGCGCCGCCCGAAAGCGCCGGCTACAAAGAGCGTCGCAAGCTGGTTCGCTTGCGTTGCGCCTATGAAGTCAAGGCCAACATCGGCGAGAAGAAGTTCAAAGCAACCATCGTGGATATTGGTGTGGAGGGCTTGAAGCTGCGCACCGGCCAGCAGTTGAAAATCGGCGACAAGGTGGTGCTGGCGCCTCCCGGACAAGGGGTAGCCGTCCAGGCTCTGCCTGTGGAGGGCAAAGTGGTCTGGATCAAAACCACCGACCGTAGCTATGCCCGCCATGCCGGCCTGGTCTTCACCACCAAGAAAGAGGATCGCGCCAAAACCTGGGTCAGCATGTTCCTGAAAGAACTGGGCTTCAATCCGCGCATGGTCTACACCAAGCGCCGCTTTATCCGCGCGGACTGCTTCCTGGATGCACGCTATCAGGCCAAGCAGGTGGGTCGTGAAGTGACAGGCAGAGTCTACAACCTGGGGATCGGCGGCATGCTGCTGGAAACCAATTACGACCTCCCCCTCGAAGAAGCCACCGAGATGGAGTTCATCCCCCCGGAGGGTCTGCCGGTCCTGCGTGTGCTGGCTTATCCCGTGCAGGTAAAGAAAGAAGGTGTCGTTCGCCTGGTGGGACTGGAATTCCGCGAACTGACTCAGCGCCAGCTGGACGTGTTGGGCCAATATCTTAAGCTACTGCTCAAGAAGAGCTTCAAAGACCAGGAAGCCTGAAGATTCAAAAGCAACCGGAGGGAGAATCAACCCATGGACAAGTCGAGCTTAGGTATGCTGCTGATGGCCATCGGAGCGGTCGACCTGCTGCTGCTTTCGATCATTGGGATCATCAAGCACAAGCCGGTACTGCTTCTGGCCGGCATCGTAGGAGGAGTGGCCACCGGCGCCGTGGGGCTCCTCATTTACCAGGGCAAAATTCTCTAGGGCGGAGCCGGCTTACGGCCAGTTTCTAGCGTGGGCTCGCGATCACTCCATTCTCCACCACCCGAAACACCAACCAGCGCCCATTAACCCGATGCAAAAAGATCACGTAACCCATGGCACCCAGGATATTGAGTTTCTCGTTTTCGCTAAAAGTGGCCCACTCTTCCTGAGAGATCTCCTTGTCAGCCAGGGCGTAGTAGGTTTTGTCACTCTTGAAAAAATACTTTGGCTCGTAGGCTCGTCCGGCTGAAGCCACACGAATGTTTTCCGGATTGGATTCACTGGTCCAAGAGTCAGTCACCTTGGAAGCCATCACCTGCACCACTGCCTTCGGCTTGCAGGGAACATCCTCGCCATCCATGTTGCCGTATGGAGTAAACATGTTGACGGCCACATCACACAGGCCTTCAGCCCCTTTGAGATCACGTTTTTTGAGGGCCGCCATAAAACTCTGAGCAGCTTCGGCGGGAGTAGAGGCGGGCGCGACCACGGCCGCTGACGGCGGCTTACAGGATGCGGGCAGAGTGGCCCCCAAAAGAATCGAAGTCGCCATCAGGCTGCTGACCAAAAACTTCTTCAAGTGAATCTCCTATCTGTTGTTCCCGAGTTCACCGTATCGGCGACGGCGTTTGGAAGCTTAGCCGGTAACATCCATCGACTGCCATAACAATTGTCCACAATTGCCTCCGCGAGGATTCGTTTCTCCAGCTAAGAAGAGGCCCGCATGCGCTTACTTCATACAATGCTGCGGGTCGGCGACCTCGACAAATCGATCGCCTTTTACGAAAAAGCTCTGGGAATGCGCCTTTTGCGGCGTAAGGATTATGAAAGCGGCCGCTTTACCTTGGCCTTCCTGGGTTACTGCGAAGAAGCCGAGGGGGCGGTTATTGAGCTGACCCACAATTGGGACACCAAGGAATACGACCTGGGCAAGGGATTTGGTCACATCGCCATTGGCGTGAACGACCTGGAGGGTTCCTACCAGCACTGCCTGGATTGTGGAGCCGCGCCCAAAGTGGCCCCCAAGGTCTTTGGCAGTGGCACCCGGCTGGCATTCGTAAAAGATCCGGACGGCTACGAAATCGAACTGATCGAACTCAGCAGTAAGTTTGGCGACCAGGCCAGCCAACCACGTGATTAAGCGCGGCCTGCTTGTGCTGGCGCTGCTCAGCCCGGTGGCCGCCGACGAGGGAATGTGGCTCTTCAACCAGGCACCGGCCGAGCGATTGCGCAAAGACTACGGCTTCGAGTTGACCCAGCCCTGGCTGGATCACGTGATGAAGAGCTGCGTGCGCTTCAACAATGGCGGCTCGGGCGGATTCGTGAGTGAAGACGGCCTGGTGGTGACCAACCACCACATCGGCGAGGACTCGCTGCAAAAACTCAGCACCCCCGGCAAGGACCTCGTTCAACTGGGCTTCCTGGCTCGTAGCCAGTCAGAGGAACGCAAATGCCCGGATATGGAACTCAACGTACTGCAATCCATCGAGGACGTGACAGCTCAGGTGGAGGGCAGCGTGAAGCCTGGGATGACCGTCGAGCAAGCCGCCAACGCCCGTCGCAGCTTCACTTCGGCTCTAGAGAAAAGCGAGAGTGAAAAGACCGGCCTGCGCTGTGACGTGGTGACGCTCTATCTGGGCGGCGCCTACCATCTCTACCGCTACAAAAAATACACGGACGTTCGCCTGGTGATGGCCCCGGAGCAGGCCGCGGCTTTCTACGGTGGGGATGCCGACAACTTTGAATATCCTCGCTACGACTTCGACGTGTGCTTTTTTCGAGTTTACGAGAACGGCAAGCCCTTGCACGGCAACCCCTATCTAAAGTGGAACCCTGGCGGAACCAGACCCGGAGATCTGGTCTTTGTAGCCGGCCATCCAGGCCGAACCAATCGCCTTGAAACCATGGCCAGGCTCCAGCACTTGCGCGACCTGACCCTGCCCTTTCGCCTGGCCGCCCTGAAAAGCGAAGAGATGGCTCTGCGGCTATACTCCCAGCGCGGTCCCGAACAACGACGCCAGGCTCAATCCGAACTCTACGGCATTGCCAACGCCCGCAAAGCCTACACGGGCCAATACGAAGGCCTGCTTGATCACGGCTTGATGAGCATCAAGCAACAACGCGAAGATTCTCACCGCCAATCTGCGGCCGCAGTCAATCCAGCCTTCGAAACCGTGGTGAAGGCCCAAAAGTCGCTTTCCGAATACGAGAAAGACTACTATTTGCTGGAGCAACGTCTGGCCGTCCAGGGAACCGCCTTTGAGTTTGCGCGCCATCTGGCCCGGTGGAGCAATGAAAAGACCAGAGCCAATGGAGACCGTCTGCGCGAATACCGCGAATCAAACCAGGACTCGCTGTGGCAGGAGGTGCTCTCTCCAGCCGAGATCTTCCCAGACCTGGAGGTCGCCCAGCTAACCGCATCGTTGAGCTTCGCCGCCGAAGTGCTTGGTGGAGAGCATCCCACCACTCAGCTCCTGTTGGCCGGGAAAAGCCCGGAAGCCAGAGCGAACGAGTTGGTCCGCGGCTCATCCGTAACCAAGCTGGCTGGTCGCAAGCGCTACAAAGAGATGACGGCGGCCGAGCTCAAGGCCCAGCAAGACCCGATGATTGACCTGGCCTTCGCCATCGACGAAGCCTCGCGCAAGGTCAGACGGCGCTACGAACTGGAGGTGGCCGAACCGGAGCTGGGGGCCTACGCTCAGATCGCCCGATCTCAGTTCACGGTCCAGGGCAAGGATCTGGCTCCCGACGCGACTTTCACCCTACGTCTGGCCTATGGCAGAGTTGCCGGCTATCGGGATGCGAATCGGCAGATTCCCTGGGCCACCACTCTGGGCCAGCTCTTTGCCAACGCCCGTTTACACGGCAACGAGGAGCCTTTCCGCCTTCCCAAACGCTGGTGGAACAGAGAAAAGCAGCTTGATCCCAAGATGAGCTACGATTTCGTAAGCACCGCCGACACCATCGGAGGTAACTCCGGTAGCCCGGTCCTCAATCGCCAGGCCGAGGTCGTTGGGGTCAACTTTGACCGCAATCGTTTTGGACTGACACGCAACTTCCTATACAGCGATCAACAGGCCCGGCATGTCGCCGTGCATTCGCCCGCTGTGCTGCACATTTTGGAGCGGGTCTACAACGCCGAGCGTCTGGCCGATGAGATGCGCCTGGGACACTTTCCGACCCGATGACCATTTCCGAACTGACCGAGGAGATGCATCGTTTCGTCGCCTCCAAGGGCTTCTATCGGGAAGACAGTCATCGCCCGCAGGTACCACGCAATCTGGCCATTTCCCTGATGCTGGAGGCCAGCGAGGTGCTGGAGCACTTCCAGTGGGGCGACACCCCACCCAACCCGGAAGAGCTGGGCGACGAACTGGCCGATGTCGCCCTCTATTTGTTGCAGTTAGCCAGCATCAGCGGCATCGACCTGGAACAGTCTATTCTGCGCAAGCTGGGAAAGAACGCCACACGCGAGTGGCCCAAACACCCGTAGCTTTCTCCTAAGATCGCATTCTTTAAGAAAATACAACTTTCGGCGCACAACTTTTGAGTGCCGCTGGCCTTTAATAGTTGGAGAACCATGCAGGGCAGATTTGGACTGATCCCAAAGTTGCATGGGTGAGTGAGGTAAGGGTAGCCATTTTGTCCCGGAGGACTTCATGAGCGCACTCGTGGTCAAAAGGCGGCTGGTAACCGCCTGCAATGAGGTTTATTTCCGCTGCCTTTTGCAGTTGCTTTTAAGCCTGGAACGCACTCTCCAGATGCGTGAGCTGGACGTGATCGTCTTTGACCTGGGGCTCAGTCCAGCCAATCGACAGCAACTGACGAGTCGCTTTCCCTGGATTCAACTTCGCGACTGCGACCTGACCACCGGGCCCGAACATCTTCGCCAACTGTCCAGCTTTGCTTGGAAGCCGACCCTGATCGCCAGACTGGCCGAGGAAAATGCGGCCCCCCTGCTCTGGCTTGACAGCGCTTGCGTGGTCACGGGCTCGCTGGAACCGGTCTGGGCCCATTTGCGCCAGAACGGAGTTTGGAGCCCGTTCGGCGGAGGCTCGCGCATGGATTTCCGAACCCACCGCGGCATGCTTGATTATCTGAATGCCAACGAGCTTGAGCGCGGCGCTCGATTTCGCTCGGCCTGCACCTGTGCTTTCGACCCTTCCCATCCGGGCGCACTGGACTTGGTCAGGAAATGGCGTGAGCTGGCCTGGAATCGCGAAGCTCTGCTGCCTGCCGGCTGCTGCAACGCCAACCATCGTTACGATCAAAGTCTACTGACGGTTTTGCTGGTCCGCTCCGGCCTCGATCCTTCAAGTGAAGAACTGGATGTTTCCGGGCTCTTCCCTACTCCCTACCTGCGCACTCGTAACAAGGTATCCAATCGAGTGCCCCTCTGGCTCGACCCTCTCTGCCGGCTCTGGTTCTGGACTTACCGAGAAATCGACGTGCGCTGGTTGCGCTTTCGGGCCGGCATGGCCAGTCCCCAATCCCTCCCTCTGCCCCGAGAACTTCCGGCCTGAGAGCTATGCAGTCACTCCGGCTAAGATTCGACGCATTTCTCCCGCCAGTTGAGAGAGGCTATAGGGCTTGGACAGGATGGCGATGTGCTCACGTTCGGGAATGAGATTGTGAGCGTCTCGCATGTAGCCGCTGCAGAACAGAATGGGTAACCCTGGCCGTAGGGATTCGAGCACCTTCCAGGTATCCAGTCCCCCCCGACGCGGCATAATCAGGTCCATCATGACGGCACTGATGGTATCCTGATTCTCTCGAAACACTTTCTCTGCTTCCACTCCGTCCCCGGCCGTCAACACACAATAGCCAGAACGCTCCAGAAATTTGCGAGCGATGTCCACCAGCTTGGGTTCATCATCCACCACCAGCACCTGGGGCTTGGATTGACCGGCTGGCTCGACTGGATTTGAGAGGGGCGGAGGCACCGAGGTGGTCAGCGGCTTGAGGGGCAGCATCACCTGAAAGGTCGTGCCCTGGCCCAACTGGCTGGACACATCGATGGAGCCCTCGTGGGTTTGAACAATGCCATAGACCACGGCCAGGCCCAGGCCTGTCCCTTGTTCGGCCGACTTGGTGGTGAAGAACGGCTCAAACAGTCTCGGTAAATGCTGAGCCTCGATCCCCTTACCATTGTCGCGCACCTGCAAGATAGCCTGGTTGCCCTCGGAACTGGCGCAAACCGAAATTTCCAGGCGCCCGCCTTCGTTCATGGCGTCGCGGGCGTTCAGACAGAGGTTCAACAGCACCTGCTCGATCTGCGAAGGGTCCACCGAAACCGGCAACTCGGTCGGGCACGGACACCAGGCAATGACGATGTTCCGACTGATCAATCGCTCCAGCATGGGTAGCAAACGCTCCACCGTCTCGCTCAGATCGGCACGTCCTTTCTTGGTGGGCTGTTTGCGGGCGAAAGACAACAGCTGCCGAGTCAGTTGCCCGGCCCGAACCGTGGCCTGGATAATCTCATCCAGCAGCTTCTGGCGCTCCTCCTCACTCAGGTCGGCTTGCTGGCATAGTGCGGCCGAGCCACCGATGGCCTGCAGCAGGTTGTTAAAATCGTGGGCCACGCCTCCCGCCAGCAAGCCGATGGCCTCCATCTTCTGGGCCAGCCGAACCTGCTCTTCCAACTCCTTCTCCCGGGTGACATCTCGACAAGAAACCAGGAGATTAAATCCAGCTCCAGACAGTGGGCGGAGCCGGGAAATGACTGCTTCTCCGACATACTTGGACTGACAGCGCCGGGTTGCCCTTAATATACCCACCCAGGATGAAGTGCGCTCGACAATGTCCACAATCTCCGGATAAGGCAAATCGGGAGTGAAAAGATTCTGCAGCGGCAGGCCCTGCAGCTCCTCAGTGGTAAAGCCCAGGGCGCGGGTCAAAGCCGCGTTACAATATTCGATCTGACCTGAGGAGTCGACGATCAGCACACCCTCGCTACTCTGCTCGAGGGCTGCGGCCAGCCGGCTATAAAGAAATTGCAGTCGCGTCTCCTGAGTCACGTCCACCCAGGACTCCAGCGAGCCCTTGCCCCCCTCGAGCGACCCGCCTGTAACCAAAATTCGGCGCTCGCCCAAAGCAAGCTCCACGCTGCTGTCCTTGGCCTGCCGACGAAAGTTGAGCAGCATTTCCAGACACGGTCGATGCTGGTGGCTGAACAGATCCACCAATGGCCGACCATAGCAGTCAGGGCTCAGCCCGGTCATCTGGAACCAGGCCGGGTTGGCGTAGACCAGCTGTCCCGCCTCGTCCAGCCGGCAAATCGCAACCTGGCTATCCACTACCAGATGCCGAAAATGCTCCTCGCTCTGACGCAACTCGGTTTGCAACTGATGGCGCTCCACGGCCAGACCCAGCAATCGAGCAGCGCGCTCCAGTCGACGGCGCTCGGCCACCGTCAGGCTGCGTTCGCTTGTAAAAATGAGTGTATAGATGCCCAGCAGGCCCTTAGAACCGTGTCCGAGCGGGGCCGACCAGCAGGCTCGAATCCCTAGATCCAGCAGGCGTGGAGGAATTGGCTTGAGAGCGGCCGCGCATTCTCCAGGGAAGGCGCCCTGTGAATCAATCCACTCGGCTGGGGAGTACGGTAAGCGATCCAGCTCGTCCACCAGTTCCTGGCTGACCCCAGAAGTCGCCAGGCCCTGCAACCGGTGGCCTTGCAAAAGCCGGACGATGCCTCGAGCTCCTTTGATGGCACACTCCGTGGTGGCAACCATGCGCTGCAGGCTCAGACTCAGTTCTTCGCCGCTGGCCACTCCCTCGAGCAGTTCGATGACGGTATAGGCGTGATTCTCAAACCAGCAGCTCTCCTCAAGCTCGGCTTGAAGAGTGTCGATCAGCTGTGAAAGAGCCAGGACCTCTGGAGAATGCTGGCTCACCCTGTCCTCATAGCTCCATGATCGACAGGCCGGTCTGGAAAAAAATAGACCAGATATACTGAATCGGAAGAAAGCGTTCCAGACCGCGATAGCCAATAACCAAAAGGTGATCGCAAGCAACGGTTCTTCATCTAACCAGAATACACGATTGGCGACCCAAGAGGCAGTCCAACAAGCCATGAAAAAGTTGGGGCAAACCCCCGGCTGCGGCCTGATCTTTGCCTCCGCCCGCCACCAATTGCCGGAGGTGCTCGAAGAAGCCGCAAGACTTCTTGGTTCGGTTCCACTGATTGCCTGCCACACCGCCGGTGAATACACCGAAGCCGGACTGACCCGTGGGGGCCTGGTGGTGCTGTTGCTGGCCAGTGCCCACCTGATCTGCACCTCCCACTTCGCAGAGGATGTGGCCGATGTCGAATTGGCAGCCCAACAATTAAGCGAAGGCTTTACTCGGCAGAGTCAGGCGGCGCGCTCGCTAGGCCTGGGCCTGAGCACAACCTTGCTGTTGGTTGACAGTATGGCGGGAACCGGTGAGCAGCTACTTCAGGCCCTGCAGAGACACACTCGCATGTTTCAGAGCATTCTGGGTGGGGCGGCCGGTGATGACGGAGCATTTCAGGCACCCTGGGTCGGTTCCGACCAGGGGAGCGGACCGGGCGCCGCCAGTGCACTGCAATTCTTTCATCAGAGCCCCTGGGGAGTTGGAATCGGCCACGGTTTGAAGCCCCAGACTCCACCCATGAAGGTCACCAGGGCCGCCGGCAATGTGCTTTACGAACTGGACGGTCGGCCGGCTTTCGAAGCTTACCAAAACTATGCGGCCACTCGAGGCATCAATCTAACTTCGGATGACACCCGCTTTCTCATGGAGAACGAGTTAGGAGTCATGGTTCTCAATCAGGTTCACCGCGCCCGTGCACCGGTCGGGGTTGGACCTGAGGGAGAAATCAAGCTGGTGGCCCAGGTGCCCACAGGGGGTTCCGTCTGCATCCTGCACGGCGAACCCGACGCCATGACCGAGGCCTGCAGACAGGCGGCCGAAGCCGCCAAGGAAGGCCTCGGTGGAGCCAAAGCTGCCGCCGTGATCGTGTTCGACTGCGTTTGTCGCGGTGCCATCCTGGGCGACGCCTTTGATCAAGAAATCACCGCTCTGCGTACGGTCTTTCCCGAGACACCCATCTGCGGTTTTCTGACCTACGGGGAAATCGCCCGCACAGGAGGTCGGCTGGATGGCTGGCACAACACGACCTGCGTGGTAGTCGCCATTCCGGCTCGTTCGGACGGCGGGACTCACAAGTAACCTGGACTCCACACCCGCTGGTCCCGCGCCGACAAATTGGAACATTTGCCAACGCTTGTTCGGTGACTTGAGGTTAGGCGTATGCTAAACTCTAGCCGATGACCTGCGAACGCAAACGTGGCCTTGCGCTTTTGACGGGGGTCTTTGTGGCAATGGTCTGCTATTTTCTGGCGACCGTGGTGCTGGCCCAGGTCTCACAAGATTTCGGGTTCACTCGATCCGACCTGGACTCCGTTAAAGCCCGCTATCTGGCTCAGGCCTCACTCAATAAAGGTCTGCACCTGTTGAATCAGGCCTCCGGTCCGGACTGGGAACGTCTTTATACCGAGCCCAATCCGCCCTTTCGCGAGGTCACTCCGGAGGGATGGTTCGAACTCGCCATTCGCCCGGACATCAAGGATGTCACAAAAATCCATCTGCTGGCCACCGGCCAGGTGGGGGGACACAGCCAGAAAATCCAAATGCTGGTGCGCAAGAAACCAGCCGTTTCGGGCCTGGAATACGCAGTCCTGACGGACGGGCCGGCCGACCATCGCACCAGCACGATTTACTCGAAATCAGAAGAGCAGCTAGATTGGAGTGCGGTGAGTTCCCCGCCCTCTCAGTTCGTCCCCGGGCACACCCGGGAAGCGGCCCCTTTACCGGCCGGAAATACTCTTCAGTTTGTCTCACCCGAGGGAGACATCAACGGAAAACTCTTTGTGGTGGCGCGCCTGGTCAATTTAAACCCGACGCTCCCGCCCACCACCGACTCGCCTGACGTACTCTGGTGTTACACACCCAATGAGGCCGTGCCCCCAGCAGATCGCTGGCAACGTCTGCCCCAGATCGATGACGAGACCTCCAGGATCAGAGATTTGGCCATCGATCAGGACGCCAACCTTTACGCCCTGCGGGGGAACAAGGATATCTTCAAGCTGGCCGTCAGCAGCCACGAATGGACTCGGCTGCCCATTGATGCTCCGGCCCTTCAAGGGGGGTCGGGCTCCTTGAGCCTGACCACCAACCAGGAACCCTACTTGTTCAACATCGCGGCTGATGAAGATGGCGCCGTGTTCGCCCTCACGGCCTATCGGGCCGCTCCCGACACTCCCCTGCTCACCCGCCCGGTGGCCTGGAAAGACGACCACTGGCTGGCCCTGAATCCCCCGACCCAGGTCGAGTTCATCAAGGACCCGCGCACAGGCAAATACAGTCGTCGCAAAATTCGCGGAGTCAAGGCCGATACGCTGCGCCACCTGACCGTCGACCGCCGAACCGGGCAGGTCTTCGCCGAGCAAGCTTTTCCTGGAAACCCGGCGGCCACCATTTACCGCTTCACCCCCCAGGAGATCGTGCCGGACTCGCCCGTGCCCCTGCTGAAAGGCGTTTGGAACGCTGACCCTTTGCCGCCGCCCGGTATGATCTACCGTTCGGGGAGTGGCTGGACCCGCGAGGACGACTGGATCGCCCTGGCCCATAACACCGTCGACCAGGCCAGCAATTTGCTGGGAGTCTACCATTCATCCCGATTTAGCGACACCATTTTTCAGTGCGACCTGACCCAAAAAGGCTGGCGCCACCTGCACCCGATTGCGGGGGGAAGCTCGACTTCGGACGTGTCCGCCCTGGGCGGTGGAGGAAAACGAATTCCCGGGCTGACCACTCAGTATCTTCCGATCACCCATGATTAGCCGACGAGCCTTTACGCTGGCCGAGGTGCTCGTTTTCATTGCCATCGTCAGCATCGCCGTGCTGGGAGTCTTCAGTATTCAGGCGCTGTCGCTCCGCTATACTCAGTATAATCGTAGTCGACATACGGCCGTTACTCTGCTTGCATCGACCTTGAGTGCCTCTCAGTGCCAGCTCGAGCGAGCCTTCTATGCCGACCCCAGCCACCCCAGAACGCCATCCGAAACGGAAGGCTTTGAGACCGCCGTAATCAGTGTCTACGAACCCGACCTGGGTCCGGCCAGCAACCTGCGCCGAGTGGAAGCCTTTGTCTACTGGAAAGACGCGGGCGAAACTCAGGAACGCTCCATCTCAGCCTGGACTTATGTTTATCGCCTCCGCTAGGGCCCGTCGGCGCGGCTTGTCTCTGGCCGAACTGCTGGTGGCTCTAGCTGTTTTTATGGCTGCCATGGTGGCCCTGGTGATGGTCGAGCGGAACAGCTCCAAAGCCGCCGCCAGGTCCCTGACTCGAAGCGACAGTTACCGGGCGGCCATGCTGGCACTGACTCAGTGTGAGCTCGAACTCCGGGGAGCTCGCTTCTGTAGCGATGAAGCCGACGACATCCCCGATCGAGTCGGCGTTTTCGCGGAACTCCCGTACCGAGTGCACGAATATCGAGACGAAGGACACCTGCGCCTGAGCTTTTTGGGAAACCCGACCTGGACACCCATTTACAGGTTGAAAATCAGCAATCAAAGACTCACGACCGATCGTCTCCCCCGTCCACTGACCCCGGTCGGCGAGAAAGGATGGATTGAATTCACTTTCCCAGAGGTCGAAGAAACTCACCTCTTGCAGGTGGAGGTGCACGCCGAGCTCAAACCCGGCGAAAGCTACGATGCCAAACAATTGATTTACCTGAATTCAATGAACTAGCCCATCAGGATCTGATAGGTGGGCAGAAAGAGAGCCAGAATGATGACGGTCACCACCATTCCGAGAAAGCCCAGCATCAATGGCTCAAACAAGGCCAGGAAGGTCTGCAGGCTGTATTCCACCTCCTCTTCAGCCAGGTCCGCATACCAAGAAAAGCCTTTTTCCAATTTGCCCGCTTCTTCCGCGGCTTTCAAAAGGCTGATCAGCAGGGTTGGATAAACTTCATGCTGTTCTAAAGCTTCAGGCAGAGTCCGTCCCGCCAGGATGGAATCAGCCACCAGCGCCAGGCGATCATAGCAGGTCTGTCCACTGGCTTTTGAGCCGAGCAGCCGCAAGATGCTGAGGATGTCCACTCCACTATCGATCAAGCTTGAAATTTCCCGCGCCATCTGGCCCAGATCCGCCAGGCGAAACACACGACCCAGCAACGGCAGGGCGTAGAGGTATCGACGCAGTCTGGTTCGACCCTCCGGGGTTCTACCCAGGGCTGTCAGGTGCAAGCTCATTCCAAACAACGTGGCCAGAGCCAGCACGGCCACCTCTGGACGACTGACGCGCAGCACGACTTCCGTTAGCAAGGGCAAGCTGGCTTTCTCCTGGTGATAGAAGCGCAGAAACATCGGGACCTGAACGTAAACCAAAAAGGCCAGCATGAGGGAGGACAGCAACAATACGCAGGCCGGGTAAATTAGGGCGGAATGCAATCGCGTCCGGTTCTGATGAGCTTTGCCCAGGCGTTGCCCCAACTGGCCCAAGGTCAGGACCAACCGACCGCTGGATTCGGCCGCTTTGATACTCCGAACGAAGGTGATTGGAAAGCCACCCTGACGTTCGAGCGATTGGCTCAACGAGAGGCCCTTCTCGATGCCCGCTCGCACTTCCGAAAAGGCCGGATGCGCGGCACTTCTGCCTGCGGACAGCGCGCTTAACCCTTCCAGGATATGCACTCCGCAGCTGAGCATCAGACCCAGCTGCTGACATGCGAGACTGAGCTCCAGGCTACTGACGCGACTTTTTCCAGCCAACACGCCCTAAAAGTTCACATTGCGTTTACATATACCTCGCTGCCGATCGGATCTCGTTCTTGCCCAAGGGTATTCTGACTTCAGAGAAACGCCAGCGACCCGGTCGCCGGACGAAGAATGGAAAGAGGCTTACGCAAATGTGCAACATTGCCAATCACGGTAACGGTTTCGAATGGGCCAAGAAAAACTTCAACCGCCGCATCGGCGCGGGTGTTACCGACGGCAGCCTGAAAGGCTACGAGATCGGAATGGCGGGCCAGGCCAACCGACACTATCAGCAGGACCTGGCCCGCGCCAAATCCGATGGTGTCATCAACCCTTGGGAACGCGCCTCTCTGGCCTCGGAGCGCTGCGCCGTGAGCCACCAGATTTACGAGTTGCGACACAACAACTTTGGCAATCTGCCTGGCGGAGGCCGGCCGGCCATCGACCCCTGTCCCACACCCTGGACCACCAGCGTCGGACCTCAGCCGGCCATCGACCCCATCCTCAATCCCTGGACGACCAGCGTAGGCCCACGGCCGTCTATCGACCCCATTTCCACCAGCAACCTGGGCTCGCAACCGTTCACTGACCCTTTCCACCCCTTCGGAACGCGGTAGGCCAGGATGCAGAACAGCCTTCAAGATCGTCTTCAGCAAGCGGTGGAATGTTTTCTGAGCGGCCAGTTCGATCCGGACACAATGCTCCAGGCGGTCGACACCGAAATCAACACCGTCGATTCAATGCAACGAGCCTGCAGTCAAAGTGAACTCGGAATCGCTTACGCTGAGGCCCTCGACCTCTACCTCGACTGTCTTTACCAACTGGAAGAGCTGATCCAGGCAGGCGGCTCCGAACTGAACTTTCAGCTGGAGTGGATCCTGAATCAGGCTGGCGAAGCCAACCAGATGCTGGACGAACTGGCCGAACCAGCTGAAGAGATCGAGCCTCTGGTTCTAGGAACGCTCTAGTTCCAAACACCCTGTTCAGGGAAGCAGGAGACTTTGAGGCGAACCTGTGAGCCGTAAGTCTCCTGCGGACCGAACAGGAGTTGGGAACCAACGGAGTCGCGTGCCCTGAAGTTTGATTCTCATCGAAGGCGTGGCACGCGACGGAGGCTAGTCCAACAAGCCCGAGAACTGGGTCCGCTGGACCAAGCCTTGGGCGACAGGGCCCCTTCCACCGGGATGGAATGCCCCTTTGTGTCCCTACTCTGTCTGTCGATGCTGCTGGTGAGCCTGGAACTCTTGTCTCGACGGCTGCCGGGAGCGGGCAGCACCTCGATTTCCTATCTGGCCGCCCTGGCCCTGCTTGCGACCGCAGGTCCGGGACCAGCCAGTCTGATCGCCGCCTGCGGTTGGCTCCTGGGCAGTCTCCGGGTGAAACCGCATCCGATTCCCAAAACCGCGTTCTCTTCAGCATTCACTGAATTCGCCCCCAAGCTGTGCGGCCTGGGGGCTTCTTTTTTTATTCCCGGATTGACGCTTCAACTTACGGTCGCCAGCGGGCTCTACGTCTTGCTCAGTTTGCTCCTGCCAGGTGCAGTTGCATCTCAACTCCCGGCTGAAATAGCGCGTGGCTATCTGACCGTGCAGTCTCGCATGAGCGGGCTCCGAGTCGCGACCTGCAGCCTGGGTGGATTGCTGGGCTGGCTGCTGACCCGCTCACAATTTGAAGCCGCACTCCTGCTGTTGCCCGTGATCTGGCAGCTGCAACGCGGCCTGGAGCTGAACACACAACTTGAAGAGCAGATTCAGCGGGCGGACGTGGTCAGTCAACTCAACCAGAGTCGCCAGAGTCTCGAGGAAACTCGCCAGGAAAAGCTTCATCTCGGCCGGGACTTGAGTAGACAACAACGCGAATATCAAACCCTTGAGCTTTCGGCCGCGGCCATGCTTCAGGTTCAGGACCCTTCGGCCACAGCCGAAAAGATCGTCAAGCTCTGCCTGGCCCTGGCGCCACTTCAGAGTATCGTGGTTTTTCTGCGCCAGTCAGACCAACTGATTCCGATTCAACCCCACACTCCTCACCTGCAGAGGCTCCAGGAGCGAATTTTGCTGGGCCTGGAAGAACCCATGCTGGGGGAAGCTTTGCGCACCAATACTCCGCAACTGCGCCCGATCGGTAAACCAGAACATCGGGTTTTTCAGGATGAGGAGCATGCTCTGGCTTTCCCTCTCGGCCAACTGGGAGTGCTTTATCTGGGCCGCAAACAGAGTTTCAGCCAGGCCGAGTTCACCTATCTGGCTCAAGCGGCCTGGACCGCCGGTTCGGGCATCCTGGCCGCCCTGCAAATGCAGGAACTCAAAGACAACCTGGAACAGCGCCAGCGCCTGGCCGACCAGCTCTCCAGTTGGTCGGCTGCCATCGAAGTGCTGCTTCAATGCTCCACCCAGTTTCTCCAGCACCTGCACCCCGGTCAACTGGAACAAACCCTTGAAAAGACGGTGGAGCAGCTCTTTCCTTGCGACCGAATCCAGGTCAGCCTGAGCGGCAAATGCAACCATCCCGCCGGTCAGGAGGTGCGGAGCAGCCGTCTTCCCTTGCTCGTCGAAGATCTGAAACAAACCCGCTGGCACAGTCCGGCCGACTGGCAGGTGGCCCTGCTCATTGTGCCCATTTTGCATCCTGAAATGGTCGAGGTCGGGTTGATCACACTGGAAAGCAAAACTCCAGGTGTCTTTCACAGACAGCATCTGTCTCTTCTCAGCATCCTGGCCAGTCTGGCGGCCGTAGCCGGAAAGAACGCGGAACTCCATTCTGAAACGTTGGCCACCCAGGCGCAGTTAGTCCAGTCCAGCAAACTAGCGGCGGTAGGCCAGTTGGCTGCAGGAATCGCTCACGAATTGAACACGCCTCTGGCCTCGATTGCTCTAAATTGCGATATGTTGGGGCGCATTCTGGCCAAGCCAGAGCTTGACGCCAATGCCGCCAGGAGTCGCCTGGATCGTATTTTGGATTCTATGACTCGAGCCCAATCCATCGCCAACAAACTGCTCTACTATTGCCGAGAAGGCAACTCTGGACTGCGGCCTGTCTGCCCTCAGCAACTGATTCACGACACCCTGGAATTCCTGACCCCGTCCCTGCACAAAGATGGCGTGCAAATCGAGTGCGAGATTCAAAAAACCGAGGCGGTGATGGCTAATTCCAACGAACTCCAACAGGTTCTCATCAACTTGCTGATCAACGCCCGGGACGCGGTGAAAACCCTGGACGAGCCGCGACGACTGGTCAAGATTCAGGTCGCCGAAATTGAGGGCGAACTGTCGGTTCGGGTCCTTGATCGAGGTGAAGGGATTGCCCCTGAGGTTCAGTCACGCATTCTGGAGCCGTTTTTCACGACCAAAGCAGTAGGTGAAGGCACCGGCCTTGGCCTTTCTATTTCACAGCAGATCGTGAGCTCCCATGGGGGCAAGCTGCATTTTTCCAGCCAGCCCGGCCAGGGCAGTTGCTTCGAAATGCTACTGCCCCTGGCCCGAACGAATTGACCTTCGCGGGTTTCATTTTCAATCAGGGCAGCGCTAACAGGGCGCGCTGATGATATTCCAGCAAGGCGATACTGGGTTCCATATTCAGCTCCTGGCGCAGGGCTTTCTTGCAAATCTCAAACTGGCGAACGGCTGATTCCGGCCGTTGCAACTGCAGATGTGCTTTCATGATTGCCAGATGGGAGTCCTGACAACACGGATCCAGTTCCAACAGGCGCCCACCAAACTCCAGCACCTCGCGGGGTCGATTGCGCTCGAGCAAAGCCGCCACCAGGCGGCGCAGCGTCTCCTGCACCAGGGCCTCACAGCGTTCACGATACTGAAGCGCCCAATCCATGTAACAGTTTTCCAGATAAGGCCCGCGATACATTCGCACGGCCTGGCGCCAGGCTTCCAGCTGAGCCTCGCTCCCGTCCTCCTCGTGACTGGCCCAGCGGTTCAGCTCGTTCAGATCGTGCCAGACCGGCAAAGCCGGGTTCATACTGAGACGGCCCTGCTCGCGCACAACATAATCGAGCTCCACTGGCCAGGAGGGAGGTCGAAGTAGCCGCCTCAGATGGCCGAACGTCACATTCAGACTGGCCCTGCCACCCTCCAGATCGTCTGGCCAGAACTCATCCATTAACAGCTCACCGGGAATGGGACGGCCTGCGGCCGCCAGGCGGGCCAGCAAAAACCGCTGCTTCCAACTTCTGAACTGACCGGTGGGAATGGGCTCCTCTCCGCGCCAGACCTCGAATCCTCCCAAACAATAGATGCGCAGCAAAGGAGCGGGAGGCTCCTGGCTTTGAGCCAGAGCGCTGCGTTCCGCCCAGGCTCGAATGCGAGCGTCTCCATCCCTGGAGAGCTTGCCTAAAGCCTCCACGGCAGCCGGGTGAGAGCAGCCCGCCAACGCTTCGGCCAGGATCAATCTGGAATCGGCGTCCGCTTGCTGCTCTAACAAGCCCGCCATGCGAGCAGGCGCCTCGCGACCAATTCGAGCCAGCAGGCGAGCCATGACCGGGTGAGGGTTCTCGCGTTGGAAGCGCACCAGGCAGGGGACAATCCAGCGAGAGGATTCGAGGACCTCAAAGAGTGCGTCGCTCTGGAGGAAAGCCTCCACTGCTCGCAGCAGCCGCGGCCAATCCCTTTCCGAAGAAAGATCGGAAAGCGCCAGACAGGCCTTGGCTTCGATCAAATCCAGATTCAAGTCACCGCTCAGCTTCAATGCCTGGCGCAAAAGCAGCTCAGACTCGCGCGGATAGCCGTATCCCTGCCCTCCCAGCGCCAGCCCGGCCTCCAGACTGGCCACCGCCCACACCACTGGATTCAGCAAACGGGCGGAATCCACCGCCTGTCGAGCGTATTCGCGGCCCATCTCGCGGCCAGACAGCCGCATCAGTCCCAGCTGCGCCTCCACCGCGGTCCGGTCAGGCTCCGCCTGAACCAGATCCTGGTAGATCTCGCGAGCCTTCTGAGCGTCCTGGGAAGCCTCAAGTCCTTGAGCCAGGCGCAAACGAGTTCGACGCTGGTCCCCCAACCCTGAAGGCGAGGGGGCGTGGCTTTGAGCTCGCGCTCGCTCGAAAGCCTCTACCACCGACGGATTGGCGTCCACGGCTTGCCCCTGGGCGACCTGAGCGATCTGGGTGACCAGGGTCCAGGTCTCGCGGTCCGGTTGCTCGGCCCTGAGCTCCTCAAGCACACTCAGGGCGTCCGTCGGCAAACCTTGCAGATCGGCCTGATCGCCCAGGACGTTCAGGCAGCCGGCCAGCAACACGCAACGCTGAGCAAATTCAGCCAGTTCGGATGACAATCCAAGTTGCAAGGCGGTGGCGGCGGCCCACCGCCCGCACTCGATGAAGGCCCGCTGGTCGGACCGGGTGCCCAACCAACTTTCCAGGGTCCAAAGAGCCGTCTTGTTGAGATTCTGTTCGCGCAACCAGCGCTTGCGTCGTCCGCGTTGTTGCGACAGCAGAGCCGCCACCACTTGAAGAAACTCGTCCAAACGAAACGGCTTCTTGAGATAGTCTCCCACGCCCAGGCGCACGGCTCGGATGGAGCTGGCCTCGTCGGTATAGCCGGTGATCACCAGCGTGGCCACCATGGGTTGAGACTGCTGTAAACGTTCGATGGTATCCAGGCCAGACAGGCCAGCCATGCGCACATCTGTTACAAGCAAAGCGAAGGTCTGCTGCTCTGCTAGCTCCAGAGCCCGCAGGCCGGCCTCACAGGCCACCACTTCATAGCCTTCATCTTCCAGGGCAAGCTTCAAATCCTCGCGCAGGGTGAAATCGTCTTCCACCACCAAAATACTCTCTCCAGGCACGGCCCCAAAGTTCGAGTCTCCCCATCGCTCCCCTGTTACAGCCAATGAGCCCCCAGTCGTCCGGGGCAGCTCTTCCTGCTTGGCCGGGACACAAGAGGTTGATGCACACCCAGGCCTTTGAACTTCAGTCCTGAATTAGGATTGTGTCGGGCAGGCCAGTCGCCTTGAAATGCGAATTGCAGATGAGGGATAGCGGGTTCATTGACGAGGGACGACGGTACGCACCAAGACGGAGAGCAGCCCGGGGATAAGGAAAAAAAGCCCAAGGGTAGGTCTTCTTTTGTACCCCGTTGGCGCCAAAACCAGACCGATCCGCTGACCACGCCAGCCGTCGAAGAGCCACCGAAGAAACCCGCAAAGTTCCAGGCTCGCTGGCGTCAGAACACGGTTGAGCCGGTCGCCGAAACACCTCCCCCGAGCGCACCCGCACCCGCTCCAGAGCCGCAAGCTCAGGCCAAACCCGAGAAGAAAAAGTTCCAGGCCCGCTGGCGGCAAAATACGGTCGAGCCCGAAATTCAGGCCTCTACCGAGGCCGAACACGTCACTCGGATACACCCAAACCTGCAACAACAGCCCGCCCCCGAGAGCGGGGCCAAGGGCTTTCAGCCTCGGTGGCGCCAGAGGGCGCTGGAAATCGCCGCCAAGGAGGAAGAAGCTCGGGCTCAGGCCCCCCCAGCCCCGGAGAACCAGGGCTTTCAACCGCGTTGGCGCCGCACTGCGGCCTCCGGGCCCTTACCGACGGCTCAAGACGCGCCCCTGCCAGGGTCGGACGCCCCCTTAGAAGGCGGTGCGGCAAAATCCAAGGACTTCAAGCCCTCCTGGAGGGAACGGGCCGAACGCGAGCCTGTCGCCGCGCCTCCCAAGGCCGAGTTTACTCCTCGCTGGAAGCGCACCATGGCCACCGAACCTCCGCCCGTCGAAGTGCCTCCCGCCCCGGCCGAACCTCCGTCCGAGATTGTGGCGGAAGTCATCCCGGAAGCTCCACAAATGGAGCCTGTTACGGTTGAGCTCGGGGGGGTCGCCGAAGATTGCGGGCAGGAACTGACCGGGGCTCCAGCCGCCACCACGCCGATGGAGGCTCCGCTCTCCTTGATCGACTCGGCGCCTTTGGCGGAGGCGGCCCCGGCGCTGGCTGCGCCCGACCCAACCCCACTGGCCGACCCCCCCATTGCGCTGGCCGCAACGGTCCCAACCGCGCTGGCAACTCCACTGGCAACACCTCTCGGGGCGCCGATTGTCGAGATCGAGGAGGTTGAAGAACCGACTGTTGAGCTGGTAGCAGAAGCACCGGTCGAAGTCGTGGCCCCGCCGCCGCAGCCCGAGAAGCGCCGCCTGCCCCGACCACAACCCCCCCCTCCTCCCAAAACACCCGCTCCTGCGCCGCCTCAACCCCCCGACGAGGCCGTGCCGGTTGCAGAACCCACGACCGAAACCGCGCCGCTGGAGCCAGAGGCGCCTCAGACTGTCCCGGTCCAAGTCATGGAGGTTGCAGCGGCACGACCCATCGTACCTGTGCCGAACACCGAAGGCGACGACTACCAGCCGGGCCCCTCCGACCCCGTTCCCAGCTTTCTCCCGGGACCGGATCTCTTTGAGGCAAAGGTTGAGAAAGCTCGGGCCGAGCGGTCGAATCTGGTCGAAACCGAGCTGGTGGAGGCCCCGCGCAAACCCAAACGCCTGGACGATGAGGCTATCGCCGCTCTGAAAGCCACCGCCAATCTGGTCACCAGGGGCGCTCCGATCGCGGCCGCAACCCCGGCTCCGCCTCCTCCTCCGCCCCCACCGCCCGCGCAGGCACCTCGCTACACGCCCACTCCCAGAGCCCCTTCCTCCGGCTCCATCGCCGTGGCCGGACTGAAAGAGTCTCCAGCCAGTGTCAGGACCGAGCCGCAAAAGAAGCTCTACTTTGGGAGAGGGAAGCCCAAACCGGCCAGTCTCGAGGATGTGGCCACCTTTACTCGCCAGTTCTCGGTGATGATTAGCGCCGGCCTTCCGATTCATCAGGCGCTCAGCTTCTTCGCCGAGTCCTCTACCGGCCCACTGGCGGAGGTCATGGATGACGTCGCCACCAAGATTTCCTCCGGTCACCGTCTGTCTCAAGCCATGAGTCGGCACCAGACCGTTTTCTCCGAGGTTTACGTTGGCCTGATCGAGCTTGGAGAGACTTCCAGTCACATCGATGAAGCTCTGGAAAAGCTGGCTGAACTCCTGGAAAAGCAGGTGCGTTTAGGTAAACGGCTCAGCTCAGCTCTGGTCTATCCGGCCTTTCTAGTAGCCGTTTCGCTGGCTTCCATTGGAGTTTTCCTGCAGTACGTGTTGCCCACCATGATCCCACTTTTTGCCAGCTTCAACATGGAACTTCCACTTCCAACCCGAATGCTGCTCGGCTCCCGGCACCTGGTTATTCCGTGCGCGATCCTGGCCGTACTCTCAGTGATTTTCTGGCAATGGTTCCGGCCCCATCTCCAGCTCGCCCGCCGCAACAAAGAGAAGTGGGCTTATGACGCCGACAAGGCCATGATGAAAATCCCCTTGATCGGCAAGTTCTTCCATCAGATGGCGGTGGCGCGCGTGCTGTTCGCTCTGGCCACCATGATTGAAACCGGACTCCCGATCCTGAACGCGCTCAAGCGCTGCGAGACGGTTGCCTCCAACCTGGCTTTTGCTGAACGCCTGGAGAAGGCTGGAGCGGAATTGCGAGACGGCGCCACCGTGACCGATGCCCTCAGCCTTTACGAGGTACTGCCACCATCGTGCCTGCATCTCATCTCTGCGGGCGAGGAAAGCGCCCAGATGGCCGAGATGGTGCAGTATGCGGCACGCTTTTACGAGGAAGAGGTCGAGCACTCCATCGACACCTTCATGAGCCTGGTGGAACCCATCATTATGGTCTTTATGGGGTTCGTGGTTGGCTTTATCGTACTGAGCGCCGTGCTACCGACCGTGCAAATGATCAATCATTTGGGCGGCTGATCCTTGCCCAACAGAATGCTCAGGCTCAGCAGGGTGATGCCAACAGTGATGGCGGAATCGGCCAGATTGAAGACCGGCCACCAATGAAAGTCGATAAAGTCGATTACGTAGCCATAACAACCGCGATCAATCAAGTTTCCAATGGCCCCTCCCAAAATGAGAGCGTAGGCCAGAGCGGGCACGGGATGCCCCTGGGCCATCCGCGGAAGAGCCCGGAGCAGAAGCCCGCTGACAATCCCCCCGGCCACCAGAAAGAACCAGCGGGCTCCGTTCAGGATGCTGAACGCTCCGCCGCGATTGTGTAAGTAGGTCCAGGAAAGCACAGTATCAAGCGCCGGGCGGGTTTCACCCAGTTGAAAATGGGAGCGTACGTAATACTTGCTGAGCTGGTCGAAGACGGTGACCAGAATGGCCACGGCGACCAGGCTGCGCAGCCTCACGCGCCGCCGAAAGGCTCGGGCGGGGTGTAATCATCCTCCGGCGGTTCATCTTTGACCCACTCTCGAAGCTGGGCCTTGGCCTTCTTGAGAGCTCCACCACCGTATTTCTTCTTCTCTTCCGGTTCCAGATGTTGATACATGTAGTAGAGAAAGAGTCCAGCGCTCGCACCCGCCAGGGCCACTCCGAAGAGCTTGCCCGGGGTGTAGGGATTGGTTTGCGGGGCGGGCCCGATGGCCGGGCGATCTTTGTCCTCTTGACTCACTTCGGTTCCTCCTCGGAACGGCGCCCGATGAAGCCTGGATAGTGTTCGATCATCTCCGTCAGAGCCAGCACGGTGGTCTTGAGCAGCGTCTGAGCTGAGCTGAATTCCGGGTGAGCGCCTGTCTCTTTGGATAATTGGAGCAAGAACGCACCGTCTCCCGCTTCCAGCCGGCACGGGATCTGAAGAACTTTGGAAAAGCCAATTCCTAATGACCCGGTCAAGGCCGATATGGCCGCGCAGACCAGATCCAATTCAACGTCAAAACCAGCGTGACCCTGGCATTGTAAACGCCAGATCTGCCCCTGGTGATCCTCTTCCCAATCCACAAAAACCATGGCAAATAAAAAACGGGCCGAAGCCCGTCTCGCTTTGGTGCTTTTCCGCTTATGCCTTGACCGAGTCGATCCGCAGGGCGGTGTACGGCTGGCGATGACCGCGCTTGATGCGAATGGCCTTCTTGGGCTTGTAGTGGAAGTGGGTGACCTTGCGGCTGCGATGCTGCTCGACAATGGTCGCCTTCACGGTGACGCCGCTCACGTAAGGAGCGCCGACCTGAACCTTGCCTTCTCCGGCGACGAGCAACACTTTGTCCAAGGTGACTTCGCTGCCTTTATCCCCTTCGAGCTTCTCAACGCGAACGGTCTGGCCGGCCGCTACTTTATACTGTTTACCGCCGGTTTCTACAACTGCGTACATAGGTTCCTCACATGTTCAGCTTCGGTGCAATCCCGTTGTCGCGCACCGTCGCACGACCAGACTGCAAAAATGTTTTCCGACACTACCACCAGGGGGGGTTCGTGTCAAGCTTTAGCAGGAGCGCTCTGGGCCGCCTCTGCGCCGTTGCGTACCCGGTCGATGGCTCGCTGGCCGCCCCACTTCTCGACAATCAGGTCGTCATACTCGTCGGCAATCAAAACCACCGAGCTGACGGAAGAGCGAAGTTCCTCAGGATCGCAGGTCGAACCGAGGATACTATGCTCGAAGAAGATGTCACCTTCTTCATCAATACCGAACGCCCCGAAGGTCATGCGGTCGTTCTCGCGCAGCAAAAAGTGCATCAGATCGGCGGTCAGGTCAGCGCCTGTGACGACATAGGCTCTCGTCGAGATCACGCTTTCATCTTCGCCGAACGGATAGATGGCGGTTTGGGCGAAAGCCGATCCGACCAGCACCCCAAACTCCGGGATCTCCTGGCGCTGCCCGGCGAAATCGCCGAACATCTCGCGCATCAAGGGCAAAATTTTCTCGTAACAACTTTTCTGGGCAGGCGTATCAAATCTCATAACGGCTCCTGATTCCTTTTTTCACTCCNNGGCCCCTGCTTGCGGCTGGTCGCAGCACTCCTACAAATTGGACGTCTGCAAACTGGCCGGCGCCTGGCTATTCCAATCCTCCTGGGTCGCGGCCGGCAAAGCTTCGATCCACTCTTTGAGGCGATGCAGGGCTTGCTGCAGAAAGACGTTCGACCCTTCTTCCACCATTTGTGACTGCCAACGCATCCAGCCTTCAAAAAACTGGCGCCAGGCGCTGCGGTCCTGCCAGTCACCGTTGGCAGAAAGGCGACAGAAGTCCAACCAGTGGCGCTGACAATCGAGCAAAACCGCCACCAGATATTCCTTGCTCTGCCACATCTCGTTCTCGTAAAGTACCAGGGCCTGCTTCAACGGAGCTCTGACCTGATTCCAATGTTCCAGATGGATATGACACAAGGCCACCTCCATTTGAACGGCCGCCAGATGGAGGCCCAAATGATTCTGCTGATTGGCGGGAAGACTGGAGAGGTCGGACCAGGCCTGTTCAGCCACCTTGAGTCCGGCTTCGGCCTGTCCTGACTTACGCTGCAGCCTGGCCAACGAGAGCCGGTGAATGGCCACCCACATGTTGGCCTGCTCGTAACCTTCCTGAGCCCGGCGCTGCTCCATCTCCACCGCTTGCTCCGCCAGCGGTAGAGCCTCCGCATAGCGTCCCAAACCGGACAACGCCAGTGCGCGTGTGACCAGATTAAGACTGTGCTCGGTTTCCACGTCCGCCTCTGTCTCGTGACTGCGGATTTGAGCCAGAGCTTCCCCGGCCCGATCACAAAGGACCAGGGCCTCTTCATACTCTTCCCGATTCTGCAGGATCCAGGCTTCCAGCTCGCTGACGTCGGCCACTTCCAGCGCCGGAGGGCCATCCTCTTGATCCATTTCGGTCAGCTGTCTGTAGCACTCGTGACAGATCTCCAGGGCCTCGTCCAGGCGGCCCCGTCGTGCGGTTACGCGAGCTAAATAAATCTTGGCGCTGACCTGCTCCAAAAAGAGATCTTCCGCCCCCAAACCGATGGCCTGGGCGTAGGCCGCGATGGAATCTTCCAGGGCGGTTTCAGCCTGGCGAAGCAAGCCTTGATGGCTCAGGATCTTACCTCGGAAGAACAGCACCAGCGCCTGCTCGGACACATCCATTTCTTGCATCAGTTCAGGGGTCAAAAGGTTGGCCAGCGAGCCGGAGGCCTCCCCGATCCGATTCATAAGCGCCAGGGCGTGACTGCGCAAGAACTCCAACGAAGCCAGGTCGGCCGGATGGGAATCGCTGGCAGGCAAGGTGTTGATAACCTCGATGGCCTTGCTCAGGCGTTCTTCCGCCTCCGACCATTTCTCCAGGTCAAACAGGGCCATGCTCTGCTCCAGATAGAGAAACACCAGCTCCTGATCGCCGGGCCAGCCAAACTTGTGGTACAGCTCCTCAGCCTCGCGCAGCAGGCGCAAGCTCTCCCAGCGCATGCCCATCAGTTCAAGGGGCCCAGGGCTTTCACTCATGGTTTCACGCACCGAGCGCATGGTCTCGGATTGCTCCATCAGCAGCTCAAACAGGTATTGAGCCCACTCTTCACCCTCTTCGTTGGTCAGCTTCCGAGCCAACTCCAGAGCTTCCTCACCATGTCGGCGAGAATCGTCGATTCGATTCAAAGCTCGAGAAGAACGGGCCAGGCCGCGCAGTGCGTGAATGGCCTTGGCCTGTTCAGGTCCGACCTCCTTGCTGCTGCGCTGGTAGGCCTCGGCGTAAAGCGGGTAGGCCCGCTGAACATAACCCATATACAAATAAGGATCGGCCAGACACAACAGGCAGTGAGTGAGCAAACCCTCAAGGGGATCGTCTTTCTCGCCGCCGGCCAGCGGACGCAACATCTCCAGGGCCTTCTCGCCAAAGAGAGCTCCGTCGGCGTAGCGTCCCTGATTGGTCAAGGCGTGGCAGCAGTCGGCATAAATTTCGGCCAGCCGAGCCGTATGGCGCTTTCCGGCCTTCCGTCCTTCCAGGATCTGGCCGGCCACCAGGAAGAGCTGCAGGCCAATCTCTTCATAGCCCTGTTCGCGCGCGATCCGACCCAAATTCCAGCAAGACTCCACCATATCCGGGTCTTGCAGCAACCGATTAAGATCCCCCAGGCGGCCGCTCTGCTCCAGATGGAACTGAGCGAAGGCTCGTGAATAGTAGTCCACGTCTTGCGGGGGCTCTCCCAGCGCGGCCCGACTGCGGTCCCACACGGCCGCCACGGCACGCCGATGGCAATCCGAGACACGGTCGCGCCAGGCCGGATTCTCCAGCAGATAAGAGCGTAGATCCGGCGAGCGAAGGGAGTAATGTTCACCCGTAAAGAGCGCATCGTATTGAGACCCCTCGCCGTCGGTGGAAAGCAGGTCTCGCAGTTCGAACAGGGCAAACCCAAGCTGATCGGCTGGCACTCCCCAAGACTTGAGCAGGTCCAGACTGGCCGGCACCTGCGCCACCGCCAGCAACAAGAGAACTTCCAGGTGAATGTTGCGAAAGAGCTCGGCACCGTGTTTGGCTGAGAGCGCCTCCAGGAGTGTATCGTAGAGGCGAACCGGTTCGGGCAACTGGGTCACACCCAGCTTGAGCAGCACCCCATAATAATAGGCCCAGCGCCAGTTCCCCTGGCAAAGCTTGAGAATCTCGGATACTGCCTGCAAGTGGTCGGCGGAAAGGCGCTTGTTGAGATAGCCTTCAAGCTCAGCCAGATTGCGCCGATGCTCGGGCTGCAGCACCAGCTGATCCACCGGATGACGAGCTCGACCGGAAGTCAACAGATAAACGCCTTCAGGAAAATCCCGCCAGCTGGGCAATTCGGCCAGCTCGGACGGCTCGTCAAAGCCGTCAAACAGGATTAGAAAGCTACCGTCGACTTCTTGAGTCAACCACTGCATCGCGGCCAGCAAAGCCTCGGCCGGATTGCTTTCATAGAGGCGTTGGGAGACCACCAGACGCAAGCCTTCGCCGTCCGTGTCCAGCATAAACTCGGTGGAGTCAACCAGCCGCCAGACCAAGGAAGTGAAACTCTCATCGGCCGAGCGCTCCAGGTAGAGAGGGAGTGCACCACGTTCCTGGGCACCGACGGCCAGGCCGCGAACCAACCAGCTTTTTCCGCAGCCAACCGGGCCGGCCAGGTGGAGATGACCGTGAGTACGTCCGAGAACCCAGCCCCAAACTTCTTCTAAAGTTTCTTCGCGAGGCCAATATTCACTGAAAAAATCGTCTAATAACAACCGGCTGGACTCATGCTTCTCTATCCCCGTCCGGGTTGTTATCCAACGGCGCACCAGCCACCTCTCGCCAATCCACGAGCAGACGGAAGAACTCGTCGTCGACCCAAGGAAAAAACGAGCTGGAGAACGACTCAGGCACGATTTCCAAGATCAGACGCCAGGGCCAGGGGCGGGGACCTTCAAGATCCTGCTGCAGGACAAAGAAGCCTTGCACCGCCTGCACCCAAAGGAAAGCCTCACGGGTCTCCTCGAGCTGCTTGTTGGCGACCTTGGCCACGTCCAGGCGAAGATCGGGTTCAATGTAAATCGTGTAGGAGTCGCTGGTGGTAGCGAAGTTGATCACTTCGCCACTGCGTTTTTCGGCACGGTGCTTCAATTTCAGCGGTCGCTGGAGTGGTTTGCCAGGACTTCAAAGGAGCGTAAGTCCACCTCAATGGACTGGCGCCGCGTGGACCCCTGAGTCATCAGAATGGCTTTGCGCTGGTTACGGTCGATGATCAATTGCTGCAAAACGCCCTCCTTCTCGAAATCGTGAGGGGCACGCAGCACATAGGCTCGCACTTCTCGCTCACTGACTTCGTGCTGAGGGTCAAACAGCCAGTCACTGCGCATAATCAGCTTGGGCTGCAGAAGAAATTTGATGAAACGAGGGCTGGTCACGTCTAGAAAGGGACCCATCAGGCCGGACTGCCTGAGATCCTCTTCCAGCTCGTGGCTCACTTTCCCCGAAAGAACAGTATCTGCCATAATCATTAAATCCGCCTTTCTAGTAAGGCACGGGAAGATTGCGGGGCCGTTGCAGCTTCGAGGACGACGCCTAACCTGGTCGACACTGCGCGCAATGCTTCCGTGGCGTCCAGGCTCCTAGCACCCGGGCATTCTTACACCAATTACAAAACAGCTAAACGATCCAGTCGACCTCGTCAACCGCCTTATCCAAGATTTCGATCGTCTGCTGATAGAGCCCGCGAGCCTCTTCTGGACTATCGCCCACACAGGTTACACCCAGTTTGCCGAACTGGGAGAGAGCTCCGATCATATGAAAGACCACACCTGTGTTGCTGGACGAATTATAGTGCAAGCCATTGAAGGTGGTAATGTCGATCAGGTCTTCCGGCAACAGGCCTTTGTATTTCTCCGACTCCAGGTTGTCTGAAGCGAAGTAAAACTTAGGATTCATGAGGCCAGCCTCAAAAAGTCCCGTTTCGTGGTTGTATCTGCCGCCCGTCAAAAACTGCAAAGTTCTGAAAGGATGGGTAGTTCCACCCGCCCGCAGATTGATCTCGACGGCCCACAGGTCCCAGCCTCCCCCCTCTTTCGGAGTGCATAGAAAGTCGACGGCCAGTCGACCCACCACACCGGCTTTGGCCAGATGCTCACCGACCTTCAAGCCCGCTTCGTGAAGCTCATCCTGATACTCGCGCTCGGCCGGGAAAGTGCAACCCACGAACACCTGACCATCCGGACCACCCAGCACCTGGTCATGAGTGGAGATGATCTGAGCTTCACCCAGAGGGGTGATCCGCAACTGAACGCTGGGTGAGGCCTTGTCGTCACCCTCGATAAACTCCTCGACAATGCCCTCCATCTGCTCGAACTTGCGCACGTAGCCATCCCAGTTCATACCGGGAGCCTGGAAGCGCGCCTGGGTGCGCACCATTTCCTTGAGCTGCTTGATACAAGGGGCCTTCTTGCTCCAGTCGGAGATAGAGCCCAGCTGTAGAATCGCGTTGCCGTCACCGGAGAAGCCGTCGTTGATCTTGATTACGGCCCGTTTCATACCGGGCCGCTTCTTTTTTAACTTGTAGATGGCTTCGACGATGTCGTCCTCATTCTTGAGGTCCTCGAACCCTTCCGCCAGGGGAATGCCGGCGGCCCGAAAGAGCTTGCGGCAGCCACTCTTGGAGCCGTAGCTCAGGTGCTTGGGGTCTGGCCCCAGCAAGGGGATTCCCAGAGCCACCGACAGGCTCTTCTCGGCCTCGGTCACGTTGAAAACGGTCAGGTGGCTGTTGGGATCGTTGCCGATGGCCTTGCGAATTCGACGCAACAAGGCGGGGCGTTCGAGAATCTTCTGAGTCAGCGACTTGGGCGAGGTGTCGTGGACCGCGAACAGCTCGAGTCGAGCTCGTGCATGCGAAAACGGGATGCCGGGCAGCAGCTGGAGGTAGTAATCGATGATGAAGGGGTGGATTGGCTCAGAAGTGACAAAGATGACGCGGGTCTTGGGCGAGCTGAGCAAGATCAGCAGAAACAGCATCCGCTCTTCGTAGTGCTGAGCGCCTTTGAGCTTGGTCAGCTCCTCCGGGTCCAAGGACATGGAAGGCACCACCACCACAGTTTGGGGGATGTGCCCATCNNGCGCTGAGGTTGCGCCAGAGAGCCGGCATCTTGCCATACAGCTCGTTAAAACGGTCGGTCTCTTCTTGACTGCCCCGCTTGGGCAAATTGAGATCGGCCCAGTCCCCGGGAGGCGAGACGGCCGCAGGAGAGCCGTTCTTAGCCGGTTTCTTGGCCTCTTCTCCCGGACCGTCCAGATTGGTAACCTTCAAGCGAGTACGCTTAGCCAAATGAGCCTCCACCAGTGTTTCAACGATGCCGCCCCCTTCCCTAACCCCCCGGTCGGGCCCTTTTTCGGTCACAGCAACAAAGTGTTAACAATTGGCGAGAAAAATTCTCCCCCGCTTTTTTCCCGACTGCTAGACTCTGTCCATGCTCACTTAGTCAATGGTCCCGTGAGCTGACTTGCTCTGCAAGTCCATGTCACTCCCTCTGAAACTCAAAGTATTCAACCGGGCTCTTGGGCCCGGTTTTTTTCTTTTCTGGTTTGACTGAACATTTTTTGTGGGAACTTGCCAGGGATATTGGCGAATTGACACCTGGAGCTTCGCCGCAACCCTCAGATAGTTTAGCCTGTCCTTCTGGCTGAGCAGGGGTTGCCGCCAAAGCTCCTAACTCACCGCGTCGTAAATATTTTCAAGTAGAGGGTCTGGTAGCATGAGGTTTCCACTCGATTTCGTAATGAACAACGCCAAGCACATGGTGCAACAGCGTTCCAAAGGACGTAAGCGCTATCCAACTGTGCTGATGTTGGAGCCCTTGTATACCTGCAACCTGGCCTGCATCGGCTGTTCGGTGGAGCGTCACACCGGCAAACTCAAGGATCGCCTTTCGGTCGAAAAGTGCCTGGAAGCGGCCCGTTTGGCCGAAGCGCCCACCGTATCGTTGTGCGGCGGCGAGCCTCTGCTCTACCCGGAGCTTCCGGAACTGATCAAGGGCCTGATTGACATGGGCAAGCACATCATCTTGTGCACCAACGCCCTGCTCTGCGACAAGAAGCTCTTTGACATCATCCCCCCCACAAACAGCTCTTCGTCAACGTCCACCTGGACGGAATGAAGCAGACCCACGACTATGTCTGTGACCGCGAAGGCGTCTTCGACAAAGCCATGGAGATGATCAAAGAGAGCAAGAAGCGCGGCTACATCACCCTGACCAATACCACCGTCTACAAGCAGACGGATATGGACGAGGTGGAAGCCCTGTGCGAACTGCTGGCCTCGATCAAGGTCGATGGCCTGCTGATCAGCCCCGGCTACCACTACGAAAGCGTTCAGAACGACGTCTTCATGACTCAGGAGCAAATCCACGAAAAGTTTAAGCGGGTACGGGAGCTGTCCAACCGCTATCGCCTGACCGCCACCCCCACCTTTCTGGAGTTCGCCGCCGGTCTGATCGAACTGCGTTGCTCCCCCTGGTCCACGGTCAACTTCACCCCGATGGGATGGAAAGGCCCTTGCTACCTGATCGGTGAGAAGTTCTTTGAAGACTTCCACACCTTCTGGAACGAGATGAACTGGGACTACTGGGAAACTCGCCAGGATCGTCGCTGTGCCAACTGCAAAATGCACTCTGGCTTTGAATACAGCGCGGTGGAAGCCGCTTCCAAGAGCCTGCGTGGTATGGCTCAGATGGCCTACTGGCACTTCACCGGCAAGTAATCTTGCGGCGAGGGTCTTTCAAAGAGTCCCTCACGGTCTTTTTCCAGGGACCTCGAGAAGTGCCCGCACTTCTCAAGGTCCCGGCCTTAATGAAGGTAGAAGCCCTGATGTGGGTCTTCTACCTTTTTCGCTTTCTGCCGCTGGATATCTACCTGCAGGGCCGCCCCCTCTCCGACCGCCCTTTCGGCGACTTCCGCTTCGGAGAAACACCCTATTTCACGGCCCTGGAGATCTGCCGGCTCGCTCGCCTTCAGAAAGGCGAGACCTTCTACGATCTGGGCTGTGGCCGCGGCAAAATGGTGTTTACCGCCGCTCTGGGATTTGGAGCCCATGCGGTGGGAGTCGACCTGCTGCCCATCTACTCTCGATTCGGCACCCGCATCGCCGAGAGAACGGGGGCCGACGTACGCTTTTTGCTGGAAGACTTTACTCTGGTGGAAGTGTTCGAGGCCGACCTCATCTACGTGGCCGGATCTATCTTTTCAGAAGAAACCTGGGACTCCGTGATGGAACTGGTCGAACAGCTGCAGCCCGGCAGCCGCTGGGTTTGCGTCGGCCGCCAGGCCCAACACCCCCTGCTCAAAGCCTACGACCGTCGCGAGCTACTCTTCTCCTGGGGTCACGAAATGGTCTACTTCTACGAGGTGGAATCAGACGTCGTAGCGCTTAAGCACCTTCATGCGTCCGTCGGGGTAGAGTTTGAGCAGGCGCGGGCCCCAGCGCACCTGATCGCCGACCAGACTGAAGACCCACAGGATCAAATAGAAGTAGTCCTTGAGAATCAGCCAACCGATCCAGCGGTCAGCCTCAACCGCACCGAAAACCTTCCAGTTGTGCCGAGTGCACCCAAGCCGCACACGCCACCAGAGCAGGAAAGCCGCAGCGCTGCTCAGAGTCCAACCCTGCAAGAGCACGATCAGACTGGCCCAGAGGGCTCCCTGGGTCACGATGAAGGAGAAGTGTCCGGCCGGCCTTGAGACGCGGTAGGTGCGCATCCAACGCAGTTGATGCAGCAGGTATTCCTTGAGCTTCATGCCCGGCAGCACGTCCTCGACCACCATCCCGGCCAGCTTGACTTTCCAGCCGGCCTTGGTGATGCGATTCCCCAACTGATAATCCTCGGCCAGGTAGTCACCCAGCACTCCGAAGGCGCCGATTGACTCCAGCACATCCCGCCGAAACGCCATGTTGGCCCCCAGGCCGAAGGACATGCCTTCTATGGCTCGCGCCACCAACACGCTGGTCGAGAAATCCAGTACGCTCAGGGCCTCCATAGCCAGAGCCGGCGAGTTGACCCGCTGTATACAGTACAGGCAGGTGACCATCCCGACTTTGGGGTCCTCGAAGCCGGACATGATTTTGTCCATATAGTCCGGCGGCGCGTGCATGTCTGAGTCGGTACTCAAAATATAAGGCTGGGTGCAATGGGGGTAGCCCTGAATCATGCTGGCAACCTTGGGATTGGCGCCGTTGCCCGAAGCGTCGCCCTCGATCACCTTAACGCGCGGATCGGTCTTCTGAATCTCTCGAGCCAGTTCAGCCGAGGAGTCTCCCAGCCGGCCGATGGTAAACACCACTTCCTGTTCACCCCGATAGTCCTGGTCGATATAGCTGCGCCAGTTGGTTTCACTGCGAGGCTGACGGCCGTGCACAGTCTTAAGATGGCTGACCGCATAATCGGGCTTGAATGAGGCCGGGGGCTCCAGTTCAAACTTGCGAAACCGCTCCACCAGAGCATAGGTGGCCAGTTGGTAGAGAATGGCAAAACCAAGCAGTAAATACAGCAAAATCATAAGTTCAAGGCTTCCAAGAGTTGTGTGCTTTTCTCCACCAACTGCTGACTGGCTCGCTTCTCCCAGCGGCCAAACTCAATCAGGGCGGGAATCTTATGGGGATGCGTCAGGATCTCACGTGCCAGTCGTGCCGGCGCGGTTTGCCCTTTCGCACTGACGCAGCGATTGAAATTGATCGGCAGGTCACTATCCAGGGGGTCGATGATGACTCGCAGGGCTCGCCAGGGCAGTCCGGCCGCTTCCGCCGCCTCGGCCAGCACGGCACTCTCCATATCCACCGCGTAGGCGTAGGGATGCTCCTCGGCAAGCTGTCGCTTACTGGACTTGGTGGCAGCCAGTTTGCTCAGGCTAAGCAGACGCTGTCCCGGCTGCTGAGAGCAATAAACCCTCTTTTCCAGGGTTTCGATCTCGCTGGCCTCGACGACATCACCCGGCCTCAAATGGTCTTTCAGCCCTCCTGAATAGCCCAGACTGATAACCATTTCAGGCTCACCCAATGTCAGTAAATCCTGCATCGCCCGACGGGCGTGGCGCGGCCCTACTCCACTCAGGGCCACCTGAACGCGCAGGCCGGCCAGCTTGCCGGTGAAGAAATCACCCGGGCCCGTCCAGTCCAACTTCCAGCGTTTGCGCAAGGGGCGAAGCTCTTCCCACATCGCCACCAGGATACCGACCGACTTCACAGGGGAGCATACCCGTGAGTCTGGTACCAATCGATCGCTCGCTTCAAGGCCTCGTCCACCGAGGTCGGCCTGAAACCCAGTTCTCTGGTGGCTCGCTCATTGGAAAACCACATGCGTTTGCGGGCCATCTTCACCCCCTCAAGAGGAATGAAGGGCTCCCGTTGCATCAGCTTGCCTGTCACGAAATTCTCAGCCCAGGCCAGCCCGTAGACGAAAGCATAGGGCAGTTTCACTTTCGGAGCCGGCTTGCCGGTCAGGCCAGCCAGTCGCTGCAGAATCTGCTCAAGGCTCAGATTCTCGTTGCCCAGAATGTAAAGCCGCCCCGGCTGGCCCTTCTCGGGAGCCAGCAGATGGCCATCCACCACATCTTCTACCGCCACCAGATTCAGGCCGGTGTCCACAAAAGCCGGCATCTTGCCATTCAGAAAATCGACAATAATCTTACCCGTAGCCGTGGGCTTCCAGTCGTGCGACCCGATGGGAGTCGAGGGATTGACGATGTAAACGGGGTAGTCTCTGGCGAAATCCAGAGCCACCTGCTGAGCGAGGAACTTGGAGCGCTTATAGTGACCGATCATGTCATCCAGCACAACGGGAGTCATCTCATCGCCGGGACGCCCGCTCTTGGGGATCCCGATGGCTGCCACCGAACTGGTGTAGACAACCTCCTTGACCCCGGCTTGCTTGCAGGCCTTGAGCAGATTCTCAGTGCCGTCTACGTTGTTCTCGTAGAGTTCGCGATAGTTCTTGGACCAGAGCCGGTAGTCGGCGGCGCAATGAAAGACCCGCTGGCATCCCTGGACCGCCGAATTTAGAGAGTCTCGGTCTTTGAGATCGCCGATGGCGGTCTCAAAGACCTGATCCCTGAGAATCTCGACGCTCTTGGACGAGCGCGCCAGAACCCTGACCTGGTGGCCGCGACCAATCAAGGCGCGCACCAGATGGCTGCCCACAAAGCCCCCGCCGCCGGTGACTAGAACTTGCAAGCCTGACCGCTCCCAACCGAGTTTTTATCCACGAAGCCCACCCTTCAACGCCACAAACTGGAGGCACGATGGCTGCCCACCGAGACGATCTTGATGGGCACGCCGATCCATTCTTCCAGCTTCTTCACGTAGGTTTTGGCTTGCTCGGGCAGGTCGTCAAAACTGGTGGCTTTGCCCAGGCTGTCCCAACCCTCTAGCTCTTCATAAACCGGCTTGTAATCGTGCAGGTGGTGGATGCGAGCGGGGAAGTCGGTGGTGCGCTTGCCCTGATATTCGTAGGCTACGCAAACCTTAAGTTTGGGGATACCGTCCAACACGTCCAACTTCGTCAGGGCAATCTGGTTCAGACCCGACATGCGCACGGCCTGACGCACAGCCACGATATCCAACCAACCGCAGCGGCGAGGGCGACCGGTAGTCGTTCCATACTCGGCCCCAACCGAACGGAGCCAACGACCCATCCAGTAGTCGTCACCGTTCAGAGCCAACGCTTTCTCCTCATCGGTCAGGGGTGGCAAGGTGCCACCCGGAGCGACCTTATCCTGCTCCTTGATGCGCTCATACTCGCCCAATTCGGCCGGAAAGTGACCCTCGCCCACGCGAGTCCCGTAGGCCTTGACCACGCCCATGCGGATGTCGGGCAAGACGCAGTTGCCCGTACCAACGTAACAACCCGCCAGTCCCACGCTGGAAGAGGTCACGTAGGGATAAGTGCCCCAGTCCACATCCAGCAGACTGCCTTGAGCGCCCTCATATAGAAAGGTCTTGCCTTGCTTGATCAGCTCCGCGATCATGGCTCCGGTGTCGCGCACTTTGCCTTTGATGACTTCGGCGGCCTGAACGAACTCGCGAATAATATCGTCGGCGTTCAGGGGGTCGAGGTTGTGCACTTTCTGAAACAGGTTGTTCTTCTCGGCGCAGACTTCTTTCACTCGTCTGGAGAAATGCTCCAGGTCGATCTGACCATTTTCATCGATCATATCACCGACACGAATGCCCCTGCGCCCGGCCCGGTCTTCGTAGGTCGGTCCAATTCCCTTGGCTGTGGTGCCCAGGCGACCGCCCTGAGCCGCATCAATAGCACGGTGCCAGGGCATCACCATGTGAGCACGATCGGAAATAAAGAGATTGTCACAGGTGATGCCGCGAGTTTTGAGGTTCTCGATCTCTTTGACCAAAAAGAGCGGGTCCACCACCACCCCGGCGGCAATGATATTGATGGTCTCCTTGTGCAAAATACCCGAGGGAATCAGGTGCAACGGATATTTTCCGTCATCCAGCACAATGGTGTGGCCGGCGTTAGCGCCGCCGTTGAAACGCACCACCACATCCAGGTCGCCCTTCTGGACCAGCAGGTCAACGATCTTTCCTTTGCCTTCGTCGCCAAACTGGGCGCCGGCAATCAGTACGCTGGGTCTACTCATTTCTATCTCCTATCAGGCCCTAAAGATATTGGTGCCGCCTTCGCGGACGGATTCGACGGTTTGACGTTCGACCTTGACCTCTCGGTAGAACTCCTCGAGGCTGGAACAGCCACAGGAAGAGATCGTACCCTTGATGGCCATCAGCTCGCGGGGAAGGCCCTTGTGCAGGCTGCCTTTATAGAGCACATAACCTTCTTCACCCTCGATAACGAAACTGCGCGGGTCATCCTGTTGGTAACGACGCACGTTCTTGGCCCGGGGCGAAGCTTCGCCCCAGTATGGCTTCACGGTCACCTCAACCTCGGCCATCTGCCCGGAAAAAAGCACCGGCAATCGCTTCATAAAACTGCTGGTCGGGCTCTCTTCAAAACCTGCGAAGTACTTACCCATCATTAAAACGTCCGCCCCCAGGGCCAGGGCCACCGACATGTCGCCGCTGGACTCGATGCCGCCGTCACTGATGACGGGCACGTATTTGCCCGTCTTCTTGAAGTGGCGATCACGAGCCAGGGCACATTGATGCACAGCCGTGGCCTGGCCGCGCCCGATGGCCTTAACCCGGCGAGTGGTGCAAATCGAACCTGAACCAATGCCTACTTTAATGGCATCCGCTCCCTGCTCAACCAGAAAATCGAAGCCCTCCTGGTCAACCACATTGCCCGCGATCACCGGGACGCCTAGCTTTTTCAAGCGCTTGATGGTCTCTTGCATGTACTCGGAGAAGCCGTCGGAGGCGTCCACCACCAGCATATCGGCTCCGGCATCCACCAGATTCTTGGCCCTCTCCTGATCCTCGGGATGGGTGGAAATCGCGCCGGCCACGCGCAGTCGCTTCTGAGAATCCACAACTCCATCCGGATACTGATGGGCCCGACGGATGTCAGAGAAGAAGACCACGCTCTTAAGCAGTCCCTTTTCGTCCACCACCGGCAAGACGCCGATGCCCGACTCGAAAATCTGACGATTGGCATCGCCTAGCGACATGCCGTGTTTGCCGACGACCAGCTTATCTAGAGGAAGCATCCGCTCCTTAACCAGCAGTTCGGCGTCTTTCCAGGGATTATACTTTTTCTCGGTCAGCAACCCGACCAGCTTCCCCTTCTTGTCCACCACGGGAAAAGTGGAGTAACCGTGCTGACGCTCCAGGTCGATGACTTTCTGGATGGGCATATCATCAGAGACAGTGATCACCTTCTCAACGAAGCCGGCTTTGAAGCGTTTGACCGCCTTCACCATATCCAGCTGGTCCTGAGCCGGCACGTTACCGGCTGGAATCACGGCCAGGCCGCCGTGCTGAGCCAGCGCAATGCCCAGACGGTCGCCGGTCACGGCCTCCATGGCTGCGCTCATAAACGGAATGTTCAATCTTAAGTCGTGAGTGATGCGAGTGGACAGGTCGATCTGCTGGATGCCCTGACTGGCTCGCGTGCAACGCGGCAGCAGAATGAACTCACGGAAAGTTGTGGAGAGTTCGCTCGTAAATTTCAAGTTTTCCATAGGAGCGGGCGAGTTCGCATATAGGTAGGGGGTTCCTTCCCCGCAAAAAATCTCTGCCCGGACATGTTGACAGGGGCCAGCCCCCGTGCTAATCTCCTCTCCCGGTCGAAACAACGGCCGACGGCGACCAACGGTCTCCTTTCTTTGACAACTGGATAATCAATT
>JAFEBA010000063.1 GCA_018266105.1 bacterium | reverse complement strand
ATAGCTGGCCACCAGCGCGGCCCAACGGTTGCGTGCAGGTTTTTGGGCCATTGGAGCAGCCCACCAGCACCAGCCAAAGGCCAGCAGCAGGCTGAGGCCGGCATAAAAATTGGCCTGCCCACTGTTGTAGTAAAGGATCGAGGTGCTGATCTGAAGCCAGACATAGCCGGGGACGCTCAGGCTCAGCAGAAGGGTCCAGGGGTTGATAGAGGTTCTCTGGCGCAGGAAACGTGCGCGCAGGTAGAGGGCCAGCATGACGGGCAACACAGCAAAGCCATCCAGCGCGTCCTGCATCTTGACCCCAAAAGACTCCAGCGCGGACATCAACAAGCTACCGTGTCCCAGCAAAGCGGGAATCAGGCCGACGATCAGCAGAGTCGTGAGTCCCAGCAGGGACACTTCCTTGATGGCCTCGCCAGCCGCCTGGCGAGAGGTGCTGGTTCTCAAGCTCAGGTTGGTTCCAATCACGGCTCCGGCGTGCAGGCTGACCAGCAGGCTGCAGCCTGTACCCAGCGCACGGGCGGTCAGACTGAAGAGTCCCAGGTCGCGACACTGCCAGGCCGCAGCTCCGGCTGCCGCCAGCAAAGCCGGCGTCACTTGAAGGGCCGACAGCCATTGGGCGCTCTGCCACCAGTCGCGGGGCTGCAGTCCGCTGTGCATCAGCACTTCAAAGGCCCCGCTATCCTTTTCCCGGTTGACCAGACTGAAGCTGCAGATCAGGGCTGCAGCAGCCGCAAACAGTGGCCAGGAATAGGCGTTCCAGCCGAACATTGTGTAGCTGGCCACACAGATGCCCAGGTTTCCAGCCAGAACTGAAAAGTTGAAAAGGTTTCGTCGTTTCAGTTCCCGCTGGAGCAAAGCCAGCTCCGGCAGGCGCCGAGCCAACCTGCTCTGCGCGGCCCAGATGTGGCGGCCAGTTCGCAGGGATGACCGCCCCTGCTGTTGGGCCGACAGGCTGGCCAGGCTTTGACGGCGGGCGGCCACGGCCAGGAGGCTGAGAACTGCCGCGCTCACCAGATTCCAGGGTAGGGGAGCGCCCAATGCCCCGGCTACAGCCGCCAGCCCCAGAAAGCTCAGCCAGCGGGGCCAGGTCCGCCCGACCAGATGGGCTTGGGAGAGGTAGCCGGCGCTGACGAAGGCCAGCAGGGTCATCGGGAACCAGAGTAATAATCCCTGGGGATGGACAGGCAGCAGGGCCAATCCGGTCATCAAGAGTACCGGCAACAAACTGCGCAGTCCACTTAAGGCCAGGGTGTCGCTGACCAGGGCCGGGCCCAGGCCAGTCTGCAGAATTTCTTCCAGGCAACGTCCCCTCACCAGAGAGGAGAGGGTCACCCATTCCAGGCTGAGCAGGAGCAGGGGAATCAGTACACTCAGCCCCAGTCTCAGCATTCCAAAGTAGGCCCAGCGAGCGTCATCGTCGCCGTAATGGAAGATCAAAGCTCCGGGGAGCAGGTAGAGTAGCAACACGGCGGCAGGGTGGGGGGCGCGCAGCAGGCGACGGGCGCGTTCGCGCTGCACCACGTGCACCAGCGGGTTTTCTCGCAGGTTCCAGGGCCGACTGGGTCCGACTTTGTCGCTCACTTTTAAGATGTGGCGAGCCGTGCGTTGCGCGAAATCACGGCCCAGCGGGCTGGGCGGCGGGGTGAGCCGGCTTCGCAATCCCTGCACGGCAGACATCCGCTGCTGGCATTCAGGGCAGTCCTGAAGATGCTGGCTCAAGTCGGTTTCCCCGTCCAACCAGCTTTGAATCTGACGATCTTCCAGTGGGCAGCTCATTGGCTTTCTCCTTTGGCATCGCGGGCAAAGAACTTGCAGAAGCGATTGCGGGCGTTGTACAGGCGAGTCTTGACGGTGGTGAGGGGAACCTCGAGGACCTGGGCGATTTCCTCGTAAGTGTAATCCAGAATCTCGCGCAGTCCCAGCACGGTGCGGTCGCTTGCGGAGAGTTGAGAAAAGGCCTGGTTAATATCCAGTCGGGTCTCGCTCGGTTCGGGCGCGATCTGCGCCGGTTCCTCGGGCAATTCTGCTGCCAATGGGCGCTTGTGAAGGCGCAGACAGCGATTGACCAGGATTCGTTTGAACCAACCCCAGAAGGCGCGGGGTTCTTTCAGTTGGTGGATATTCTGATAGACCAGCAAGTAGGCGTCCTGCATGGCGTCTTCCACCTCCTGGCGGTTTTGCAGGATGGCGTAGGCGACCTGCCAGGCTTTGTTTTGGGTGTGCTCGATGAGCGGTTCCAGGGCTTCGGATTGTCCGGCCTGCAATTGGCGGACCCATGCCTCGACAGGAGATTCCTCCCTGGCGGGGTTACCAATCAAGGCGCCCTCCACTACCCATGGGGCTGTTAATGTTGCCGACAATGGGCTCTCCCCTTTCTTTCCGGCTGTAAAAGTCGAACTGCAGGAGAAGAGTCGAGAGCTGGGCGGAAAGTTTTAGATCGAGCCGAGAATTTTTAGGGAGCTCAAAGCGGCCAGGTAGAGACCGAAGAATACCCAGGTGCCATCAGCAATAACGTCACACCAGAAACCAAGTTCGCTGTCCTGGCTGCGAGCCTGCCGTATATAGAGCCAGTTGAAACCGGCCACGGGCAGGAGCCAGAGGGCAGCCGAACTGACCCATCCGAGGCCCCAGAGGCTGGCCAGCAACAGCTGTGCACTCAGATTGATCCAGTGCAGGCGCGCAACTGTTCGGCTCAAGCCCCAGTGCAAGGGCAGAGTCACAACCCCTTCCAGTTGGTCTCCTTTCATGTCGCCGATATCGAAGTAGACGGTATTGATGAACCAGCTCAGGCCTCCATAAAGGTATAGGCCCACCACGGCTGGATGGATCAGGCTGAGGCCGGCTTCGTACGCAGGAAGAGCGGTGGTCTGCAGGCCCCAAATCAGGCCTACGACCAGACTCTTGACGCCAGTAATGTCCTTGAGACGGCGATAGCGAAAGTGGCGGGGTAGCCATTTGACATCGTAGAAGATGGCTCCCAGCAAGGCGAAGGTGAACAATAGGGCTCGGATTGGCGAGGCGTAGGTCAGCCGTAACCCCTGTAAGAAACCGAGGCTGGCCAGCGCGATCAAGGGCCAACGCCAGCGCATCAGAAAGGCCATTCGTTCGGGATCATTAGCCTGATCTGCCTCGGGATCAAAGCGAACCGTTTTGGCGAAGGTATAGACAAAGAACATGCTGAGCCCGCAAAGCCAGCAGGCCTGGGGAGCTTGAATGCCCAGCAGCCTGCAGTTGACGTAGGCGTGACCCACGGCGGCCATGGCGATCCACAGGTTGGAGTAGGCGAGTTGGCACAGGAACTGGCGCATGGGTGTCAGTTATCCCGTCTGCAGCGATCCCCTTTGCTTCTTTCGGGTATATTCAGGCGAGGTTCTGACGCCCTTCGTGGAGGGCCAGCGAAAGAAGGGCAAGGCCTCCGAAGACAGCTACCAGCAGTCGAGACAAGCCCACCGCGGCCACTCCGCTCCCGGCTTGAGTCAAAACGCCCGTGAACAGTGTGAGCAGAAATAATGTAAGCACTCCATGGCTCTTCATCAAATTGAAATCCTTTCAATTTTTTGCTGACTGAAGGTTAACTCAACTGGCGGACTGGCGGCATTGATACCGGTACCCTCCTGAAGTACCAGGGTACCGCCGGTGCTGGGCCGAACCTCTGAACATGCCCTTGACCCGTTTATCCCAGGCGGCTGACGAGCTGATTGCGGAGATTGTCGCTCACCCGAGCGAGAGCAAGTTCACCATCTCGCCGGGAGCGGCTTTGAAGGCCTGGAGTGGTTCGCTGCATATCAATCCGAGCGCTGAGTTCGCCAGCTGGTCGGGGGCTTTTGTGCATTCTCTGGCCTCTTTTCGTCATCTGAGCGGTTTGCTGGCCGAGTGTCTGGCACGTTCCCCTTTGCGCTTTTCTCGGGCCCCGGAAACGCACGCCGAAGCCGTGGTGCATTCGGCCCTGGCTCACGCGACCCAGGGGACGACCTTGCGCCGCTCTCTTTTTTCGCGCTACCTGCTGGAGCTGGCTGAGGCCAGCTGGCGGGGCGAGGCCACCTTCGTGCTCTGTCGTCGTTTGCTGGGAGTAGAGCTACTGGGAGATTGCGCTGAGCTCAGCCCGCCCGATTCAAGTTATCAGGTCTCGATGATCAGCCTGAACGACGAAGAGCTGACCGAGCGGATGCCTTCGTTAGATACGTTGCAATACGGTTTGATCAGTTCGGATGTGGCCACCTTGCAGAGGGTGGAAGTACGCATTAGCCGCCAGGAAAAACTGCGAGAGTTCGATCACTTTTTTAAGGGGCCTGAGCGCTGGCGGAGCTATCTTCGCGAAACCGAGCGGGTGCAGGAGGCGGTGCTGCTGCTCAAGCCAGAGGCCCAGGTGGAGTTAGGCACCCCCTTTTTTTTAGTCACCAACCCCAGCCTTGGACGTTGCGCCGCTTCTCGTTTGCCTCGAGCTTCCGGTCCCGCCATTTTTCCGCCCAGCCTGATTCATCCCAGCGAACTGCCCGATTTGCGTCGTAGCTTTGAGGTGGCGCAAAAAGCTCAGGGCTATCCGGCCTTGCGTTCGGCCTTGCACCGCTATGCTCTGGCCGGCTCGCGGTTGCGCCACGAGGATCGTCTGGTGGATTTGGTGGTCGGCTTTGAGGCAGTGCTGCTGCAGGGGCTGCAGAATGAATTGAGTCATCGTTTCTCTTTAAACGGTTCATCTCTGTCTCACTGGATCCATAAAGCGCCCCGTCAGCCCAGCTACCATCTGTTTCGCTCGGCTTACGCGGCCCGTTCGGCTCTGGTTCACGGCTACGGTCCTAAAATCAAATTGCACCGTATCGAATCGATGAGTGATGAACTGCGTCAGCTGCTCGCCAGCTTCATTCAGTGGCTCATTCTAGATTCTCCCGGATACGGTTTGCAGCCTCGCATGCAGGCGGATGACTGGCTGAGAATTTTGTTTGAAAGTCCTCCCTGATTTCAGCTTCGTTTCACCGGCGCGCCCTACAGTGGAGCCCGATGGATCAACTCTCTCACATACGCTATCGCCTGGACCTGAGCGACACCAAGACTCGTCAGATTCAAGTGGAAATGCAGGTCGAACGTCAGGGCAACGAGCCAGTCGACTTTGTCATGCCGCAGCTCTCGCCGGGTTCGCCCACGAACAGTCTCAATCAACCGGCTCGCATTCATCGTCTCAGCGCCGTGGACGGGCACGGACAGCTGCTCGCTCTAGAGAAGCTGGAGGCCGGCCACTGGAGGGTGGAGTCTCAGGCGCGCGGTCCAGTGACCTTGCGCTATCGGGTTAAAGCCGATGAATTCTCTCACGTACGTAGCTTCTTGAGTGAGAATCTCGCCTACATCAACGGTCCTTCGGCTTTGATGTTCGTCCAGGGCCGGCAGCACGAGCCGAGTCTGGTAGAGTTGAGCGGCATTCCTTTGCAGCAGTGGAAGACGAGTTCGACCTTAGAAAGCCTGCCCGGGCATCCGGAGCGATTCTATGCCTCAAATTACGACGACATCGCCGACTGCAATCTACTGGCCGGTAAATTTCAACAGGTCGCCACCCGGTTGGGATCGACCCTTTTACAGGTCAATCAGAACGGCCTTCCGCCCTGGGAGGGCTTGAAGGTGAACGGCGCGACGCCCGAGCAATCCCTGGAAGATCTGCGTCAGCTCTACTCTGCTTTCAGTCACGAGTTCGGCGACTTTCCGCGCCAGCGCCGACAGGACGCTCGAGTGCTTCCCGCTGAGCTCCAGGCCCAGGACGACAAATACGTGGTCACCAAGCATTATCTATGGGGTCAAGGTCCCAATGCGGGCGGCTACGAGCACTATCACGGACATGAGTTGCTCCTGCACAAGGCCGCTCAGGCCGGCATTGAGCGTCGCTTCGACGGGGATGGACGGGCTCACGAGCGCCACATTATGGCTCATGAATTGATGCACAAGCTGCTGGCCAAATTTGTGCGCCATGAGGGGATTGATTCAGCCGATCTGGCCCATGTTCACTGCAGTGATGGTCTCTGGCTAAGCGAGGGAGGTGTGGAGTGGGCGGCCATGGAGCTGCAGCGCAAAAGCGGCCAGATGAGTCAGGCTCAATACATAAGGATGCTACAGGACCAGTTTCGTGGCTATGAGTCGGCTTACGCTCAGGACCCCAGTAACGCCCGTGAGAACAGTCTGGATGCCCATCTCGGAAACAGCGGGTTTTACAACAAAGGCGCGGTCACTTGCGCGCTTTTGGACCTGGAGCTGAAGGTCGCGACCGGCGGGCAAAAGGGGCTTTTTGAGGTTTTCCGTCAGTTGAAGGACGAGTTTGGAGGTCAGGATAAGTTCTGGAGTCTGGAAGATGTGGAGCGGCTGGCTGTGAGCACGGCCGGTCCCGAGGGGGGGCGGGTATCCCGGTTTTTTCAGGACTATCTGCACAACCATAAGCCTTTTGATTTCAAGGCCCTTCTTGGCCAGGTCGGGATGCAGTGGAAGGAACGAACCGATCTGTTTACGTCCGGACAGTTGCAGCTGGCCGGCCAGGTCTTGAGCAGCGATGCTTGCGCCCAGGTCAGCCTGAAGGCGGCCGAAGGCGCTCCCAAAGCCGGTAGTCTGGCTTTACCGGCTTTCGGTCTGACCCTGGCTGGAAACGAGAAGGGAGAGCTCAAGATCGCGGCCGTCACCAGCGGAAGTGCCGCGGCCGAAGAAGGAGCGGGAGTTTTTGTCGGCCAACCGGCCCGGCTGCTCAGTGCCGAGGCCAGCCGGATTCGGCTGCAAGTACAGGGCAGTGATCCTTTTACCGGACTGGTGGATTGGCACGAGTTGGAGATCGCCTCTCGGCCCGCGTCTCAGGCCTTCTTAGAAGAAATTTCCCAAGCCGGGCCCCAGGCGCTGGCTTTGCGCCAGGCCTGGCTGTCTTAAAGGACACAACCTGGTAATCTTTTCCCCGTCAGACTGAGCTTAAGATGACGGGGCTATGATGATTACACAGAGAACCTTCAACCGTCCCAATCAGCCCCCGGCCAACCCCCCGGCCAACCCCCCCGCTCCGCCCGCGCAACAGCCCTGGTCGGCTCTCCAGCACGCCGCCACCGACCTGGGTTCGACTCCTGACGGGTTGCTGCATATCGACGGCGTGCGTTGGGATATCGAGAATAAGCCGAATGGCGAATGCATTGAAAAGGGCGTGTTCTCGGACGCATTCATCAATCCCAATAAAGTCAAGGACGTTTTCCTCTGCATCAAGCCCTTCGTGGACCAGCCCATGGGCGCCCCCGGGCACGCGTTGTTGAAGTTCGAATTTGAGCCAGATGCTCCCGTGACCAACAGCCAGGGTCAGACCGACCCGGGACTGGCCATCTCGGTGGAGCAGCATTTCCATCAGGGCGAAGCCTATGATCCCAACGCCAAGAACCCCACCATTCACCAGCTCGGTACCTGGACGGACGCGCTGGAGAAGGCCAACGTGAACGACCACGATCCTCTGCAGGTCTATCGTCTGCTTCTGAATCACGACCAGCAGGTGGCCCTGCTGCGCGACCGCCTGGGCGAAGCTGTCAAAGACCACCAGAGCTCGATGTATGACGCCATCAACAACTCTTGCCTGTCCAATCTCATCGATGGCGTCAACAAGCAGGTTCCCGAGCAGCAACAGATTCCCAAGACGCAGCCGGATGGCTCGCCCGACCCGGCAGCCGTGGTGCCCATCTGGTGTCCAAACAACTTTGCGGCGCACGGTCTGATCAAGCGTGACCAGCCGGTCGTCTACCCGGCCCACCCCAAACCCCCGGAGAACCCGCCGCCGGCCAACCCTCCGGCTCTCTTGATGGTGTAAAGTGAACCCTGCCGAGCGAGTGCTGCTTGAATTGCAGCCCCTGCTCGAGCAATTCCGGACGGCCGCTGTGGAGACAGACCGCAGCGGCCGTTTGCCTTTGTCGCACCTGCGGGAGTTGGGACGAGCGGGCATTTATCGCCTGTCCGTGCCCTCGGCTCAGGGTGGATATCAGGCTCCCGCCGAATTGCTCTGGGAGGTCAATGAGAGCCTGGCCGCGGCTTGCGGCTCTACTCACTTTGTGCAGGCTCAGCATCAAGGGGGGCTGGGGTTCTTGCTTCGCGGTCATCCCGAGCTGCTCACGTCATCTCATCTGGATGGTGAGAGACTGTGCGGTGTGGCTTTCGCTCATTTGCGCCGGCCCGAATCACCCGTCCGGGTGGATACCACTGCGGGGGGCTGGATTTTTCGCGGGGAAGCGCCCTGGTTTAGTGGTTGGGGCCTGATGGATGAGGTGGTGCTGGCCGGTCGCGATGAACATGGCCAGGATATCTACGTGCTGGTGCCCCTGGAGCAACTGGAGGGGGTTGCTTTGCCTGAATTGTCGGCGATTCAGGCCTCGTCCACGGTGGCCTTGCGAATGCATGACCTGTTTGTGCCACGGCGAGCCCTGGTTTTGACTCAGACATTGGAAGAGATGGCTCTGAGGGATTTCCGGTCTCAGTTAGGTTATACGGCTCTGCCCCTGGGATTGGTACGCGAGGCCTGCCGTTTTATTCAGGCCAAGAGCCTGCGTCAACACCTGCAGCAACGAGCTCAGCAACTTCGCGCCAAAGCTTTGGCCTGGTCAGAGCAACCCCAGGAAGCGCTGGAGATTCGCGCAGAGGCCAATCTGCTGGCTTTGCGCGCGGCTCAGGCAGCGGTCGTAAGTGTCGGCGGACAGGCCAACCAGCTGGCTCATCCGGCGAACCGGCTGCTGCGCGAGTCGTCCTTTTACTTTTTGACTCAACTCAACGGTCCGCTTCGAGAGGTGGCTTTGGAAAAGCTGGTGATGCAGGATTGGAGCGGTGCCTTGGTCTAAGATCCCGGGGTGACAAACCTGACTCGGAAGTCAGTGGTCTTTGCATCCCCCCGGGCGATTGAAATTCACAGCGACGCGATGGTCGAGCCCGGAGCCGGACAGGTGCTGGTTCAAGCCGAGATGTCGGCTATCAGCGCGGGCTCCGAGCTGCTGGTCTATCGCGGTCAAATGACCCAGGAGATGGGCTCTCAGGCGGACTCGATTTTTGGGTTCCCCACGAAGTTTGGCTACGCCATGGTTGGTCGTGTGCTCGAAACCGGTGCCGGCGTATCCAGCACCTGGAAGGGTAAGCGCGTTTTCGCCTGCCATCCTCACGAGAGTCATTTTTTGGCCAATCCCCGCGATTTGACCTTGCTGCCCGAGGGAGTTGAGCCGGAGAGCGGAGTCTTCTTGCCCTTGCTGGAGTCGGCGGTCAATCTGCTCCAGGACGGTCGGCCGATGATTGGTGAAAGGGTGGCGATTTTCGGCCAGGGCGCCCTGGGATTGCTGACTCTGGCCTTGCTGCGACATTTTCCGCTGGGTGAGCTGGTGACTTGTGATCCCATCGAAGCCCGCCGGCACATTTCGCGGGAGTGGGGAGCTCAGCACAGTCTGGATCCGGCCGATGCCGAAGAGTTGCGAAACTGCGATCTGACCTATGAGTTGAGCGGCCAGCCCGGCACTCTGACCCAGGCCATTCAGGCCACCGGCTTTTCTGGTCGAGTCGTGATCGGATCGTGGTACGGCAGCAAGCGGGCCGAGGTCGAACTGGGTGGTAGCTTTCACCGCAGCCGGATCCACATTCTCAGTTCCCAGGTCTCCACCATTGACCCGCCCCTCTCGGGAGCCTGGACCAGGGAGCGTCGAATGCTGGTTGCCACAAGTCTGCTTGATTCGGTGCGTCCGCAACGCTTGATCAGTCATCGCTTTCCGGCCTCAGCAGCGGCTGAAGCCTATGATTTGCTGGACCGCGAACCGGCCGATGTACTACAGGTCGTCCTGACTTACGAATAAACTGGGGGGCTGTCATGCTGAAAAACTCACTTTCTCGCTGGTGTCTGTTCGCAGGTCTGGTGATGGGAGGCTTTGCCTCTTGCGGCGCCCGGGGTCCGGCTTTCAGTGTGGTCACCCTGGGCTGCGAGGGAGGCCTGGCCGAAGGTAATCTATCCTGTTATCTGCTCACTCGCCCGGGTAGCGGCGCCTACGTGGCCCTGGACGCGGGCACTGTGCTGGGCGGTCTGCGTCAGGCGGTTGCGCGCGGTAGTTTGAACGACTGTCAGCCTGAACGGGGAAGCAATCAAAGTCACGAAGGTTGGGTGCTGCGCCAGGGCATCAAGGCCTACCTGGTCAGTCACGCCCACATCGATCATGTCAGTGGTCTGGTGATTGACTCCACCGACGATACTTCCAAGCCTCTGCTGGGCTTGGACCCGACCATCGACGACTTGCGAGACCATCTTTTCAATTGGAAGACCTGGCCCAACTTCGGCAGTGAAGGCGAGCGGCCGCTGAATCAGTACCGTTATCAGCGGCTCAGCGAAGGCAATCGTCAGCCCATCCAGGGCACGGACCTGGAAGTCCAGGCCTTCACCCTGAGCCACTCCAATCATTATCCCTCCAGCGCTTTCCTGGTGCGGGGCGGAGATCAGTATTTGCTTTACTGCGGGGATACCGGCCCAGATGAGGTGGAGCGGAGTCAGTGTCTGGAAAGGCTTTGGGCGGCGGTCGCGCCTTTGATTCGGGAAGGCCGCCTGCGCGGTATTCTGCTGGAGTCTTCCTATCCCGATGGGCGGGAACCCGGCCTGCTCTTTGGACACCTTACGCCCGAATGGATGATGAAAGAGCTTCACCGGCTGGCCCAGAGCGTGGACCCGAAAAATCCCCAACGGGCTCTGGCGGGCCTGAAGATCGCCGTGACTCATATCAAGCCTTCTTTAGAGAAGGGCAGGCAGCCAAGAGAGCTGGTTCAGGAGCAACTGAAGGCCCGCAACGACCTTGGAATTGTCTTTCTCTTTCCTGAACAGGGCCGGAGATTGGAGTTCTAATGGGCTGGAAACAGAGTCGCCGTTCCATTCAGCTGCGACTGCTCTATCGTCAGAATCGCTGGCTTCTGAGGTTTTTGATGGCCTGGCTGGCGGTCTCTTTCTTGATTCTGGTGGGGACCGGACATCCCGCATTGGAAGCTTTGCAAATCATCTTCTTTTTCCAGGATGATCACTCTCATTTCGGCTTCTTCTACGCCAGCATGACTGATTTTGTGGTCTTCGGACTGGTCATTTCAGTGATTCTGGTGGATATGCAGCGTCAGGTTCGGCCTGAGGCGACCTGCCGCGTGATGGCCGAAGAGTTGCGCCAACACGCCATTATATTCCACTTTTCCAACCTCGGCAGACGAACCTGGCAGTTGTTCGTAGACCACGATGTGCCGGTCACGGTGGTCGATCCCGACCCGGCCAATCTGGAACAGCTGATTCGAGATGGCTATCCTTGCCTGGTGGGCACCGGTCGCACCCCGGCCGATCTGGACTCGGTCAACGTGGCTGACGCCAAATTTATTATGATTTGTAGCGACCATCTGGAAAGCGCCGCCGTGATCTGTAGCCTGGTGCGCCAGCGGAACCCGCACTGCGATCTGGTGGCTCGCTGTGCTGATGATGATATCGGCGAGGTTCTGGCTCGGCGCTACAACGCCACGGTGGTCTCAACCAGCCGGGTGGCTTCGCACTTTTTGCACGATTATCTGACCCGGAACAAAGTGGTCAAATGTGTGCTGGTGGGCGGAGGGCAACTGGGGCGGCGCATGATTCCGATTCTGCAGGAATTAGAACACGATTTTTCAGTGGTGGCGGCGCACGATTCGGACGTGAACGACATTTTGGACAAGAGTCACTACATTGTGGGCCGCTTTAATGACGATCGAGTGCTGGAGCAGGCCGGCGTGGTGGATACCGAACTGGTCCTGTTCACCGAAGATGATTTCAGTCAGGCGATGGCCACGGTCGACCGGGTACGCGGTTTAAATCACAAGTGCCGAATCGTTTGCCGCGTGTTTATGGATGACGCGGCTGACCTGTTGAACGCGGAGCCCTTTCGCTGCGATATTTTCTCCACCAGCCGTCAGGCTGTGGAGCAACTGCAGGCCCAGGGTGCCTTCAAGGCCATGGGTATAAAAGGCACGAGTCGGGGAGCGGCCCTGGTGGCTGGGTCAGAACTGAAGAAGAGCCACCCCACGCACGAGCAGAAGCCCGTCATCAAACACAAAATCGGCTCTCGCTAAGAACTGGCCTCCGCCGCGTGCTGCGCCCCCAATGACAATCAAACTTCAGGCGCGCGGCTCCGTTGGTTCCCATCCGCTGGAGACTTACGGCTCATAGGTTCGCCTCCTGAACAGGGTGTTTGGAATTAGTTGGTGGGCACCATAGCCCGGCCTCGGCCAGCGTTGGGATCGGGTTTGGGCGCCGGAGGGGCGGGCGGAATGTTCTGGCAGTTCGGGTTGTAGTGGTAGGGGCTACCATACCCGTAGCCGTAATTCCCGTAGCCATAGTTTCCATAAAAGCCGTTATTTCCGTAACCGTTGTTGTAGTTCCGGTAAGCGGCGCTGTTATAGTAAGATCCACCTGAACTGCTGGCGTTGTTGGTTGTTGAGGCCGTCGGTGGAGTTGGAGCCACAGGCTTGGGGCTGGCGGCAACCTGAGGAGCGGGCAGTGGCACATAATAGCCGACAAAGAAGCCCCGGGAGTCCTCGATGACCCAGCGCGTCCCGATTTTGCTGACATGCCAGGTGGGGTCGGCGATGGTGTGATAAACATTGCCTTCCGGGGCCGCCCACACGGAACCGGTGAGGAGAACAATGGCCAAGAGGGTCTTCTTCATAAGCGCAGCTTAACAAACATTTATTGCCGAGTCATTAGACCTAAGTTACGAAACTGGCATCAAGCGGTGACAAATTCGTCAGATGATTGGAACCGATTGCGCCCACCGGAAATTGTCAGTCGCTCCTAGTGGCCGCAGCCGATGATCAGGCAGCCCAAGAAAACTCCGGCCGTGCCCAGGCCGGCCGCGAGCTGAATCAGTTGGGCCGGAAGGTAGGCGGCCAGCTCCAGCAGGCCTCCCCTGGAATCGGCCGGCTTCTTGGAAGCCAGGCCGCCTCCAAAAGTAGCCCCCACGCAGGCCCCGGCGGCGACTCCCAGGTAGGGGGAGGCCCCGGCGTACATCGCCACCGCCGTGCCCAGCCCGGCGCCGATCGCCCCTCCCGTTGCCTGACCGCCCAGAATGCGGATGCTCGGGTTCGCGCGTAAAAAGCGCTCGACTTTACCGTCAAAGTGGTCACGGCGCCTGTATTCCGTTTGGCCGTCGGTGTGAACTTTGACCTTCTCCGTATAGCTCTCGCACTTCTCTTCTGAAAACTCGCGAACTGTTCGCTCGTAGATTTTCCCGTCGCCCGTGCTCTTCATGGTGTGGCGCTCGAGGCTGCTCTGGTCTCCCACAAAGAAGGACCGACGTCCCCCTTGCATTTGCTCGAAGAAGGACTGAACGTCCCTGGTCTCGGGGTCGATCTTTACTTTCCGTTGGTATGCGCTGCTAAAGTTTGCTAGAAGGTGGCTGCTGCAATGGGAGCTGCCCTGGCTAAAACGACCTTTGGAGTCGAATCCATCGCGTTTGCCAGCACTCACGACTGCGTCAATGCGGTAGTCCGAATCACGGACGATCTCGGCGGAGCGACGCTGCGCGGGGTTTTGGTGATTGTTTCTCTGAATCTGCATGCTCAGACTGTAAAGGCGGCAACTCAAAAGCGGCTGAAAAAAAACAGCACAAAGACTCGAGTCTAATCGATGTTTTTTGTCATTGAGCGGGGCTCCCCAGCTTAGGTTACAGGATGCAGATGGCAAAAAGGTCGTTTGAGCGGCCTGAATGTAGACGGAAAGTTAAGAAGTTATGAACGCCAGTGTTTCCATCCTGGGCGATAGCCAGCTGCGACTCCATTTTTGCCCCGCAACCTTAATGCCAGAAGGGAGGCACTGGACTATTTCCCAATTGCGACTTCGAAATGGCCGGCCGAATCGGCTGCCCCGCGGCTCATTCCGGGAGTGTTGAAATGCATCACCCACTCGCCTTTACGGTTGACGGCGATAACGCCGCCTACATCGTCGGGCAGACCATCGGCAAACGTCTGACGGACGGATTCCGGCAGAGTGACGTGAGTCAGGCGGATGCGCTGGGAAATCTGGCCAGCTACCTGGTGGCGAATGAATTCTTCGCCCACGCCCGTGCATGATACCGCGCAGCTGCGATCATCCGCGAAGGTTCCGGCACCTATAATGGGGCTATCGCCCACCCGTCCGGGACGCTTATTCGTGAGGCCGCCGGTTGAGGTGGCGGCTGCCAGGTGGCCTCTGATGTCCAGGGCCACACAGCCGACCGTTCCCTGCTTTTTGCGCAGCGCGCGGCGAGCCCGTTCGGTGATGAAATACTCGGGCTCGACCATTTCCAGCCCGCTTTGCTGAGCGAAGCGATCGGCTCCCGGTCCGACCAGCAAGACGTGAGGAGTCTTTTCCATGACCCAGCGAGCCAGGCTGATGGGGTTGCGGGTCCGGCGCACGTCGGCCACGGCTCCGCAGCGGAGATTGGAGCCATCCATGATGGCTGCGTCCAGCTCGGCTTCCCCTTCCGAATTCAGGGCTGCGCCCTGTCCGGCGTTGAACCATGGGTCGTCTTCCAGGCTGCGCACCGCTTCTTCCACCACTCGCAGAGCCGACCGACCCGCCTTCAGGTCGGATAGACCCTGCTGGAGAACACTTTGAATACGAGCCTTAACGCCCTCGATCTCCTCTGGCTCCATTTGGGCGGGGTCGGCCCCGGCTCCACCGTGAACAACGATGGCATAGGGTTCGGCCGAGGCGAAATGGCAGGCCCAACAGGCCAGGAAGGTGTGCAGTAACCACTTTTTCATGAGCCAGGGAATGCAAGTTGGGGGAGCAAACTTCCTGCGCATGCGTAAAGCGATCTGTCTGGGATTGTTATTGACTTCGAGGCTTTGGGCCCAGGACTGGGTTCACTACGGTCAGGATGAGGGTGGAGCTCGCTTTTCCAGGTTGGATCAGATTTCGCCCGCCACCGTGTCCGGCCTCAGGCTGGCCTGGTGCGTGCCGACCGAGGAGCTCAAAACCTACAAGGGGACACAGCTGGCTCAGAAGGCTGCCTTCGAGTGCACCCCCTTGAAAGTGGGGCGGACCCTTTACGTGGTCACGCCGACCAATCGAGTGCTGGCCTTGGACCCGGTTAACGGCAGCCGCCGCTGGGTCTACGATCCCCTGATCGACAAGAATGCGGCTTATTCCGAGGTCACCTGTCGGGGACTGGCCTTCAGTCAGGGACGCCTCTACCTGGGCACTTTGGACTCACGGCTGATCGCCCTCGACGCCGAGACCGGTAAAGTCTGCGCTGACTTCGGCAAAGGCGGACAGATCGATTTAAAATCAGAAGGTAAGCCGGAATTCACCTCGCCGCCCGCCGTGCTGGGTGAGCTGGTGGTGGTGGGTTGGTCGGGTGGAGTTCGGGCATTCGACCGGAGCAGCGGAGCCCCGCGCTGGAGCTGGGACCCGGTTCCGCGAAAGGCGGGAGAGACGGGTTACGAGAGTTGGAAAGGGTCCACTGCCCGCGAGTCCGGTCGAGTCGGAGCCGGGCCACCTATCTCAGTGGATACGAGGCGTAATTTGATTTTTGTGTCGACCTCCAGTCCGCGTCCCGAACACTACGGCGCCGAACGGCGGGGGGATAATCTCATGGCCAATTCGGTGGTCGCCTTGAATGCACTGGATGGAAGGCCGCGCTGGTCTTACCAGGTCGTTCACCACGACCTCTGGGGCTATGACGTTCCGATGCAGCCGATGTTGCTTAGTTTGCCGCGAGGCAAAGAGGCGGTAGCGGTCGGTACCCGGATGGGGCATCTTTTTGTGCTCGACCGCGACACCGGACTGCCCGTCTTTCCGGTCGAGGAGCGGCCGGTTTTGCGCAGTGACGTCGAGGGCGAAGAGAGTTCCCCGACTCAACCCTTCCCCAGCCAGCTGCCTGTTTTCGGACTGCGTAAGGTGGACGTGGAGGAGGCCTGGGGCCCGGACGAAGCGGCGCGCGGGGCCGCCCGGGAGTGGATTGCCCGACTGCGTAGCGCCGGGATCTATACGCCGCCCAGCCTGCGCGGTAGCGTGCTGGCCCCTGGTCAAATGGGTGGTTTTGATTGGGGCGGACTCGCCTACGATGCTGAGAAAGGCCTCCTGATTGGCGCCACGAATCGCATCGCCGGGGTCGTGACGCTGGTACCCCGGGCCCAGTTTGAGGCTGCTCAGCCTCAAACCGAGAGCCGCCTCGGGATGCAGGCCCGCCTCGAAGAGGGCACGCCCTATGTGGCCAGGCGCGAGGTTCTGGTGGATGGGCGAGACAATCTCAGACCTCTCACAAAGCCGCCCTGGGGGACGCTGGCCGCCATCGACCTGGCCAAGGGTGAGCTGGCCTGGGAGGTCCCTCTTGGGAGCATGCTGGACCCTGCTCAATACCCGGACTCCGAGAAATGGGGGTCATTGTCCTTGGGAGGGCCGAGCTGCACGGCTGGCGGCCTGACTTTTGTGGCTGCCACCCTGGACGGGCATTTGCGTGCCTTTGAGACCTCCACGGGCAAGCTACTTTGGAAGTCTCAGCTGCCCGTTCCCGCCCATGCTGCTCCCATGACCTATGAGGTCGAAGGCAAGCAATACGTAATTATCTGTGCAGGCGGCTCGGGTTCGACGGGAAGACCATTGGGAGAATCGGTGCTGGCCTTCGCGCTCCCCTAAATTGTGGCAGTGGAGACGATGATCGGGTGGTCGCTAACCCCCGAGGTTTGAGTCGAGTGATCGGCGCTGTAGTTGGAAAAGTTGACTCCTCTTGAGCCCAGAATCCAATCGATTTCGCTGCGAGCTCCGTTCGGGCGAGCCGAGTTCATGCCGGCCTGAGCCATGTCGTTGTCCACCGTGTTGCGCTCGTTGAAGTCTCCCACGAACATGACCGGCACTCCGCTGGACTGCAGCTCGCGCATCAGATGTTGCTCAATGCTGATGGCTTTAGCCCGATTGGCGGCATTGTGGGGATGGTCCTTGGTGTCAGCCGGGTTGTGAATGTTGACGACCCAGACTCGCTTGCCGGTCTGGCGATCTTCCAGTTGTACCACCGGCATCTGACGGGCGTGGCCTTCGAAGTAGGGAATGGTCACTGATCGTCGTTCCACCAGCTTGAATTTGTCTTTGTTCCAGACGATCGCGTTGTCTTTTTCGGCTGCCATGGCATAGCCAGGTGCCAGCTTTTTGAAAGCGGCCTGCTGGGGGCCCTGAAATTCCTGCATTCCGGCGATGTCCACGTTATGCTTTTGCATGGAGTCCACCGCCCCGCGCATGCGGTCCACCCCGTCGCGCATGCCGGGCTTGTTGCCGCCACCGGCCGTATGGGATGCACCCAATACGTTAAAGGAAGCAATATTGAAGCTGGTCCTGCCGCCCGATTGGCTGAACGGAGCCGGTGGGGTTTGCCCGGTCAGGCCCCGTGCGCTCTCTCGCGAGCGCACGGCCCCGTCTGGGGTGATTTGCAAGGAGCCGGGCCCGGCCAGCATCAGATTGGCCAGCACCGAGATCAACTCCAGTTGCAGTTGCGTCATCTGCATTTCTAACCCCATGGGAGCACAGGCTGTGGGGTGGAAGGCTGGCTGAAAGCGACCACCAAGTCGGGCCAGCGCCGCCCCTTCGTCGACGGCCAATGGTGCTTGCAAGTTCAGTGTGGTGGACGGAGTGAATCCCGTGTTCAGTGCGGAGGCGCAGTAGAAAGCCATAACCTGATTCTAGGCGGATGCGGGCAAGACAACTCTAAAATAGCCAGGCCTGAAGATTTCCAAATTGTTAAAGTTTGCCGAGCCGCTTCCAGCCTTGGACCGGTGGGATCCTCTGCCCATAGGGGCGAATCTACAACACCTATGCGCGCGCTGTTTCTGGTTCTAGTGCTCCTTCAGATGGCCTGGGCTCGGGGACCTGAGGCTCCGCTGCAGGTTCCTGACGAATATACCTACGACGCCAATCGACTGGCTGACTATCTGACCGGAACTGCCAACACTTCACGCCTGAAAGCCGAGAGAATTTATAACTGGATCGCCGCCAATATCAATTACGACGTCTATATGTATAGGGCCAAGGGGGCGGTTCGGGATTGTTCACCCACGACCGTGCTCAAGCGCCGTCAGTCGGTCTGCGCCGGCTATGCCAACCTGTTCGAGACGATGGCCAGGCGAGCCGGTTTGGAAGTTCAAATCATTGCGGGGGTCGGCCGCAGTCGATATGGCTCGGCCGCCGAGTCTCATGCCTGGAATGCGGTCCTGGTGGACGGAGAGTGGAAGTTAGTGGACTGTACCTGGGGGGCGGGGTTCGTCAACAATGAAGAGTTTCACCGGTCTTTCAGCGACTTTTACTTTTGCGCCGAACCCAAGGAGTTTCTGACCACCCACTTTCCAGAGGATCCCAAGTGGCAGTTGGTTGAGTCGCCCATCAGTCGGGAGGATTTCGACAAGCTGACTCCCGTGCAGGCCCCACGGTTGGGGATGGGGACCATTATCCCTGTTCAGGACTATTCGGGCTCGGTTACCTCTCCAGCTCAGGGTTCGAGTGCGGTCCCTTTGGCTACCCCGCGCAAGCTCTCATCCTTTGTCTATCGCGGGACTCGTTTGGTCAAGCCAAATGAGGGTACGCTCAGCAGTGGCAATCTGGAGTTTCACCTGGAGGTCCCGATGGCCGACCGCGTGCTGGTCACCAGCGGGGGGACATCCTATGCACTGGTGCCGGTACCCGGCAAGGTCGGCCAGTTTCGGGCGATGGTGCCGCTCTCATCGGGACAGGTGAAGGTCTTGGCCGAGTTTGGAGGGAGCGGCCGACTGGAGCCCCTGCTTGAATATCAGGTCCGTTAAACGAACGTTAAACAGGGTTTCGGATTGGTTCAGAATTGGCACAGATCGGCAAACTCATGGACAAACACCATGGTTACAATAAAATTCGTGAAACAAACAATAAACGCGGAGGGCTCAATGAATCATCAGAACTTCCAGGACGCTTGCCAACCCCACACTCAGCTCGCTCGGGAGCTCTTGATGCTACTGCTCTCTCAGTCCGAACGCTAACAAAGCATTTTCGAAACATTGCGAGAAGGCTCTCCTGAGAAAGGGGAGCCTTTTATGTTGAAGCGTGTCTTTCTGTTTTGGTGTCTGGGCTGTGTGGCCTGGGCCCAGCCCAGCTACCGAAGTCAGGGTTTGTCTTTCCAGCTACCGCTAAAGTTCAGCCAACCGGCTCGAGCCGGACTCGGTGCCGAGGAACTGCATTTTCCCGCCGGGGAAGCCCCAGCCCAGGCCGAGATTCTGACCTTTGTGGCCGGATCCGGCCAGGTCCGCAGTATGGCTGAGGCGGGTCAGAGTATTGACCGGTACTTCGTCTCGACCTACCTGGGATTGACCGGCCAACCGGAGCAGATCAACAAAGCCGTAATCGGAGATCTTGGCGGTCGCCATCTGGTCTATCATTCGACCATTCCGCGAAGCTGTCGGGTGGATGTCTTCGAGCGCGAACTGCCCGACGGTCGATTCGTGGCTGTGGCCCTGCGCAGCTACGAAATGAGCGAGGAGCAGCGCATTCAGTTGAGCGAAAGTCTGCGCAAGACGCTCAAGATTGACTGACTCTGAAGTGCGGCGTTGCTGGCTGATCCTGGCAGGGATCGCGGGGGACGAAGACATCGTGAGGGTCTTGCGCTGGTGAGGCGAGTTCCTCCTGGCTGAAGAAGACCTGCGGTCTCACGGTCAGTCCTCGCGGTTCGGTGATTTGGTTTTGTTGCAGGTTGCGGCGAATTTGCGCGTTCAGCATGGTTTGATTCCCCCCGAATTTTTCTGGACCTATGCTGGCGCTTTGGTATGAACCGGATATGACCAGATTGCTGCCAAAACGACAAAAAGGGCGCTCCTTGAGAGCGCCCTTTTTGTCGTTACTTTTTGACGGGCTTGCCGTCCAGGTGAATGACCACCTCGTCCTGTTTGGGCAGGATGTCCAGGAAGGTGGGGACGTGATTGGATTTGCCGGTGAGGAAGCTCTTGATCGGCCCCCAGTGCTCGTAGACCTCGGTCCCGACCGTGCCCGCCACGCCGATGGCGCCCAGGATGGGAGGGGCCTCGGGTCCAAGCAGGGCGCTGACCACCATCAGACCGCCCAGGCCGATCTTCAGTTTGCCCACCAGGATCTTCTTATCGGCCTGATGATCCAGCTGGTCCATCACTTTCATGACCTTGTCATAGTCGTCCTGAACGGCAATCCGGTCATCACCCTGCATGACCTGTGACCAGCGCTCCATGCTGTTCTCGGTGACGGCCCTTGCGCCCAGGATCAGGGCCCGGTCGCTTTTGCCGCCCTTATAGTCCATCACGCCGTTCACGATTTCCAGAGCACCGCCGACTCCGGCCAGCACCCGGGCCACGTTGGCGTTCTTGAGGGCATTGCCGCCGGTGTGAATGGCCTGGTCCTTGGCCGCGTTGGCCTTGGCTGCCAGGCTCTGCGCATCCTTGGCCAGCGAAGCGGCGGCGGCCAGGTTGCCGGCTTGGGCCTGAGCCTGGGCGGCGGCTTTGGCGGCCAGGGCCGCAGCGCCCAGGGCGCGAGCGCTGTTGGCCAGGTTTAAGGCGGCTGCCTGTTGGCCCAGGGCGGTCACGGTTTTGGCCGCTCCGGCGGTGGAGGCCAGCAAGGTTCCGGCCTGCAGGAAGCCGGTGTCGTCCTTGGCGTCCTGAGTCAGCAGCTTGGGGTTGGCGGCCGCATACTGCAGAACTTCCGCGATGATGGGGTGGTTTTTCTCGAAGCCGGGCTCAACTTTTTCCAACTGGCCCATCACGTCGTCGTAGCGGGCTTTGGCTTCGTCCAGCATACGGCGGTCGTCCACGCTCATTCGGTCGCGGTCGGCTCCACCCAGGAAGGTGCCGCCGTCGTGGATGATGGTGGCGTCCTTAATGCCGTTACGGCCGTCGATGTTGATGATGGTGCCGCTTTCAGAAGCGCTGATGGTGGTCTCGCCAGCCGAACTCTTGGTGGTGATGACTCCGTCTTTCAGGTCTGAACCGGCAAAGGCGCGGTTGTTTTCAATGATTCGGATGGAACCATTGGATCGCATCACGTTGATGTCCGGCTGGCCTTCACGCTGAATGCGTGTGAACATGCCGTCCTGGCGAATCGTGTACTGGTCGTGCTCGGTCGTGACCGAGATGCTCCCATCGTTCATTCGCTCGAAAACGGTCTTGCCGTGAGCGCCCGTCAGGGTGGTTTTAGAGCCGGACTCGGAGTAGATGTCGCGTTTGGTCGGGGATTCGGTGTATTGCACTGTGCCCCCAAAGCGCTGGATGGACTGCCCCTTGGCACCCACGTCCACGCGCTGGAAGTCGCTGGCTTCAACGTGCCAGTCATAGGCCAGGAAGGGCACCACCGAGAGGTTGCCATTGACGTCCTGGAACAGGCCGTTGCCCAGATTTAGTCCCACCTGACTGTAGTCGCGCGGGTCGACATCGCGATCGATGCCGTGCTTGCCGGCATTGAAGATATCCAAGCGAGGCGAGGCTGGCGGCAGAACGATGACGTTCAGTCCGTTGCTGGGCTTGGGCTGCATCTGAACCAGCGCGGACACGGCGGCGTGAGCCGACGGGGCCAGCCCGGTAAAGGCCGACACGCCCAGGCTGGTTGCGATCACCGCCTTGCGCAGGGTTTGGTTGGCCTGGCGTGTGGGCTTGGCGGCGTTGATCAGGTTGTCGCCACTGGGGGCGAATCCGTCTTTGGGGTCGGCCTGCTGGCTCTCGGCCGGTTTGCGACTGACCGGGGAGAGGCGGTTAAGGGAGCGTCCTTCGTGAATGGAGGCGAGCATCATTGTGTTTTGGTCTCCAGTTTTTTTGTTTTTTTGTGTGGGGAAATCGGGGGACATGGGTCCCCTCTCTACATCCGTGCTGGTTGGTCTCGGCTGGGAAAGTTGGATTAGCGCTGACCGGAAGCCTGACGCTGAGCGAGCAGGCGGGCCCTGATCGTTGCTTCATCGATCTGCTGACCGATGAACTGGTCATACAACTGGCCGCCTTCTTCGTTCTGTTGGCTGCGGAAACGAGCGGCGGGGTCCTGAGAGTCTGCGCCTGCAAAGGTCACTTTAGCCTTGTCGTCGGCCAGGAAGCGAGCATACATCTGACCGTACTGCTGCTGGACCTGGGAAAGCTCCACCACTTGCTCGGGCTTGAAGCCGTCCTTGGCATACTGGGATCGAAGTTCAGTGTATTGATTGGCGGTGGCATTGAGGGCCATGAATTCGTTGCGGGTAAACTTACCGTCGGTTACGCCTTTCATCAGCAAGTTGACTTCGGCGCCTTCCTTGGCGGCGATGCTGGCCGGATCGGTGCCCTCGTCGTTGGCCGCCGCGGGCGGCTGGGGCTGCACCCCGGGCTGGGGGGCGTCGGCCTTGGGCTGCTGGGGCTGCTGGGGCTGCTCTGGCTGCTGGGGCTGAACCGGCGTCTCGGGCTTATCCTTGCGTCCGAACCACAGGAAGCGGTGGTGTTTCTTGGGCTTGGCCGGAGCGGGCTGGGGAGTTTCGGCCCCCGGCTGTTGAGGCTGCTGGGGCTCGTCTTTTTTGGGTTCCACGACCGGCTGCTGAGGCTCTGCCACCGGTTTGGCGGGCTCGGGTTTGGGTTGCTCCACGACCGGCTTGGGAGCCTCGGGTTTGGGTTGCTCGGCGGGCTTGGCCTTGACCGGAACTTTCAGGCCCTTCTGTCCGGGGCGAATGAGGTTGGGGTCTTTCAGGCCGTTGGCGGCGGCCACACGCTGAATAAGACTCTGACCGTTGCGGTCTTTCTTGTAAATCTCGTTGGACGAGTAGCCCTGATTGCGCAGAATGTGTTCAATCGAATCGTTGGGGCCTTTGCGCCAGCGGTCCACGGTGACGCTGGCGTAGTCGTCGGAAAATCCTTCGTAGGGATTGATGTCGCCGCGGACCTGAACCTGGTCGGCGCGAGCCGGGGTGGCTGCTTTGGCAGCGGGAGCGGCCGGCTTGGCCGCAGGTTGGGAAACTCTAGGATTGCCACCAGCAACCTCCGGTTGCTGAGGAGCGAACGCGATGGTATTCAACTTACCCTCCAGAACGGCTCAGCCCCATTCGATGTGTGTTTGTAAGCTGGCCCTGGAGAGAATTTACAGGCTTGCCCTTAAACGGGTCTGAACAAAAATTAGGATTTTCTCTTTTTTCCCTCAGCTGGACTTACAGTCCGCGCACGTCCAAGAAGGTGCCGGCTGAATCGGTGTTTTCCGTTTTGTCCAGCTCTTCCATCAGGATGGCGCAACCGCCGCAGCCGATTTTGAAGAAGTCGGTCAGGAGGTCGTCGGCTCGGGCAAAGTCAGCGTCGGTCCCGGATTCAAGGCACTGGTCCAGACATTGCAGCGCTTCCTCCAGCAGATTCAGAGCCTGGTCCAGTTCGGCCACTCCGGCCTGATAGCGTGCTTTGAGTTCGGGCGGCAGACCATCCACCAGGCTGGTCTGGGCATTGACTCGCCAACGCTGTTGGAAGTTCAGGCCCAACTCGGCAAAGCGGCCGTAGATTTCCGCGAACTGCTCCAATGTGAGCTGGCCATCTTTGCAATGGCGAAGGGCCTGCTGTAGCTGAGCAACGTGGTTGCTGCGCACGTAGGGCGGAAAGACCGGCAGGCTGTGTCCGCAGCCGGGGCATTCTTCCTGTTCGCCCTGCTGGTCGCGGCCGCAATTCAGGCAAATCACGGAACGTCCACCTCCATGCCGACAAGTTGATTGAGCCATTCGTCCACCAGCTTCCGGATCTTCTCACGTTGTTGAGCAGGAGAGCGGCGGCTGGGGGCGGTGCCCGGTTGGTCCCCCAGGAGCTTCTGGAAATCGGCCAGCAGATCGCGAAGGTGGGAGGTTGTTTCCAGCATCGCCAGGCAGTTCGGGTCGCTGGTAGAGCTTACCTGGGTCCCAGATCGTGGATACGTAACTGGCTAACGCGTCGAGCCTGGACCTCAAAGGTGAGCATGGTCTTCACCACATGAAAGCCCTGGCGGCCGCAAGCTCCCGGATTGAGATGGAAAACTCCCAGCTTGTCCCGTTCCGCCTTAACCACGTGGGAGTGCCCGAAGACGAGCAGATCGGGCTTTTCGGTTATCAGCTTTTTCTTCACCGCGGGGCTGCAAATATGGGTCAGCCAGACGCGTATGCCTTCCCGCTCGAAGTGGACGTGTTCGGGGAACTGGGCCCGGACTGAGGCGTCATCGATGTTGCCGTGACAGCCGACCAGGGGCGCCCAGGCCATAAGTCCTTCGCTGACGGCAAGGCTGCCGATGTCGCCGGCATGCCAGATTTCATCGCAATCTCCCAGAACTTCCCGCCAGCCTGGATCAAAATGGCCATGAGTATCCGAGAGGAGCCCGATTTTCAGGATTCGCCCGGCTCTGCTGGCTGCTGCCGTTCCAGCCTTTGCTCGGCCACGTGGCGCAGTCTACGCAAGCGGTAGGCGTGAAAGGCGGTGGTACCAACATCTGAGACCAGGGCGGCGTTCACTCCCGCTCCGATCACTGCCCCGACGATCATCAGGGTCTGAGCCAGCTTGCGCTGCACCAGCCGGGAGCTGAGCTGGCGCGACAGGGTCTGCAAGCTCTTGGCCACCATGGTGCGTTCCAGATCTTTAACCGGAGCCCCTCGACGCAGCATTTCATGCATCGACTCGATTTCCAGCATTCCTTTGCGCTTGTTGGCGCTTTCCAGGTAGTGACCGATATTGACGACTTTCAGCACCAGATCGCGTTCTTCTTCGGAATCTGCCGGAAATCCATAGCAGCACGCGATTTCTTCCACGCAGCGGAAGACCAGGAAGTAGAGGGAGGGGATATCTGCTATCAGGCCTGGTAGGCCGGCTGCTCCAGTCACCCCTCCCTGAACCACCGCCAGCTGACGATGGGCCGACAGCACTTGCTGGGCCGCACGGTCCAGCACCTTCAGAGGCTGGCGATCCAGGTTGCGCTTGTCGCTCACATCCAGGCCGACCTTTTGAGAAATGCTGTCGTAGAGCGCCTGGCGGCGTACGGTGTCTCGCGAGTGCTCGCGGACCTGCAGCAACACCTGATAAAGCGCCTGACTGACTTTCTCTTTCAGGGACTCGGGCACGGCTCGGTAGGCCAGATCGATGGGTTTACCGATCAAGCCCATGCCTTTGCCCAGAATTCCTTCCGGGGCCTCGATCCAGTCTTGAGTCAGGCGATACTGCTTTTGCTCTTCTTCGTCGAGCTGAGCCCGCCAGTCTAGCGTAATTTTGCCTCCATGACGGGCTTCATCTCGCCACTCAAATCTTCTTTGCCGTCCGTGTGCTGATAAAGCACGATTTTGCTCCACTTGGCACCCAGGGGCTCGGTCAAACGCAGGGTGTATTTGGCTTCACCCACGGCGCTGGTGCGCAGCGTGGGTTCTTCGCCCAGGGTTTGCTTATCCGCGCCATTCTCGAAGTAGACCGTGTAAAAGTTGTCGGGAGGCAGATGATTGGCACCCATGGTGAGTGCGTCGGCGCTGATCCGAACCCAACCGTAGGTGTGGGTGTCCTTTTCGTCCAACGGCAGCATTTTGATCTTGCGCACCGTCTCACCCGCCGTGTCCGGCTCCTGCCCCTGCCCGCCCAGGGCTCCGACCGGGCTAAGATTGACCAGCAGGCCCAGGGCGGCCGCTGAGAGAGCGAGGAACCAACGAGTTTTCATGACACTCCTTTACTTGAAAGAACCGAATTACGCTCAAACTTTTCAAGTCAGCCCAGTACCCTCCTGCCTGATATCCCCAAGGGGCCGGAGGGGGTGGGAGCGAACGCGGTCCTCTTTGGAGGGTCTGTCGTGCGAATCTTGTTAGTGGAAGACGATGAAACGGCGCTGGAGGTGTTCCGCGAGGCACTGACGGAGTACGAGTATGAGGTCGTGACCGCCCGCAACGGCGAAGATGCTCTGCAAAAGGCCCGTCAGCAATCGTTCGATCTGGTCGTTACCGATATTCGCATGCCCGGCACCGATGGTTTGCAGGCCCTGGAGGAAGTTAAGGCCCTTAATCCTGAGACCAAGTCCATCGTGGTCACCGGCTATGCCTCCGAAGCCGAAACCCTCAAGGCGATGCAAATCGGCGTGGGCGAGTACTTGAAAAAGCCTTTCCGACTCTCGGAACTGCTCCAGGCAGTCAAGCGCCAGCTCGAGCGGACCAAGGTAGACGAACGCGAGCGCGCTCGCGAACGCTCCCTCCGCGCCACCTTGATGTGGGCGCTCAAAATGTTCCTGGCCGAAAGCCGGTTAACCCGAGCCTCCTGGGTTCAGGAATCGGGCAAGTGGGCCATCACGCTCGGTCGCCAGTTGGGCCTGCCGGAAGAGGAAGTGGAGTCGCTCAGCCTGGCAACCATCCTGTTCGCTCTCAACAAGACCGCTCCCGACGCTTTGCCGCCCTTCGTGGCCGCCGCCCTTCCGGACTCCGTCAAAGCTCTGCTCGAGCTTGGGGTGGAGGCGAATGTGAATCCGGAGGCCCGTCAGGTCATGGAGGCCGCGCAGCGCCTGGCCCAATCCAGCGTGGCACCCGAGCAAGCCCGCGAGGCCTCGGACGATTATGCCTCCCGTCGCGGTATGCTGCACGTGGCACTCTCCTTGGAAGCCGCGGGCGACCATGAAAATGCGGCAGTCGCCCTGGCCGAGCTTTCTCAGTCAGGCGTCAATCGCGAAGCGGTGCTGGCTTCGCTGGGGGCCGCGCGAGTCGCCTGGAAGTCGGGTAAGGCGGAGCAGGCTCGCGAACTGGCGCGCCAGGCTTACTCACTAGCTCGCTCGGTGGGACCTATGGCCCAGGCCGAGGTGGTGGTGGAAGCCGGCATTTTGCTGGCTCTGGTCAAAGCCGAAGAAGCCCGCAACTGGCTGGCTGAAGGAAAAAAAATCTGTGAAGGCCTGGGGATGTCGACCCGGGTGGCCCTGGCCGCCCTGGCCGAAGTTCTCTTCTTTGAGGCGGCACCGCTGCCCGCCACTCTCAGAGAAGCTCATCTGGCCCTGACCCCGCGGGATCTGGTGGAGCAGGGCTACTGGCTGCTGCCAGCCCTCGTACACTCTAATTCGGCCCGGGCCTGCGGAGAGATCTACCCTTTGCTGACGGCACTGGTCTCCAGTTCGCCCGGTCGCGCTCAGCGCTTTCTGCGTGACCCCAAAGTTCAGCCCCTGGTCAAAGAACTGTGTCAGAAGAACAGCGACGCCGAGTTTCTCAAGGCCATGGGCTACCAGGAAGGCACGGCGGAGGCCAACGCCGAGTTGGCGACCCTGCCCACGGGTCACAGTCTGCGGCTTTTCGGGCTGGGCAAAATGGAATTTTTCGTGGACGGGCGCCCCCTGGCCGAGCCAGCCTGGAAGCGCAACCAGAAAGCCAAGCTTTTGCTCTTTCGTCTGGCGCTGGACCCTCAGCGCAGCTATACCGATGAGGTTTTGATCGAAGAACTCTGGCCCGGCCAGGAGCACGCCAACAAAGCCAATCTGAATGCGCTGCGCGCGACCTTGCGTTCGGCTCTGCGTGGCGGCGAAGCAGGTGATGGCTTCGAGTATATCGTGCGCGAAGGCAAAGGCACGCGTATCCATCCTGAGTGCAAGGTGGTGCTGGACGCCCGCGATCTGCAGGAGGCCGTGCAGCGCGCACGCCAGTCCAAGGGAGAGCCCTTTGAGCGCTTACATCTCAGCAAGGTGGTGGAGCTCTATACCGGTCCCTTCCTGGAGGCCTGCTACCTGGAATGGGCCGTCTCAACCCGCGCCAACCTGGAGCAATCCGTGCTTGAGTCTCTCAACCGTCTGTGTCAGCTGGCCGAGGAAGGCCAGAATCACGACCAGGTTCTGGAGTGTTCCACCCGGATTTTGCAGCTCGACCGTTGCAACCAGGAAGCCTATCGCCTCGGGATGCAGGCCTACCTCAACAGCGGTCGGCCGGAGCAGGCGGTGCGCCTCTTTGAACGATGCCAGCGAGTCCTCAAGACCGAGTTGGAGATGGAGCCAAGCATCGAGTTGCTGTCCCTCTATCACCGCGCCAAGCTTTCAATATAGAGGCTGAGCGCGCCAGGGCGGTGAAGAAACGCCCCCAATGAGTTCGCAAGTTCGGATCCTCGTTTTGGAAGACGATTCCATCATGCTGGAATTGCTCTGCGAAGCATTGGAAGGCGCGGGTTACGAAGCTCGCGGCGCCGGGAGGCCCGAGCTGGCCGTAGAGATGGCGCGCAAGATTCCCTTCGAGCTGGTGATTTCCGATATCCGCATGGCCGGTCCCACCGATGGCCTCGGGGCGATCGCCGCCATCAAAAAGTTTCAGCCGGGCGTCAAGGTGGTGATGATCACCGGGTATGCCAGCGACGACTGTCCCCGTCGCGCCATCGAACTCCAGGTGGACGACTACGTTCATAAGCCTTTTCGGGTGCCGGCCATGTTGGAGGTGGTGCGCCGCACCCTCAACCGCCGCTCGGGTATTCTGGCTCCGTTACAAGGATTGCGTAACCTCTTTACGGCTCCCCTGCGTTTGATGGAAAAGACCAGTGTCAAGCGCGTCCAGCAACTGGTGGTGTTGCTTGAGCAAGAGAAGCAGAGGGTGCTGCAGGGCTTCTTCGTGGCTCTGCGCTCCAAATCCATCAGCAAGTCGGCGGCTCTGGACACCTGGGACCAGTTGGAACGTTTGGAGGCGCACTCGGCCCGCCTGACAGACCAGCCCACGGAAGCGGCCGTGCAGTCGGTCGGCTCGGCCTATCGCAAGATTTACGAGCGTATCGGCTACTTTGAGAAGACCGGTCATGTGGCCAGCTCGGCCCCTCGCCAGCCCGGACAGGTCTCTCGTCCCGGCTTCGGGGTGGTGGTCGACAGAGTTCAGTCCGGCCAGGTTGGTCTCGAGGAACTGGTTCAGTTGCTCCTGGTGCGCTGCGAGCCCCGGCGACAATCCGAGTTGAGCCCGCCCCTGCAGGAGCTTTATCGGGGACTTTCGGGTTGAAACGCTATTTTTACTCGGCTCAAAGCGTCGAGCGGGGGTCGCTGGTCAGCGGCACTGTGGAGGCGCCCAATGAGCACGAGGCCCGCATCATTCTGGCCAAGCGTGGCCTGGAGTGGGCCCAACTCCGTCGGGAAAGGGATCTCAGCTCATGGGTCACGCGCCTGCGATTGCTCTCTCCGCCCAGTCTCATTCACCTGGCCCTGGCGACCCGGCAACTGTCGGTCATGCTCAATTCGGGCATTGATGTGGTGCGCTCTCTGGACGTTTTGCAGATGGCCGATTACGGTCCAAGGCTCAACCTGGCCTGGAGTGATCTGGCAAATCATGTCAACAAGGGATATTCGCTCAGTCGCGCCATGGCGCGACACCCCGGTGTCTTCTCGCCTGTTTTTACCGGATTGGTTAAGGCGGGTGAGAGCAGCGGCAGCCTGGTGTCAAATCTCAACTCACTGGCCGACCATCTGGAACGAGAATTGCGTCTGCGTCAGAAGTTGAGTTCGGCTCTGGTTTATCCGGCCTTCGTCTTTGGCATCTGCTGTCTGGCGATCCTTCTGCTCACCCAGAAGGTGCTGCCGACCCTCATCAACGGAGTTTTTAAGGAGACCGGCACCAATCTGCCGCTGATCACTCAGAGTGTGGTCTATCTGGGCAATCTGCTCAACTCGGCCTGGTTTTTTCACATCGTGCTGCCGGTTTTGCTTTTTGGCCTGCTCTTCTCGGTTCACTACGCTCGCACTCCAGGTGGACGCTACCGGATGCAGTGGATCCTCAAGCGCATTCCGGGGGTCAAGTTGGTGCTGCGCGCGGCTGCCGCAGCCCGCTTCAGTCGAACCATGGGCTCGCTCAATGCCTGCGGAATTCCGCTGGTGCACAGCCTGGAGTTGACGGACATGGTGCTGTCCGACTATGAGATGTCTTTTGCCATCGATAAAATCATCGCTGGCGTGGAGGAGGGCGAGTCTTTCGCGGAGCTGTTGAGGAGCAGTGAAGCTTTTCCGGCCATCGTGGTCGGATTCACCGAATTGGGCCAGGAGACCGGTTCGCTGGCGAAGGCCTACAAGCATCTGTCTGAGATGCTCGAGGAAGAGATAGATTTGCTATTGAATACCCTCATGTCCGCGCTGGAGCCCCTGATGATTGGCGTAATGGGGGCATTCGTAGGTTATATCGTGATCGCTATGTTCCTACCGCTCTACCAGATGCTGAACGGGGTGTGAGAATGAAAAGGGGTCGTGGTTACAGAGGGTTCGTTCTGGCTGCCGTCTTTTTCATTATGGTGGTGATCATCCTGTTGATCGCTTCTTTGTTTCGCCTGGTCCCTCAAGAAGTTCGCTGGACTGGCGACCACCGTCGCGAGACCTTTGCTTACTACGCATGCACCGGCGGGATCAAGCACGCGCTTGCTTACCTGCGTCAGGTGCGCACCGGGACCGGACAGACGGACCCCTACTTGCGTCCAGCCAGCAATGAGCCATACGAGTCCGTTACCGAGAGTAGCCCCAGCCGCTCGCCTCTGCGCTTGCTCCCCCCCGTCGACAATGGCCAGCCGCTGGACACCTACTTCCCCTCCGGGATCCCGGTGCTGCACAGCAAGCCCGGACGCATTCGCCTGGGTGATGATTGGAATGCCGAAGTCTGGATTTTCCCGGACAAGAACACGCTTCCGCATCCGTTCATGGCGGGCAAAACCAGCAAGCTGCCGCCCTGCTATATTATCGTCTCGGCCGCTTTCCGGGACACCAACGGAAACGGGATCTGTGACACCAGTTCGGGGGAGAACTACGCCCTCAGGGCCGAGAGTTCGTTGGTGGAACACACCTTTGCTCGCTACGCTTATTTCGTCGACCGGTGGAAGGACGAAGGCGCCAACACCACCGTCTTTCGAGTCAAGACCGGTTCCCCGAATCCGATCTTCGCCGGGCCGGTGCATTCCAACGACACCCCGGTGATCGACGTGCCCGAAGGTCTGGCTTTTTGGGGACAGACCGGATTCCCGGCTCCCTTCGGAGGGGAGCTCTCGTTTTCGGGCGATGTTTTTGCTCCCACCAAAGGCATCACCAGCTTTGACGGGGTTGGTTACTTCAAAGGGAATTTTCTGGGCAATGCCGAGGACTTTCGACCTTATCGAGGTTCGTCCGAACCGTACCGGGCAGACGAAGACCGTTACAAGAAGCTTTTCAGTAAGGGACAGGCGGCCATTCAGCGCACCTCGCGCCTGGAATTGCCCAATGACTGGGCACGACTGGCGGCTGCGGCCTGGGGAGACAATGCCGGCCGGGAGGTGGCTGTCGAGAGCGCTCAGCCCGATCAGGTCTATGTCAATACCAGCGACCTGGGCATTGTCTCCACCGGAGCCCTGAGAGAATTGCGACTGGACGTCGTCGACAATAACGGGCACTCTACGGTCTTTAACAGTCAAATGCAAGTGACCAATGCACCCAACTCAGGCCATCAAGTGGTCAACCTGCAGCAACTCAACGAAATCACTTTCCTTCGGCAGGAAACGGTGCCCACCACTGAGACCTATACGGCCACTGGACCCTACACAGTCGATCAGACGCTGACTTCCGACACTCCCCTGGACGGTTACTCTCCTGAATTGTATGAAGCCACCATCGGGAGCACCACTCGCGAGGTGATCCGCTATGTGCAGACGGGAGTGAGCACCATTGTGGACCCTCCCGGGGGAGGCGGTCCGGCTAGCGGGGGCGGAGGCACCATCAGCATTCCGCTGTATACGACGGCCACCGTCACCATCAGTGTGCCTCAGACCGAAATGCGCACGCGCTACGTGCAGGTCACCACCATCAGTGGGGATGGTCCTCACGACGAGACTCGAGCCACCACGGTGGTGGAGGACGTTACCCACCACTACGCGCCTCAAGACGCGGTGGTGGCGGCCGTGGACGGACCGGTGCGCTTTCCGGTGAATTACTTTTTGCCCACCACCACCACCACATCCACCAGTAACGAGTTTCCCGTGTTTGAGGGCAGCGGCGCCCCTGTGCTGGACATCACCGTTCCCCAGGGCAAGAGTCTGATCGTCAAGCAGGACCGCCAGACGGGCGGAACCTTCAGCGTCAAAATGGTGGATGGCGTCCCCAAGGGCGTGATCGGGGTTTTTGGCCAGGTAGACTCGCTACGGGGCGTCAACCGGGGCAGCAAGACCATCTTCGCCGCCAGCGCAAGCACTGCTGATCGCCTGCGTCCCACTTCGCTGGCCAATGTTACCGTGACCGATCATCTCCTTCACTACGCCACCGCTCCGGGGGCTCTGCCCACCAACGGCGACCACGCGCTGGGAGTGATCGCCGCCAATATCACCATGGCCAGTACTTCCGATCTTCTCAACCTTCACAACACTCCCGCTTCTCCGCCGCTCTATCTCTACGCCGCTTTGTTCGCAGCCGAGGGGAGCTTCCAGGTGATTGCCCCGGCCACGGTGCCGCGGGGAGAACTGCGTGTGGTGGGTGGAGTGCTGCAGAAAGTGGTCGGACCCTTGATCGCAGGCGGGCGCGGTTGGAACAGCCAGTATCTTTATGACAACTACCTGAACATCAACCCACCTCCGATCTTCCCGCCGGATGGACGCTTCGATGTCACCTTCTATCGGATTACCGGGCCTTGAGAGCACGGCGTCAGGGGTTAAGCGTGGTGGAAATTCTGGTGGCTATGGTGCTGCTGGCCACCGGCGTGATTTTTGCCCTGAGCGCCATTTCCTACGCCACCAAGGCCACCGCGGGTACGACTCAGTCCACCGAAGCCACCGCCTACGCGCGCAAAATCTTGGAGTTGATGTTGGGCTCCGGGCCCAAATCGGCCTGTCTCTCGGCAGGGATTAACCCGGCCTACACCAGCGGGGTCTTTCAGCCCCTGTATGGGCCGGATGGCGTGGTGCCACCTTTCCAGGAAGCGGATTTCACCATCACCAGCGATCCCGCGGAAGCTGCCCAATTTCGCGAATCGGCTCGACAGTTTGAAGTCAAGTTCTGGGTCAGGCAGTACCTGGACCCGGGGCCTCCGCCCTCTCCAATGTTGGGCCTGTACGCGGTGGACGTGCAGTTGCGCTGGCGAGATCGTCTGGGAGTGCGGGTTAGCTCTTTCCCAGGGCTTTACAGGCAAGAATGATGAGGCGCGCCTTCTCTCTGCTCGAAATCCTTTTCAGCCTGGGCCTGAGCGTGATTGTGCTGGCCGGTCTGTTTCTCTTTCTACGAGGTTCCACACGCCAGTTTGAGCTGAGCAGCGCCCAGGTTTTCCTGGGACAGAGCACGCGGGGGGCGGTCGAGGATAGCCTGGCCTTTGCCGCTTCAGCGGTCGCGCCCGTGATCGTCAATGCCCAGAGCGTCTATTCACCCGCTCCCGGCTGCTATGAAAATGATGTTCAGTTTCCCAACATCTATAGCCTGGATTTCGCCTCTTGCTGTGACTACCTGGACCCGCGCTTCGGCACCCAGCCGGAGCTCACCGCCGGTTACCTCAATCGTCGCAGCGGCGGTTCTTTTCGTTACCGAATTCGCTACGATCTTCCCACCCAGAAGTTGCTGCTGGAGCGACTCAAGCCCAATACCGCCGCAGACGTCCCCCAGTTGGACACCAGCGTCAAGCCTCAGATTCTGGCGACCGGGCTGGAGCGGGTAACCTTCGCAGCGGTCGGAGACACCATTCACCTCAACGTGGCCATGGCCACCGTCAAGAAGGATGGAGAGATTCAGGGAGGTCAACAGATCACCGACGGTCGTCGTTCCCTTGACCCCAATGATCCCGTCCAGCAGCGGGCGCGACGGTTGCGACTATTCACGGTCCTGACCATTCCTTCCAGGACGGCCCGTTGAGGAGTAGTCGGGTGGAGCCTGAGGAGGATGATCAGACACTGACCACACCGGTGTTGCCCCTGGCTGCCCTGGTGTTGAGTTTGGTGTTGGCGGGTTCGCGTATCGGATCCATAACGCCGGTACGGGCCGAAGGTTTGTTGCTGGTTGGGCCGCTGTTGGGGTACGCGCTCTCGGAGATGCTGGCTCCTCGGCTGGCTGGATTCGGTCGCTTCCCACTCTCGGCCGCGGCCTTTCTGGTGGCGGTGGCATGTCCGCAGTTGGGGCGGGGACCCTGGTTGATGCTGTTGGCCGGCGGCCTCTTGATTCGCCTGGTGCGTGGGCGGATGCGCAAGGAGCCCCTGCTGAGCCTGGTCTCGGATGGACTCCCAGAACTTTGGGCTGGCCTGGCCGCCTGGAGCGCACCCGAGTCGGCTCGGCCCTTGGCCAGCGGCCTGATCTATTTTCTGGCCTGGCAGTTTTTGCCCGGTCTGTTTGCCCAGGCTGTCCCTTCCGCTCAACTGTCGCTCTGGACCCTGGCTCGCGAACGTAGTGCCACGGCTGTCATCTTTCTTTGTTTACTCGGTTCGGTTTTGTCCGGACTGGCTTCGGCCAATGCTGGCTCGGTGGCTTTATTGCTATTCGGGCTGCCCCTCTTGAGTATTACGCTGGCTGCTCAATTGAAGGTTCTGGCGGCCGAGTCGGAAGGCCGTAAGCAAGCTCGTGTCGAGCGGCGTCAGCAGCGGGCGGGTCAGGAACTGAACAAGCTGCAAAGCCAGGTCGAGATGCAGCGTCTGGAAGTCGAGTTGCAGCATCGCGTCTTGACTCTGGTGGGTGAGTTGTTTATGGAAACGGCCACCATTCAAAGTCCAGCCGATTTGCGCCCGGCCCTGCTGAGCTTCGTGCGCCGGGCCATTCCCTGTCAGCGCATCAGCCTGTACGAATCCGAGTTTGCCGGACTGCGCCTCAGCGCCGGTTTTGGTCCGGACGAATTGCAGCCGGGTCGTGAAGATCTCGACCAGATGGCGGGAGAGCGTGTCAAGGCCTTGCAAACCTCCCGCAATGGCATTCATCACCTTTCGGCCCACATTCCTCAGCGAGGGCTGTTGGTGGTGAGCGATCCTCAGGGGCGCTGGGAACAGTCTCATCACCATTTGCTGCTGCGCCTGGCCCATCATTTGCCGATGTGTCTGGATGCCGTGCGCTATCGAGAGATTCAGTCGAGGGTGCTGGCTGATGAGCAGACTCGACGTCAAGAATTGGACCAGCTGGCTTCGCGCTTGACCGCAACTCTGGATTTATTGGGACAGCTGGTTTCTTGTCGCAGTCTGGGAGAGCTGGTGGAAACCGCCCAGCGCCGCCTACCCGAGCTGGTACCGGGTTTCCAAGTGGAGGTGCGCTGGCGCGAACAGCTCTATCGTTCGGGAGCTCTGGCTCAGACGCCGCCCCGCTATACTTTCGCCTTGCAGGCGGGTACGATGGGGGAGGGGCAGCTACTGTTGTTTGGGGATGCCCCCAAACCGTTGCTGTTGGTGGACACCGAGCTCTTGCGCCTGTTTTCCATCCAGTTCGCCTGCCTGCTGGAAGGGGCGGAGTTGAACGCGCGCCTGCTCAAAGCTCTGGAGCAGGTCAAGACCTCGCAGGCTCAGGTTGTTCAGTCCTCCAAGATGGCCGCCATCGGCCAGCTGGCCGCGGGGGTGGCGCACGAACTCAACACGCCGCTGGGGGCGGTGTCGATTGCGGTTGAGCTGTCGATTGAAACCGTGAGCGACAATCCTGAGAAATCACGCAAGCGCCTGGAAAAGGCTCTGGAGTCCATCGACCAGATGCGTGGTATCATCTCCAAGCTGCTCTTTTACAGCCGCGACAGCCGAGGTGTGCGGGCTCGGGTGGATTTGAACAAGGTGATGGACGACAGTTTCCAACTGGTGGCTCACACCATGAAAATGACCGGCATTGAGGTCGAGGTAGCGGCCGGACCTCCGGTTGTGATCGAGGCCAATTCCAATGAGCTACAACAGGTCTTCAGCAACCTGCTGATCAATGCCAAGGACGCCTGCGGTACCCCGGGCGCCAGCCTCAAACGAATTGAAATGTGGTTGGAAGAAAAGGATCAGCAGGCCCTGGTCCACGTCAAAGACTACGGCTGCGGAATGGATGAGGAAACGCGCCAGCGTATCTTTGACCCATTTTATACCACCAAGGCTATCGGCGAAGGCACCGGGCTGGGACTTTCCACTTCCTTGGAACTGGTGCAGCAACATGGCGGCACCTTGAGTTGCCAATCTCAACCGGGTCAAGGCACCCACTTCATCGTGGCACTTCCGCTTAAGCCTTGAGGTCGCTCCCCCTTGTCGTGGCCGGGCTGGCCTTTTTCCTCTATGCCTGGACAGCCGCCCCATCGGTCGGACCGGGTCATGATTCAGGAGAACTCACGGTGGCCGCTTATTGCCTGGGGGTGGCCCATCCACCCGGTTATCCGCTCTACGTGCGGCTTGCTCACGTCTGGGGAGAATGGCTGGGTGGGGACTACGGCTGGCGTATCAATCTCTTCTCCGGACTGTGCACGGCTCTGGCCGCCGCTCTGCTGTCCGACCTGACCCGGTGCGCGACCCGCTCGAACCCGGCCGCATTGTTCGCTGGTTTGGGCTTTGCGCTGTTGGGATCGGTCTGGCGTCAGTCGGTGTTGGCCGAGGTGTTCGCTTTGAATTTTGCCGTCATCGCGGCTCTGGGTTGGACAGGCTGGCGTAGTTTAGAGAACCCACGCTGGCTGTGGGCATTTTACGTTTGCCTGGGTATGGGACTGGCGCATCATCACACTTTTGTGCTGGCACTGCCGGGCCTGCTGTGGATGGCCTGGCCCCATTGGCGCCGGGTTTTGCTGACTCCCGCCTGGCTGGTGGCATTGCTGGTGCCTCTCCTGCTCTACGCCGACCTGTGGTGGCGAGCTCAGCATCAACCCGCCCTCAATTGGGGCGGTGTGCAGACCCTGCAACAAGTGGTCGATCATTTTCTGCGCAGATCTTACGGAACCTTTCGACTCACGACTCGACCGGATGGATTGGATCACGGTGTGGTACACGGAGTCGCCTTTGTACTCTTCACCTATGCTCGCCAGGCTCCGCTGGCCTGGATGTTGCTGGCCACCTGGGGTGGCCTGATGGGCATGCGGGTGGAAGCCCGATTGTGGCGCCTGGCCTGGGGCTGGTTACTGGGTTTCGGGCCCTTCTTTGCCTTGATCGGACGCCAGCAATTGGACGATTTTCATCTGGACATGCTGGAGCGTTTTTATGCCAGCTCCTACCTGGGATTGGGGCTACTGGCCGGACTTGGAGTCGCTTCTCTTCAGCCTCGATTGGGTCGAGGGGTGTGGCCGCTGGTGCTGGCCTTATTGGGCTGGCAGATGCAGACCAACCTGCCCGCTTGCCGGCTGGACGGTCGCGAATTGATGGCCAGTTATGCCCACCAGTTGCTGGACAATTGCCCGCCTCAGTCGCTTCTGATCGTCAGTGGAGATCTTCCCGTAGGGGCTCTGAAGTACGTCCAGGTTGTGGAAGGCTATCGGCCTGAGGTGCCGGTGGTGTGTGAGGGTCTGTTTGGCAGCCGTTGGTACCGACACGCCTTACCACAGTGGGTGCAGCCGGTGTTGCCGCAATGCGTCAACATCACTGATCTGGCCGAGGCCTTTCGAGAATCAAAATTACCTGTTTTCACCAATCAACGAAGTGAACTCAAAGGTTCGATGAGTCCGCGCCGCCTGGCCTGGCAGTGGCAGGCACCTGAGAACCCCCAGCGCCTGGCCGAGGCGGCCAGTTTGCAGTCGGTCTTGCTCGATGCTCAGGGCATTCGGCCGGGTCTGGGAAGGGAGGGACGGTTCTGGCCGCTTTACCTGGTCTCGGCCCGCCTGGCCAGTTTGCGAACGCTGTCGGGAGCGACGTATCAACGTTATCCCCAGCTGGCTCTGCAGGCTCAGGACCTGGCCATGGAGCTGGGCGAAGCCCGCGCTCTTGACTATTTGAATCGTGGTCTGCTCCGCCAGCGGCTGGGTCGTCACCAAGGGGCGGTGCAAGATTTTGAGCGTTGCCTCCAAATCAACCCCCAGTTTGAACTGGCCCGCGTCGCTCTGGTCTATTCCCAAACCTGTGTCAGCCTCCGGCCGGCCTGCGCCGACCTCTAGTCCAGCTTTTCTCAGAGTTCAGGTTAAGATTTAATCCAACTTATGCTCAAAGTGTTGACAACTACTTATGCTCAAATATAGGATAAGGGAGTCAACAATATGCTCTGATTGAGTATAAGAGGAACAGAGGAACAGACATGCCCACCACCATTGCTAAACTCGACGAAATTTATGACCGCGTCAAATCTCAGATTCCAGCGGTCGAGTGGGCGGTGATGGCTCCACTGATCGAACGCATCTGGGAGCTGAAGGCTGAGAAGAAAGCCGTCATTCTGGCGCACAACTACCAGACTCCTGAAATTTACTACGGGGTGGCCGACTTCACCGGCGATTCTCTGGCTCTGGCCCAGCAGGCCGCCAAAAGCTCGGCCGAGGTGATCGTGATGGCCGGGGTGCACTTTATGGCCGAGACCACCAAGCTGCTCTGCCCCGAGGCCAAGGTGCTCATTCCCGATGCCAAAGCAGGCTGCTCTCTGGCTGAATCCATCACCGGCGCCGACGTACGCAAGCTGCGAGCTCAGTATCCTGGAGTGCCGGTAGTGACTTATGTCAACACCAGTGCCGAGGTGAAAGCCGAAAGCGACATTTGCTGTACCTCGGGCAACGCCACCAAGGTGGTGGAATCGCTTGGGGTGGACCGGGTCATCTTCATCCCCGACCAGTACCTGGCTGCCAATGTGGCGCGTGAGACCAAGGTTGAGATCATCACCCACCCCGGCAGCTGCATGGTGCACGAGCAGTTTACTCCCGACGACCTGCGCGAGATTCGGGCCAACTACCCGGGCGTGACCCTGGTGGCCCACCCCGAGTGTCCCCCCGAGGTTTGCGACGAAGCCGACATGTCCGGCTCCACCGCTGGAATGGTGGAGTTTCTCAAGCGCGAGCGGCCGGCCAGGGTGGCTTTGATCACCGAGTGCTCGATGAGCGACAATCTGGTTTCCCAGTTTCCGCAAACTGAATTTGTGCGCCCCTGCAACCTGTGCCCTCACATGAAGCGCATTACCTTGCAGAAGATCGTGCGTAGCCTTGAAACGATGCAGGTTCCGGTGGAGATCGATCCGGCCCTGGCCGCTCGCGCCCGAACGGCTGTGGAGCGAATGCTGGCCGTGGGCCGACAGGAAGGCAAATAAGATGGCTGATCAATTTGATATCCTGGTCATCGGCGCCGGTGTGGCCGGTATGTCGGTGGTTCACACCCTGGCCCGCCTGGCACCCTCACTCAAGGTGGGGCTGGTCACTCTGCAGGCTCCCGGACAGGCTGGAGCCACGCCCTGGGCTCAGGGCGGCGTGGCCGTTGCCTGGGGCAATGACGACAGCCCCGCCTTGCACACGGAAGATACTCTGGCCGCCGGTGCCGGCTTGTGCCGCCCTGAAGCGGTGGAAGTACTCACCGCGGAGGGTCCCCAGCGCATCCAGGAGCTGCTGGATATGGGCGCTAACTTTGACAAGCACGCCGACGGCAGGCTGGAGTTGACCCGCGAGGCCGCTCATCAGCGCCGCCGCGTGATTCACGCCGGCGACGCCAGCGGCCGCGAGATGGCGCGAGCTCTGGCCCGGGCTCTGCCCACTTCGGTGCAGCTGATCTACGGACAGCTGACTCGCATTCTCACCCAGGGCTCGCGGGTGGTCGGGGTCCAGCTGGACGGTCAGCGCAGCCTGTCCGCTCCTCAGGTGGTGCTGGCCACGGGCGGAGTGGGCCAACTCTTCGCGGCCACCACCAACCCTGCCGGTGCTGAAGGTCAGGCCCTGGCTCTGGCTTTCGAAGCCGGCGCTCACCTGCGCGACCTGGAATTTGTGCAGTTCCACCCGACCGCTCTGGCGGTTCAGGGAGCGGGGGCCAACCTGCCTCTGCTGACTGAGGCTTTGCGTGGCGAGGGCGCCCGGTTGATCGACGAGACGGGCGAGCCGTTCATGAGCCAGTATCACCCGGCGGCGGAACTGGCTCCGCGCGATGTGGTCGCCTTCGCCCTCTGGCAGCACCGCCAGCGCGGCCATCAGACTCTGCTGGATGTTCGCCAATTGCCCGTGGCGGAACGCTTTACCCAGGTTCACGCACTCTGCCTGGCAGCTGGATATGACCCGGCCGTTCAACCACTGCCAGTGACCCCGGCCGTGCACTACCATATGGGAGGCGTGGAGGTCGACTTGTGGGGTCGCACGGCCGTGCCTGGCCTTTGGGCCTGTGGCGAAGTCTCCAGCACCGGCGTGCACGGAGCCAACCGCCTGGCTTCGAACTCACTGCTGGAGGGTCTGGTCTTTGGACATCGGGTGGGAGAGGCTCTGGCTGGAGCCGAGTTCCGCCAGGCCGAGTGTCTGCCGGCTGTGCCTCCGATCGAGTTGCGGCCGGACCCGCTGGCGATGGCTCGAGTCCGCGAGATTCTCTGGTCCGGCTTGGGTCTGGCTCGTTCCCAGCAGGGCATGGAGAAGGCGCTGGGTCGCCTGGAAAAGCTGCGGGAGCGCTTGAATGCCTGTGGCTCAACCGCTCACACGGTTGCCTCGCTAATGCTGCGCTCCGGGCTCTTCCGTCAGGAAAGCCGCGGCGCCCATCGTCGTCTTGACTTCACTCAGACCAGCCCGAATTGGGTTGGCCACACCCTGCTGGTGCCGGGACAGGTCGCGCGCATCCAGCCGTTGCAGCCGGCCGCGGGCGCCGAGCTGATGGTAAGGAGCATCTAAATGTTATTCGCACTTCAATATGACGAGATTCTAGTCAATGCCCTGCGCGAAGACCTGGGCCGGGCCGGCGATCTGACCAGCAATCTGACCGTTCCCGCTCAGGCCCGCTGCCAGGCCAATCTGGTGGCCCGACAGCCCGGTGTGGTGGCCGGTGTGGAGGTGGCCGCCCGGGTGTTCAAGCTGCTGGACCCAGACATCGTAGTGGAGCGTAAGGTCTCTGAAGGTGCCCGGGTCGAGGCCGGCACGGTGCTGGTGCATGTCAGCGGCTCGGCTCGCACGATTCTGGCGGGAGAACGCACCGCTTTGAATTTCTTGGGCCGAATGTCGGGCATTTCCCAGGCCACGGCCACCGGTGTGGCTCAGTTGAACGGCACTCGTTCCAAGCTGGTGGCTACCCGTAAGACCACACCAGGGCTGCGTATGCTTGAAAAGTGGGCTGTGCTCAGCGGAGGTGGCGAGAGCCATCGGTTTGGTTTGGATGACGGCATTCTTATCAAGGACAATCATGTGGCTCTGGCCGGGGGCGTGGTCCAGGCTCTCAAGAGTGTCCAACAGGGAGCCCCCCACCTGATCAAGGTGGAATTGGAAGTGGACACTCTGCAACAGATGGAGGAGATCGTCCGGGTGGTAGACCGCGAGAAACTGCGTCTGGACGCCATGTTGCTGGACAACTTCACGCCCGCTCAGTTGCGCCAGGCGGTGGAGCAGGTGAATGGTCGCTTTATCTTGGAAGCTTCCGGCGGGATCACCATCGACCGCCTGAGCGAAGTGGCCGCCAGCGGAGTCGATCTGATCAGTCTGGGGGCCTTGACCCACTCGGTGCGCAACTTCGATGTGGCCCTGGACGTGGTGGAATCCCGCGTGGCCGCCCACTCCTGAACGGGAGCGGGCGGAAGTAAAAAAAAGGGCACTCTCCGGAGTGCCCTTTTTTACTTGTCCCGAAGGTTGCTTATTTGGCGGCCGGTGGATTGGCCATCGCGGCCGTGATCATGGCTGAGAAGTTATCCGGGATCTGCATCATCATTCCCTGATAGGCTCCCGAGAGGGGAGCCGCCATGGCGTTGAAGTCGTCGCCCACGCCGCCGGCCATTCCGGCATACATGTAACGCAGGGGCGACTCCAGCGAGTCCAGGTTGCTGGCTTTGCCCGGGGAGCCGAAGGTGGCGCCGGCATACTGGCCGTTGAGCGGGACTCCAAGGGAGTCGATGGTGCCGTTCCCGATGCCCAGTCCACTACCGATACCCACCCAGCCAGCTTGCATCTGCACCAGAGCGGCCAGCATTTGCTGGGATTGGTTAATTGTAGAGGCGACTGCGCCAAAGTTGGTTCCGGCGATCTGAGCTTGCTGCTGAGCCGCGGCCACCCCGGTCGAAACCCCCAGCGGGGCGCTGACGGAGACACTGGTGGGGGGTAAATTGTTCGGTTGAATGGCCACGCTGTCTACCTCGCTCGTGAAAAGAATCGTTAAACTGTTCTTTGATTCTAGCGGGTTTGCTAACGAGTTGTAACCATTTGGATGTTAAAAAAAGATCTTCTCCGTGTTCACATTTGGCGCCAGTCCGCTTTTTCGGTTATGCTGAAGAGGTGATCGGGCGCATGTTTATGTTGGCTGCTATGGCCAAAGGCATTCAGAGTTATCAAAAACCTATCTTTTGGGCGGTGATTTACCTGCTCTACCTGATCGGTGGGGAACATCTCTTTGACTTGATGGTGGGCCACTGGCAGGGTCCCGTTTGGAAAAGCGCTCTGGGTTTCGGGGTGGCTTACGCAACCTTCTGGGGCATGAAAGAGACCCAGGACGGTCTTCCTTACTGGGCCTTCTTTAGTATCGGTTTCATTCTTCTCACCGCCGTTTTGCCCTGATCAGGTCCTTTTGGTGCTGCTGGCTCACTTCATACTTTGTCTGGTGCTCCACTTTTGCTGGCCCTGGCGGGGAGCGGTGGCCTGGTGCCTGACCCTGGCCCTACTGCTGACCCCTGGCTACGGGTTGGCTGTGGTGTTGTGGGTGGGTTTGGCCTTGCGCTTCCTACCTCGACCGTCGGGAGACTTGCTGGCCGAGTTTCGCGAACATGTGGCCCCTCAGCTGGAGGGGAAACGCGGCCTGGCTCTGGCTCAGTTGCCTTTGGTGGAGCACCTCAAGGTTCAACCTTTAATCGATCTGCTGCAGTCCCCCGATTTACAACTGCGCAAAGCCGTGCTGGAAGACATGGCCAGACGCCGTGGAGCCCGGCTGATCGCCTGCATTCAGGGTGCTCTGGCCGACCCCAATCCGGAAATCTACCAGTTTGCCGTGGCCAAGTTAGGCCAGATCCAGGAATGGCATAGTCGCCAGCTGGCCGAAGGTCGTCTGGAATACTCCCGCCAACCGGGGCTTGAGAGTGGGCACTGGCTGGCCCAGGCCTATCTGGACTACCTGGAGAGCGGGCTATTGGAAGTGACCTTACAGCCTCTCTATTTGCGTCAACTGGCCGAACTCTACGGGGATATGCTGGCGCGCTTTGGTCGCAGTCAGGCGCTGCTGTTGGCTCGGGCCAATGTCTGGCTCAAGCTGGGGCGCGAAGGGGAGGCGGCGGAGGATTTTCGGGCGGTTTTGCAGTTGGACTCTCAGTGCGCTGAAGCCGAGCTGGGGCTGTTGCAAGTGGCCTATCAACAGCGCAATTGGTCGGACTGGCGCCAGCAAGCGCGCCGACTGAAAACTCTGGGAGCCCGATTACCCATCGAGGTCCGCCAGCGCGTGGAGTGGATGCTCCGTTGAAACCCGTCGATGTGTTGCTGATCCTGGAGGGAACCTATCCCTATGTGGCCGGAGGTGTCTCCAGCTGGGTGCATGCTTTAATCTCCGATTTGCCTGAGTTGCGCTTTGGCATTCTCTATTTGGCTTCATCTTGGGAAGCGCGACCTCGCAAGTATCCGCTCCCAGCAAATTTGGAGTTTATCCAGGAGATTTCGGCCCTCGATCTCACTTCCGGATGGCAGGCTGACCGGCCGCCCCACTCTAGCCTCTGGCAGGTGTTGGAAGACTTTCATCAGCAGTTACAGCTCGGCCATTTGCACAACTTCAGCCAGCTCTACGAGCACCTGGGTCTGCCAGGGCAGCGCCAGGCCAGCTTTCTGGACCTGACACGAGGGCCGCAGATCTGGGCGATTCTCCGGAAAATCTACGAAAGCCATGCGCTTGAGGCGCCCTTCATCGACTTTTACTACGCCTGGCGCAATTCCCATCTGCCCATCCTGCATCTGTTAGGGGCTGCTATCCCCAATGCTCGCGTCATCCATACGGTATGCACCGGCTGGGCGGGCTTTTTGGGAACGCTGGCCCGCTATCGCCTGCAGCGCCCTTTGCTCTTGACCGAACACGGCATTTACACCAACGAAAGGCGTATCGAAATCAGTCAGGCGGATTGGTTGGAGCGGGGTGCCAGCGACCAGGCCTTCTTCCAGTCCGAGATGGGCTACTTCAAAGTGCTTTGGACCCGGCTTTTTGAGGCCATGGGGCGCCTCACCTACGATCACGCAGACGGAATCTACACTCTCTATCGTGGCAATCGCGAGCTGCAAGCCCAGTTTGGGGCCCCTCGCGAGAAGATTCGTATCGTGCCCAATGGGGTCAGGGTTCAGCGTTTTTCCGCCGACCGGGCTCCTCTACCCGAAACCGGACCGCTACGGGTCGGTTTCATTGGCCGCGTGGTGCCCATCAAAGATGTAAAGACCCTGATCCGAGCAGCCAAGCTGGTGCGTGATCAGTTGCCCCGGGTGGAGTTCTGGTTGCTCGGGCCGGGTGATGAAGACCCCGATTACTATGAGGAATGCCGTACCCTGGTGGGACTGTTGGGTTTACAAGACGGCCTCAAATTTTTTGGTTCGGTGCCCGTGGCCGACTATTACCCACGGCTCCATCTGCAAGTTTTGACCAGCATTAGCGAAGGACAACCACTGGTCATTCTGGAGGGGTATTGTTCGGGTCTGCCTTGCGTGGCCACACGAGTGGGTGCCTGCTCCGAACTGATCGATGGACTGACCGAGGATGATCGCCAGTTGGGGCCGTCGGGACTGGTCACTCCGGTCTGTAATCCCGAGGCGACGGCCAGGGCTATCCTGAGCATTCTGGGTCAGCCCGAGGTTTACGAAGCCATGGCGACGGCGGCGCGAGCTCGCGTGCAACGTTTTTACGACCACCAACAGATGATCGCTGCCTACAGGCGCATTTATTCGAACTTCGCGGTTCAGGAGGCACCGCTTGGCGGGCATCGGATTTAAACTCAGACGCATGGTGGCCGAAGATGGGCTTCAGGGCTTGATTCTAGGCTACTTTTCTTCGGCCGTGTTGTCCGGGGGGCCATGGCTGATCAGTATCGCCACGCTGGCGCTCATGAGCCGCATTCTTCAGGGGGACACGGCTCTTTTCTCGACGCTGGTGGTGACCATCAATATCCTCTCACTGCTGGCGGCCGGACCGTTCCAGTTTGCCCTGACTCGCTACCTCTCTGATCGGCTCTACGCGGCCGACATTGAAAGACATCTTTCGGCTTTCGTCACCAGCTGGTTGCTGGGGGTAGCCCCGGCCAGTGCCTTATTCGCTTTGCTGCTGCTTTTGAGCCCGATGGAGGCGGCCTGGAAAGCCCAGGCTCTGGCTTTGTTCGGTCTGACCTCCACCATCTGGATGCTGCTGCTGTTTCTGGGTGTGGTGCGTGCTTATCGCACCCTGATTCTGGCTTTTGTGGTGGGGAACGCGAGCGGCGCCCTGGCGGCCTTTGGGCTGGGTCAGCTGGCTGGGCAATGGGGCATGATGCTGGGGTACACTTTCGGGCAGGCTCTCTTGTTGGCCATTTTGCTGTGGGTGCTGCTGGTGGAGTTTCCCATCGCTCGAGTGGCCTGGGATCCCGGCGTGGTTCAGTGCCTGCGTCGCTATCCGGCTCTGACTCTGGGAGGAGCTCTGTACTATCTGGGGATCTGGGCTGACAAGGCCTACTTTCGGCTGGGCCAGCAAGCCACGGTGGTTGCAGATATTCCCTGGCTTCGCAGCAATCCGGTCTACGAGCAGGCTGCTTTCTTGGCGCAGTTGACGGTCTTGCCCGCCCTGGCCCTGTTCTTTTTGGCGGTCGAAACCGAGTTTTTCGAAAGATTTCGAGAGTTTTTTGTGCAACTGGGGGGTGGTGCTTCGCTCTTCCAGATTGGACGTGCCAAGCAGGAGATGCTGGAAACATTGAGGCGGGGAGCCCTGAGACTGATCGGCTGGCAGGCGCTGGTGACCTTATTGGCCTGTCTTTTGGCCCCTTGCTGGATGCCCGGTCCGGCTGTGGAGTTAGGACGAGTGCATATGCTGGGAGTGTATTTTCAGACTTTGCTTTACTTTAGCACGGTCGTTTTTTTCTATTTCGAACTCTACGAGCAGTCCCTGGCGGGGATCGCCGTCTTTGCGCTGGGAAACCTTCTGTTGACTCCCTGGTTGCCCCCCGGCTGGGGTTTTGTGCTGGGCTCGCTGGCTGGAGTTGCGGTCGGTTTTGGTCAGCTGCGTCGGACTCTGCCGGAGATTGACAGGCTCGTCTTTGAACGACAACCCCTGGCTCTGACCACTCTGACCGAGTTGGAGGGGCGACCCGCCGCCGGTGGGCTGGGCCTGGTGACCTTTAGCGCGAGCGAGGTGGCAGGTTCGTGAAGAGTCGTTTGCTGAGCGAGATTTCCATCTTGTGGCTGGCCACTCAAGTCGCCAATGGCCTGATTTCGCCAACCGCCCCAGGTTGGCCGGCTGTGCAGCCTCACCCGTACGTGATTCCAGTGGCGCTGGTTGGCTGCCGGTATGGGATCCGGGCCGGATTGATTCTGGCTCTGGTCTTCGGGTTGGAATATGCTGCACTGAGCCACGGGGCCAACCCCTGGCTGTTTCCTCAGGCTGGCATCTACGCCAGTCTTTTGCTGACGGCCGTCGTCACCGGCTGGCTTTTTGATTCTGCTCGCACTCGTCAGCAACAATTGGAGCGCGAGCTGCGGCAAAGCCGGTTGGAACTGGATGAAAGCAAGTCGCAGAGGGAGGTTCTGGAGAAAGCGGTGGGGGAGCTGCGACAGCGGATCCTGGGCCAGTCTGAAACCTTTGGAAGCCTCTACGAACTGGCCCGTCGCCTCACCACCCTTCAACCCGATCAACTGTATGCCGCCAGTTTGGAGCTGGCCTGCCAGCGCAGCGGTGCCTGCCGTGGTTTCTTTTATGGACCCGGTTTCCAGGAGCGGGCTCAGTATCCGGCCGGCTCTCGTCCACTCATGGCGGCGGGCGCAAGTCAGCTGGTTCGACAGGCTTTAGAACAGGGCAGGATGCTGACTGCTCCAGAGCTTGAGGCTCCCCTGGCGGCGGAGGAGCCAATGGTGGCCTTACCTTTGGCGGAGGGCGCCCTGATGGTGTTGGAAGATCTGCCTTTCGAGCGCTATCACCCGGCCACATTGGGCGTACTGCAGTCGATTGGCGACTGGACCAGCCGAGCCCTCAGTCAACTGGCCATTTACGATCAGAAGGAAAGCCGACTCAGTCAGGGCCAGAGCGCCCGTTCCAGAGTGGTTGAACAGATGGCTCAGCGCTTGCTGGCCGAGGCTGAGCTGCCGCTGGTGGAGGAACTTTTCCTTCCTTTCGATCGCGAGACGGTGCGGACGTTTCAAGAAGCGCGCTGGCAGGGGCTCTTGCGTGAGAACCTGTTGCGCCTGCTGGAGCGGCACCCAAATGCACTTCCGACCGGACTGGCGGAGTTCCTTGAGGAGGAGAGAGGCTGGGTTGTCCTGTGCGCCCGGGAATGGCGAGCCTGGAGCAATTATCCCCAAGGAGTGCTGATGTGCGAGCATCTTCAGGCTCTGCTGCAGCAGAGCCGCGACCACTGGACGAGATTGGCCGTCTTATCAGGCCTTCCCGCTAAACTGGAGGCGGAGGCCGAGCCGGTTGAGATCGAACTGGAAGAGCTGCTCCTGGAAGCTTTAGGCCATAGCGATCCCGTGCGCCGGGTGGCCGCGCTGCGCACTCTGGTTCGACTGATCGGCGAGGACCGTCGTTGGGCTGAGGGTGGCGCCGGACGGCCCATGGATTATGCCCGGGAATGCCTCCAGGACCGTGACGAGCTGGTGGCCGAAGCGGCCCGCCAGGTGCTTCGGGTCGGCCAGGAGCTTGGCCGGATATCCACCTAGATCTGTTCCCAGGAGTAGGTTTTGCGCCTGTCAAGGGAGTTTCCGGCCAAGCTCCTAGAACCTACGGCGCATTCGTGGTCTGTAGTTGGGGTGGTTGCGCAACCACTGCTTCAGGTTGGGCTTTCTTTGGATCTGCGTATTGCCCGGTTCGACCGCTTCGGGTGGGCCGCCCGCGGGCAAATCGTCCGGTGGAGCCTCGATTTGAGGCTCCACTGGAGGACGAGGTTGGATGGGGGGGCCATTGTAAGTCGGGTAAGCGGGACCGCCCAGGCTGCCGACTTCCGGATCCGGGCCCTTTTCGACGGTTGGGGCCGGTTGGGGCTCTGGTTGGGGACGGGGCGGAGCGGGCAGATTCCGGCGCTGAGGTGGTTTGGGCGGGCCGGGCGGAGCTTCCGCCACCACCGGTGTCGAGGGGGGGACTTGAACCGGGGGCTGGATTGGAACAGGCGGAGCGGGTGTTTCCGCAGCCGGAGCTTGCAAGCGAGCCAGCGGAGGCGGACTCGCGGAAGGCGAACTGGCGGTCGAAGGGGCGGTTTCCCGCCCCATGAACAGGCCGAATCCAAGCGCCAGGAGGACGGCGCTGATTCCCACCAGGGTGTTTACCTGGCTTTTGGCGGCGGGCACTGCTACCGGCGAGGGTATGGGTGCCAATGCCTGCTCCGGTTTGGGCGGTAGCGGTTTGGGGGTCGGTTCGGCCACCAGCCAGGCTTTCAGATCGTCCATCATTTCTCGGCAGCTGTGGTAGCGGTCGGCGGGTCGGGGTTGGGTGGCTTTTTCGACGATCTGGCTGAGTCCGGGGCGAAGCCCGGGCAGGTCTGGAGTCAACGCGTCCAGGTTCAGCATTTCCGGCTGCTTGCCGGTCAACATGTGATAGAGGGTCATTCCTACCGAATAAAGGTCGGATTCAAAACTTCCCTTACCCATCATTTGCTCGGGCGCGCAGTAGCCAAGAGTGCCGACCAGAGTGTGTCGCGAGTTGTCGTCCAGCTGACGAGCCAGACCAAAGTCCACCAGTTTTATGCGGCCGCTGCGAGTCTCTCGTAAAATGTTGGCCGGCTTGATATCCCGATGGATAATGGGGGGGGACTGCTGGTGCAGATATTGCACCGTGTCCAGCAGCGCCAGAATGTCTTCTACACATTTCTCGGGGGCCAGGGGCTGACCGCTCAGGCCCATCGATTGCTCGATTTCATCGTCCAGACTCTGCCCTTGGACCAGATCCATGACGATGTAGACGACCGAGTCCACCGTCAGGTAGTCGCGAACTTTAGGAATAGAAGGATGGTCGAGCGCGGCCAGGGCTTTCATTTCCTGAAAAAAACGCGCCTCCACGTATTGCGAGTCTCGCCCAGTGCGCGCACCTTCCAGGATTTCCTTGACGGCGCAGGCCGAATCCGCCAGCTTGGTGTCGCGAGCCTCGTAGACCGCTCCCATGCCACCGCGCTTGATATGGCGCACAATTTTATAACGATCCTGAAGTAAATCACCTGGATCCACGCTGCCGCACCTCACTACCCACTTCTACGCAAGCTTGCCTTGCTTGTTGAACCGGCCTTCGCGAAAAAGTTGCTCACTCCTCAATAAGATTCCTTGATTGCAAGGGATACCGGGCTTTTGGGCGCATCCCCCCACATGCTCTTCGGTTTTGAACAACGCCGTTTCTGGCTGAAGTCGATGGATGAGTTCGTAGAGTTCGCCAGGCTGGAAGCAGCCGTGGCTATTCTCCCGGGTGCGCCCGGTCGGCCCTTCAAGCTGGCCGAGAAACGCGACCCGGACCAGATCCTGGCCGATCAGTATCCTCAGCTGGTGGCTCTGGCTCCTCATCTGCGGCGACCGGCTTCGTTGATCGACGATCAGCAGGTCTGGCTGCTGGTGCCGCTGCTGGTTGAGGATGCCAACCGGGGTGTCCTGGCGGGCGTCCGTGGGCACGTAAAGCCCTTCAGTCTGAATGACCTGCAAGCCGCCTTGACCATGTCCGAACGCCTGACTCTTCAACTGGCGGGCCTGCAGGGTCAGGCCCAGCCTCTTCCGGCCCGGGAGGAACCGGCCAGTTATTCGGTTCTGGTGGGTGAGCGTTACGCTCGAGGCTTGAAGCTGGTGGAGGGCCGCTTCTCAACCATCTACGGCGGCTATGATCAGCAGGCCCAGATGCCGGTGCTGTTGCGTCGCCTGGAGGGGGGCGCTCACAACAAGGAAGCCCGCCAGCACCTGTTGCGGGAAGCGCGATTCTTGTCCCGCTTGACCAACCCGTGTTTGCCGCGTTTTCTGGCTACGGTTGACGACTCCAGCGGTCTCTACCTGATCCTCGAGGCTTTTTCGGGAACCACCCTGGAACAACGCCTGGAGCGCTCCCGGGGGGCACTTGAATATCAGACCCTGGATCAGATCTCCCAACAGCTGATTTCGGCCTTGGAGTTTCTGCACGGACAGGTGCCGCCCCTGATTCATCGCGATCTCAGGCCGGATACGATTATGACCACCCCTCAAGGAGTGATCAAACTCCTGGATTTTGGTTTGGCTCGGCTCAAAGATACGCCTGGCGATCCACGTCAGACTCAATTTCGCGGCCAGGGCCACCCCGTCTATGCCTGTCCGGAGCAATTGCAGGGGCAGCCTTCCCAGCCCGATCATGACCTCTACTCGGTGGGTACGCTGCTTTACCATCTGGCCTGCGGTGACATTCCGCCGCGTTCCGTGGATCGCTGGGAGGGCTCGGCCAATGAGATTCCGCTGGCCGAGTTGCGGCCCGACCTGCCCGCCGAGTGGTGCTCGAGGGTGGACTGGATGCGCAAACCCCACTCCTCCGAGCGTCCTCGCTCGGTCTCCGAGTTAAAAAGATGAATGTTGTGTTACGTCAATAAACAACTTTCGAAAGTGAGCCGTCGTGACGACGTGTTAACAATTTGGTAACAATTGCTCGGGACTGCATGGGAGATACTACCAGCGAAGAAGAAATTTACACACTCGGAGGTAAATCAAAATGGCAGGTCCTATCGGTGGCAACTTCAACATCCCGGGTCAAAAGAGCGTTTCCAATAATCGCAATCTGGGAGCACCCGCCCAGGGAAATCAAGACGCTGGCCTGCCCGGAGATCTCGTCTCCATCAGTGGCGCCCCCTCCACTCCGAAGGCTGACAAGCAAGATCGCTTGACCAGCACAGCTGACCCGGCCTCGACCCCGACCGGCTTCGAAGTTTCGGTCCGCAGCGAAAAGCCCGCGGTAAATCACGCTCCCGATCGACTTCTGATGGGCGGGATTCAGGAAATTGGTGGTTACACTCCGCCTGCCGACGGCAGCGGCGTAACCGGCCTTAACTCCATCGCCTCGGTAGTGGCTTCTGGCACCTTCCAAGGACTCAACGGAACCTACGGCCAGCGCAGTCCCTTCAGTCTCTAGCCGGAGCTTACCCAGCGGTCACAGGTCCACGACTCGACAGCTTTAAAACACACACCGGAGCCGGGCTTACCGCCTGGCTCCTTTCTTTAGGAGGATTCGTGAACAAGTTTATTTTCGTTCTGGCACTTTCCCTGAGTTGTTGGGCTCAGACGCCAACTCGCCTGGAAGGGAAAGTCTGGGCGGTTGAGGACGCGGCCGTATACGTAACCGACAGCACCGGTAACGCCGTGAAAGCTCCCCGCAACGCCACTTTCTTGCGCAACGGGCAGCCCATCAGCGTGGATGAACTCAAGACCAATGAACGCATCACCGTCATCTATCCGCAGGATGATTTCGAAGTGCTGGCCGGGCCCTATCCGCCCAACGACAAGAATCCCAATTTCCACCGCACCATTCGACGGGGGCCCACCAGCCTTGATCAGGATTATCGGGACGGAGTTTGGGTGGACAAGTAAGGAATAACCAGGTCCAGGCGGCGGTAATCGCCCTGGCCGGGGAACTCCAGCTTGAGGCGATTTTCGCCGCCGCTGACCCGGGCCACCGAATTCTCGACCGAGCCCAACTGGCGGCCGGTCACGATCAGTTCATAGCTTTGGCCGGGATGACCATCCGCTATCAGGTGCACTCCTCCGGTTTCGGGACGGCACCGCACCACCCGCAGGCCCTGGCTTTTCTGGCCATTGACCAGCACCGGCTGAGGCAGGCTCAATTCGCAGCCTTCCTCGCAGTTCACCACCACCTCACCGCTGGCTCCCTGGCCGGTGCGTACCAGTTGCTGCACCTCTCCGTGGCTCCTGGCGCCCTCCACCTGGGCGTCCAACGGGAAGCTCAAGGTAAATTTGTAGTTCAGGCCGGTCGGACCGCGCCAGGCGATGCGTCGCTGCCCTGGGCGACGAGAATATTCCAATTGGGCCGGGCCCAGCGCCGTTTCGATCTGTTGGATTTTGAAGCCGGGCCAATGGGCCGGCGGTTGGGGGGCGAACTTGACGAGTTTGCCCTGGCTCTCGACTTCCAGGCCCAGCAGGCCACGCACCAGCGGCAAAGTGATCATGGCTTCTGACCAGATCTGATGATGGCTGCTGCGCCCGAAGGCGGAACAGTAGTCTCCGGAGAGCAATTCGGTGACGTAGCCCAGCGTGTCGAACTCGGTCAGGGCGGCGTTGCTGGCCAAGGCCTGCCAGCCCACCAGCGGGCGTCCATACTCGTAGCCGGCCAGGGAAAGCCAACCGGTGAACAAGGGCCAGACCGAGCCATAATGATAGGCCAGGGGATCGTAGAGTCGGCTTTCTCGGGAGAGAATTCGAGCTCCCCAGTCGGTGCTGATTTGAGCGGAGATGAGGTGGTCCAGCTCGAGCTGAGCCCGCTCCTGCTTGAGCCAGCCCCACATCATGGGCACGGCTGGCAGAACCGTGTCCTCCTCGGCCAGGCCTCCGGTCGCCAACTCTCGCAGGCGCTGTTGGCGAGCGGCCCGATTGGGGCCAGGTTCGGCCTCGGCCTGGCGGGGCTTGTAAGTTGCTAGCGCATAATACCCGCCCTTTTCCACCCAGTAGGTTCGCTCGCTGGCCGCAAGCACTTTAGTGATTTCCGCTTCGGCCTGGGCAGCCAGGCTTGAGTCGCCCATCGCCTCCGCCAGTTTCTTCATGTGGCGAGCCGACTGGAGGAAAACACCCTGCAGGTAGAGTTCCTGGTGGGCCGGATAGAGGGCGCCACCCTCGATCCAGGCGTGTCCGAAGCCGGTATTCTCCTTTAGCCCGTCCCCGTCTGTATCGGTTTTGGACGACCATTTCCAGGCGGCTTTGAGGCTCTCCCAGTGTCTGGCCAGGAATTCCCGGTCGCCTCCGGCCTGGAAGAGTTCTCCCTGTACGATGATGTAGAGAGGCGTGGCGTCACTGGAAGCCCAGGCGTAGGAGTATTTCTTAAACCAGTCCACCAGCGGCGCGCTCTGCGAAATTTCATGAGGGATTTTACCGTCCTCGCGCTGATGCTGAGCCAAGAAATCCAAGGCCATGCGAGTGGTTTGCAGATCGCCCTGGGCCAGCAAGGCCATCGCAGTCCACATCGCGTCCCGTCCGAAGAACCAGGCGAAGCCAGGGCGTTCGCTTTCCCCAGAGGTGCGAAAACCGGCCACCAGACCTGGACTTTTGAACAGGGGATCGTGCACCACCCCCTTGTCCATGCCCACCAGCGACCAGTCGTAGGCCTGCTGCAGACGTGGATCGGGTAGCTCCAGGCGCAGGCTGCCCGCGCGTTGAGCCGCGTAATGCCGGGCCAGCTCCTGGGCCAGGGTGGCTATGCTCTGCAAGGTTTCTCGATAGGCTTCAGGAGTTCGCGCGGCCACGATGGGGATAAAGTGAGAGGCCGCTCGAGTGGGGGGCACCTGAATTTCCATGCGCAACAGGCTGTCCTTGGGCTCCTCCTGATAGGGCATGGTGGACAGGTCACGAGCGCCCGGGGACCCTAGAATGGCCTGCGCCTGACCGCTTTCTTCCGAGAAGCGGTAGCACGAATTCTTCTCGTCCCAGGCTACATATGCGGTCGAGAGGGCTCCGGGCCACATCAAGCGCAGGCGTGGCCGGAACTGAACGGTGACCGTCATGGGAAGGCTGCTGTCCACATCCAACAAACTCACCAGCGAGGGCTGGGAACGCGGACACATCAGGATCTGGCGCACGGTGAAGGCAGAGTGAGAATAGGTGAGTTGCGTGTACTCGGGGTGGAGTTCGATGCCACGCTGGATGTCGCGCCCCTGAATGTCCACCGGATAGCCCTCAAGACGGAAGGACAGCTCCATGTCCTGAAAGACTTTCAGCGGATAGATCCAGCCTTCGAGCGGTCCATTCTCCAGTCCGAAGAAAGCTGAACGAGGTCCGGATACATCCAGGAAGACGCCGCCGTGAGTAGACCGTTCCAGTTTGAGCGGGCCCTCGGGCAAAGCGAAGCGGGGCACTTCTTGAGCCCAGGCCGCGGCACCCAACAGGGCCCAGCACAGCAGTTTTTTCATCACGGGGCTTGAGTTCGCAAGTTTGATGGCGCGCTCCTAGCCGTTCGGGTAGATGAATTTTTCTCAAGTTTTTTGGCAGGGAGCAGAAGCATGAACGCCAATGCAAGGCGCTATGAAAGAAATCGCTCCTGGTTACACCATTCTCAAACGCTATGGTCCTTACAAGAACGCTTGCTGGGTTTTGCAAAACAAAGGCGAGGCGGCCGTGGTGGAAATGCCCATGTACTCGACCCATGAGAAGCCCCCCTACGAGCGCTTGGAGAGCTACCTGCGTCGCCGCAAACTGCGTCTGAAGTACGGTATCGTGACCCACGGTCACGTTGATCACTGCAAGTCACTTCCTCAATTCCGTCTGCGCTTTCCGCAGACCACCTTCGTGACTCACCGCTCGATGCTGGAGGACCGTCACTTCCTGAGCATTATGGCTCGTAATCCTCACCTTCCGATGCGCGCCTGGAATGACGGAAGCTTTCGTCTTTTCGATGAGGTCTACGACGGCCAGCTGTGGACTGGCTATTTAGGCGGTGAGCCCATTCATCTGATCTACGCGCCCAAGCATTCCTACACCGACCAGTTGCTTTTGTTTCGGGGAGCCATGATCACCGGAGACTGGTATCTGGGCGACCTGCGCGACTGCAACGCACTGGTCCGGCCTGAACATAAGGTTCAGGCAATCGATCAGGCCGTGGAGATCGTGCGCGGGCTTCGCCACCATGTGCACATGCTGTTTTCTGGTCACGGCGATTGTCTCTATTACCGGGTGGACTTCGACCGCATGATGGAGCGCAGCAAAGTCTATCACTGACCGAGTCAGTGATTTAAAGCTTCCGCGAGCTGTTCAGCACAACGCTGGTAGACCGCCAGGGACTGCCCGTAGGGGTCGGAGATATTGCGTCCAAGCGTACGGGCTTTGGAGCCCGCTTCGGGAAATTCGCGCTTCAGCAGGCTCAAGTGCGAATCCGTCATGCACAGGATTTCATCAGCCCAGGCCACCAGTTCAGGTGTGACGCTTTGAGCGCGATGCTCCTCCAGGGAGCGGCCCATCTCCTGGGCCAGCTGCCGGGCGTGGGCGGCGGCGGGGGAGCCTTGCTCGGCCGCCACTCCGGCTGAACGCACTTCCCAATCGGGATGGAGTTTTTGCAGAATCACCTGGGCCAGGGGCGAACGACAGGTGTTGCCGGTGCAGACCATAAGCACTTTTGACATCTGTCTGGACTTGGCCCCGGCCTGCCAGGCTTCCTGCGGGAGCACTGCGAACGAGCGGCTGGCGAGGTGAAAAAGATGAAAGAAATTCGTTGCGATGTGGCTGTGATTGGGGGAGGCCTGGGAGGCTGCGCCGCCGCCTGGGCGGCCTTACGCCTGGGTCAGCGAGTGGTGATGAGCGAGGAATACGCCTGGATCGGTGGGCAGATGACCTCCCAGGCAGTGCCTCCAGACGAACATCCGTGGATCGAGAGTTTCGGTTGTACAGCCAGTTACCGCCAGTTGCGCAACAATATTCGGGATATCTATCGACGTAGCTACCCGCTCACCCATGAGGCCCGTCTCAATCCTCGCCTCAATCCAGGCAATGGCTTCGTTTCCGCCATCTGTCATGAGCCCCGGGTCAGCCTGCAGGCTCTGGAAGAGATTCTGCGCCCCTATGAGGCCGGCGGGGCCTTGACCATCCTGCGCAAGGTCACACCCTCCGCGGCCCGGGTGCAAGGCGACAAGGTCCTTTCGGTCACGGTGGGCGATTACGAAATCAGCGCCGACTACTTCGTGGACGCGACCGAACTGGGCGACTTGCTCCCGTTGGCCGGGGTTGAGTACGTGACCGGAGCCGAGAGCAAGGCCCAAACCGGCGAGCCCCACGCCGCGGATCAGCCTCAGCCACACAATATGCAGGCGATCTCCTGGTGCTTTGTGCTTGACTACGACCCGCAGCGCGATTCCACCATTGAGAAACCGGCCCGCTATGAATATTTCCGCGACCTGATCCCGCCGCTCAAGCCGGCCTGGGGTGGGCCTTTGCTGTCCTGGCAGGCCACTCACCCGATCACTCTGGAGCCGGTGGTGCGCACCTTTGATCCGGTAAACCCCAAGCCAGAGCGAGGGCCGATGGATCTGTGGACTTTCCGCCGAATCGCGGACACACGAAATTTTGTAGAAGGCTCTTACAAGAGCGACATCGTGCTGGTGAACTGGCCCCAGATCGACTACCTGGATGGCAACCCCATCGAATGCACGCCCGAGCAGAAAGCTGCCTGTCTGGAGGGCTCGCGCCAGTTGAGCCTGTCCATGCTCTACTGGATGCAGACCACGGGCGGTTGGAAAGGCCTGGGCCTGCGCGGAGACATCACGGGGACCAGCGACGGTCTGGCCATGGCTCCCTACATCCGCGAATGCCGGCGCATCAAAGGGCTGGTTACGGTATTGGAGCAACATGTGGGGCTGCAGGCTCGCTGCGCCGCCACCGGCCTTTCCGAGAACGAAGTGCGCGCCGAACGCTTCGTGGATTCGGTGGGGGTGGGCGCTTATCGGATCGATCTGCATCCTTCCACCGGCGGGGACAACTATATCGACGTCTCCTCACTCCCGTTCCAGATTCCGCTCGGCGCGCTCATTCCGCAGCGAGTGACCAACTTGCTGGCCGGAGCCAAGAATATTGCGACCACCCACATCACCAATGGTTGTTACCGGTTGCACCCGGTGGAATGGAACGTGGGCGAGGCGGCCGGTTGGCTGGCCGGTTACTGCCGCCAGAGCGGGGCCACCCCCCGCCAGGTTTGGGAAAAGAGCCGTCACCTTCAAGATTATCAGCGCCTGCTGACCAATCACGGCGTCGAATTGGAGTGGCCGGATTTGCAGCCTTTGTAGGCTTTCAGCCGGGGGAAGGGAAGGGCTCGCCATGAGTATCGCGACCCTCGTCCCCGAGCCCCTGTGGCAGAACTTTTCCGACCTCAACGCTGTGCCCCGGCCTTCCAAAAAGGAAGAGCGGGTCATCCAGTTCATTCAGCAATTTGCCCAGAAACTTGGACTGGAGCATAGCACTGACGCGACTGGAAACGTGCTGGTGAAGAAGCCCGCCAGTCCGGGTCGAGAAAATCAGCCGGTGCTGGCTTTGCAGAGCCATCTGGATATGGTCTGCCAGAAAAATCTGGGGACAGACTTTGACTTCGAAACTCAGGGTATCCGGATGCGTCTGGAGGGAGACTGGGTCAGCGCCGAAGGCACCACCTTGGGAGCGGATAACGGTATCGGAGTGGCGGCCATCATGGCGGTGCTGGCCTCCAAGGATCTGGTCCACCCGCCCCTGGAGGCCCTTTTTACCATTGATGAAGAAACCGGCATGACGGGTGCTCGGGGCCTTGAGGCCGGCTTGATGAAGGCCAGCGTCATGCTCAATCTGGATACCGAAGACGATCATGAGCTGACCATTGGTTGCGCCGGCGGTCTGGATGTGCAGGCCCGTTGTAGCTATCCGCAGGCTGAAGTTTCAGATGATTTCGAGTTTTTTGAGGTCCGTCTGAAAGGGCTGACGGGCGGGCATTCCGGCATGGATATTCATAAAGGTCGGGCCAATGCCAACAAACTGATGAACCGCTTTCTTTACGCGGCCACTCTGAAGTTCGCGCTCCGTATCTCCAGCATTGATGGGGGGGGCCTGCGCAATGCCATCCCTCGTGAATCCAGCGCGGTCGTGGCCGTCTCGCGCAAACAGGCGGAGGACTTCAAGGCCTATGTGCTCGAGGAATCCGGTCACTTCGCCAGCGAGTATCAGAGCACCGACCCTCAGTGCCAGCTCAGCTGCGCCGTCATCGCCAGTCGCTCGCCGGTGCTGGATCGGGACTTTCAGAACAAGTTGCTGTGCACGGTTTACGCGGTCAATAACGGGATTTATCGGATGAGTCCTGATGTTCCCGGCCTGGTTCAGACCTCCAATAATCTGGCCCGCCTCAAAGTTCACAACGGAGAGTTCTCGCTGGCCTGTTTGACCCGCAGCTCGCTGGACTCGGAGAAGATGGATCTGGCCACTTCGCTTCGTTGCCCCCTTGAATTGATGGGGGCTGAAGTCACTTTTAGCGGTGCTTACCCGGGTTGGACCCCTCGACCTGAAGCCGGCATCGTCAAGTTGATGAGCTCGATCTATCAGGAGCTCTTCGGCAAAGAACCCAAAGTGACGGCCTGTCACGCTGGTTTGGAGTGCGGCATTCTGGGTGCCAACTATCCGGACATGGAGATGATCAGCTTCGGGCCCAACATTCACGGTGCCCACAGCCCTGATGAGAAAGTCCAGGTCAGCTCGGTTCAGAAATTCTGGAAGCTCTTGACCACCACGCTGGCTCGACTTTAAAGGGCAGTCGCCTCCCTGGACTTCGCCGAGGAGATGGAAGCCCCTCAGGGAATGCTCAGACATGCTAGAAATGCGCTCCCATTGCCAGGCTTGCGGTAAAGAGCTTGCCCCCGATAGCCCGAACGCGGTGATCTGTTCCTACGAGTGTACCTTTTGTCGCGAGCACGAGTTGTCGGCCTGTCCCAACTGCAAGGGCGAGCTGGTGCGGCGGCCGATCCGTGTGCTGCCGGCCCCGACGGTCGCGGCCGGGCCTTCGGGTCCGCCAGGGATTGAAATGACCCTCACCGGCTATGTGCTTCGTCGCGAGGATGGGAGCCAGGCCACTCTCGCTGATCTGGTCAGCGTCGAGATTTTGAATGAAGATGAGGTCTACTTTGTTCTGACCGGCGCCCAAAGCTCGCTCGTCATTCCGCAATCCACCCCCGGCATTGAGGGCCTGCTGACGCATCTGCAGAAATTACCAGGGTTTCAGCACGACAAGTTTCTTGAGGCAATGGAAGGTTCTGGAAGATTCGTGTGCTGGCGCTTGCCAAACGAGGCCAAAGTTGGATCGCCCCCAGAGGCCTAGGCCTGGAGCAGGTTGGGCTGCTGCATAAAGCGCAGGGCTTCCTCGCGTTCAACCTTACCCTGTCGCACCAGGTCGGCCAGACTGCGGTCCAGGTTGCACATGCCGATCGAGGTCGAGGTGCTGAGCACATTGGGAATCTGGTGAGTCTTGCCTTCGCGGATGAGAGCTCGCACAGCATTGCTGGCCAGCAACAATTCGAAGGCTGCGATGCGTCCGGGTTGGTCGACCCTGGGAAGCAACCGTTGGGAAACAATGCCCAACAGACAGGCGGCTAACTGCATGCGAATCTGCGCCTGTTGATGCGCGGGGAAGACGTCCACGATGCGATCGATGGTGGTACAGGAATCGTTGGTGTGTAAGGTGGCGAACACCAGGTGGCCGGTTTCGGCCGCTGTCAGCACTGAGGAAATTGTTTCCAGGTCGCGCATCTCACCCACCACAATCACATCTGGGTCCTGGCGAAGTACGTATTTTAAGGCGGTGGCGAAAGAGCGTGTGTCCGCGTAGACCTCACGCTGGTCGATGGTGGCGCACTCACTGGTGTAGGCATATTCGATGGGATCCTCAATGGTGAGCACATGGCAGGGCTGAGCTTTATTGATTTCCTGAACCAGGCTGGCCACTGTGGTGGTTTTGCCGGAACCGGTGGGACCCACCACCAGAATCAGGCCGTGGGGCTTCTCCAGCAGCTTGACCAGCGCTTCGGGGAGCCCGAGCTGGCCGGGTTCAGGGATCACGACCGGAATGGAGCGTAGGGCAACGGCGATGTGTCCTCTTTGATAGTAGGCGTTGACGCGGAAGCGCATGCCTGATTCCAGGCTCAGGGAAAAGTCCAGTTCCTTCTCCAGTTCGAACTGGCTGCGCTGGCGTCCGCTCAAAATGGAAAAGAGGAGCCAGCGGACGTCGGCGGCGCTAAGGGGCTGGCTGCCCATGCGCTCCAATTTGCCGGCCAGTCGGAATAGCGGGGGACGTCCAACCGAAAGATGCACGTCTGAAGCCCCGTGTTCCACGGCCATTTCGAGCAGCTTTTGCATATCCGAACGATGGGATACCTCCAGATCGCCTTCCAGGCGAAATCCTTCCACTCCCGTACGCATGCCCAGCACGGCCAGCTTCAGTTCTTCCGGGTTGGTGGCATAGGCCAGCGCGGTTTCGAGTTCAACGACGTCCTGACGGACCAGCTCGACCAGCGACTGGTTGAAGGGAATGATGCCCGGGTCCCGGGTGGTACGCATATAGTCAGGTAATTCGTTGATGCGTCCCTCGCGCAACAGTTGAGAGGACCCCGGGGTGAAGCGCAGTAGCTCCAGCGCGACCGCTCGACCCTGACCATCTTTGCGGGGGAGCAGGCGCTGGCTCAGAACTCCCAGCAGTGCCATAGAGAGGTCGGCGCAGAGCTGGCTGCGCAGAGCGTCCGGAAACAGACCGAGCAGCCGGAAAAGGGACTGACTGGCGTCGATGGTGTGCAGAGTAGAAAGCACCAGGTGGCCGGTCATGGCGGCCGAGACGGCCACCTCCACCGTCTCTGCGTCTCGCATCTCGCCGATCACGATCACGTCAGGACTTTCGCGTACCACGTGGCGCAAGGCCGAGGAGAAGGAACGCGTGTCCTGTCCCACCTCGCGTTGAATGATGCGCGATTGCAGATCGGTGTGAAGGAACTCGATCGGGTCTTCCACCGTCACGATATGGGCCGCTCGCCGAGAGTTGATCTGGTGCACCAGGGCCGACAGGGTGGTGGACTTGCCTGAGCCAGTGGCTCCCGTGACCAGCACCAGGCCTCTCGGAGCCAGAGCCAGCTCGCTGAGCAGACTGGGAAGTCCCAGGTCACTTAATTCAAGTTGCCCGCCCGGAAGGCAGCGCGCGACCATTCCAAGCTGGCCTCTTTGGCGATGAAGGTTCAGGCGAAATCTGGCGTTCGCAATGGCGTCGCAGCTGTAGCCCAGGTCCAGGTCTCCCTCCTCTTCAAAACGTGACCGCGCGGACGGCAAGACAGCCTGCCTTAAGAAGTCTTCAAGATCGCCTTGTTCAATCGGCTCGGCCTGGCACTCCAAAAGTTTTCCATCGCAGCGAATTGCCGGTGGCCTTCCCACGCTGATGAAGAGGTCGGAGGCATTGCGTTCCAGCATGGTCAAAAGCAACCGGTCGATTTTGTTCATGGCTGAGGCTTAATGAGCGAAATGTTTTTACCTGGTTGTTACATATGCGGGTCGGCTTTCACGTCTGGCTAATGCAGGACATGAATTGGCAAAGAGCTTTGCGAAAAGATTACAAGACAAGCCGTCGGTGGCAACAAAGGCAACAATTATGAAACAAAAATGGGCTAGTCAGGCGTCTGAAAATTCACTAATTTGTAACACACAGACAGATAACGGTAGAGCGAAGCAACCTCACGTACGCGGTGATGGAGAACAGAGTGAATGTGGCTTGATGTAAGTAGTATCAATTCCACCAGCCCGCTGATGCAGCGTGGGCCGGCCCAGGCTTTGCGAACCGACGCGGCCGGGCCGATGCAGCGCCTGCAGCAGACTCAGGGCCAGCGTTTTCTCGAAAGTAGTCTGGATTTTTCTCCACAAGCCAGCCGTCTGGCCTCCCGTCAACGGTACCTCGAAACCCCCACCTGGCTGAGTTCCAATATGAACCCGTCCAAACCGGCCCGCCAGCTGACCAGCCAGATGCTGGCTCAGCAGACCTGGAACTGGTTGGGGGAAGCTTTTCCCGGCTGCGACCGCAGCGCCGCCGCCCGGGCTGCAGCTCTCCAGCAGGCACTGCGTGAGTTTTCTCCTGGAACTCAGGAACACTCCCGACGTGTGGGCGAACTGGCGCTGCGCTTCGCCAACGATCTCGGAATAGAAGAGCTTGAACAAGAGAAGCTCGACCAGGCCTGCGAGTTCAAAGAGGCCGGTATGTTCGGCTTGCAAATCGAAGCCTGGACTTCCGACGAACGCCAGGCGGCGGCCGAAAGTATGCGAAAAACAGGCAAATTTCACGACATCGGCAAGCTGGCTGTACCCGATCAGATCCTTCACAAGGAAGGACCGCTTACACTCGAGGAGCGCGAAGTGATCGAGATGCACCCGCTGGTGGGCGAATCCATCCTGGCCGGAATTCCGGGCTTTGAGGAGATCCTGCCGGCCGTGCGTCATCACCATGAACGTTGGGACGGCACCGGTTATGTGGATGGACTCAGGGGAGAGGGGATTCCGCTGCAGGCTCAACTCATCTCATTGTCAGATACTTTTGACGCTCTGACCGAGGACCGTCCTTATCGCAAAGCTCTCTCTGTCCAGGCCGCTTGCCAGGAGATTTTGCGCCAGCGCGGCCGACAGTTCGATCCCCAGCTGGCTGAAAGCTTTGTGGCTTTGATGCTGGCCCCCCGGCTCGACGAGCGCTCTTAGCCGACCATCTCCTCCCAAAGCCCGGTGAGTTGCTGGCATTCGCCTTGCAGGCCGTCGAACCGGGCCTGCAGCTTCTGGGCCTTTTCCGGGTTTTGATAGAGTTCGGGCTGTCCCATTTCGGTGGATAACTCGGCCATCTCAGCTTCCAACTGGTAAATCTTTTTTTCCAGAGCCTCCAGGGTCCAGTGGTGCTTCTTGGGAGCCTGGCGAGCTTCTTTGGCGTTGCTGCGGAATTCGGCCGCACGCTGTTTCTGCTCTTGCTGGCGCTTCTTTTCTTCCTCCTGGGCCTGGCGCTGAGCCTGCAGCGCTTCCTGCTGTTGGGCTCGGCGGTATTCGGCGTAACCACCGTCAAAGACGCGCAGGCTACCGCCGCGCATTTCCCAAACCTGGGTGGCCAGCCGCTCCAGGAAGTAGCGGTCATGGCTGATCATCAGGATGGTGCCGGGGTATTGCTCCAGTGCTTCGAGCAGGTTCTCGCGGGCATCCAGGTCGAGGTGGTTGGTGGGTTCGTCCAGGGCCAACAAATTGCTGGGGGTGGCCAGGCAGCGAGCCAAAGCCACGCGGCCGCGCTCTCCCCCAGAGAGCACACCGATTTGCTTGAAGACAGTATCCCCTTGAAAGAGCAGGCCGCCCAGCAGGCTGCGCAGTTGGCCCGGCAAGGTGCCGGGCGGAGCTGAGGCCTGGACTTCCTCCATGACGGTGCGGTTCAGGTTCAGGGCTTCAGCCTGGTGCTGGGCAAAGTAGACCAGTGCCAGGCGATAACCGAGCTGGACCTTGCCCGCGTCGGGCGCTTCCGTACCGCAGAGCAGCCTCATTAAGGTCGACTTCCCTGAACCGTTCGGGCCGATCAGGGCGATACGTTGCCCTCTCTCCACGCGCACGCCCACGTTCTTGAGAATGACCCGCTCGCCGTAGGTTTTGCAGATTCCCTTGGCGGTCATCACTTCCCGACCGCTATCCAGAGCCGGGACAAAGTTCAGACGAATGGACTGCTCCTCGCGATCAGGAGCGTCCACCATGTCTCGTTTCTGAATCATTTTGATACGCGACTGGACTCGGGTCGCCAGAGTGGCTTTATAGCGAAAGCGCTCCACCCACTTCATTTCCTGCTCCAGGCGCTTCTGTTGACTCCGGTAGATGGCCAGTTGCTGTTCGTAGCGGCGAGTAGACTCAGCCTCATAGTAGCTGTAGTTGCCGGCGTAGTCTTCCAGTTCACCCAGGGACAACTCCAGCGTGCGGTTGCAAACCTTGTCCAGGAAGGTGCGGTCGTGGGAGACCAGCAGGACCGCTCCAGAGAACTCGGACAGGAAATTTTCCAGCCACTCCACCGCCTCCACGTCCAGGTGATTGGTGGGTTCGTCCAGCAGCAGGACATCTGGAAGGTCCAGCAAGAGCTTGGCCAGCGCCGCACGCATCTGCCAGCCGCCCGAGAAGTGGCCACAGAGTTTATCCAGATCGGCGGAGCTAAAACCCAGTCCAAACAAGATGCTCTGAATGCGCGCTTCGATCAGCTCGGGCTGGGCGTGCAGAAGTCGATTCTGCAGGCGGTCATACAGCTTCATCAGGGATTCGGCTTCTTCGCCCTCGACCATGCCCAGGCGTTCCTCCAGCTGGCGCACCTGAGCTTCCAATTGATCGAGGGCCGCGAAGCAGGAGCGCATTTCGGCATACAGGGTATTTTCCGCGGTGACGTGGCCTTCTTGCTCCAGGTAGCCCAGGCGCATTCCGTCCAGCAGTGACACCCGGCCTCCGTCAGGTTGCATCTGGCCACTCAGAATCTTCAGCAGTGTGGTCTTTCCGCTACCGTTGCGCCCCACCAGGGCCACCCGCTGGCCGGGCTTGAGCACGAAGCTCACACCTTCCAAGACGGTGCGAGCGCCAAAGTGTTTTTCCAGTCCCTGTACCGTTAACATGCCATTCCTTGAGGAGGATCTTGCTATCTCCTCGCTCGAAATCGCGGGAATGAAAGCATCCTCTGTTTTATTCGCCAGTTTGTTGGTCTGTCTGCCGCTGTTCGGAGCCGGAGCCGACGACGTCTCGGGACCGCACCGAATGACCCTGGCGGATGAGGCCTGGGGCACGATTTACTATGTCCCCAGCCAGCTAAATACCTACCGGTATACCCGCAATACTGAAACTGGCGAACGCGAAATGACCAGCAACAAGGGGAAAGTTAAGATTTCGGAGTCCGGTATCGGTGCTTACGAACTGGTCGGGCCCAAGCATGTTTTGAAGGTTGAGGGTAGCTCTCAGGACGTGAAGGTTACCTTTAACAAGCAGGTGTTTGTCTTTGCTCACTCGCCCGAAGGTCTGAAGATCACGACTCCCGCCGGTCCCTATAAGTACACTAACGTGGGCGAAACCATTACTGCCAGCGGGCCTTTTGGCAAAACCGTCATCCGCAATGACCACGGTCGCTATCTGGTGACCAGTCCCAAAGGCGAATACAGCTACACACCTTTGGAGGGCGGAGGATTCGAGGTCAAAGGTGGGCCTCTGGCCAGTCACCCCGGACTTTTTCGGGGAGCTTCCTTCAGTGTGGACGGAGTGGGCGTGTTTGTGGATTTCCGGAAAATGGACCCGGACAACCCCTTGTTTCGCTTTATGGAATTTTCGCCCCAGATGGAGTTCAAATAGACTTTCGAGGCTTACGACGAGGTCGGTTTGATCGAGTGCGAGCCGACAAGAGTCGACGGGCCGCCTCCTCAAACTGCTTGCGCTCAAAGGGTTTGTGTAGGAAGGCTGCCGGGGTTGGATAATCGTTTCCCAGCAGCAGCTCTCCGGCCGGCAGGTGACTGGTCAGCAGCACCGGCAGAGCGGAGCCCAAGGCGTGCAGAGCCGCCAGCACCTGATCCTGGGTCCATTTGTCCAGTACGTCCAGAACCAGCAGGTTCCAGTCTTGTGATTGGGCCAGTATCGTCAGTAGTTCAGACGGATTGGAGGTTTCCTGGGCGCTCAGGCCCGACTGTTCACACAATTCGCGTAGCGTTCGCCGCAAGGCCAGCTCTTCCGAGCAAACCAGAGCCTTGCCGCGGAGTTTCAGAGGGCCGGCCGGCACAGTCTGCTGGCTTTCCAGGTCTTCGGTGACGCGTGGAAAGAAGAGCTTGAAGAGAGTGCCCTGAGTGTGGCGGGACTGAACCAGCAATCTCCTCCCAGGGAACTCACGATCTCGCGCACGGTGGCCAGCCCCAGACCGCGGCCTTCGCCCTTGGATGAAATACCGGCTTCGAAGATACGCTCGATCAGTTCGGGATCGACACCCGGCCCGTTGTCCAGGACCTCCAGGGTGACATAGTTTCCGCCTTGCAAGCCCTGTCCGGGGATCAGGCATTGGGCTGATTCGGAGGTCAGCGCCAGCTCGGAGACTTTGACTTCAATTCGTCCGCCCCGTGGCCCCAGGGCTTCTGAGGCATTGCCCACCAGATTCAGTAGCAACTGGTCGATGGCCACTGGCACGGCCAGAATGGCAGCGGGGCTCTCAATCTTATAGTTGAGCTTGACCTTGGGGCCGACCACGTTCTTGAGCACGCGCTGGAAGTCCGTGACCAGTCGGGCCAGCGAGTAGGGGCGGGGATTGGATTCCGTGCGCCCGGTGTAGTTCAGCAGCCCTCGGGTCAATTCTGCCGCTCGACGAGCGGCCTCACCAATTTCACCCAGAGCTTCGGCAGCCTGGGGGTTCTGCAGAATCTCCAGCTCCATCAGGTCCAGCTGGCAGATAATGACGGTCAGGAGGTTGTTGAAGTCATGGGCAATGCCCGAGGTCAGGCGACCGATGCTTTCCTGACGCTGAGCCAGGCGCAGAGCCTTTTCCTGCTCCTTAAGCCGGGTCAGGTCGGTGCAAATGCCTAAAATTCGATAGATCCGTGCTCGCCGGTCTCGCATCGGAATGAGTTGAGTGAGCCAGTTAATGCGTCCGTTGGGGAGTTTCAGTTCCTCCTCATAGCTGATGACTCTTCCCGTATCCAGGCAACGCTGGTAATTTGCCTGGACGTGGTCGGCAACTTCGACCGGCAGGCACTCATGAGGTCGCTTGCCTTTGAGATCATCCTCGCGCAGGCCGGTGGCTCGCTGGTGGGCCGGGTTCAAGCCTTCGTAGCGACAAACCCCGTGTTCGTCGACGGTGAGGGAAAAGAGATGCTCGGTGGTGTTCTCATAGAGACTCCGATACAACTCCTCGCTGGGGCGAAGCTGGACCTGCTCCACCAACCCCAGCCAGTAGGCTCCAGACCGACCTCCTTTGAAGCGGAATCGCCGCCAGCCGCCGCTCGAGTGGGCCAGTCGTGCATCCAGGGAGCGCCCTCGAGTCTGACGGAGATTGTCCAGAAACCGTTGAATAATGGCTCGATCGGAAGGATGGAATAGTTCCAGCCAGCCGTCCAGATGGCGCGGGGGATCGCTGACGCCCAGCCAGTCGGGCCAGGCCGGACCGAACTCGACCATCCTGCTTTCGAGGTGAAGTGACCAGAAAGTGACCTCGCAGGCCTCCTGAAGTGCCAGGCCCTCTCGCGTCAATAAGTCGTGGAGCATACGATTCAAGCGGCTTTGAACCCCGCCCGGGCAAATCCCTCTGGTAAATCTGTCCGGCTTGCGTTGAGACCGAACCGGCCGATAGGGTTGAATAGATGAAGCTGGCGACGGATGAATCCGTGCCTGAACGGGAGGGGCTCCAGGCGGCCCTGGTTCTGGGTACCTGGTCCTACCTGGTGCTGATAGCCAGTCATTTCCTGGTTGATCTGCCCGTGCCCTGGCAGGTCTGGCTGAACCGGATTGGCTCCCTGGTGCTCTTTCTGAGCGTGTACCGGCGCTTTTCTGAAGGTCGCATTGCTCGGCCGCATATTGTTCTTTGGACCTTCGGGTTGTCGATCTGGACCGTGACCAGCGTCTGCTTTTCCTACGTCTACGGCGCCAGTCCTCATATCGCCGCCCGCATTGCCTTTTTGATGGTGGTGGCGGCCGTGCTCGGGCTGTCGCCCAGACTCCATATCCTTCTGCTGACCTTTGGCGTTGCCAGTACGGTGTTTCTTCAGCTCTGCTATCCCAGTCCCAGCGACCCGGGTCTCAATTTACTGCCCGCCTTCCTGTGTGGCATTTTTTCTGTCCAGGCTCACCGCACACGACGAGGCATCTTCCAGAGTCTGTCTCGGGCTCAGGCCGATCTTCAGATCCAGGCAGGGATCCTGGCCGATCGCCATCAGCAGGCGGCCCGTCGCCAGGCCAGTCTGGACGCGGACGTCGCTCACGCCACCCGAGACCTGGAGGAGACCAACCGGAGGTTGAGCCAGGCCATCGACGATCAGATCGAAGGCTTCCATCAGAATCAGAAGCTTCGCCAGGAAACCGCGGAGCTTTTGTACAGTCAGTCCCTGGGGCGTGCCGCCGGCTCCGCCGCCCACGATTTCAATAACCTGCTGGGCGTGATTTCGGCCACTCTGGAGTTTCACGAAGCAGACCTTTGCGAGCAGGCCGCCAGTCGCGCGGCCTACGAGACCATTCGCGCTGAGGTTGATCGAGCCATGGTGGTGGGCCGCCGAGTGTTGGCTGTGAGCGGACGGCAAATCCTGCGTCCCGAGCGGGTGGATCTAAAACGGCTCTTGCCCGAATGGGTCAAGTCCTGGTCAGCCTTTGCCCCCCATCTTCGACTCTTGTTTGACGACCAGGCCAGCGCCGTTCTGTGCGACCCCGCGGAGCTTCGGCAGATGCTTGAGGCGCTCGTGTGGAATGCAGTGGAGGCAAGCGTCGTGGGAGCGGAGGTCACCTTAAGGGTTCAGCCTGGTGGTGTCATCCTGGTCGAAGACCAGGGAGCAGGCGTGCCGGAGCACCTGTTGTCCAATCTCTTCAAGCCCTTCTTTACCACCCATTCCGACGCTTTGCATCAGGGATTGAGCCTGGCCGCCGTTCGGGCTGTGTTGCGCCAGCAGGGTGGCGAAATCAGCTATGAAACAGAACCTCGTCCCCACTTTCGCATTCAGTTGGAGCCACAGTGAAGGGGCGGGAGCTGCTTGAGCCGTTGATTCGACTGAGTTATCAGCGACTCTTCCGCACCTTTTCCGCCTTCTATCTGCCGGCGCTGATTTACTACTGTCTGTGGCTTCCGGAGCGTCTCCGAATGGCTTATGTGTTGACGCGGCTGCCGCTTTTGTTGCTCAGTCTTGTGGGCTCCACGGTGATCTTTTCTCAGTTGACCTATCGTATTTTAGTCGTCAGCGTGATGGTGTGTCTGATGGTGGGTAACGCCCTGGGGGTTCACGATGGCGCTCCGTTCTTGGTGCCCATTCTCGCTCAGGCGGGGTTTGTGTTGCATGGCTTCTTGGAAACCGACCAGGCCTGGACTCTCGTTTTAAACAGTTTCGTGGCTCTGGTGGCAGTCCTGGCTCAACGCCTGGCCGGAGTTGACGGGGGGGCGCAGATTCCTCCAATGATCCTGTTTGGGACTGCTCATGCCCTGGTCTGGTTCCGCTGGCGAGCTCTGAGTCGGTTGGCGTTGGTTTTGTCGGAGCAGGTTGAGCTCAACCGGCGCAATCATGAGGCGGTGGAAGTGCTTCAAGACTTCAACGCGCTGCTCGGACAGCGGGTGGAGGAGCGCCGTCGCGAGTTGCAGGCAGCCGAGAACAGGTTGCGCCAGGCCTACCAGGATTTGCAGCAAATGCATCAGCAGCAAGCGGATTTGCAGTCTCAATGGTTACAGGCTCAGCGCCTGGCTGCCCTGGCTCATTTCGCCCACGGCCTTTCGCATTGTTTCAGCAATACTCTCACCTGCATCTGGGGCTGTTTGCCTGACCTTCGCTCTCGAGACCCGGAAGCCGTGAATGATATTACACAGGCTTGCGAAACCGCCCACCGCATTTGCCAGCGCATGATGCTGGCGGGGAAGGCCGGCGAGCCTAGCGCCCAACGTTTCGATCTGAATCGCCTGCTGGTTAACTCCCAGCCTTTGTTGCAAAGAGCCGTGCCCAATCCGATTCGTCTGGAATGCTCCCAAGAGGAGTGTTTTGTGGCCGGGGACCCAACCGCGTTAGACCAGGTCCTCTGGAACCTGGTTCTCAATGCCGCGCAGGCCAGCTCGCCAACCGCTCCCATTACGATTCGGGTCAAGCCAGAGGCGCATCGGTATATCTTGGAAGTCTCCGATTGTGGCTGTGGCATCGACTCCACAACCCAGGAACGAATCTTTGAACCCTTCTTTACAACTCGTCAGGGTCAGGGTCACGGTCTGGGCCTGGCAATTGTTCGTCAGGCCGCCGAGGGTCTGGGGGCCTCAGTGCGGGTTACTTCTCAGCCGGGGCTGGGCACGACCTTCGCTATCGGCCTGCCCCAGGCTGAACGGGTTCCGGTTGCGGCGGTGGAGGCGAGCAGGGGCCCGGTTGTGGCCAGCCACGCCCGTCATATTGCTCTGGTGGAGGATCAGGACGCCCTGCGACGGCTGATCGGGGGCTTTTTACGCAAGCAAAACTGTGAGGTCGAGATCTTCGCGACCGCCGAGGAACTGGGTGAGCCTCGAACCGGCTTTGACGTGTTGGTGACCGACGTCAATTTACCCGGTCGGGACGGGGTTCAACTGGCTCAGGAATGGGCTCAGGCCAACCTGGACCTGAAGATTTTATTCATTTCCGGCTATCCCTTTGAGGCTTCAGCCGTTCCGATCGACCCTTCACGCTGGTTGTTTTTGGCCAAGCCGTTCAAGCTGACGGAACTGATCAACTGCGTCAGTCGTCTGAGTCCAGAGCAATCGGAAGAAGGGGAAAAGAAAAGAGCCCCTGATCCGAGTTGAACGGACAACCTTCCGCTTACAAGGCGGTCTTGGTTATGAAGCTACCATAGCGGGTTCCATTGCTGGTAGTGTCTTTCGCTGAACCGGCTTTTTCTTGCAAGGTGCCGGTTTCAGTGCCGGTTGGTGGTTTTCCGCCAACTTCTCCAGGTTTAGCTCTTCGTGTGCAGGGCAGAGATGCGCATATTTGAGCGTCATTTCGTAGGATTTGTGCCTCGCTAGCGCCTTTACAGTGGGTAACGGGGCTCCCAGCATCACTAAGCGGCTCACGAAAGTATGGCGCAGCGTATGCCAACTGGCGTCGCTGATGCCGACTTTTTCGCAGAGGCGCTGAAACCTACGCGTTACAGCGCTGCCATCCATCGGGGCGTCGCCGCGCACCCCTGGAAAGACCCAATCGCTGGTATGGGAGCCGAGTTGTTCCCTGAGAGCGGCGAGGGCAACGGAGTTAAGGCGCGCATACTGTGGCTCGCCCGCCTTGGTGGACGCGAGATAGGCCTGGCGATTTTCAAAGTCTACGTCGCTGCGGCGCAGGCCAAGCTGTTCGCCACGCCGTAGCCCGGTTTGAGCGCCAATCACAATCATTAGGCCGAACTTTCTGTCGGTGGCGGCGCAAAGCTTCGCTTCTTCCTCGTTGGTGAAGTACTTCTGCCGCTCCCTGGGCTCTTTGGCGAATTTGACCCGTTTTGAGCCTACGGGGTTGCTGGGCACCTTCAGGTCGCGGACGGCCAGTGTGTAAAGGCGACGAAGAAAGGTTAGCGACCTGTTGACCGTGCCAGCGGCTTTTGTCTCCAGCAAGTGTTCCTTAAAGTTGCTGATGTCCCCGGGCCGAAGTTCGCTAGCTGCCGTATTGCCGAACTTCTTGCGCCACAGTGAGGCTTGTTTTTCGTAGGCCGCAACGCCTTTCGGACTCTTACCAGACACCATCTCTGGTAGGTATTGGTCAAGCAAGTCTTTGACCGTTACTACCTGTCGGCGATTCAGCGGCGCGCCCAGTTTTACGCCTTCCCTGGCGTCGTTCTTGCGTTTTTTATAGAGGCTCTGTGCCGCGCTCTTCTTGCCGACCTTTTCGCGGTGCTCTTGGCCAAACTGGTCCGTCCATCGAATCCACCAAACCCCCGAATCCTTTGGCCTCTCAAATAGGCCTCGGTCTTCACCCTTTGCTCTAGCCATCTCGCTCCGTCCCCTTTCACCGTTCTTTCAGCATATTGAGTCCTCCCAGCTTCCACGTTCTATAGCTAAATCATGCGACGAATCAGGATTCGGCTAGGATTTGCGTTCCGTCTTGCGTCTTTGGCGAGGTTGCCCCATACTGCGCCCCACAGAACGGAACAGCCCGGACAGGGCGGAGAGGACGAAATTTGTCTAGACTGACTTTGATAGGTGCAAAGGAGGCACGGCAAATTCTGCATTTGTCGCTGCCGCAGGTCTATGCACTAGCTTCAGCGATGCCGCGCGGCGTGGTGGTGAGGCTAGGGAGTCGTGTGCGTTTCAATCGCGACGCCTTAATCGGCTGGGTGAAGAGCGGTGGGAGCGAGGCGGGCCGCAAACGCGCTGCCAGCAATGCTGGAGAGGTGACCAATGCGCAAATCAACCGGTAAGGCGTCGGCCCAGTCTCGCAACTCCAGCGAAGACCCTGCGCTCTCCACGGCCGAGGCTGCTAGGTATCTTGGCGGGATGCACGTGAAAACGTTGGCAACCCTGGCCAGAACGCGGCAAATCGAGTTCGTTCAGTCCGCTCCCGGTGGCCCGTTGAAGTTCCGCCGCTCGGCTTTAAACGCCTATTTGGAACGGCACACCACCCGACCATCGTGCCATTCGAACTGGTAAAGATGCTGCGGTGCAAGACGTAAGTAACGGTCTGAACGACCTAAAACCGAGACGCACGCGCCTCCAGTATCGCAGACAAGGAAGAAGCCCGAGAGGCGCAATCCCTCGGGCTTCTTTACTTCAGGTCCTGAAACTTCATCGGCTAGGCTGGCCGGCTTTGTGATGAAGCAGCGACAAGCAAGATTTTACTACCTGCTGCGCTGCTTCGACAACCCGGAATGCAAATTCGATGACGCTTCGACCGTCAGGAGAAGCAATGCAACGCAACACACACAGTCTCAATCCCTTCCGCGCCGCACGCGGCCGCCTGAACTCCTGGGCCTTTGCCGTTTTCAGGCTAAAGGTCTATCCCAACTACTTCAAACAGCTAGAGCGAAGCCAGCTAGAGCCGGCGCTCGCGCTTCCTGCGCTGCGGCGCTTGGCCAGCGTCACCGGTGCCGCTCTCGTCCCCATCGTTGAGGCTTACCGTCGCAGCTACGAGGCTACCCAGTGGAGGGCGCTGTAATGGCGGGCGCGCGACCGGGCAATCCCCGGGTACCGAACCGCGTCGAGCGCATTCGCCGCCATACCGCGAATACGGACATCCAACGGAAAGCGGTGGCCGCTATGCCGCCAAGGAAGCCTCCCAAGAACCCGTTACGGGCTTTGCGGGCGGAGCTTGGAATGACGCAACGCGAATTCGCGGCTGCAACGGGTTCGAAGCAGTCCACCATTTCTCCAGCAGAGACCGGCGTCACTCGTCACCCTGCTTTGCTTCTGGAGCGGCTTAGGGCCAGCGGCTTTCTGCCTCCAGAACGGGAGGAACAGTTTCTTAAGGACTGGGCGCGGTGGCTGCGATGGATTGATTCTCGCAAGGTCGCCCGGGCGGACATCGCACGCTTCGTCGACGAACTGGCAGCGGACCAGCTGGGGCCGTGTGTAAAGCTGATTGGCGAGCGCCTCACCCGTATCACTCTCGATCCCGTTGGGCCCAATGCTCTCTAACCTGCGATGCCAGCTTTGCGGCGGCGCCCGCTTCTTGGGTTGGCCCTTAGTGGCCGTTCAGGTCGGGCGCCGCCCTGTCTACCGGGTCGGCCGGACGTGACTCCTTCTGTTGGTAGCTATGCCGACTTCAGGACGGCGAAGCCTGCGCTTCAGGAATGGCTCGCCAACAAGCTGACCGGGCCGAATGGGCTCTATGTTTGCAGTGTGGAGATGGGTGGCGGCAAAACGCGGCTCGCCCTAGAAGCAGCTACAAGGCTCGCGTCGACTCCGGTGGGGCGTCAGCTTGTTGGCAAGGTTGGGTTTTTCGTTCCCCGTTACGAGCAAATCGAGCAATTTGGAACGCTTGCGTCGCCGCTCGCCCGGCACAAAGGCGCTGAGAGGCTGTGTATTGCTCCGCAGCAGCGCAAGCTGGCTATGGTCCTGGATGTCCAGAACGGGCAAACCCAGGAACGGGCCTGTGGCGATTGTCCTATGCTCCGCCAAGGTTGTCCGTATTGGAAGCAGGACAGCGACGCCAGCAACGCTTCGCTGCACCTCTACGCAATGAACCACCTGGTGAAGCCCGTTCTGGATACCCTCGACACGATTATCGTTGACGATGGATGTTTAGCGCGCGCAAGCGTCCGACCTTTTCACCTGAGCTGGGCCCAGGTCGAGGCAGAGCTGAAGTTGGCGAAGTCAAAAAAGGCAGGAAGCAAAGAAAAGGCGCGAGCACTACAAGCGTTGCTAGGGATTCGGGAAAAGCTTCCAAAGCCCAGACACGAGCACGACCGGCCCAGTCTGAGCGGCTACGCCCTACAGAAGGAGCTGCAGGCGGCGCTGGGCGGCCTGGCAGAGCTGGGCGCGGCTCTTGTCGCGGCGAAGCGCGTATCGCTCTCGAGACAATTGCCACAACGCGGGGCGCAGCATCGCCTCATTGCTCGCGTCTTTTCGCGGTTGGCAAAAGAGATGGAGCACACGGACCAGTTCGGCAACCCCATGGTGGTCGTGACGGCTCAAGGCGTCACCCTGTGGCGTAAACGGGGTCTGGAAAAATTGCTTGTGGGCAGAGACGCCGATGGCAAGCCGTTCGCGAAGAAGCGCATTATCGTCTTGAACGCTGGCCACCAGACGAAGCGAATTCTGTCCCACCTATTCGGCATCCCCGTTGACAGCATCGAGGAGTTCTCTGCGCGCGTGCCTCTATCCCCGGGCGTGCACGTAACACAGGTGCCGACCGGCGCCCGTGATTCGGCGAAAGGCGTGCGGCGCCCCCTCTTCTCCCGCAAAAACTGGAAGACGACTGCTCTAGCAGCAGCAGAGCGATTTGAGCGCCGCCAGCGAGAGCACCCTGAGGAAACGCCTGCTGACTGGGGCTTTGTTGGCTTCAATAAGTGTTGCCGGTATCTTCGGCGCTGCTTCCCGGGCCTGCGAACGGCTTACTATGGGAACCAGGCTGGCAGCAACACGATGAACGGAGTGAAGCTGTGTGTTATCGCCGGCAACCAGCAGCCGCACCCCGCCACATTCCTGGAAGAAGCGCAGGCCGTTTTTGGCGATGCGGAACGGCTCAAGCTGGGCACACGGCAAGAAGCTGTCACGCTGCGGGACAAGGCTGGCAATACCTTTGTCGCTCGCGTTACTGTGTGGGAGGATCCCAGGCTGCAGGCGCTGTGGGAAGCTGTAACGGTGGGGGAGGTCTATCAGGCGTTTGGACGTTCACGCCCGTTCTGCTGTGAGGCTGGCGTTACCCGCGACTTGGAAATCATAGTTCTTGGTTCCCACTCGCTGCCCGGCATCTTGCCCGACCGGCTTGTTGACGCTGCGGCTGAGCTGGCTACTGGCCGAGATGCCAGGAATGAGGCGATGCTGTTCAATGCTGGTGTTGCTATCGTTCGAAGGGGCGACGTGCTGAACGTGCGTGCATTACAGAACGAAACGGGGCTAAGTAAACGGCAAGTGGAAAAGCATACTCAAACAGGGCTACTAACTCGCATTAGTAACGAAGCGGCTCGTGGGGGCCTTAGCGTCAAGCGAAGACAAGTTCGAAAATCCTAAATGACTCATTCGCTATAAATACTACTTAGGGCTACGAGTCATTTAGGGACGTAACGCCACGCGATACTAGCGATACGGTCAAGAACGAAATTGTATCCTCCGTTACGGCTTCAAGGGGAACGAAACGACGCACGCACTACCGGCCCAAGACGACAGGGACCATTCAAGTCTACGGCGACCCCTCGAGACTGCCAGAACGACTCTTTACCCAGCACCCAGGCAAAGCCTTGCCAGGACTGCCTTCGCCGCCAGCGCTGCGTGTACAGCTCGCGTTGCCGTTGCACCCCCACACCCAGATAGCACACCCTTGCGAAGCTGGTGCCTCACTCGACTAGACGAATTGGGCGCGTAGAACTATGAAATGAGCGCTGCGAAGCAGGGGCGGCGGTCAACGCTGTAGCGCCTCCTGCCGGTGCGCATTACTCGATTTTGGATCGACCGAGTGGCGACGAACCGGGAAGCCGCAGCGACCACCAGGCGCGGAAACCATAAAAATAGAGGGCCAGGGCGAGGGGTCCGATTGCGCCGTCTGAGGCCTTCACAGCAGCCGAATTGCAGCCGCATCACGGCCTACCTCCCAGCGTTTGCTGATCCTGTGACGCTAGCCTTGCTAGCGTTATTGGCTGTAAGATGGGTCCTAGCGAGTAGGGGGTGACAAGACGATGAAGGCTTTCGGGAAATTGCTGGCGTTGCTGGCATCAGGGCTTTGCTGGTTAGCGATGGCTGTGTTCTCTGTATGGTCCTGGTGGCACGGCCTGTGGGACAACCCGTTAAGCCACGGCCCCGGCTACTATGCCCCAGAGATAGCGGTGCTAGGGTTGCTGTATTGCGGCGCGAAGTTCTTTTCAGGCCTGGCCAGCGATTCGGGGTCTGAAGAGCCACCAGAGCAGACCGACACCTAGCTAAGGCCCCTCGCTTGCCATAACACAGCGCCTTTGTCATCAACGATGTGCGTGCCAGCTAGGATAGTTAGCGATTCTCCGCCGTAGACATGTCGTTCAATCCAACTTTCCACAGCCTCTTGCGCAGCCTCTAGGCTGGGGTAACTTGCCGCAGGGGGCGCTGGAGTCGAGAGGAGGTTTCGAACGTGATACTTCACAGCAGTCCCTCCGTTACGTTGTTCTGCCACAGGTCGGCCTGGCGGATGTAGCCCCTGAGGATTTTCTCACTTTTGTGGCCCGTCTGCTTGGCGATATCGCGTTCCTGGGCGCCGTTTAGCGCCGCCTGCGTCGCCAGTCCCGCCCGGAGTGAGTGGCCGGACAGGTTCTCGAAGCCCACGATTCCGGCCGCTTCGGCTCTCGACTTTACGACGGTGCGCACAACCTGGGCCGTCAGGCGCTTCCCGACGCTGGCTTTGCCGTGGCGGTTCACTTCCACAAAGACAGGGCCGCTAGCGATGCCAGCCGCCGCCAGCCATTCACTGACTGCTTTGACCGGACAGGCCCCATTGCCTCCATAGCAAACCGCTACCTCGCGCCCAGCGCCTTCCTGGTCGGTTTTACTGCGCCGGATCGTGATGCTTGCACCGCGTTCGTTGGGCCGGATGTCCTCGCAATCGAGCGCCACCAACTCAGAGCGGCGCATCCCGGTCGTGAAGCCTAGGCACAGCAGCGCGCGGTCCCGCAGGTCTTTCAAACGGTCAAGGTCCAAGGTCGCCACTATTGTTTTCAGGGGTGATGCCAGCAGCGGCGCAGCTTTTTTCTGTGCTACCGTTTTTCGGCGGCGAATGCCTTTCATCGCTTCACGCACAACGCGGGCGTCGGTTGGGTCTGCGTGGCCTGCTACTTCGTGCGCCTTGCGAATGGCCACTAGAGCGCGCTCTATACTGGACACCTTCTTGGTTTCAGCCAGGTCGGCCACGTAGCAGGCCACAGCGCCGGGCGTGCTGGGCAGCGAGTCAAAAACTACCTTGCCCGTGCACCATTCCTGAAACTGGCGCATATCACTGGCGTATGCGCGTTTCGTTGCGTCAGAGGCTGCGGAGTTGACATAGAATTCTACCCTGCTGGCGAGGGCCGCGAGGGTGCTTTCGGTGGTTTGCTGGGTGGCCAGGAGCATTTTCAGAACCTCGTTTCTAGGTAGCGATAATGGAACCTTATCGCTAGTCAGGGAAATGTACAAGGTGTACAAAGTCATGCCTGCCCCGCCAAAGACTTCTCAGAACGGCGCAGTGGCGTTAAGATTGTCCAGTGTCCAAGCTGACTGCCGCAATAGAAACCTGGGCCGAGGAGCGCGACCTAAGCCTAACGGCAGCCCTACGAGAGCTGAAAGTTAGCACAAACGTTTTCTACCGCTGGCAGCGTGGGAGCTTGCCGCAACCAGCGACTTTGAAGCGCATCGCTGAGAAGCTTGGCCTCGCCCCAGCAACTCTGCGCGAACAGCGCGAGCGGCGCCAGCAATGCGAGCCCACGCAGAGTCCGGCCAGCATTGCGGAAACGGTCTTCATCGCTGTGCCGCGTGCGGCGTGGGCGGAACTGGCCCCACTCTTGTCTCCTGTCTTGGCCCGCTACGGGGCGGCGTTCGGCGTCCTGGAGCCAATAGCACCCCAGTCCGGGCTGTAGCCAGCTTCACCCGTTTCTCGAAGGCGTTCTTTAAGGCCCTGAGTGGCCAGCGTCGTCTGCTGTGTTGGCGCCGCGCCTAACACCCCCGCCAGGGAACCGCTAGCAAAAAAGTCTGTGAGGCCAAGCGCAGCGCGGCGCCTGGGAGCGGTGGGGGAGTGGGAAGGCGTGTACGGTACTAGGGCGGCTGTGTCGAAGCGGGCTCGGGATAGGCCCCACCCGACCGTCCTAAACCGGGGCCTCCCCTCCCTCTACAATCGACTTGGGGTCAGGCCCTCTCTCCGCCGCCGGTCGCGCGTGTGGCCTCAGGGCCCCCCTACCGCCACCTTTCAATGTAGCGACGCCCGCTAGGCCCTACGGCCAAAATCTGGACGAACCCAGTTCCCAAGAATTGGCAGCCGTGCTGTGCCGCCAGCGACGCTAGACGGGGGCTTGCATTCGAAACGGGAAAGGCGTAGAGGGCACGGTTATGGGTCTCTGTAATTGTTGGGAAATCTTAAAGAGCCTCGATTCTGTCTTGAAATCGTCACCCGTTCGAACAGCGTCGCCCAAGCGAAGCGGCACCCTTGCTAGTTGGGTTTTCGTTGCTGCGTTGCTGGCGACGCTATACAGCACAAGGCTTTGGCGCTCTCGACGTGGCTAGGAACGTTACCGTTCTTAGAATTATGATGCTTTCGTTCATAAAGAAGGAGGCAGAGCACGAATGGAAGGCTTAGAAGGCAGGGCGGAGGAGCGCGCGTCGCTGACGGTGCTGGAGGCGATTGAGATATACAAGCCGATGGCGGCGCCGCTGCGGCACCACGGATGGCGCACTTGGTGTAAACAGATTGCGGAGCGTTGGGGTAGCCGCCAGCTAAAGTCATTAACCGCCGGGGACATCAATACCCTCATTGCCGAGATGCGCAAGGATGGCAAGGCCGAGAGCACCATCTATGCCTGTCTCTCCACCCTAAAGCGCCTTTACGCAGCGGCCCGTAGCGCTGGCGTCAAGGTTTACCTCCCTGAGGAGACGGCGCGAACAAGGGTTGATAACAGCCGAGTTCTCACACTCTCAGCGGCAGACGCAGAAAGGCTCAGGCAACGCCTGCTCCCAGAGGATTGGGACATTTGTGAGCTGGCCAGGGAGACGGGGATTCGCGGGGCTGAACTTTGGTCGCTTGAACGCTGCGATGTCGATCTGGAGGTTGGCTTCATAACCGTTCGCAAGACCAAGAACGGAAAAGTTCGCAGAACACCCATCACGCGGCGCTGCAGGGAGGTCCTGGAAAGAATGCTATCCAGCACCGCAGGGAGTCCCTACCTTATCAACCCCACTTGCAGCGAAGCCTGTAAGAGCCGGCAAACTAGTATGAACACCTGGAAGGCCTCGGTCCTGCGCCCCGCGTTGCGCGCTCTGGGCATGAAAGGCTTCTCTTTTCACGGCTTCCGTCACGATTGCGCAACTCGTATGGCTCGCGCTGGGAATAGCCTTTATGCCATTCAGCGCTGGCTTGGCCACCAAAATCCGCAGGTAACCACCCGTTACAGCCATCTTGTCGACGGCGACCTGAAGAAGATTGCGGAGACTGGCTTCTGATGTCAGCACCACACCACTCAGATAGCCCTAACGTCGTGGAGGCGATTGAGGCGCTGGCGGCGTCGCGTGGAGTTCCCGTTGCGACGGTGCTCGCGGAGCTGGGCATCAAGGTTGTTACCTTCTATAAGTGGCGCAACGGCACGCACAAGCCTTCTGGCTCCTTGCAGGCAACGCTGGCGAAGTTGCTAGGCGGGGGGTCGCCGCCAGGTCCGCCTCCCGCCCCGGTCCGCTCGGAGCCTGGTTCGCATCTTACTCTCGTTGAAGGCTCCGGCCCAGTGGACCGTTCAGCGCCGCCTGCATCACCGGAGACAGGAGTAGCCTGCGTGCTCGTGGCTTTGCCGCTTGAGTCCTACCGAGCCATTCGGGACATTCTGGAGCTAGTCGGGGCGTCCATTGTCGTCACGGGCTTTTCGCGGGACCTGCCTTTGGGGCGCAGAAAGTTGCCATCCCAGAGGCACTTCGGCTTTCCACGCTTCCGACTCCCGCCGCCGTAGCGCGGTAGAGCTTAAGCTTCCAAGATGCGAACAAGGCGCCGAGAAAACGTCCCCTGCGCGGCTAGCCGTCAGCTTTTCTTGTATGCACTCGAATACCTTGGCGGCCAGGCCCGTCAGGCAGACGTTACGGCGTTGCTTGATTCAATTGCGACGTTTCCGCCGCGAAGGCAGAACTGGAAGCGCACAGCCCACCAGCTTAGGCGCCTGGGCTACGTGTCGTTCCCAGAACGTCGCCTTGGAAAGAACCCAACTGTTAGCCTCATCTCGGCGTCTTATCGAACCCTGGAACACTGGCCTCACTCGCCCCGCGCGCGTCGCTAGGGCTCGTAAAACGGGGCGGTTTTAGTGCCGGCTTGGCCGTTCCCAAGGACTCCCCGAGGCTCCTTCGCGCTCTGAGAGTCCTTGGGGGAAACCGCTCCAAACCGCATAACCAGTGGGAAAAGAAAAGAGCCCCTGATCCGAGTTGAACGGACAACCTTCCGCTTACAAGGCGGGTGCTCTGCCATTGAGCTACAGGGGCAAGAGGGAAGGGCCACGCTCGCGAGCGCGGCCCTTCATGATTTGACCGGATGCGAAGCTTCTAGTAGTGCTTTTCGCCCAGTGTCTTCTCGATCTTGCGCTTCACGCGCTGAAGCGCGTTGTCGATCGATTTCACGTGGCGGTTCAGTTCCTTAGCCATCTCCTGATAGGACTTTCCTTCGAGATAGCTGTGCAGAACCTGGGATTCCAGTTCGCTCAGATTCTGCTGGATTTTCTCGCGCAGATCGTCGGAGAGTTCGTGGCTGATGAAGACTTCTTCTGGATCGGTCACCTTCGTGCCCGAGAGAATATCGAGCATGGTGCGATCCGAGTCTTCGTCATAGATCGGCTTATTGAGACTGATATAGCTATTCAGAGGGATATGCTTTTGACGGGTGGCCGTCTTGATCGCGGTGATGATCTGTCGGGTAATACAAAGTTCCGCGAAGGCGCGGAAGCTGGATAGCTTGTCAGCGCGGTAATCGCGAATGGATTTGTAAAGACCGATCATTCCCTCTTGAATGATGTCTTCGCGGTCGGCTCCGACCAGAAAGTAAGACTTGGCTTTAACTCGCACGAAGTTCTTATATTTGCTGATCAGGTACTCTGTGGCGAACTCGTCGCCGTTCTTGGCCAATTTGACGATTTCTTCGTCCGGCTCATTGGCCAAGTTCGCCATGTACGAGCTCTGTTGTATCTTTAGCAAGTGTTTTCCGCCCTCCCAGCAAATGCCCGAAGCTGCCCAAATTATAAGAAGGGGTTCTGCGGACGTCAAGAGAAACTAGATTGTTTTTTCTGTAGCGCGGTGGTCAGCAGGTTCCCGGCTGCCCCGCAACTAGCTGTAAAGCTAGAAATTTGCGACGTCTACCGCGTGTCTGTACGACTCCAGGACCTGCTGACTCCTGACCCAGTCCCAGTAACCTTCCCACACCTTGCCCTGGTCAATCATGATTTGTGCTCGAAAGCCGTAGACCTGGCTAGAATCTGAAAAAATTTCAAGACTCTCGTCCAGCGACTTGAGCGCTGCATCGGCCTGACCACTGGCATACTGCGTGCGTGCCAGCAGATAAAGAATGACTGGATTCAGGTTGTCGCGACGTCGAGCTTCTTGCCAGGCAGCCAGAGCCTCGGGGTATTTCGCCTGGCGATCCAACAATCCGCCCAGGCTGATCCAGGCATAAGGGTTGTCTGGTTCAAGTTGTAGACGTCGTCGCGCCATGGATTCGCTTTGCTCCCAGGCCACCGGCGACCCCGTCAGTCCGGCCAGATTCTGCCAGGCGTTGCCGGCCAGCACAAGCAGGGTGGTTTGCTCCCAGGGCGGACAGAACAGTTCGGCTTTCTGCAAAACTCTCAGGCGGGCTTCCGCGCATTCTAGCGAGTGCTCGGGAAACTTTTCGGCCAGAACCCGGTATTCTTCGTCCCACCAGAAAAGGTGCTGCACATACCAGCCCGGGAGGGCCAGGACAAAGGCCAGCAGTAAGGCAGGCACGCCTTGCCAGCGAAACTTGCCCTCCCGGTCGGTTCGTTCGGGTGTTGTGAGCATCAGAAGAATCGGCCAGATCGCCACCGGGATGCAGTTGCTGAGACAGTTTGCCAGCAGCACCATTAGACAGGCGGTTTGAGGACCTGGCTTACGAAATTGGTCCAGCAGGCCCAGCCCCACCCAGCCGCACCAGAAAAACAGTCCAACCACGCCGGTCTCGCTCAGAACTTTCAGTGGCTCGGTGTGCGGGTTCTCGGGGCGTCGCTGAAGGGGGCGAAAGATATAGGGCTCCAGGGGGCGGTAAAGCAGGTAGCCGTTTCCAAAGTGTCCGGGTCCTACCCCCAGCCATGGAGAATGGATAGCCACCTTCAGGGCGGTGCCGTAAAGATACTTGCGAAAGGTGACACTGGCCGCCTGGCCTGGATTTCTTAAAGAGGTCATCTGTTGAGCAAAAGCCTGGGACTGGCGACTGGTCATTGCCCAGCTGATGGACCAGGCCGCCAGCACCAGCAGCCAGCTGACCAGCCAGAACCTGTGTCCCCGCCGTTGAAAGACCAGACCCCAGGCCGTGCACAGACCCAGAGCCACCAGCAGGCACAAGATGGAGCCGCGAGTCGCCGTCAAGAGCAGCGTCAGCATGCTGATGAGGCCGACCAGCCAGCCGATCGGCCCTCTCGGATAGACCACGCTCCAGATCCAGGGGAGCAAGCAGGCCAGATACATCGACAGGTAGTTGGGGTTACCCAGGCCGGCAATGGTGCGCACCTGGGATAAATTCGGATTGGACCAGGAAAACGGATCCAGGCCCAGACGCTGAACCCAAGAGTAGGTTACGGTCAGCCCGAAGCCAATGCCGATAAAGCGCCAGCGGTCCGGCATTTCCGCTCGCACCCAGAGCAGGCCCGCGGCCACGGTCAGCAAGTCGATCCAGCCCGCGCTGGGTCCATTCCAAAAGCTGCTCAGGCAGCTCCATCCAAACCAGGCCGCCAGGAACTTTTCTTGCAGGCTCCACGGTCGGAGCGGGGTCAAGCTGGCAGCCCCGGCGGCCACCAGCCAGCAGGCCAATTTCGGTTCAGTCAGTGTATCCGCGCAGCCCATGTCAAAGATCAGCGGCAAGAGGGCGAAGGCGAGAAAGGAGCTGACCCGGGCCAGAGCCTTCATCGCGTGGGCGGTAGCGATGTTAGCATCTGATCCAGCAAATCCAGTCGAATCGGCTTGGTCAAATGTAAGTCCATTCCGGCTTCCAGGCACATGTCTCGGTCTGTGGACATAGCATTGCCAGTCAGGGCTACGATGGGGACGCGGTAGTTTCGGGTGCTCTCGATGGCGCGCCAACGCCGGGTGGCTTCAAAACCGTCCATCACCGGCATTTGAACATCCATGAGCACGACGTCGACAAGGTTTTGCTGCAGGTATTCGACCGCAAGTGCCCCGTTGGCTACGTGGACGACCTCATGGCCGAGACGCTGCAACATCTTGCTGACGACTTTTGCGTTCACCAGGTTGTCTTCAGCGATCAAGATCTTCAGAGGTTCGCCGATGCGTTGGGGCGGCTGAGCAGGAAAAGCGCTGGGTGGCGGTTGCTGACGCAGCAGGCCCAGCAGGATGCGGGCCAGCTCCTGACTCAGCAATGGCTTGATGGCCACTTTTTTGACTCCGGTCTGATTGAGCTGCTCATGCAGCGGTCGACCCAAGGTGACCATCAGTACGCTGGTGAGCGGAGTGGGTAGCTCCTGGGCCAGTTCCAGGCCGTCGCAACCTGGCATTTGGAAATCGACCAGGGCCAGATCGAAAGGTTTTCCCCGTCGCTGAGCCTCTCTTACCATCTGCATGGCCGGACCTGGACCCACCGCAACCTGAGCTTCGATGCCCCAGTTGGCCAGCATCTCTTTGAGAACGCGCCGGCAACTGGCGTTATCGTCGATAATCAATACGCGTTTACCCTGAATAAAGTTGGCAAAGTCTTCGGCGGTCAGGTCGGGCTGGTCCAGGTCGCGCACGAAGGCGTGGTAAGGTGAATCGACCTCACCGGTTTCGGTATGGTAATTCGGGAGCTTCACCGTGAAGGAGAAACGGCTTCCCTGTCCGGGTTGACTTTCCAGCCAGATCCGCCCGCCCATCTTTTCCACCAGCTGCCGACAGATGGTCAGGCCCAATCCGGTCCCGCCGAATCGGCGGGTGGTTGAACCGTCGGCCTGGGTGAAGGGATCGAAGATCTCGCGCTGGCGTTCATATGGGATGCCCTCTCCAGTATCGAAGACGGACACCCGGATGACGCCCGGCTCGCGCTGAGCCAGCTGCAATTCGACTTCGCCTTGGCCCGTAAACTTGATGGCATTGCTGAGCAGATTGTTGAGTAGTTGGCGGATGCGGGTCGGGTCGCCCACCACTCGAGAAGGCACCGAGGGGGCCACCGAGCCCAGCAACTCCAGCCCTTTCTCGTGGGCTTTCAGAGCTAGCGAGGCCAGGGCGTCCTGCACCACGGCTCGCAAGGAGAAAGGGATGGTCTCCAGGTCCAGCCGGTTGGCTTCGATCTTGGAGAGGTCGAGAATGTCATTGACCGTTTCCAGCAGGCTCTGGGCTGATCGCAGTGCGGTCTGGGCATACTCGCGTTGCTCGTTTTGCAGGTCGGTGCCCAGCAACAGTTCGGTCATGCCGATGACCCCGTTCAAGGGGGTGCGGATCTCGTGGCTCATGTTGGCCAGAAACTGCGATTTGACGCGTGAAGCCATCAGGGCCGCCTCTTGCGAGCGCTTGAGTTCCTCGGAGCGACGGTGTTGTTCAGAAATGTCCCGGATCAGCAGCATGGCCTTGAGAGCCTGGTCGCTTCCTTTCTCCAGGGGCAGGATGCGGACTTCGAAGGTTCCATCGCGGTCATTGGTGTGGAGCTGGAATTCCAGACTGGTGACTTCGCCCGATTCGCAAGCCTGGCGGAGTTTGGGCGGAAATTCCTGGCGAAGATAGGGGAAGGCCTCGCCAATGTGGCGGCCCACGTAGCTCTCGGGTGGATGTTTGAGGAGCGAGGATTGGCCTGTGTAGTATTCCCTCAAGAATCCGGCAGCGTCTACCGCATAGAGCAGGTCCGGAAGGGTGCGAAACAGGGCTCGCGTTTGGCGCTGCTCCAGGTGCAGTCGGCGCACCAATTGCTGGCGCTGGGATACGTCCTGATAGTAGCCCAGGATCTCTTTGCCTCCCGCCTCGGCGCGGCCGGCGACCAGGATTCTTCGGGTTTGACCTGTATCCAGCAGCCGGTCCACCTCAACCTCAAAGGAGTTGAAGGTGACGCTACAGGACATCAGTGCATCTTCAAGCCGGCTGCGAGACTCATCTTCGTAGAGCAGCAAGCTGCCTCCCAGGGTCGGCTGGAAGCGTTCGCTATCGGTGCCATGCAGCCAGTGGCTCATCTCATCCCAGATCAGCGCCTGCAACGGACTGGTACAGTCCAGGCGCCATAAGCCCATGCCCGCCAGGCGGGCTACGGAGCTCAGCGTGGCTGCGTCAAAAGTTGGTGTGGTTTGCTCAGAAGCACCCGTGGCTTCGCTCATGAGCTGATCTCTTCTGTCTCGACCCCGTCATGCCCCTGCTCGGAGGAAACTCAACTGGTAGGGCGAACGGCCGGGCCCCCAGGAGGAATTGACACGTGAAAGCTTGGTTTTGTGAAGAATTGAAGGGGCAGTGGCGGCAGTCCGTTCCTGTGGGTCCGGTGCTGGTGGATCAACAGAGCGATTTTCAGCATATTCAGGTTTACGAAACCGAAGGCTTCGGACGTATGCTGGTTCTGGACGGAAAGGTCCAGTGCACCGAGCGGGACGAGTTTACCTATCATGAAATGCTGACCCACGTTCCCATGTTGTCACATCCCGAGCCCAAGACGGTGGTGGTGGTGGGAGGCGGCGATGGCGGCACCGTGCGCGAAGCTTTACGCCATCCCGGCCTGGAGAAGGCCACTCTGGTGGAGATCGATCCTCAGGTGATGGAGGTCTGTCGCCAGTGGTTGCCAACCATGGCCAAGGGTTTGCAACCGGATCCCCGCCTGGAGATTGTGACTCGAGATGCGGCCGAGGTGATCGGCTCGCTTCCTCCTCAAGATATCGTTCTGGTGGACTCCAGCGATCCAGAGGGTCCTTCGGAGGTTCTGTTTTCGGCGGAATTCTTCGCCTCGCTCAAGCGGGCTCTCAAGCCCGATGGCTTGATTGCTTTGCAGGCGGGTTCCCCTTTCTTTTTCGGGCCTCAAATCGCGGCCGCGCGGCGAGAACTGGAGAAGATTTTTCGCTTCGTTCGTCCCTATCTGGTGGCGATTCCCACCTATCCCGGCGGGACCTGGTGTCTGATTGCCGCTTCTGATGCTCACGATCCGCAGGCTCTGAGTCTGGAGGAGTTGCGTCTGCGTCGCCAGCAGCGCGGTCTTGAATTGCGCTATTACAGTCCGGAAGTTCATCTGGGCTCGATGGCTCTGCCCGAGTTTGTGCGTGAACTCTAAAATCGCCTTTCTCGATCGGGATGGAACCCTGATCGAGAATGCCCACTACTTGAGCGATCCCGACGGCGTCCGGCTGTTGGCGGGGACGACGCAGGGGCTCTTGGAGCTGAAGCGACGAGGCTTTCTGCTGGTCCTGGTCAGCAACCAGTCGGGAGTCGGCCGCGGCTACTTTCCGGAGTCGGCCGTGGAAAGCGTCAACCAGCGTCTGCAGGACTTGCTGCGGCCCCAAGGCGCCCAGCTTGACCTGCTTCTCTACTGTCCCCATCAGCCTGAGGCTGACTGCCGGTGTCGCAAGCCAAGGCCGGGGATGGTCGAGCAGGCATGCCAGAGGCTGGGGCTGGGGCTGGAAGGCGCCATCGTGGTGGGAGACTCTGACTGCGATATGCAGCTGGCCGAGGGTCTGGGAGTTCCCGGATATCGGATTGGCAGCAAGTTGCTACCGAGGCTGGACAGCCTGGCCGGCCTGCTGGACCAGGTCTAGCGCCCGCTGCACGCCCAGGGTTGGTAAGAAGCCGCCCCCCAACGCCGGGCGTATGTACCAGAGCCCATCTGCCTTTTGCGTAACTTCGATCCAGAAGGTCTGATTGAGTTGGTCCTCCACCACCGTGACCAAGATCATGCAGATCTTTCGCTCCGGGTCGTAAAGGTGCTGGCGGAATTCCACCACCAATCCATCCTGGCAGCCCTGCAGATGCAGGTTCTTGGGATCGAATTCAGACAGCGTAAGGGTTTGCACGTTGGCCTCCGGAATTTGCTGATAAGGGCTCGGCTGCTCGGGTCGATAGTGAAGCTCGAAGAAGATTTCCTGGCCCTGGCCGCTCCAGCGGCGTTCGTATTTGGTGTTATAGCAGGCTTCCGTTTCCATCACCTCCAGGCTCAGGCCGGAGTCGCCCACCCGGGAGCGGGCAAACTCCATTAAGCCTCGGTGATCCGTCACGACCAGCCCGCCCGAGCGGCAGATTCGGTTGAGTTGACCCATGAACTCGGTGGAGAAAAGTCGAAAGCGCTCGTGTTCACGCTTGGGCCAGGGACAGGGAAAGAGAGCTACAAATCGCTCGCAGACCTGGCCTGGCAACAAATAGCGGACGGCCACATTGGCATCAACCTGAAGCACTCGAACGTTCTGACAGCCGGCCTGGGCCAGGCGGCGTAGACAGCGCCGCACGGAGCCCCAGTGCATTTCGATGCCCAGAAAGTTGTGATCGGGGCGGGCCTGTGCCTGCCGCAGCAAATATTCCCCATTGCCGAAGCCGATCTCCAGGTCCAGTGGTTGATCTTTGGCGAATTCGCGGCGCGGATCCCACTTTTGGGAGAGCTGGCGCCAGAGCAGCAGCCGGTGGAGTTCGCGGTACTTTCCTTCCATGGCAGCCGGCTTACGCGAGCGGGGGGCGGCTCCCTGCTCGGTGAAGGCAGGCGGATGAGTTTATTAGCTCGCTCGCAGTGGCGTTATCTCTGGAGTCACCCCTGGCTGGTTTTGCTCAGCCTGCTGGGGGTGGCCGTCGGCGTGGCTGGAATCGTCGCCATGGACCTGGCGATTCGCTCTTGCGAGCGCGGATTCACGCTCTCCCAGGATAGCTTGACGGGCAAGGCGACCCACTGGTTGGTGGCCGGCGAGTCAGGCCTGCCCGAGCAATTTTACGTAAAGCTGAGGGTGGAGCGTGGCTTATCTCAGAGTGCACCGGTGGTGGAAGGTTTCATCAGTTTAAAGGGCGGCCAGAGTTTTCGGGTTCTGGGGGTCGATCCGCTGGCGGAAAAGCCCTTCCGGGGAGATTGGTTTGCCGATGGGCAGGCCAGCTACAGTGCCACTTCGGCCCTTAATCAAGCGGGGACGGTGGCTCTCACAGCGGCCGAGGCCCGTCGGCTCGGGGTTTCTCTGGAGGGTGTGTTGCAAGTCCAGGGGGGAGATCGCCTGCATGTGGGGGCCCTCCTGACCGGGTTGAAGCCTAATCAGGAGCAGGCCCTTCAGGGTCAGTTCCTGTGCGACATCGCTGTGGCCCAAGAATTGCTTGGAATGCAGGGGCGCTTGAGCCGGGTGGAGCTGATTTTGACCTCGCCCCAGGCTGACCAGTTGCAGGCCAGTCTGCCCAGGGGTTATCAGCTGATTGCGGCCAGCACCCGCAGTCGCTCGCGAGAGCAGATGAGTCGGGCTTTCTTCTTGAACCTCAGGGCTCTGAGCATGCTCAGCCTGCTGGTGGGTGGGTTATTGATCTACAACGTCATCCACTTCCTGGTCTTGCAACGTCGAACCTGGATGGGCCAGTTGCGCATTCTGGGTGTGACCCGGGCCGAGATTCGCTCTCAGGTCCTGGCCGAAGCCGGCTGGCTGGGCGCCACCGGCAGCCTTTTGGGAATGTTGCTGGGGATCAGCCTGGCCCGCTTGTTGCTGCCTTTACTGACCCGCACCATCAACGACCTCTACTATAATTTGCAGGTCGGTCAGACCTATCTCTCTCCGCTGTCGCTGGTTCTCGGTTGCCTGCTGGGTTGGGGTTGCTCGCTGCTGGCGGCCTGGTGGCCGGCTCACGAAGCAGCCACCACGCCCCCCGCGCAGGTTCTGCGTCGCAGCTTCTTGGAACAGGGGTCACTGGACTGGCTGAAGCGCCTCAGTGGTGCCGCCGCATTGGGCCTGCTGATCTCCTGGGCCACGTTGCAGCTGGCGGAGAATAGCCTGGGCTTGAACTTGCTGGCAATGGTGGGGCTGATGCTTTCCTCGGCCGCGCTGACCCCTGTATTGGTGGTGGCGGCTCAACGCTTCTGGCTCCGCTCCCTTCCTGTCGGTCGCTGGATGTTGCTAAAAATGGCCCTGGGTGGAGTGCAGCGTTCGTTAAGTCGTCTCGGGGTGGCTCTGGTGGCTATGACGGTAGCGCTCTCGGCCGTCATCTCCATTACGGTCATGGTTCATAGCTTTCGCCTGAGTTTGATCGATTGGCTGGGACGCACACTCAGCTCTGACCTGTACATCGGTCTGGCCAATCGGCAGGCCGCCAAAGGCGGACAGGGCCTGCCGGCTGGGCTGCTGGAGCGAATTTCCGCCCTGCCTGAAGTTCAGGCCACGCTCAGGGCCAAGATGACTCCAGTCTACTATTACAGCGCTGACCAAGGGCCCTACCTGACTCAACTGGTGGCCCAGGATCCTGATCTCGCCCGGTTGCGCTTCGTGATCGGGCCAACTCCCAGCCGGCTGGGGCCTGGTCAGGCCCTGGCCAGCGAACCTTTTTTGCGACAAAAGCGTCTCTCGCCGGGCTCGCGGCTCAAGCTGCAGACCCCTACCGGGCCCTATGAGGTCGAGCTGGTGGCTGGTTTCCAGGATTATGCCAGCGATAGCGGCTACCTGATGATGGATCTCGATACCTATCGCCAGGCCTTTCAGGACACTGGGGTCACCGGTCTCGGCGTCTCCTTACGAGGGGATACCGCCGAGCAGGTGCGTGCTGAAATCTTGAGCTGGCCGGAGTCGGCCGGCCTGGAGGTGCGTTCGCAGAAAGCTCTGCGCCAGCTGTCGGTGGAGATCTTTGAGCAGACCTTCCAGGTCACTCGCCTGCTCCAGGTGCTGGCGGTGCTGGTGGCCGGATTGGGGACATTGGGGGCGGTGGCGGCCAATCAGTTGGAGCGGCGCCGGGAGTATGCTCTCTGGAACTGTCTCGGCCTGACCTCGGCCGAGCGCTGGCGCCTGCGCTGGATGGAGTCAGCCTTGTGTGGACTCTGGTCCGGCCTGGCGGCCTGGCCCTGCGGCTTACTGCAGGCCTACGCCATGGTCACCTTTATCAATCGGCGAGCTTTTGGTTGGAGCCTCGAGTTTCATCTTGATCCCTGGACACTGCTGAGCACCCCGGTGCTCGGTCTGCTGGCTTCGACCCTGGCGGTGCTTTTGGCGGGGCAGGGGGGACGGCGCCCGGCAGAAGATTTACGTCAGGAGTAGGCCCCCGGGCGGGAGATGCAGAAGACATAATTTTGTAACATATGTCAAAAGGGTTTGAGGTAGCACTATGAGTGTCCCGATGGACGAGAGCACACAACTCAATCACTGGATCGCGCTGATGGCCGAACTGGAAGAGGCCAAGGAGAAAATTGCGAAGGCCGTCTACAAGCATTACAAAGCCGGGCGAGTGGCTGACGAATTTTGTCTGGACTGTTGCCGGCGCCTGGATGACCTCTACAACGGCGCGAAAGAATACGAAGAGTATCTAAAGGAAGACTTCAAGCCCTATACCGAGAGCGATGGAGTCAAGAGCGGCAAACTGGCCAAAGTGGCCAGCGCCAAGGCGGCCAGCTTCATTTCCAAGCTCTACATCAAGCACAATGTGAACACTTACAAGCGTCACTTCCGCGACCAATACTTGGAGTTAGGCAATCGCGTGATGGGCGCAGCCGAGGACGGCCGCGTGGTGTGCCCCGCGCCTCAGGTGTTGGAGTGGTGTAAGTATGCCACCAAGGTCAAAAAAGAAGCGGACATGCGCTGGGAAGAAATCACCATTCTGCACCGCGAGCAGGTAAAGGGGAATGCTTTCCTGGCCACTCTCAAACAGTTTTTCACCAACTTCAGCACCTTTGCCCGAGCCAACGGCGGGCCGTTGGCCAAGAAGGTTTTCAAGGCCAACGACAAGGTGGTCAATCAACTGCGGGCTCAATACAAAGAAAAGATGGCCGGCAAGTCACTGGACAAGGACGCCTGATCAGTCTTCGGGGTAAAGTGCCCCGATTTTGTCGGCATACTTTTGATTGACGACTTTGCGCTTGACTTTCAGTGTGGGCGTCATCTCGCCGTTTTCCAGGGTCAGCTCGCGCGGCAACAGTGAGATGGCTTTCACCCGCTCGTAGCCGGACAGATCTGCGCACAGTCGGTTGACTTCCGTCTGCAGGAATTCCACCAGTTTGGGGTTGTTCGCGAGGGCTTCAGGATCGTGGGCGACCCCATTTTGGGAGCACCAGTCCTTCAGGTTGGGATAGGTTGGTACGATCAGGGCGGCGATGAACTTCTTGTTGTCGCCCAACACCACGCACTGCTCGATGTATGGGCTGGATTGAATAAGTTGCTCGATGGGCTGGGGGGCCACGTTCTTACCGTTGGACATCACCAGCAGGTCTTTCTTGCGGTCGGTAATGGCCAGGTAGCCTTCTTCATCGATGTTGCCGATGTCGCCGGTGTGGAACCAGCCGTCATCGGTAATGGCGTCGCGGGTGGCCTGGGGCTTGTTGAAATAGCCGAGCATCACGTTGGGCCCTTTGCATAGGATCTCTCCGTCCTCCGCAATTTTGACCTGAACATCGGGAATAATCTTGCCCACACTGCCGTTTTTGGGCTTGCGCAGCGGATTGAAGCTGATCACCGGGCTGGTCTCGGTCAGACCATAACCTTCGGTCAGGGTAAAGCCGGCGGACAGGAAAAATTCACCCACGTCCTTGCGAAGGGGAGCGCCGCCCGAGCAAAAGAGTCGGATGCGACCTCCGGTTTCCTGATGCAGTTTGCCCAGGGCCAGTTTGTGGGCCATAGCGTATTCCAGTTTGAGCACCGGGTTGAGTTTACCGGCGACCTTGGCCAGGTAGTGCTTTTTGCCTACGCCCATGGCCCAGGCGAAGATATTGCGTTTGACAGCCGGGCCCGCAGCCACTTTGTCGGTAATCCGAGCGTAGATCTTCTCAAACAGGCGCGGCACACTGGGCATGACCGTGGGTCTGACTTCCTTCATGTTGGCTCCGACGGTGTCTACGCTCTCGGCGTAGGCGATGGTGGCGCCCATGCTGGTCACGGAGTAGTAGGCGACCCGTTCAAAGACGTGGCAAAGGGGCAGGAAGGAGAGCTCCAGGTCGTTGGTGGTGAATTCCAGCAAGGGCACCGCGGTCTGGGAGTTGGAGGCGAAATTACCGTGCATGAGCATGGCGCCCTTGGGCTCACCGGTGGTGCCCGAGGTATAAACCAGGCTGCAAACGTCGGTGGCCTGCTGATTTGCGATGCGCTTTTCGATCTCGTCCCTGTGCTTGGCCAGGTTGTCCTCGCCTAGTTTGAGGAAGTCATCCCACTTCCAGAGTTTACGGCTGGAACTGGCGCTGCCGGGATCGAACATGCAGACGATATGTTCCAGGTTGGGAAGTTCTTTTTCTGAGGCGATCACCGAATCCAGGTGTTTGGATGTGGCGCAGACGGCTACTCGCGCGCCGCAATCTTTGAGGATGTACTCGATGGCTTCGGTGGACAGGGTGGGATAGAGGGGGGCGTGGATGCAGGCGGCGTGCATGCTTCCCAGATCGGTGACCACCCATTCCGGACGGTTATTGGCGATCTGGCCCAGTCGATCATTGGGTTGCATGCCGACTTCGATCAAGGCTGCCGCAAAGCGTTCCACCTTGTCGCGAATTTGCTGATAGGTCTCGAACTTATAGACTCCATTGACTTTGCAGCCCAGAAAGTCTCGGTTGGCCGCGTTATGCTTTTCGAAGGCCTGGCGAAACAGCTTGGGAATGGTTGAAACGGGGTTCTTGGCCGCCCATTCGCGCACCGGAGTTGGATCGTAGTGAGTTTCCATCGGATTAGACAAGGAACTGACCTCTCTTCCTAAGCTTGCTTATGCCAGTATTGAAATCTCAGGCTGCCAAAGCGAACTTCATCCTGGTGTCTCAGGGGGGTCTGGAGACCCGGCTGCAGTCGCTCGCCGTTGAGAAAGGTGCCGTTCGAGCTGCTCAGGTCTTCGACATAAACCTGCCCTTCTGCGCGGGTTATTTGAGCGTGTTTCCGGGAAACGCCGCCTTCGCCGAAGACCGAGAGGTCGACCTCAGGCTTGACGCCGTCGGCCTCACTTAAGCGACCCACCAGGCTGCGGTCATAGATCAAGGGCAGCTCCCGACCTGAGGGCAGCTCTCTCAAATGGGCATAGGCAGGAGGTGTTGCCGGCTTGGGGGGTGGGGGGGGAGGGGCTGGAGTTGGCTGGACGGGCCGTTGAACCCGCGGAGGCGGACTCGGTGGTGCGGGCGCGGGCGGGGGCGGCGGGACCGCGGCCGCGGGCGCGCCTGGATAGTTGGGAGACGGGGGTGGAGCTGGACTGGGACGGACCGAAGGCGGTGGGGGGCTGTAGACTGGTGGATAGGAGCCGTAGCCAGGTTGAGATTGTCGTTGCAGCGAGCGCAGGTGGAACCCACACTTTTCACAGTAGGATGAGCCCGGCAGGTTATGCTGCCGGCATTTAGGACATTCCATTGCGCCAACCTCTCCCGTCCGGCTTGTTCCCAGGGTCTGAACCGGGCATGATTTCGCCCGCGTGTTCTGTAGCTGGGCAGGACATTCCTGGTGCTCGGTGCTATTCTCCCCAATGCTCGGAGGAACCACCATGCTTCGCTCATTGTCTCGCCGCCTCATTCTTGCGGTCGCCTGCGCCGGGGTGGCCTGGGCCCAACCCGAACCGCGCTGGGCCGCCCAACGTTTGCCCGCCAGCACGGAGGTCTATCTGGAATATCAGCCCCGTCTCCAGCTGAACACCGAAGGCCCTCCATTGGCCGAGCGGCTGCGTCGTAGTCCACTCTTTCGAGTGCTGGTCGGCCTGATGAAAAGCAATGTCTCGGAAGCATCTCAGTTGACCGAGATGATGGACTCGTTTCCTTTTTTGGATGGACGCGCGATGCTGGCAGTGGTGCGGCAGGACGAGTTCTCCCCGTTCGAAGGCATGTACCGCCGGGAGACGGCCGACAAACACCGTCGTCAGCTCAAATACGCCGTGGATTCGGCCTTCGAAGGCGTCAACCTGTACCGCCGCTATCAGAAAAAGTTTCCGCAGAAAATCGATGACCTGATTGCCAAAGAACACTTCAGTGCCAGTGACATTCCCGAGGGTGCTCTTCTGGAGCTGAAGCGGCAGGGCAAGAACATCAGCGTGGTGGGCCGCTGGCAGGTGGACGGCCGCACCTTGGAGTTTCACGCTCCCGGCAAGTCGCCCGAGGACCCAGCTCCCCTTCCTTTGAACGGCGGCTTCGTCGTCGGCCTGGGCTGCCCGGATGCGGCTCGCTTCAACAATTGGGTGGCTCGATGGGATGCCGAAAGCGAGGAACTGAGCGCGGACGGCGATCATTGGAAGCTCAAGCTGGATGGCCAGGATTTTCTTCTCTACTTCAATGGTGGCTGGGCTTATCTGACCAATCAGGCTTCTCTGGTTGAACCTCTGTTGGCGCCGGCAGCCCCGGCGGGTGAGCGCCTGACTGCCAACCCTCGTTTTGCCGCGCAGGCTCGTCAGTTGCAAGCCGCTGACACCGATTTCTGGATTTTTGCGGATGTTCAGGACGTTCTGCGCACCAGCCCCCAGCTCTGTGCTCAGGCTGGCTGGTCTAGCGAGCAGATCCTGGTGCGGTCGCTGGGTATCACCTCGGGAACCCGTCTTGATCATTTGGGTCAGTTAGAGATTCAAAGCTGCGGCTTCGTGCAGTGGGATGGAGTGCAGAACGTCACGCTGGGTCCGTCCGCCGCCGCCGATCTGGCCCAACACGCTCCCCCGGCCACGGAAACCGTCTATTGGTTCGATCTCTCAGGCTGGCTGCGTTTGATGGATCGCATCAGCGGGGAGTTCTCGGGCTCACGCGAGATGATGGCCAAGGGTTGGACCGAGCTGGAGCGCTATCTGGGCTTCTCTTTAGCGCGAGAATCACTGGGGACTGGCGCTCAGCTTTTCGTCTACGGTGAAGTCATCGACACCTATGCCAATACCTTGGAGAAGTTGATCAGAATGGTCCAGGGGTATTTGGGTGCCAGCGCCAGTGATTCCCAAGAGTGGATGAAGTTCAGTCTCTCCAAGGTGCCGGTGGTAGCGGTGCTGGAAGTGGCCAATCCCGAACTGGCGGGCCGTGTGCAAACTCGTCTCAAGCAGCGCCTGGGCGCCAGTCCGACCACGCGCCAGGTGGAGGGCGTGACCTACAGCTTGAGTGAGGACGGGCGTTGCGGCTGGACCAGCAGCAATACCACCCAGTTTTGGGCGAACGGCTATACCGAGCGACTGCTGCCAAGGATTTACAAAGCTTACACGGGTCAGGGCCGCCGTCTGGCTGAGGTGCCTTCCTATCAGTTGTTTCAGCAAGGGCGTCAGGGAGAGCTTTTGCTCTACTGTCATCACATGATTGACCGCGACTACGCGTTCGTAAAGGGTTTCTTGTTGTGCCTGGGCAGCGACTTTCGGCCCGAGGCCGAAATTCTCGGCCACCTCCGTGATTCTCATATCAGCCTGGAGGTGGTGCCGAGCGGTTTGCGTCTTCGCGTGAACATGTATAGCGAGGGGGCTGTGGCGCCGCCGGCGCTGGTAGCCCCCAAAGCGGTGGAGGAAGAATAAGCGATGTCGGTCCTGGTTGTTTTTGATCTGGACGGGGTTCTGATTGATTCGCGGGCTGCAAATTATGAGGCTTTCGCTTGCGGGATCGAGGCCTTGGGTCTCCCCAGGCCCGAGGAGGAAGCGGTGGTGGGGCTGATCGGGCTTTCCGCAGCCGAGATGCTGCGTCGCCTGGGTTGTCCCCAGGATCGTGTCCAGGAAATCTATGGAGGTTACGTCAAACCGCATTATCTGGAGAATTTGCCCGGCCTGGCCAGGGCCGTTGATGGGGCGAGCGAGGTGCTGTCGGTGCTTCGTCAGCGCGGCCACCGAGTGGTGGCCTGCACCTCTGGAGACCGCGCTTTGCAAGAGAACGCCTTGAGTCAGATCGGGCTACGCGAGTTTTTCGAGGATATGCAGACGCCGGATGATTCATCCTTTCACAAGCCGCAGGTCCAATATTTGCAAGAGTTAGTGACCAGGGTCGGGCACCAGGGCCCGGTTGTGCACGTAGAAGACAGTCTGGTGGGCCTGCAGATGGGCCTGGACTGCGGAGCCACCACGGTCTTCGCCGATTATGGATTTGGCCGGCCTGAGCCTCTCAAGCCCCACTTCAGAATCAAAAAGTTGGCAGACTTGCTAGAGCTTGAGCATGTTCGTTAGAGCTCGCATTTGGCTGCTGGTTGCCTTACTGCTGTTGGGGATGGCCTCCGATCCCGACCCGGTCGACCCCATCACCTTTCGTCAGGTCGACCGGGGCAACGGCACGGATATCTATATGTTCAATCGGTTGGGCTGCGACATGACGGTCACGCTGGAATTTACTCAGCAACTGAACGTGGAGGGCAATCCTCCGTTTCCTTGCACCAAAACGGTTCCCGGCCACCAGGAGATCCTCATGTCCCGGGTCTACCAGGTGAACACCAACGACGCCTGGCGCTTTCGCTACATGTACTACTGGAATTACGGCAATCACGAGGCGCGGCACGACGACAGTGTGATCTACTCCTTACCTTATGCGGCCGGTACCACTCAAAGGATTATCCAGGGGTTCCACGGGGCTTTCAGTCATACCGGAGATGATGAATACGCCATTGACTTTGGCCTCCAGAGCAACACGCCGGTTCTGGCCGCGCGTGAAGGTGTGGTGGCCTCGGTGGAAGAGCGTTACAGCAAAGGCGGAGCCCAGTCCTACTTCCGCAATCGCGTCAATTGCGTGAGGATCAGGCACTCGGACAACACCATCGGCGAATACGACCACTTCGTGTATGACGGCGTGACCGTGGAGGAAGGCCAGAGGGTTAACCGCGGCGATCTGATTGGCTACTCAGGCAGCACCGGCTTCTCTTCAGGACCCCATCTTCACTTCTGCGTCTACTCCGCCGATGACGGTCATCATCGACATTCTTACCCGATTCGATTTCAGGTGGCGGGCAGCTCCAATCCCGTGGAACTGGTGCAGGGCTCCAGTTACACTGCCCCCTGACAGGTCTTACTGACGATAGTAAGTGTAGGTTCCTCCTGGATAGAAGCCACCGTTGAAAAAGCCGGTATTGTTGAATCCGCCCGCGTTGTAGGGGTAGGGCGTGGTTCCGCTGCTGTAGGAGCCCCAGCGATTGGCCCAGCCAGGCCCCAAGCTGTAGGCCGTGGGCGTGCCCTGGAAGCCGTCGGGCGGGATGATGTGGGAGTAAGACTGGTTATAGCTGGCTGCCTGACCTCGAGTTGCTGGCGCAGCCAGCGCGGCCGGCCGGGCCAAAGTGCTGGCCCGGTAGTTTTGATAGGTATAGGAGTTTTCGTCACTGCTCAGGCGCGTGACCTTGGGTTGAGGGACTGCCTTGGGTCGAGCCTGGGCGGGAAGCCAGAGGCCAACAACAATTAAGCTGAACACTGCGCTTTTCTGCATCGCTGCTCTCCTTTTGCTGGATTCTAGGAATTTCCAGGCGGAACGTCAGCTCGCCTGCCCAGGAGTCGAGCGCCAGACGTCGCAAATTTCTAATATGTCGGATGTGTATGGTTATCAGGCCTACCACCGCCTCAGACGCGGTTGGAAGCTACTGTCGCTGGCCCTCTTTGGGCTTGCCAGCGCCGCTCTCTTGCTCAGTCAACACGGTTGTCAGGCGACCGGCAACGTGGTCTTGCTGGCTGGCCTGGCTTTTGGCGCCTGGGGAGGTTTGCTGGCGGCCAGCGGCACATCGGCGGGCTGGTTTCGCAAAAACTGCCTGATCGTCGCACTGAATTTTGTTTGCCTGCTGCTCGTCTCGGGGTCCACGAGTTGGCTCTGGGGCTTCCCCTGGCTGAGCTTGCTGGGCGGTTTGTGGCTGGCCGACCGAGGTCTACGTAGTGAAATCGGAATGAGCCGCGGCCCCTGGCTGGTTCCGCCGGGATGCATCATGGTTTTCCTCTTGCTTCCCTTTTTCTGGCCCGTGGCGCTCTTCTTCGCGACGCTTTGCTTGAGTATTTACCTGGTCTTCACCTATTGTTTCCTGGCCGGGGCCATGCCGCGGGCTGAGGATTTGACCAGTCAACTGGATGACCCGCATTTCCAAGCAATGGACGCAATCACCAGGAGGTGATCGATTTTTGAAGAAAATTCAAAAATGACCACCAACGTTTTATTCCGCGAGCTCACGACCCTGGAGGTGGGCGGAGCGGCCCGCCGCTTTGTTGACCTTTTTAGTTGTGAGCAAGCCCTGGATGAGTATCGTCGGGCGCGGGCGCAGGGCTGGCCGATCCTGGTGCTGGGTGGCGGAAGCAACGTGCTGGTCAGCGATGAGGGCTTCGATGGACTGGTGGTGCGCTGGCAAGACCGCCGACTGGACGTTCTGGAAAATACCAACGAGCGAGTGCTGGTCAGGGTCGGCGGTGGCTGGGTCTGGGATCAGTGGGTGGCTGAATCGGTCCAGCGGGACTGGGCGGGCCTGGAATGTCTCAGTGGGATTCCCGGCCTGGTGGGTGCGGCCCCGATTCAGAACATCGGTGCTTACGGGCAGGAGGTGGCCGGCCTGATCCGCGCCTGTTGGGTGCTGGAGTGGGAGACCGGTCACGAGATCCGTCTGAGCGGGAGCGAATGCGCCTTTGGTTACCGCGACAGCCGCTTCAAGCGCGATTGGAAAGGCCGCTACCTGGTGACCTCGGTCGAATTCGAGTTGCGACCGGGCGGAGTGCCCCAAGTTCGCTATAAAGAATTACAGCAACGAATGGAGGGACGGCCTCTCACCCTGTCCGAGGTGCGCCAGGCGGTGTTGGGTATTCGACGCTCCAAATCGATGGTCTGGGATCCTGCTGACCCCAACCATCGGAGCGCGGGTTCGTTCTTTATGAATCCGATTGTAGAGTCGGCACAGGCCGAGGAGCTGGTGGCAGAATTTCCGGACATGCCTAGTTGGCCGGGTGGATCAGGCCGCACCAAGCTCTCGGCCGCCTGGTTAATCGAACGTTCCGGCTTTCCTAAAGGCTGGGGCGAGGGTGCAGTGGGCCTTTCCAGCAATCATGTGCTGGCACTGGTCAATCGAGGCGGGGCCCGCGCCGCCGACCTGATACGACTGGCAGGCGAGGTTCGCCGCGGAGTTCAGGCGCGTTTTGGTGTGAGTCTGCACCCGGAACCGGAATTTGTGGGCTTCAGCCGCCCGCTTGAGGAGCTGCTATGAAGAAGATCCTGGTCTTGTTGTTGTTAACCTGTTCCTGGGCCTGGGCTGACCGCGTTCGCGACCAGCTTGGCATGCTGGTTTCTCAGCGCTATGGCAATCGCATGCCCTACGGCACCATCGTACCGTATAAGAACATGTATTTTGGCTCGGCCTACAATGTGGACGCGGATACTCGAAACAGTACTGGTAAGAAAACTCACTTTGCCATCTACGAGTATGTGGGCGGTCGCTGGAAGTATATTTTTGAATTCGATTGTGGAGTGGATGCCGACGAGGAGTCAGCCCGGCTGGATGCGTTGTTTGCCAAAAACCGATTCAGCTCAGAGATGCGGGCCAAGCTTATGTACGGCCAGCAACTTTCTCTATAGTCCTTCTCCTTTGAAGACCACCGGAACTGTTCGCCAGATGAGCTCTAAGTCGTGAAGTAAGACGCCGACCGGACCCAGGCGGCTGATTTCGGCCAGATACTCTTCTTCCAGGCTGCTGTAGACGGCCCGGTTCTGGGCCACGGGCTTTTGGACTTGAACCAGCCCGGTCAGTCCCGCACGAAGGATGAGCTTGCTGCGCATACCCTCCTGTTCAATTTCGGCCTGAGCTCGCTCGGGGTGAGTGGGGCGGGGCCCGACCCAGGTCATGTCGCCCCGCAAAATGTTGAACAGTTGAGGCAGTTCATCCAGATAATACTTCTTCAAGAAATGCCCGGTGCGCGTGACTTCGCCCACCGTGCCCGGGTCCTGAGTGCCGGGGTAGGTGGTGCGGAACTTGTAGATCCTGAAGGGCCGGCCCTGGGTCCAGCGCACCTCGGAGTAGAACAGGGGTCCGCGGGCGCGCGGCTCAAGCCAGCCCTCAATTTGCTGGAGGGCCCAGGCCACCAGGCTGGTGAGCAGAAGGACCGGGCTGAAGAGCAAGGCCAGCAGTTTGTCGACCAGATACTTCAGCCAGAATTTTCTCTCTGACGCCACTAGTCGGGCACCTTAAAGCGCTCCAGCCGCATGAGAAACCGCTCTTTTTCGCCGGCCATCTTGGCCGCATCCCAACCTTTGAGCGGGGCCATGAGGCGCAGCACAGGATCCACCGCTTCTCGGCCCTGGCCAGCCTGCCAGGCGATCAGGCTGCGTCGCAGCATGAAGTCTTCCAGGTGTGTCACCTGCTCACGCTGGCAACACCAGACCACCTCGGCCGCGATGGCGGCGGTGCGCGCGCAGATGGTTTCCTTCAGTTCAGGCTGCTGACTGGCCAGTGCGGCAATGTCCTCGGCCCAGGCCCCGTAGGTGCGGGCCAGATGCCGGGAGGTGGGTACCGATAGTCCATGACGTTCCGCGAAGAGCTTGGTGAACCGGGGCTCGTGCAGTAAGGAGAAGCCGGGCAGGGGCCTGAGGCCGGTGCGGCATTTCTGTTTGGGTAGGCGAAGCATTTTAAAAATCTTATCCACCGCTTCCTGAGCCAGGCTGCGGAAGGTGGTGAGCTTGCCGCCGACCACTGAAAGCAACGGGAAACCTGCCTCGGGATGTTCCACCACGTGGTGGCGCCGGGTGATGGCAGCCGTTTTTCCGGCCGGCGTGTGCGGCAAGGGGCGTACCCCTGAATAGGTAAAGTGAATCTTGTCCAGGGTCAGGTTGGCCTGGGGGTAAAGCTTGTTGGTCTCGTCGATCAGATACTGGCATTCGTCGCGACTGGCCCGGACCGAGTCCAAATCCTCGTCGCTGCGCAGGTCGGTGGTGCCGATCAGCAACTGGTCGTTCCAAGGAACGATAAAATAGGGCCGCCCGTCGGCCGAGGCTTCCACGTAGAGAGCTTCGGGGGGCAGGCCGGGGAAGGGATCCACCACGATGTGGCTGCCTTTGGTGCCGCCCATCTGGCGGGGAAACTGGCCGCCGGTGCGCTCCAGTAACTGATCCACCCACGGTCCGGTCACATTGATGACCAGATCGGCCGTGAGCAATTCCACCTGGCCGGACTCGTCGCGCACGCGCACGCCCTGAGGGCCCAGTTCCACCACTTCGCGATAGAGATAGAGGTCGCAGCCATAGCGCCTGGCGTCCATGGCATTTTCCACGACCAGACGCTCTGCATATTCAACCTGGCAGTCGTAGTAGACGGCAGCGCCGCGCAGACCTTCCTTTCTCAGTCCGGGGGTGCTCTTTTTGACTGCGCCCGGCAACATCATGCGGTGCCATGGAAGACTTTTGTCAAAACTTAGGACGTCATAGGCCAACATTCCGGCCCAGATCATCAGAGGACCGCGCCGGGCGCCCTTGTAAATCGGAATCATCAGGGGGAGCGGGCGCACCAGATGGGGAGCGTTGCGCAGCAAGATTTCGCGCTCTCGCAGAGACTCGCGCACCAGATCGATCTCATAGTATTCTAGATAGCGCAGCCCACCGTGAATCAGACGGGTGGACCACGCGCTAGTGCCGTTGCACAGGTCGGCTTTGTCCACCAGAGCGCAGCGCACGCCGCGCATGGTCAGATCGCGGGCAATTCCGGCGCCGTTGACGCCCGCCCCTAAAATGAGAACTTGATAGTGCTTCATCTTTGCTCCGGATCCACGCTCCAGGATTTGCCCCCGAATGCTACCTGATCACCCAGGCGCAGCTTGCGGCCTCGACGGGTTTCGGTTTCTCCGTTGACCTGCACCTGTCCGTCTTGAATCACCTGCTTGGCGTGCCCGCCGGTCTCAACCGCGCCGATCCATTTTAGGAACTGATCCAGTTTGATAAACGGACCCGTAGCTGTTTGTGTCGTTTCGTCCACGCAGGTTTCTTCCGATTCGTTAGGGTAGCAATTGCTTATGGCCAAACGCACTTCAATTGAGGGTCAGTTGTCCCTTTTTCCAGAGCTGGAGGAGCCCCAGCTTCCACAGGCGGCGCCGGCCCAGTGGCCGGCCTGGCCCAAGGGTCTGTGGGTGGGCACCAGTTCCTGGAGTTTTCCAGGCTGGGCCGGACTCGTCTATGACCGCAAGTATCCCGAAAGCCGGCTGGCTCGCGAGGGCTTGAGCGCCTATGCTCATCATCCCTTGCTGCGCGCCGTGGGAATTGACCGGAGCTACTACGCTCCGGTGAGTCTGGAGGAATACACCCGTTACGCGGCTCAGGTGCCGGACGACTTTCGCTTTTTGGTCAAAGCTCCCCAGCGCGTCACCGCTGCCCGCCTGGGCAACCAGGACAACCCGGATTTTCTCTCGGCCCGGCTGGCCCTGGAAGAGTGGGTGGAGCCGGCTCGACAGGGGTTAGGCTCGAAATTGGGCTGCCTGTTGCTGCAGTTTCCGCCGCTGTCGACGAATGCTCTGGGAGGTCCGGCCGGATTCGCTACTCTGCTACACCGGCTGCTGGAGCAGTTGCCGGGCGAACTGCCCCTGGCCGTGGAGATTCGCAATCGAGACCTGTTTTGCAAGGCCTATGTGCAGGTTCTTCAGCGTTTGAGCGTCAGCCATTCACTGGTGGTGCATCCCTCGATGCCCCCGATTGCCCAGCAGTTTGCGCTGGTGGGAGTGCAGCCGATGACGGTGGTGCGTTGGATGTTGGGTCGGGGGGAGTATGAGGAGGCGGTTGAGCGTTACCAGCCCTTTAACCGGCTTGTAGATGAGGATCCGTCCAGTCGGACGGCCATCCTGGACATCTGGCGCCAATCGTTGCAGCAGCACTCAAAGATTATCACAGTGGTGAACAACAAGGCCGAAGGATGCTCGCCCAAGAGCATCGAGCGCCTCTGCGAAAGCTTTTGGGATCCAGATGTCCCCTTTTAGGGGACCCCGTTGAAGATGGTGTTGCAGCTGAGCTTGAGGGAGTAGGCCAGACAACTGTAGCCCAGCAGACAACTGAGCCAGAAGACGGTCTTAGGCAGGCCGCAGCGCGGGATGAGCAGCAAGGTCGAAACCAGCGCTACCAGCGGTCCGAACATGAGCAGTCCTTTGGGACCCGCCCAGAAGCCCAGTGGCGCGGCCGGCGCGAACCAGACTGTATAGCCGCAGCAGATCAGCAAAGCCCAGGCCAACATGGGCCAGACTTTGGGTCCACGCACGCCCTTCAGAACCAGCAGGTGGGTGATGGAAACAGCCAGCACACTGATTGTCTGCCAGGGATGTTGAATGGGGTCGATCTGGCAGCCTTTCCGACAGGGGTGTCCCAGGCTCTCTACCAATACGCAGGCGGCCGGGATGATGATGCCAGCCGCCACTAAATAGGCGGTCACCAGAGGGTGATTGCGGGCAGGAGCCTGGTCGAAGTCCTGTGAGCCAATTGGAAGTGCGTCCATAGCTTGATTTTAGAACCCTGGCCGTGTCGTGACTGTGACAATCGTCCAAAAAATAAAGGGTTAAAGAAGATTGGCCCGGGGCACACTCATCGGATGTCTATAACCTTTGCCGAACTCGGCCTCAACCCCAAGCTGGCCGAAGCCGTTCTCGCGGCCGGCTACGAAAATCCCACTCCTATTCAGGAACGCGCCATCCCGGCGCTGCTTTCCGGTCAGAACATCATTGGCCAGGCCCAAACGGGCACGGGCAAGACGGCTGCCTATGGATTGCCTCTGTTGCAGCATGTCGAAGCCCCCGGGCCGGTACAGGCCCTGATTCTAACCCCCACTCGCGAACTGGCCATTCAGGTTAGCGAGAACCTGCAGGCCTGGTCCAAGCAGGTACGCACTCTGGCCGTTTACGGAGGCCAGCCCATCCCGGTCCAGTTCAAGGCCTTGCGCCAGGGCATTCAGGTGGTGGTGGCCACTCCCGGACGCCTGATTGACCATCTCGAGCGTGGTTCCATCGAGCTCAGCGATCTGAAGTATTGCGTGCTGGACGAAGCCGACGAAATGATGGATTTCGGTTTCGAAGAAGAGCTTGACACTATTCTCAAGCAGGTACCCGAGGGCTGCCGTATGGCCCTCTTTTCGGCCACGTTCCCCACCAAGATCCGGGCTCTGGCCGGCCGCCACATGGCCTCGGCACAGCGCATCGAGATCGAAGCCTCCCAACGTACGGTGGAAGGGGTGCAGCAGTTCTACTGCCTGGTGCGTCCCGGTAAGAAGGCCCGCAGTCTGGGCCGGATTCTCGACCACCAGGATCCGGGACCTTCGTTGGTGTTTTGCCGCACCCGCATGGAGACCCAGCAGTTGACCGACGAACTCCGTCGTCGCGGTTACGCGGCCGAGTGCTTGCACGGCGAAATGGACCAGAGTGAGCGCGAGCGCGTAATGGACCGCTTCAAGCAGAACCAGTGCCGAATTCTGGTGGCCACCGATATTGCCGCCCGTGGTCTGGACGTGGACGGAATCACCCACGTCTTTAACTACGACATTCCGTGGGACGTGGAGCATTACATCCACCGTGTGGGTCGTACCGCCCGGGCCGGCCGCACGGGTGTGGCCATTACCGTGATCGAACCCTCCCAGCAGCGTCACCTGCAGCGTATTGAGCGCGAGAGCGGCGCCCGCTTTGAGGCCTATCCGGTGCCCAGCCTGGACCAAATCGAGAGCGGGCGCAAGAAACGCTTCGCCGAGCGAATCCGGCAGCAATTGGAAGATCCCGGCTGCGAGGAGCAGTTGCCGCTGGTGCGTTCCCTGTGCGCCAAGAATGGTCTGGATCCAATGGCTGTGGCCGCTGCCGCGCTGCAGGCCTTGTGGCAGAGCAGCTACAGCGCTCTGGCTGAGGACGCCGACGAGGATCTGGCGCCCGCCAACAAGAGCTATGTGTGGATGATGATTTCGGTGGGGCGACGGGACGGAATGAATCCGGCCGAGTTGCTTCAGGTGGTGCATGCCGAGACCGGCCTGGGCAAGCTGGACATGGGCAAGATTCATATTGAAGACAACCGCACTCTGGTCGAGGTTCCCAGCGACAAGGCGGACAAAATCATCCTTGACCTGCGTCGCAGCCGCATCAAGGGTAAGCGCGTCAAGGTCGATCTCTCCAGTCCGCCTGCCAGCGCCCCCGGCCGCAAGTCCTTCAAAGGGAAGGCTTTGGGCGATAAGCCATTCGGTGGCAAGCACGAGCGTCCGGCCAAGGAGAAGACCTTCTTTGCCAATCGGGAAGAGGAAAAGCCGGTACGACGCCAGCGTTCCTTTGACAAGCCGGCCGGCGAGGCTCCCGCGCGCCCGTTTGCCAAGGGGCCCAAGCCGACAGGTGAGAGTCCGGCTCGGGGCTTCGCCAAAGGCCCCAAGGCTGCTGGCGAAGGTCCATCTCGGGGCTTCGCCAAGGGTCCCAAGCCGGTGCGAGCGGACGGTCGTCCGGTTTCCAAAAAGGGCAAGGGGGATAAAACCAGCTGGGTGGGTGGAGCGGCCAAGCCCCCTAAAAAGAGCAAGACGCGCGGAAAATAATTAACAAGCTCGCAGCCAATTCGACTTTCTGAGGGGGTACTCTGGTTGAGTCACGATGATCAACCAGACCCCCTTCAGTCAAGCCATTCGCCAGCGCTTCAGCCACTGGTCTCAAGGGCGCTCCAGTCTCAGCGCCAGTGAGCTTGAGAAGCTCTGTTCAGACCCCAGTCTGAAGGGCGAAGATCTGGCCCTGCTGATGGTGGCCAAAGATTTGCCGCAGCAAGTCGGTGGCCACGACTTGAATGCCGCTGCTCTGGATAAGTACGAGGCTCAGAATGGCTCTCGCCAGTTGGAAGCGCGTTATCACGACAATCTGGAGCGTCTGAAAACCCCTCGAGAACTTTTCCCTCAAGGCGGTCCTGACTTCGAAGCCGTGCGTCAGGGTCAGGAGCCCAATTGCGTACTGACCACCACCTGTATTTCATTAGCCCAACAGCGACCTGAAGCACTCACCCAGTTATTGTGCGAGACCGATCAAGGTGTGGTTTTGCGCCTTCCCGGCGAAAAGGAGCGCTGCGTGGCGATGCCCACCGACCGTGAGCTATTGCAACACTCCTGTGCTTACGGGAACGGCGCCTGGATGACGATTCTTTCGCGGGAGCTGGGTTCGATCGGAGCGCTGAAGCCGGCCAAAGCCGTCAACAAGGTGACCGGTCACAAAGTGGACCAGGACTGGATGATGACCACCTCCGAGCACGCCTTGCGCAAAAAGCTTGAAGGCGCGATGGAGAAGCATCAGGTTGTGATTGCCGGGCGCGGCGGGATGGATGCCCAGGTTACCGGACTCACTCGCAACCATTCTTTCGCTGTGATCGGCTATGACGCCAACTTTGCTCGGGTGCGCCTGCTCGACCCTGAAGGTAACGAACCCGTCGATTCCTCGGGCAAAGCCCGAGATGGCGATTATGACGGTCAGTTTTCTGTCTCTGTCTCGGAATTCAAGTCCTGGTTTTCCAGCATTCACTACGAAGAGACCGATAAACCCTCGTTCTGGGGCAGTCTCTTCGACAAGCTCAAAGACAGCATGGTGGGGGCTCCCGGTGGTGGGGGCGGAGTTCCCGTCAGCAGCTAATAGGACCGCTTCGTCGGGGTCTAGAATGGCGGGCCCATGATGAGTCTGAGTTTGCAGCCTGATTGGCTCCTGACCGAATCCGGCTGGAAGTCCGACTGGCAGGTAGAAGTCGTGAATGGCCTGATTACGACCGTAGGACCGGCCCAGGACGGTGCCACCCGGCTGGTCGGGCAGGCCCTGACTCCAGGGTTCGTCAATTCCCACAGTCACGCGTTTCAACGCACCATCCGTGGACGCACTGAATATCGCCACGCTGACCGCCCCAGCGACGACTTTTGGAGTTGGCGCGAGCTAATGTACCAGGCGGCCATGCGGCTCAATCCCGAGCAGCTAGAGGCGGTGGCCCGTCTGCTCTACCTGGAGATGGCCGAGGCCGGCATCACCACGGTGGGGGAGTTCCACTACCAGCATCACCAGCCGGATGGGAGCCGTTACGCCAATCCGGATGAACTTGCCCTGCGCTTGAAAGCCGCCGCCGACTGGGCCGGCATCGGAATCGTCCTGTTGCGCTGTGCCTACGGACGGTCCGGCTTCCAGGTGGCGCCCAACCCATTGCAGATTCGCTTCCTGGACCGTAGCTGGGAGGAGTCCTGTGAGGCCGTGCTGCGCCTCAAACAGGCGGGCCTGGAGGTTGGGCTGGCCCCCCACAGCGTCCGGGCGGTGCATCCCGATTGGCTCGCGCCCCTGGCCGCCTTCGCTCGTGAGCAGGGCATTCCAATCCATATGCACGTCTCCGAACAGATGAAGGAAATCGAGCAGTGCGAGGCCGAGACGGGCTTGCGTCCGGTTGAATTTCTGGCTGAAAAGGGGATCCCCGGGCCGGATTTTACGGCCGTGCACGCCATTCACCTGGCCGACAACGAGATCGCCGCCCTGGCAGCCTCGCACGTGTGCAGCTGTCCCACCACCGAGCGCAATCTGGGTGACGGGATTGTCTCTGCTCAGTGCCTGCGGCAGGCCGGGACCCGCTTCACCTTCGGCACCGATTCTCAATGTCAGATCGAGCCGCTGGAGGACGCACGGCAATTGGACTACCACCTGCGCCTCAAGCATCAGCAGCGGGCCGTGCTCGATCATCCAGCCGGTCAGCTGGACGGATTTCTCTGGGACAGCCTGACCGCGGGTGGAGCGAGCTCTCTGATGCAGCCCTGCGGACGCTTGCAGCCGGGCTTGCGCGCGGACCTGATCGCCTTTGATCTGAACCATCCCGCCGTGATCGGCCAGGGCATGGACGAGCTGGTCTGGTCGGCACCCCGGCAGGCCGTCTGTCAGGTCTGGCGGGCCGGTCGTCCCTTGCTGCAGGACGGTCGTCATCCTGGCCGCGAGCAGGCTTGCGCCGACTACCGACGAGTTTTGAAAGAGCTGAACGATGGCTAAGAAGAATCCGCCTGTCCTCAGAAAGAGCCGACCGCCACGTTTGGCGGCCATCGATGTCGGCTCCAACGCCATGCGCATGCAGGTGGCTGAGCTACTGCCTGGTTTTGTGCTCAAGCCCCTGAAATCCATTCGCAGCCCGGTTCGGCTGGGACGTGACGTGTTCGGCAATCAAGCCATATCGGACGCCAGCATGAAGAAGGCGGTCACGGCCCTGCGCTCTTTTTCGGAGTGGATGGAGAAGCTGGAGGTCACTCAATACACGGCCGTGGCCACCAGTGCCGCCCGCGAAGCAGTCAATGGCAAGCGCTTTTTGGAGACTGTGCGCAAGGAGAGCGGCATTGACCTGCAGCTGCTGGCCGGTGAGGAGGAAGCCCGCATGGTCTACATGGCCGTGCAACGTCGCCTCCCTCTGGGAGACCGCACGGTGCTGGTGGTCGATATCGGAGGCGGCAGCGTGGAGTTGATCCTGGGTCAGCACGGCCGCGTGCAGGCCCTGGAGTCCCTCAAGATGGGGACGGTGCGCATGCTGCAACGCTTGGGAGGTCAGTCTCATGACTTTGCCCGGCGCGCCCGCGAGTACGTGGAGGCCACCCGAAGTTGGGTGGACTACTGGCTGCAGCAGCAAAAGGTAGAGGTCTTTGTGGCCACCGGCGGCAACGCCGAGGAACTCGGCGACCTGGCCCAGCGTCTGTTTCACAAGCCCAGCAATGACCAAGTCAGCCTGGCCGAGCTCGACCACATCACCGGCCTGCTTGAATCCATGAGCGTCGAGGATCGGCAGAAGAAGTTGAGCCTGCGGCCCGACCGGGCCGATGTTTTATTGCCTGCGCTCTTGGTGCTGCAGAGCTTGATGCATCATCTCAAGATGGAAATCATGGTCATCCCCCACGTGGGTCTGAAGGATGGATTGCTGGAAGATCTGCGCTTCGAGGCGCTGGGTCAGCGCCCTGAGGGTTTAGATCGCGAGCAGGTTCTCTCCTCGGTGCTACAGTTGGGCCGCAAGTATGATTTCGACGAAGCCCACGCGCGCAAGGTGACCGAATTATCTTTGCAGTTGTTCGATCCGTTGCAGCCGTTGCACAAGTTGAATTCCAGCCATCGTTTGCTGCTGGAGGCCGCCTCCTGGCTGCACGATGTGGGGAAATTCATCAATTTCTCGGCTCACCACAAGCATAGTCACTACATCATCATGTCCAGTCCGCTGGTGGGGCTGTCCACCGCCCAGCGCCAGTTGGTGGCAGCTATTGCCCGCTACCATCGCAAGGCCGAGCCCGGGGCTCAGCACGACTTTTTCAAGGTTCTCAGTTTCGACGAGCGCAATCTGGTCATCAAGCTTTCGGCCATGCTGCGTCTGGCCGAGGCACTCGACGCCGAGCACGGCGGAATGGTGGGCCAGATTCTGGTGCGCCTGAACAAGCAGAAGGTTCTGCTTACGCTGCTGGGTGATAGCGAGATGCTTTTGGAGCGCTGGGCCGCGGCCACCAAGCTGGCGCCTTTCGAAAAAGCTTTGGGGGTCAAAGTGGTGCTGGCCTAAAGGGCGTTTTTTGCTCAAGCAAGAAGGCCGCGCCTTGAAGATTCACGGAGGCACCCATGGCAACCAGAAGACGTCGCACTAAAGCCGATCAAATCCCAGTCGAGGTGACTGAAGAAGAAGCCGTTTCGGCGGTCGAGGAAGAGGTCGCAATCGAGCCAGAGGAACCGGTGGTAGAGGCGCATCCCGAGGAAGTCGAGGAAACCGAAGAGCTGCCTGATTTCGGCCAGGGTCACGGGGCCCAGCTGCGCCTGGCTCTCTACCGCCACGGCCGGCGCTTTCTCGATTTTCTGCAGGCTGCACAGGATGAGCTCAATCCGCACAATGTTCATCAGTTGCGAGTGTCCAGCCGCAAGTTGAGTTCCACCCTGAGTCTCTTCTCAGCTCTGGTGGGGCGGGGCCCGGTCAAGCGACTGCGGCGCAAGCTACGCCAGGTACGCCGCAGCTTGGGCGTGTTGCGTGATTTGCAGCGCCAACTGGAGTGGTTGTGTGACGAACCCTTGCTGGACGATTTCCTGACCGAGCGCAGCTCCGAGCTGCCGATGGTGATCAAGCAGGCCAACAAGGCCGTGCGCCGAGTCAAAGCCTCCAAGCTCGAAAAGCGCCTGGAGATGGTCGACGCTCTGTTGGCCGGCCTGCTCGAAGAAGAGCAGGCCGAAGAAAGCGTTCGCGAGATGCTCTCCCGAGCCGTTTGGGAAAGCCTGCTTCAAGCCATGTCTCACGCCGACGAGGTGGACCCCGACAACAGCTTCTCCTATCACGCCCTGCGCGTGGCCATGAAGACTTTCCGTTACCAGGCCGAGGTCTTTGCCGCGGCTGGCTGGGACACCCGGCTGGATCAGAATGACGGTTGGGCCAAGATTCGGGAGCTGCACGACGCTCTGGGTAGCCTCCAGGATATCGAAGTTTTGGCCTGCCACGTTGACTATCATTGGGTGCAAAATCCCCCCATCCGCGAAACTCAGGCCCGAGTGGTCAATCGCCTGCTCAAAGAACGCCATCAGGCACTGGGCCGCATCCATCTGCAGGACCTGGATTGGGAGCAGCTTTGGGACTGGCCTCAAGGCGAAGTTGAGGAGCTGCTGGCAGAAGAGGAAGAGTGAGACTGATCATCCTCCGCCACGCCATCGCCGAGGAGCTGGTCACGACCGACTTTGAGCGGCGGCTGACGGTGGAAGGTCGCGCCCGGTGTCGCAAAGTACTGTTTCATTTCGCTCGCCGGTTTGAAGCACCGACAATCATCTTCAGCAGCCCTCTGATACGAGCCCGTCAGACCGCGAGGCTGGCGGCTCGTGTTTTGGGAGCGCCGGTTCGTCTCCATGACTGCCTGCGACCTCAGGGTGAGGCTCTGGCCTGGCTGCGCACTCAGCCCTGTGAGGACCTGATGGTGGTGGGTCACGAACCGGACCTTTCGCGACTGGCCGCCGGTTTTCTAGGGTTGGAGCGAGCCTGCTTTGGCTTTAAAAAGTCGGGAATGGCCTTACTTGAAGGCCAGCCAGGTCAGGGTCAATTGCGCTGGTTGCTGACCCCCAGGTGGCTGGTTCCGGGCTAGGACCTAGTTTCGGGCCAGAGCGGCGTTCAGCCACTCGGGAGCGGCTCCGGGAGTGACTTGGTAAACTTTCTTGTCGCCTCGCATCTTCAGGGTGGGCCCCTTCTTGCAGGCGCCCAGGCAGTCTGACTGCTTGACCTGGATATCGGGGTTTTCCTGAGCGGCCTTGCGCAGCGACTTTAAGAGCTCGGTTCCGCCTTTACGGCAGCAGCTCTTGCTGGTGCAGACCCAGATGCAGGCCGAGCGGGCTCCGGTATAAACCACCTGTTTGGCCTCCAGCGGAAGGACCAGCTGAGCCTTGACCTTGCTACCTTTCACGCGCAGCCAGCAGCGAACGGCCATCCCGACCTCCAGTTCAGCTGTCAGAGCTTCGCGCAATTCCTTGTCCAGCCGGGCTTCGAAAGTGCCGCGTACGGTTTCTACCGTCAGTGATCGCAGGCCGTTTTTGCCGTTGTGGAAGGCTGCAATCAGGCCTGTGATCGGGCCGGATTCCGGCTGGAAGCGCTTTTTGGAAGTGATCTCTGGAGTTTTAAGGGCGATGGTCACGCCTTGAGCATTGTCGCCGGAGTCTGTGAATCCTTCCCAAATTTAGGGTGCGCCTGATCTTTTTTTATGGCGGGCTAGCGTATGCCCCCCACCCGGGAGGGAGGCCAGTAGCGAAACACAACCGGTCCATAGAGCCAATCCTTCTTGATATCGCCGTAGACCCTCGAATCCATGGACATGGTGCGGTTGTCTCCGAGCACAAAAATGCAGCCGGGAGCGATCTTGTGCTCTTTGATGGAGGCCTCGGTGCTCACGGGATGCTCGGGTTCGACCTGGTCGTTGCGGTAGAGGACTCCATGCTCGATACGGATGATATCGCCCTCATCGGCAGCCATGCGCTTAACCAGGGTCTGGCCACCACCCGGGCGATCTTTGGGTAAATCAAAGACTACGATATCTCCCACTGTAGGAGGCCGCCAGCGATAGCTCAGTCGGCTGACGGCAATGCCGTCCCCGACCTCTAGAGTCGGCTGCATGGAGCGAGAAGGCACGTAGAACAGGCTGAGCACAAAGTGACTGGTCAATAGCATGAGCAGCCCAAGGGCCAAGGGGAGGTCCAGAAACCGGTAATCAAAGCGGGCTTTGACCCTGGCGCGTAGGCCAGAGTGACAAAAGATCAGGAGACGAAGCCCGGCCACACCGATCAGGAGCACGTGCCCACTGAGGCGGATGCCGGCCAGCAAAGCTGACTTGGACATAGCCAGGCAACTACTCGCTGGGTCCGGGGTTCCCTGGTGGTTGAATTTTTTTCCCTAATTTCGAGGACTGCCCGGATGCGAACGTAACTAGAACACCATGATGAAATTTGAATTACCTAATGTCTTGCCGGCACCCGGAAATCCATTCGCGGCGCCTACAAACGAGCAGGGAGGGGCCGCCGTTGGCCCGGCTGTTCGTTCCGACCTGGGAACATCCGTAGATGTTCCCGTGATTGTTCGAGCGGCCAAAGAGGCCGAGTCTGCTCCTGAGGAGCCGAAGTCAGAGGCTGAGGCCCAGCCCATCGCGACCACCATGGCCCAGTTAATCGATTCCATGCAGCAGGCTGAAGGGCTTTTCAAACAGGCTTTCCAATTGGCTTTGACCACTCGCAATCGGGAGACTGAGTTGCTGCAGAGGGCCGAAGAAGCCGAACGTGAGGGTCGCCATCAGGAGCGTCAGGCGGCCGAGTGGCGCGAGCGCTACCAGGCCCTGGATGCCAAAATTCCGAAGTGGGTGCGCAAGCTCTTCCGCGCAAGTTAAGGGTGTGGCCGGGATTCCTGGCCGCCGGCGCGAAGCCAGGACCCTATGGAACTTCTCAATACCCCCGATGAACAAGTCGTACCTTCCAGCGAGATCCCCTTATCTTCGCTGCCGGTCAGCCAGCGTTACCTCAACCGAGAGCTATCCTGGCTGGCTTTTAATTATCGGGTCCTGGAAGAAGCTCAGAACGCCGCCAATCCGCTTCTAGAGCGGGTGCGCTACCTGGCCATCAGCGATACCAATCTGGACGAGTTTTGCACCGTGCGGGTGGCCAATCTGAAGGGGCGCCTGGAGAGTGGCCTGGACCAGATCACCTTCGACGGTCTGACCCTGCCCCAGCAGTTGGAGATGATTTACGCCGAGATCATCGAGCTGGTCCGCGAGCAGCAGCACACCTGGCAAACTTTGAGGCGCTCCCTGGCGGACGAAGGCATCCGGCTGGTGCAGGTCAACGACCTGGACCAGGAAGATCTGGACTGGCTGGGCAGTTACTTTATGTCCGAAGTGCTACCCGTGCTGACACCTCTGGCATGTGACCCGGCTCACCCTTTCCCGTTCATTCCCAACGATGGTCTGTGCATGGGCCTGAAGATGAAAGACACCAAGAGTTTCTGGTCGCTGCTGCCCCTGCCGCCCAGCCTGCCTCGCTTCATTCGGCTGGGGGATAATCCACGTCGCGATCTGGTGCGTAGCGCGTCCTTTGAGGGCCGACGCTGGGTGGACCAGCGGTTTCTTCCCCTGGAAGAAGCCATTCCGCTGTTTTTCGACCGCATTTATCCCAATTTCAAGGTCAAACGGCACGGATTGTTTCACGTGCTACGCGACAATGACACCGCCTTTGAGGTGGAGACGGGTCACGGCAGTCAGATCAATCTGGCTGAACACTATTTGCGGGCCGTCAAAGGCCGCAAGTGGGGCCATGTGGTGCGGCTGGCTTTCTCGGTCGGAACGCCCGACGATATGCGCGCCTTCATTACATCTCAGTTGGATGTCGATGATGAAGACGTGATCGAGGCTGAGGGGCTGCTCAACCTATCCGACGTCGCTCAGCTTTGCAGTGAAGATCGCCCCGAGCTCAAGTTCCAGCCTTTCGACATGCGCTTTCCCGAGCGAATCAAGGATTGGCGAGGCGACTATTTTGGGGCCATCGCCAGCAAGGATTTTGTGGTCCATCATCCTTACGAGACCTTTGACGTGGTGGTGGAGTTCTTGCGCCAGGCCGCCCGCGACCCGGACGTGCTCACGATCAAGCAGACCTTATATCGCACAAGCAAGATCTCCAGCATCGTGCGCGCTCTGGTGGAGGCCGCCGAGAACGGAAAGTCGGTGACGGTGGTGGTGGAACTCAAAGCGCGCTTTGACGAAGAAGCCAACATTCGCCTGGCCAATGATCTGGAACGCGCCGGAGCTCACATTGTCTACGGTTTTGTGGATAAGAAGACCCACGCTAAGATGTCGCTGGTGCTGCGTCGTGAACAGCGCGGGCTGCGGGGGTATGCGCACCTGGGGACAGGCAACTACCATCCGGTTACGGCACGGACCTATACCGATATCAGCTACTTTACCGGCGACGACGCAATCGTTCGCGACGTGGGCAAAATCTTCAATTATCTGACCGGCTACGCCGTCCCCGATCGTCTCGAGAAGTTGGCCATGTCCCCCATCAACCTGAAATCCACCGTGCTGTCCTTGATCGACGATGAGATCAACCACGTGCGCGAGGGTCGTCCCGGCGGCATCTGGGCCAAGATGAACTCGCTGGTGGATCCGGAAGTGTGCGATGCTCTCTACAGGGCCTCTCAGGCCGGGGTTCAGATCGATCTGGTGGTGCGCGGCATTTGCTGCTTGCGGCCCGGCATTCCCGGCATTTCCGAGAATATTCGGGTGCGCAGTATCGTCGGCCGCTTTCTGGAGCACTCGCGCATTCTGTGCTTCGGCAATGGCCATAAACTGCCCCATAAGAAGGCCAAGGTCTACATCACTTCAGCCGACTGGATGCCGCGCAACTTTCATACCCGGGTCGAGACTCTGATTCCGGTGCACACCGACTCGGTGCACGCACAACTGATGGAACAGGTCATGGGTAGTAACCTGAAAGACACCCGCAATAGCTGGCTGCTGGGACCGGACGGCGCTTACCGTCGTCATACCGGTCAGCCCGAGTTTTCCGCTCATCAATTCTTTCTGACCAACCCCAGTCTCTCCGGTCAGGGCAGCAAAGCTCGCCGTAAGAAACGCGATCAGGGGGATTAGAGAGTCAGCTGGGAGCCAATGTTTTCATCCAGCACGCCGGCCATGCCCGGCACTTCGTCCAGTTGGCGAAGCTGAGTAAAGCCGCCCCTTTCCTCGCGGTAGCGAACAATCTCATAGCCGTGGCCCTTCAGACCCTCGATCGCATCGAGTTCCTCGGGGCCGGCTGTGTTCAGGTTGGTCATGCGTTTCTCCGGGCTAAAAAGATTTGAGTGAACTCATCACCCCAGTCCAGGTCGGGGACAATGCGAAAATGGTGCTGTCCTAACGGGGTAAAGCCCGGCGGGGGATGGCGCAGCCGACAGTCGGCCAGCAGCAAGTTAGGGCAGAACCGGGCCAGTTGCTCGAGGCCCGCCAGGTTTGCCGGGTCATACAGGAAGTCAGCCAGAACCAGTAGACCGACCGATTCCTGGATTTCTTCCAGTGAGGCCAGCACGGGAAATTCCACGCCGTTGGCGCGCGCGTTGACGGCGCTTGCCAGGCGGGCTTCCGGGTCAGAATCAACCCCGATCACCTTCCAACCCGCAAGGCGCAAGGCGATGGACAGGATTCCAGAGCCACAGCCCAGATCGACTACGGTTCCGGGGCAGGGTTGTTGAGGCAGCCACTGGCTGAGCCAGCCCCCCCCCGGCCAGCAGAAGGCCCAGTAGGGCGGGCTATCCCAAACGGCCCGGGCTACGTCTGGATCCAGGGGAGCGCGCGGAAAGTCTGACTGCAGCAGGTGTAGCAGCACGGAGCCGACCCGGGTGGGGACCAGCCGAGCCTGGGGAATGCGAGCCTGAACCGCCTCCTCTAAGAGTTGCATACAAAGTCTCGGACGAGTTGGTTGACTTCTTGAGCGTGTTCGATCCAGAACAGGTGCCGGGCAGTCGGAAAGACCTGAACGCGGGCCTGAGGCAGCAGTCGCTCCAGCTGGGCCAGGTTGGCGCTGGGTACGACGGCATCGTCGCCACCGTGCATCAGCATAGCCGGGCCCCGATACTCCGAGAGCCGCTGGCTCAGGTCGAAGCGCCCCGAGGCTCCTCGCTGAAGTGTCCAGGTTTGCAGGTCGGGTTTGTTGTTCATGCGTAGAGGAACGTACGCCTCCACCAGTTGCTGGCTGACGGTATCGCTGAAGTTCAGCTTCAGAGCGGCTCGGACTGAGGCCTGAGACAACCCATCGCGGGCCAGGCTGGCCATAAATTCCAGAGTCTCGGCGCTCATGTAGATCGCCCCGGGACCGCCGCACATCGTGCATCCTAGAATTAAGCCGGCACAACGGTCAGGGTGCTTGACGGCCAACTCCTGGGCGATCATTCCGCCCATGGACACGCCCCACACATGAGCCCGCTGGATGCCCAGGTGATCCAGAAGCCGCACCGCGTCGTCGGCCAGATCGACCAGTTCAAAGGGTTGAGAACCCAGGTTGGAACCGCCCAGGCCACGGTTTTCGATGGCAATCAGTTGCAATTCGGGCAGGCCATTCCACTGCCAGCTCCAGCTCCAATGGCTGTATCCCAGGCCGTTCAGCAAGAGCAGGGGCGGACCGTGCCCGATACTTTGGTAGCAACTTTGGCCGAAGGGTTGGTTGAGATATGCCATGGCTCGCGTTTCTGCCAGGACCGGGCCGCTTCCCCCAGAAAATTCCAGCAAGTGGCCTACTTTCAAATTCCCCTCAACCTGCCTCACGCGGCCACCGTGGCCAGTCGCATTCTGCGTTTACTTCAAGACCACCCGGAACTCCGGATGCAGGCCGAGGAATTACTGGAACCTCTGCCAATTTATCAAGTGTCTCAAGATTACAGCACCACCATCACCAGTTACCACGTGCGCGACCGGACGGCCGAGCGTGGTCGCAAGCTGGCCGAGTCGATCGCCGCCGCCGGGGTCGGCCGAGACCGACTGGGGCAGTGCGTGCGCAACCTGTTTGAGTGTCTGGAACTGGGCGAAGAAGGAGCCCGGTTAGGACTGCTGGCTGGGGAGAATCCCGATTCGATGCAGCGTCCCCGATAAACGCTCGGGTTCCTGCTTGCAGCAGGCTCCATTGCAATGAATGGCGCACTTGAAGCTTTCAACATCCCTCATACAAGACTGGAGGTCGAATGGATTGGATTGAAGAGGGGACTCAGGCCCCTGAATTTTCGCTCAAGGATGATCGGGGCCAATCAGTCAGCTTGAGTCAATTTCGCGGCAAACCGGTGGTGTTATATTTTTATCCCAAAGACGACACCCCGGGGTGCACCAAAGAAGCCTGCGCTTTCCGCGACCGGCACTCTGAGCTTCAGAGGGCCGGCGCCGTTGTCTTGGGGGTCTCTCCGGACGGAGTGGAAAGCCACGGGAAGTTCCGCGACAAGTTTCAATTGAACTTTCCTCTACTAGCAGACGTGGAGCACGCCCTGGCTGAAAGCTACGGGGCCTGGCGTGAGAAAAACATGTACGGCAAGAAGAGTATGGGAGTGGTGCGGTCCACTTTCCTGATCGACGGCCAGGGCAAAGTCGCCCGGGTTTGGAAGAAAGTGAACGTGGATGGCCACGACCAGCAGGTACTGGAGGCCCTGGCCGCGCTCCAATAACTATTGGCGGGGCTTTTTCAAGACTCCCTGGGTAAAGTCTACCTTTTCCGCCCATTCGGGGTGGTCAATAAACGGGTTACGGTTGCCCTGCATTTCCTGAATGGCCTGGTTTCGATGCTTTTCGTAGAGGGACGGAGGCTCTTTCTTGTGCCAGGCCAGCAGCGTGGCCAGGTCCTCCGCCCCGTAGGCGGCCGCCTTCTTGGGGTAACGCAGGAGGAAATACAGAGTTGCCCGAGCCACCGCTCCGTGGCCAGCCTGAGGGTCAAAACCGCGGTCGTTGGCGGTGCGTGTGCCGCATTCGGCGGCGACGTCGCTGGTGGGGTCGCCGGCCTCATAGTAGCGGCGATTTCCGCGAAAGCTATTGCAGCGGCTATCGCAGGCGAAGAGGTGATGCAGGTCTCCCCGCATCGGTTCTTTCGACCCGTACCAGGACTGACACACCACGTGCTCGCAATTGAGTGAGCCGGCCGTCTGAGTCAGCGAAATGTGGGCGGCCACCGTTTCCGGCGCCAGGGGGGCGAAGCTGACCATCTGAGCAACTGCATGATCGAGCGCGGCCTGACGGGCTGGATTGATCTCCACCACGCTTTTGGGGCTATAGATACTCTGGATCTGGCCATCGGGGCGCCGGTCTACCCAGGGGTAGACATACTTTTCCGGATGATATTCCAACTGCGTTGTGTGGGTGTCTTTGACCAGTTGAGACAACAGCGCGAAGGCTTCCTTGCCGTCCTCGGTATTGAGCTGAAAGTCCTGGTAGTAACGGCTCTGAGCCTGAGCATCGGCCTCGGCGTCATAGTAGGGCCTGACTGCCTCTGGCTTCACCCCTCCTGGGCGCTGATGGGGTGGCGGCATGAGGTGCAATTCGTCAGCCCGGTCGGCCACAAAGACGTCCCGGGCTGAAGATTCAACGGGGGCCACGGCGCAATCATAGGAACGCGACCCCGCCGACAACGAGTTGGGAAGGAAGTAGGAGTCGGGGGAAATCGTCAATGCCACGAATCAAGAATAAATAAAATTGGCAAAAGTTTTGTCGCTATTTTGTAACCAACCCGCCCGGGCAGGGTGTTGAGCTTCGGTTCAGAACCAAGGGGCCATGGAATCTCATGAAGTGCTCAAAGCCAGCCTGGAAGAGGTGGGCATTAAGCTGGCGGCCCATAAACTGGGGCTATCGCAGTCCATGGTTTATAAGTGGTGTCAGCCAGACGGAGAGGACGGAGCGCGGGCCGTCAATCCACTCGATCGTGTATTGGAATTGGTTCAACTGACCAAAAGCACGCAGGTGCTGGAGTGGCTGTGCCAGCAGGCCGGGGGCTACTATGTGGCCAACCCACCCAGCGACCTGTCCTCCCCGGTCGAAGTCTTGCAGGCGACCCAGCGGATGGTTTCGGAGTTTTCCCTACTGCTTTCCAGCGTCACCGCTTCTCTGGCCGATGATCAGGCTATTTCCGCGGAGGAAGCTAAAGAAATCCGCCATATCTGGCAGAATCTCAAATCCGTGGGTGAGTTTTTCGTGGCCTCTTCCGAGGCCGGCCGCTTCCGCTTGTAGCCTGCCCAGTTACCGGCTGGCTTCGTAGGCTTTGAACAGCTCGGCCAGAGCCTGGGGCACCAGTTTCATCCGCTCGGGTGACTCCACGTAAGCCACTCGCATCTGGGTGTCACCCGGGTTGGGCTGACCTTTGGAAACCGAATAGAAGCCGCTCATGGGGGCGGTCAGCACGGTCATCTTTTTACCCTCAACCTCCACGGCTCCGTGTTGGGCGCACCAGAGCACAAATTGAAGTGCGTTAAAGCCGGGTTTGGCGATATCTCGCACGTCAATGGCTGAGTAGATGGCGGCATCCGGGCTGCTGACGATGACGCCAGGCAACAACTGGCGTGTCGTTTCGGTAAAGTGGTTCAGCATGCCGGCATAGTAAGATCGCTGGCGGGCGTACCATTGCTTCAGTTGTTCGTGACTTTCGTGGGCCAGGGCTCCGAAGATGTACTGACCGATGGCGGAGGAGCAGAGGCCGGCCGTATTTTCTGCCACAGCCTGCTGGTGAAATTCAAGATTGTCGGTGATCAGGCCGCCGATGCGGAGGCCGCAAGCGTTCCAGACCTTTGAGGCGGTCTCGATGCTGATGCGTCGGCCCCGGATACCTGGCACTTCTTCCTCGGTCAACGACCAGATACTCAGCGTGGGCGCGCCGTTGTAGAAGAGTTCTCGGTAAGCTTCGTCGCTAATGATCCAAAGATTGTATTTTACGCACAGGCGGGCCAGCGCCACCAGGCTTGCGCGATCATAGAGGTGCCCGGTCGGGTTATCGTAGGGAATGACGACCAGTGCTCCGGGTCTGTGTTTCTGAATGGTGGCCTCGATTTCGGCCTCGCTGGGCAGCGAAAACTTGCCGTTGGGCTGGAGTTGGCGCTGAATCGAAACGGTGGCGCGACCCAGGCGGTCGGCGAAGCTCAGGTAGTTGGTATAGGCCGCGTCGATCAAAAGCAGGGGACGCTCGTTGCTGCCGGCGCCGCCGCAGACTCCTAGAATGACCAGTTCCATGGCCTGACTGCCGCCATCGCAAACTTGCGAGTAAAGGCCCTCCGTAGAGCAGCCCGAGGAAGCGATAATGTTCAGGAATGCCTGGTTTGTCTCGGCTTCTCCCACGGTGGCGGTGTATTTGACCACTCCATCAGCAAATGGGGAACCTGCCTCGGCCAGGCTGCCCATCCGTTTTTGCATGGCCGGATGCATGGCCAAAGAGACATTGCCGATGGCCACGTTGATGGCTTCCGTGCCGTCCTTGCGCTCGGCGAACTTCATGGAGGCGATGCGAATTGCGGAAGGTTGGCGCAGGCGATAGTGCTCGGAAAGGGTGGGCAGGGTCAACGTCATCGGGGTTTACTCCTCAGGGATTTACGGCTATTTTGAGTCGATGCTGATCGACGGCTCTTTCTTGCTTCCCTTTCAGAGCTGGCTGGAAACACATTTTCCTGCGGCCCGCCTGCTGGTTGTGGGCGGGAGTGTGCGCGACGCATTGCGCGGCCATCCCAGCAAGGACCTGGATCTGGAGATCGTCGGCGCCACACCCGAGGCCGTGGCCGCCGCCATACCCTGGCCGAAGCAGCAGGTGGGGAAGTCCTACAACTTGCTGCTGGTGCAGTTTGAGGAACACGGCTGGCTGGAGGTGAGCGTCGAGCCCGGCAGCTTAGCTGATTGGGAGTCGCTCTGTCGACGCCGGGATTTCACCTGCAACGCCATAGCCTGGGACGTGCTGGAAGCCAGATTACTCGACCCTTTAGCGGGTCGGCGCGATATTGAAGCCGGTGTGCTGCGCGAAGCCGGTCCCACCAGCATTCTGGCAGACCCACTACGGGTCTGGAGGGCCGCTCAGTTTTGCGCTCGCTTCGATTGGAACGTGGACGACGAGCTTCGGGCGGCCATCCAGAATGCGGTGCCCGCTTTGAGCGGACTGGCCCAGGAACGTGTGACCCGGGAATGGGAGAAGCTTCTGGTTATGCCCGATCAGCCCGGTCGCGCTCTACAGTTACTGGACGATTGGGGCGTGATTCTGGAGTGTTACCCTGAGCTTTTCGCTTTACACGAGTGTCCTCAGGAAGCCCAGTTCCATCCCGAGGGAGATGTTTGGATTCACACCCTCATGGTCTTGGATCAGGCTGCCCGGCTGGGTCGCGAGCGTGAGTTCTCTCCGCTGCAGCGCCTGCAGCTGGGCCTTGCCGCGCTGCTCCACGATCTGGGCAAGCCCTCCACCACTCGTCGGGAGTCGGGACGAATCACGGCTCACGGGCACGAACTGGCCGGACTGAAGCCTGCCCGGCAGTGGTTTGAGCGGCACAGTTTCGGCGAGCCCATTGCCCTGGCCGTGCTGGATTGCGTGGGTAAGCACATGCGTCCGATGCAGTTGTGCCGAGAAATTCTGGCCGGTAAGCTGTCCCCGGCTCAGCAGGTGAATGCGGTCCGGCGCCTGATACGCGACCTGGATGCGGTCGAATGGCCTGTTTTTCTCACCCTGTGCGAGGCCGATCAGCGCGGCCGGGCATTGCCCCAGGACGGATATTTGCCTGCCCAGGTCTTCGGGGAAATTCTGGCCGAGCATCCAGCTCTGTTGGAGACTGCGCGCACCGATTTGCTGCGGGGTCGTGATCTGATCGCCCTGGGTATCGCCCCTGGCCGCCAGATGGGCGATTGGCTGGAGCGAGTAGAGAGAGCTCGCGACGCGGGCGAAGTGGCCACCTCCGAAGAGGCTCGAGAGTGGGTGCGTCAGCGTTTGGCTGAAGCCAGGTGACGGGCCTGTCGTTCGGGTAATGAACGATCGTTTTGGTTTTTTGCTGGCTTAAGCAGCTCCCGAGGAATCTCGACGCGGGCGTAGAGAAAGCCCGGAGGGTGGCGTTTACCGTCTTCGGTAAAGTCGGCCAGCATGGCTTCGGCTGTGGGTTGGAGCGGCAGTTGCTTACAGTCCACCAGATAGCTGAAGAGCAATTCCGCCAGTTTCAGGTGCGGCATCTCCCGGGTGGTCCGCACTTGAGGCAGGGCCCATTGGGTGAATTCTGAGAAGTTCTGAAACGGGCTGTCCGCCAGTAACAGCGGAAGCGTTCGTGGGAAGCGGCCACGGTTGGCAACTGCCTCCCAGAAGCGGGCAAAGCGCTTCATGGACATCATCTGCTGGAAGTTCATGGCCGAGGTACTGAGTACCTCATAGGGAGGGGAGTCCGCGTAGATCATCTGGTAGTCACGGTCATGCCGTAGGATAGGGGTACCGCGTAGACGCTTGAGGATACCGACCTGAATTTCTTGGGGATTGAGTTGCACCAGTCGGTCGAAGCCCCTCTGAAACTGCTCCAGGCTCTCCCCGGGGAGTCCCACAATCAGATCGGCGTGAATGTGAACCCCTGTTTGATTTCGGAGGAACTGGAGATTTTCTTGCAGTTTCGCCATATCCTGGCGGCGGCTGATGGCCTTTTGGACCTCCGGGTCAAAGCTCTGGATGCCAATTTCAAACTGAACCGCTCCCGCTGGAAATTGGGCCACCAGTTGGCGAAGTTCCTCTGGAAAACGGTCAGGGACCATTTCGAAATGCACGAAGAGATCGCTCGTGTAGCGGTCCAAAAAGAACTGCAGCAGCCTCTGACTGACTTCCAGGCGCAGGTTGAAGGTGCGGTCGATGAATTTGAACTGACGCGCCCCCCGGTCCAGTAGGGTTTGCAATTCCGCGAGCAATTCGTCCAGCGGGAAGTAGCGCACGGCCTTATCCAGCGAGGACAGACAGAATTCGCAGCGGAAGGGGCAGCCTCGCGAGGCTTCCACATAGACCACGCGGTGTTGGAGATCATGGTCGGTGTAGAGCCGGTAGGGAAGACGCAGGCTTTCAATGGGAGGCTGGCCACCTGCGATGACTTTTCCGGCCGGAGCACGACCGCCCAGGATGTCTTCGGCCAGCTGGCGGAAGGCGACCTCGCCTTCGTGGGTGATGAGGTAATCGGCTTTGGCTACAATCTCCTGGCTTTCCCACTCGTAACTGACCTCGGGACCGCCCACCACGACCGGAATTTCCGGCGCGACCTTCTTGAGCATTCGAATGATTTCAAGGGATTGAGTGGTGTTCCAAATGTAAATCGAAAACCCGATCAGTCGAGGCTGTTGTTGGAGGATCTTCTCGACGCAATCCAGGGCGCGTTCCTCCAGGGTTAACTCCAGCAGCTGGCAACGCTCTTCCAGCTCTCCCAGATTGGCTTTCAGGTAGCGCAAGGCAAATGAAGTGTGATGATAACGGGCGTTGAGGGCCACCAGCAGGATATCGCTCAAGGCTTCAGGGTAAGCCTTTGGGATAGTTCAGGTCAAGCCAGTCTCAACGGGCATGGCGGTTGCAGTTCAGGCACAATCCGGCTCCCACCAGCATTCCTCCGCATTGGCGACAGGTCTGAGTTCCGGGTCGTTCACCAGCCTCATCGCGCTGATTCTGCTGGTCGGTTTCGGATTTTTCGGTTTCTGACCGAGGTTGATTGCTTTCTTCTTGCTGGCGCCGACGTTGCTGCTGCTGGCCCTGGTCGCGCTCGCTCCTTTCGTGCTGACGATGCTGCTGCCCGTGATCATCACGCTGGCGTTCCCGCTGCTGGTCTTTGCCCTGGTCGCCGCCCTGGCGCTCCTGCCCCTTCTGCTGGTCGCGTTCGCCTCCTGAGCCTGAACCCGCGTTGGAGTTGTGCTGTGCCTGCTTGGTTTCAGGTTTCTCCTGGGTGGGAGCCTCGCGTTGCGGGGAGGCCGCCTGGTGCTGCCGGGATTCCATTTCGTGTTTGACCTGCTGCAACCCGGTGGAGCGGCGAATGCCGGTCCAGTCCTCACCCTTTTCGACCGTTTCCTTCACTTGAGCCATCACCCGCTCTGGCTTCTCGGGACGGACCTGCTCGAGTTTGCTGACTTCTTCTTTCTTGCTGGAACTCTCCGATTTGCTCACTGACCGGGTCTCTGCCGTCGAATGCTCGCTGGTTTCCGTGCGTTGAGCTTTCTCCGCCTGGGCCGATTGAGTGGCTTGAGTGGAAGTGGGAGTGGCCTGTCCCGGCACTGGTGGCACCTGAGGTACGGTTCGCACCGAGTCTTGTTTGGCAAACGAGAGTTGGAACTGCTCGGAGAACTTCTTCATCGTCTCCACTCGGGAAGCCGTCGTGGGACCTTCATTCTTGGTCCCACCCTTGGATGACGGGGCCACAATGGCTCGCTGGATGGGACGCGGTGGCGCCTGAGGTTTGGCTTCGGGAGTCTTTTCCTTGTCTGCCTTCTTTTCTTTCACTCCATCTGACTTGTCCGACTTGGCGGCCGCTTTGGCCTCGGCCGCGGAGCTTTTGAGCAGTGCTCTCTCCTCTTCGTCTCGCTGGCGGGCTTGTTGAACGAGCGGTGCCGGCCGCAAAAGACTGTTGGCATTGGGTCCTTCGAACGGACTCAGGCTTCTCAGCTTGAGCGGCTCGGGTGTTTCGGTGTCATTGGCGGCGTGTCCGGCGGACGTCGGGTTGCTCGATCCGCCTTGGGCCGAACCCCCACCCTTGGCCAGACTGGGAAAAGGCTTGGGAGAGCCGGGACCGGGTTTTTGGTCGCCGGGGAAACGCATGTCCGGCATAGGCCGACGGCCCTCTTCCGGTCCGGCCAGAGTGGGCCTCGGCTCCGGGGGGGCCCAGAGCGGGCGAGCCGGCGGCTGGGTTGGGGGAGCAGGCGTCGGCTGGGGAGGCCTGGCTCCACGCTCGGGTTGTGGCTGGGATGGCCCCTGGTTGTCCGGCCGCGCTTGCGGCTGCGGGTTAACAGGCTGCGGGCTGGGACGATTCGGCTGGTTGTCTGCACGCTGCGGCTGTGGGGGCTGCTGTAGCGGCGCTTGAGCTTGAGGCTGAGGTTGTGGCGCCTGGCGGTTGGGCTGATTTTCTAGGCGTTGCGGCTGCGGCTGCGGCTGCGGCTGGGGTTGCGGCGGCTGGGGTTGCTGCGGCTGGGGAGCCTGGCGAGGAGATTGGTTGTCGGCGCGTTGGGGTTGAGGTGGCTGCTGGGGTTGCTGGGGTTGCTGCTGTTGAGGCTGCGGAGCCGGTTGGGCCTGGGGGGCCTGACGGTTGGGCTGGTTGTCCTGGCGTGGCTGCTGGGGTTGAGGCTGAGCCTGCGGTTGCGGCTGGGGAGCCTGGCGATTGGGCTGATTCTCTTGGCGCTGCTGTGGCTGTTGTGGCTGCGGCTGCTGTTGTTGAGGCTGAGGCTGCTGTTGTGGCTGGGGAGCCTGGCGGTTGGGCTGGTTGTCTCCACGGGACTGCTGATTTTCCTGGCGCTGCTGTGGCTGCGGCTGCTGTTGTTGAGGCTGAGACTGAGGCTGCTGTTGCGGCTGGGGAGCCTGGCGGTTGGGCTGGTTGTCTCCGCGGGGCGGCTGATTCTCCTGGCGGGGCGGAGTCTGCTGCTGGGGCTGCTGCGGCTGTTGGGGTTGCTGAGGAGTTTGGGTTTGGCCCGGCTGCTGATTGTTGCCGCGCTGGCCATCGCCACGAGGATTGTCGTTGCGCTGATCGGCGCGGGGAACCCCCTGCCGATTGGCGTCAGGAGCGGGTTGATTGGTTTGTGGAGGCTGGTTGGTTTGAGCCGGAGGGTTGCCCAACTTCGGATCCTGACTCTGGCGTGTTGGATCGGCCTGACGATTGCGGCCGGGATCCTGACTGGTGGGGGGGGTCTGCGGATTGTTGGGCGTGGTGGTCTGGTTGCGGCCAGGTTCATTGGGCTGCTGGCCGGCTTTTGTGTCCTGACCCTGACGTGTTGGATCGGCCTGGCGATTGCGG
>JAFEBA010000062.1:11646-59743 GCA_018266105.1 bacterium | reverse complement strand
TCTTGCCCGAGCCGGTGGGCCCGGAGATCAGGATCATGCCGGCCTTCTGCACCACCACCTGGCGCAGGCGCTTGAGATTGACGTCGCGGAAGCCGAGCGTGCGCAGATCGGTGATGCGGTTGACATTGAAGATGCGCACCACCAGCTTCTCGCCAAACACCTGAGGGATGGAAGAAACCCGTAGATTCAGAGGTTGTTCGTCCACCACCATCTCGAAGCGACCGTCCTCGGGGACGCGCGACTGCAGCTGCAGCCCGGTGCGAGCTTTGATCTGAACGGTGATGGGATGGGGCTTCTTGGGCCCGGGTGCGTGGCGCAGGCGCGCCATCTCATAGAGGTCGCCTTCGATGCGGCAGCGGATGCGAAGTTCCGACGGGAGCGGTTCAAAGTGGACGTCACTTGAACCCTTGCGGAAAGCTGCAATCACGTAGCTCTCGAAATTGCTGAAATCCATATCCTGGAACTCATCCAGGAATTGATCATGAATGGCCTGCGGCTGCATTCGAGGCCTTTCGCCGCGGGCGAAAAAGGGCCTTGAGAGTGACGCACGGAAAGGTGGAAAAGCTTTTTTGGAGGTCCCAAACCTATGTCTGAACACGTCCCCGTCCTGATCGCCGGTTCCGGTTGCGCCGGCCACACGGCCGCCATCTATGCCGCCCGGGCCGATCTGAAGCCGCTGGTGCTGGAGGGCAATGAACCCGGCGGGCAGCTGAGTCTCACCTCGGACGTAGAGAATTTTCCGGGCTTCCCTGAAGGAATCAATGGTTTTGACCTGGTTGAGAATATGAAGAAACAGGCTCAACGCTTCGGAGCCCGCTATCAGTACGGATTTATCTCCAAGGTTGAACCCGGCAGCCCTCTGCGCTGCACCACCGACGGCGGCGAAGTCATCACCTGTGATGCGCTGATCGTGGCTTCGGGAGCGCGTGCTCGCCGTCTCAACGTGCCGGGCGAAGATGAACTCTTTGGGCGCGGCGTTTCTTCTTGCGCCACCTGCGACGGTGCTTTCTACCGCGACATGGAAATCGCGGTCGTGGGCGGAGGCGACTCGGCCTGCGAAGAGGCCCTGTTCTTGACTCGTTTCGCCAGCAAGGTCCATCTGCTGCACCGCCGCGACAGTCTGCGCGCCTCCAAGATCATGCAAGACCGCACCCTCTCCCACGAGAAAATTCAGGTGCATTGGAATACGGTGGTCGAGAGCGTGCACGGTAGTCCTGAGAAGGGAGTGGAGTATCTCCAGTTGCAGAAGGACGGAAAGCCCGAGCAGCTCAAAATCTCCGGCTTGTTTCTAGGGATCGGACACATCCCCAATACGGAATTTTTACGCGGCGTTTGCGAACTAGATGAGGAAGGCTACCTGGTTACCCAGCTCGGCAAGACCAACGGTGAAAACGTCAAGACCAACGTTCCCGGCATCTTCGGCTGCGGAGACGTAGTGGACAAGCGGTATCGTCAGGCCATTACGGCTGCCGGGATGGGTTGTAAGGCGGCCATGGACGCCGAGCACATGCTGGCGGAACGTAAGGCGGAGGCGGTGGCCGGGCATTAACCAAAAGTTGCTGATCCCGTTGGCGGTGCCAATTGGTTTTGTGGTGGGGGCCATGCTCCAGCCGCGGCCGGCTCCGTCCATCCCGGTCACACCCACCCCGGTTGTGGCCGCCTCGCCCGCCCCCACCCTGCAGAATCTTTCGAATCAGTTCGTGGAGGTGGTGGAGAAGGTCTCGCCATCGGTGGTCAGCATCGACGCCATACAGGTGGTGGCGGGCTATCAGCACCCGTTCTCCGATCCGTTTTCCACCGTACTGCGCGATGAGGTCTTTGCGGAGGAGCGCAAGATCCCCAGCGTCGGCTCGGGGGTTCTGGTGGGCGACGAGGGTTATATCCTGACCAACCATCACGTCATTAAAGGCGTGCGCGAAATCCGTGTGACTCTGGCTGACGACCGGGTGGCCCCGGCCACCTGGGTTGGCAGCGACGCCGCCAGCGATCTGGCTGTGCTCAAAGTGGAGCTGGGAGCCCTCAAGGGCTTGCCCTGGGGGGATAGTGATGGGCTGAAGGCGGGCGAGTTTGTGCTGGCCTTCGGGTCGCCTTTTCGCATGCGCGGCTCGGTCAGCCACGGCATCGTGAGCGGAAAAGGTCGCCGCGACCTGGGCATCGCCGACTTCGAGAACTTCATCCAGACCGACGCGGCCATCAACCCCGGCAATAGCGGCGGGCCTCTGTGCAATCTGAAAGGAGAGGTGGTCGGCATCAACACCGCCATGCTGACCAAAACCGGAGGGTCACAGGGCATCGGTCTGGCCATACCCAGTCAGCTGGCCCGCTCGGTCTACGAGGACATCGTGAAAAGCGGCCGGGTGGATCGCGCCTGGTTGGGGCTGTGGGTTGAGCCAGTCACTCCAGAGCTGGCCGCCCAGCTGCACCTCCCCTGTCGTCAGGGTGTGCTGGTGCAGGGCGGCTACCGTTCCGGGCCGGCGGGCCGGGCCGGCTTTCAAGCCTTTGACGTGATCATGGAGCTGAACGGCAACGTGGTCCAGGATGAGAGGGAATTCCGCAAACTGCTGGCTCCTCTGCCCATTGGCAAAGAGGCGGAATTTATGGTGTGGCGCCAGGGGCGCGGCCTCAAGCTCAAGCTCAAACCCGAGTCGAGGGCTTCAGATTCCTCCGGCCGTCCGGCTCGCGGCCTGTAGTACCTGGTCGGCGATCTGGCAACAATCAGGCCACAAAATGTTCATCCGCGCGCGTTAAAGATGTGCCTACACACAACAAACGCAACGGAGACAGAAAGACATGCAAGTTCAATCGTTCAATAGCCTGGTTCCCGCCAATCGTAGCCTGCCCACGGCTCCCAAAGCCGCCCCTCAGCAGGCCCCTCAGCAAGATGAATTTCAGCCCAGCAAGGGCGATGACAACGGCAACAATCATTTCTCCGGCGGCAGCATTCTGACTCGTATGGTCGGTGGCGCCGTCAACGGCATGGCCTGCAACTGGCTGGCCGGCGGCAGCGTGGGCAATGCGGCCCTCATCGGCGGCGGCGTTGGCGCCTTTGTTGGTGGCGCAACCGGTGCCTTCGGTGGCGCCGTGCTCGGCGGTGCAGGCGGCCATCCCGGCGCCGGCGCTCTGGCCGGTGGCGCCCTCGGTGCGACCGTGGGTGGCGTGAGCGGCGCTGTCAAAGGCGCCATCACCATGGCCCTGACCAATGCGGTGGGTGGTGGCTACCTGGCTGCCGCTGGCGTAGGCGCTGGCCTCAGCCTGCTCTTCTAAGAGCTCTCCAAAGAAAACAAGAAAGCCTGGCTACGGCCGGGCTTTTTTGTTTTCTTTCAGCCACCGCCACTAGTCTGCTTGAATGCAGACCTCAAGCGCCTCCAGACTGGCTACAGCCAGCCCCATTCACAACTCCCCCAGAAGCGCTCCCCCGCCCGGGCCCGAACAGGAACAGCACGACCGCTTTGAGGTTTCGTCGGCTGAACATGGGTCGGGTTGGCGAGGTCTGGCCCTGGCCGGGCTGGCCGTGGCCGGCGTGGTGGGAGGCGCCCAGGCGGCTCAAGCCCAGGTGCAGACGGCGCCGCGGTCCGAAGACCTGGGCAAGGTCACCGGTCTGGTTCTCCCTAAAGGCCGGGTGGACGGTGACGGAACGATTCGCAATCCCATCGGCTGGCCGGTGGGGAAGGTCAAGGCGGATGGCACCATCACCGGCCCTGCCGGCCTCATTCCTAAAGGACATGTCGACGACAAAGGACGAGTCTACAAGTGGGGTGAGTTCTTTCCCTCGGGCCGGGTGGACTCGGACGGAACGATTCGCAATAACTTTGGCGTTCGAGTCGGGCAGGTCCAGGGTCAGGACCCGAGCCGCCTGGAGCAGGTGGAAAAGGGTGGCGCGGCCTTGCTGCTGCTCCTGCAGGACTGATTCAGGGCTCTCCCAGCCAGCGCGAAACCTCCGTATAGAAGCGGTCTTCCAGGTGGCGAAAATGGTCCTCGTCGACCTCATCGGGCAGGTTTTTACCATACCAGTTGAGGGTGAAAGGAATCAGCCAGATCCATCGGACCACGTCGTAGGGTAATTTGTCCTCCGGGGGTGTGTGGGTCTGCAAAGTGCGCAAAAAGCCCTCGCCTTCTTCGGGCAGAAAGCGGCCTTCGCGCAGGGGCTCCATGAAGCGTCCCCAGCCCATGGCCAGCTGAGAGGGCAGGTCGAAGGCGGTCAAGAAAAGCTCCCCGTGTTACTGGCGGATCTCGACCAGGGGTGGGAAGAGCTACTGGACCCGTTGCTGGAGATGCGTTTCGATCCGGCGACGGCCCATCGATTTTTGGAGATTTTGAGCGAAATCCATCCGCGCGGAGCGGGTATCGACCGCGAGCTGATTCGGCGCCTCTGGACCATTCCGCTGCTGCTGGACCGCATCGGTGCCAGTCTGCAACTGGAGCGCGAGGATATATATCGGGAGAAATTCGTGCCCTGGGAACAGTCTGTCTTTGTCGAACTGGCGCGCATTCTGGGGGAGCCCTACGATCTGAGTAAGCGGTAGAGCAGGTCCAACTGCAGAGCTGGTTGGTGCTTCTGGAATTCGAGCCTCAACTGGTCGAGTGGGCGGCCCCGTTCGACTCCCTCACTCAGCCAGTCGGGAATGCGCAGAGGTCCCCACTGTTTGAGCCAGACCGCGAAACACTCGCCTGTTTTGGGTTCGCAAAAGCTGGGATGGCGCCGGGCCTGGCCAATCACCTGGACGGCCTTTTCGGCCGCGAACATGCCCAGCCGCCGGGCCGTGCGACACAGGTTATGGGGCGAGAGCCTGAGCCAGCGAGCCACCTCTTGGGGGCATTGGCTGCGGAGCAGCGCCAGCCCCCGCACCAGGGCCTCGCGTTTTTGCGGGTTGCGCAGGGCCTTCTCGGTTTCGTTCCAGCAGGCGGTCGGCAGATCCCAGTCAGCGGCAACGCTCAGGCAGGGCAGAATGGCTTTCCAGCCCTCCAGGGGCAGGGGCGATGGGTGACAGGGTGGTGAGCAGACTTTTTCCAGAAACCGGCTGAACCAGGCTGGCTGCAGCTTTAAAGGCCCCAGCTGGGCGCTGTACTCGCGCCATTTGCGCTCATGGCAGACGTCCAGGGGAGGAACCTTAGAGCTACTTGCGTAGCCACTCCCGATGTCAAACTCGATGGATTCCACACCCGCACCTGATTCTCAACCGAAGTTGCCGGACGAAGAATCCATTAAAGCTCTGGTGCAACCGGCTGATCTCGAAATGAGCATTCACCAGCTAACCGCCTACAAGCTTCAGGTCAAAGCGACCGGTAATCCTTATCTTCTCGCTCATTTGCTCTCCCACCTTGGTCATATGCAGTTGCTCCGGCGAACCTTCGAGGCCGCTCGTGAGACCCTGAATGAGGCCGACTTCGTTTTGATTGAGGCGGCCCAGCGCGACACCCGAGAGATTCCCGAAAAGCATCGCGCCTGGTTGCGCTACATGGTGGAGAGAGCGCGCTTCTTCGCGCTCACCGGTTGGGGTCAGTCGGCGCGTTCCATGGCCGAGGAGGCTCTGGAGATGGCGAGAGCCACCGGCCATTTCGACCTCTTTCAGGAGGCCAACAAGCTGCAACAAGAACTGAGCTTGCAGGAGTCGTAAGAATCTTCGGAATTATACAGGGATGAGAGCTATCATCCTGTGCCTTTTCCTTTCCAGTCTGGCCCTGGCCCAATCACCCCGCGGTGTGGTGGTGGTGCTGGCCATCGACCGAGCGACTGCTCAGAGCTTATCCGAGCAATTGATTGCGGCCCGTGACCGGGCCCACCTCAGCGAGAACCAGCTGGAGGTCCGACGCGTTCTGGTTCAGGGCTGGTCTCCGGCCCGCTATCGCGAATTGGGCCTGAATCCGTCCGACCTGCCGCTGGAGGGTCTGGCTCGTTACTCCACCAACGGCCGACTGCTGGGTCTGGTTGGCTACCCCGACTTTGTGGAGCGTAAGGTGCAGGATGGCGCCAGCAGCGGAGAGCGTTTGGTGCAGCGCTGGGCCGAGGCCAACGGACTGGCCACGCAGCCCCCTCAGCCGCTGATTCGCGCGGTCACGGTGGTGCCGGAGCTCAAAGAGCCTTTGCCCATCGGTGCCGAGCTGCTGGTCAGCGTTCAGGCCGAAAGCGGCGGCAATGTCCTGATCAACAGCTCTTCCAATCGCAGCCTGACCCTGCCTGAGGCCGGAGGTGGCCTCTATCAGGGCTTTTACAAGGTCAATCCGGATGAGAAGGGCGATATCGCCCTGATCGCTCATTTTTCGAATGCCAGGGGGGCCAGCGAGGACAAGCCAGTCGGGCATTTTCAGGCCATTGGCTGGACCTCTCCCCAAATTCTTTCCGTCGAGCCCACCGGCAACGACATCTATCGGGTGAGTGGCACGGCTCCGCCCGGGGCTCTGGTCAAAGTGAAGTGCCACATCGATATGGGGCGGTTTCTCTTCATTGGATACACTGACTACGACCACGAGTGGACGGTTCGGGCCAATGAGCAGGGCCAATTCGGCTTCAACATGGATCTGAATCAGGCTGAGACGCGCCGCAGCGGAATGGACCTGGAAGCTCAATTCACACTCTACGCTCAGGACCCCAACAACGAGCAGCAGCGCACCGAGGAAACCGCTTATTCCACCAAGGTGCGCATGACCTACACTGCGCGCGCCTACCCCGCCTATTACTACGGCAACAGCTGGCCTGGTTATCGCAGCGGCTTTAGCTTCGGATTGGGCTATCCCGGCTACTACGGCCGATTCGGACGTTTCGGACCCTGGTGGTAGAGGGACTCCCTGAAACGAAACCGAACCGGCCGCTATGCCCATCCAGCGTTCCCAGTTCCTAAAACGGTTCGACCAGGATTTGCGCAACGACAAAGATCTGCACGATCGAGTCTACTACACCGTCACCCGCCCCAAATTCAGCGCCCTGGTCGAGGCCATCTCCCAAATGCCGGAGCCGAGAACGGTGCTGGAGATTGGGACCAGCCGTTTCTCGCGTCAGCTCAAGCAGATCTGCCCGGACTGGGACGTGCACACCCTGGACCTGGGTCCAAGCCTGCGAGAAGTCTCGGAGGCGGCCGGCTTAACATTTCACTGTGGCGACATTCTGCAGCCGCTTCCTACCCCTCACGATTTTTACGACCTGATCATCTTCAGCGAAGTCATCGAACATCTCCAGGGGAATCCCCGCAAAGCTTTGCGTCATTTGCTTCAGGCTCTCAAGCCAGGGGGACGCCTGCTACTGACCACTCCCAACCTCAGCCGGCTGCTCAACCGGGTCAAGATGTTGATCGGGCGGGCTCCCGTTCCGGAGGTGGGACCCCCCGAATGGTGGGGCGGCCACATGCGCGAGTATACCTTCAGGGAAATCAACGGCATGCTGGAGCAGGAAGGCTACTCTCAGATCGAGGGTGGGCCACATCTCTACTGGGACGGAATCATGTTCTACATGCAGTCCGGACCTTTTGATACCAACGAGCAGGGTGAACTGGTCTTTCGGCGCCGCTTCGGTGGCTGGAAGATCCCGATCGGGCTGGTCTATGCCGCGGCGACCAATATCATCGCTCGGCTCGTACCAAGCCTGCGTCACGGTATGCTGGTTGTGGCTCGTCGGCCGGAAGTTCAGGTCAGTTCGTCTGTGTCCAGCCAAAGTGTGACCGGACCGTCGTTGGTCAGCGATACATCCATGTGAGTCTGAAAGACCCCGGTCTCGACTCGAGCCAGAACTCCTCGCAAGCGGGCCACGAAGTGCTCGTAAAGCGGAACGGCCAGTTCCGGTCGGGCCGCTCCGGTGAAAGACGGGCGTCGTCCTTTCTTGCAGTCGCCAAAGAGCGTGAACTGAGAGACCACCAGGGCGGCGCCGCCCACATCGAGCAGAGATAAGTTGAGCTTGCCGGCTTCATCTTCAAAAATGCGCAGGTTGACCACTTTGTCGGCCAGCCACTCGGCCTGTTTCTCGGTGTCGTTGCCACCCACGCCCAGCAAGATCAGAAAGCCCCGCTCAATGCTCCCGCGTACTTCTCCCTGAACTTTGACCTCGGCTCGAGAGACTTTTTGGATCAGCGCTCTCAATGTTGTCCGGCCTGGGTGTGGGTGCGCGACACGCTGATGACTTCACGCACCTTGCGCAGTCGCTTGATCAGGTCCTCCAGCTGGCGTTTGTGCAGAATATCCACGGCCACCTTGACGAAAGCCCGGTCTTTCTTGGCCCAGGCCTTGCAGGAGCGAGTGGGGATGCGTGCTTCGTTGAGAATGCCCATGACTTCGGAAAGCAGCCCGTCTCGATCCCAGGCGTCGATTTCCAGTTCCACTGGGTAGCTTCCGCTCTCGCTGGTGGCTTCCCATTCCACCTCGATGACCCGTTCCGGGGCTTTGACAATCATGGTGGCCAGGTTGGGACAATCGGCGACGTGCACGGACACTCCCTTACCCAGGGTGATGTAGCCGATGATCTCGTCGCCCGGAACCGGAGCGCAGCATTTGGAGAAGCGGATCAGGATGTTTTCGATGCCTTTAACCCGCACAGGTTGGCCAGATTTCTTCTTGGATCCGGCCGGTCGGCGCGGGGGCGGCAGTAAAGACTGCGAGGATTCCTGTGGCAGCTCTTCGCGGAGCCGCCCCAGGAACTGCGCCAGCGAGGTTTCGCCAAAGCCCAGCGAGGCCAGCAAGTCGTCGCCTTTTTCGAAGTTCAGGTGCTTGGCGATCCGGGTCATCAGGTCTTCGTCGTTAAGCACGCCGTCCATGCGCTGCTTGGTGAGCTCGCGGCGCAGAATATCCCGCCCGCGCAACACATTCTCTTCGCGGCGCTCTTTCTTGAACCAGTTGCGAATCTTATTGCGCGCTTGATTGCTGCCGCAGATGCGCAGCCAGTCCAGCGAGGGGGTGCCATTCTTGCTGGTGATGACTTCGACCACGTCGGCGTTCTGCAGTTTGTAGTCGAAGGGCACCATCTTGCCATTGACCTTGGCGCCGATACAGCGGTGCCCCACCTGGGTATGCACGCGGTAGGCGAAGTCGATGGGCACGGACCCAGTGGGCAGGTCGATCACATCACCCCCCGGGGTGAAGACGAAGACCTCGTTGGAGAGCAGATCCACTTTGAGGTTGTCGACATATTCCTTGGCGTCGCGGGTCTCCGCGTCCCAGTCCAGGATGGCTCGAATCCACGGATAAATCTCCTTGAACATGGCCGTGTCTTTGGCCGGGGGAGCCTTGCCTTCTTTGTAGGCCCAGTGGGCGGCGATGCCCATCTCGTTGACCTGGTGCATCTCCCAGGTGCGAATCTGGATTTCCAGGGGATGGTCTCCCGGGCCGTAGACGGTGGTGTGCAGGCTGCGATAGTTGTTGCTCTTGGGAACAGCGATATAGTCTTTAATGCGGTCTTTCATGGGCACCCAGATGGAGTGCACCAGACCCAGGATGCTGTAGCAGTCCTCGACCTTGTCCACGATGATGCGCAGGGCCAGCAAATCGTAAATGTCTTCCAGGGGGCGGCGGGTGCGCTGGATCTTCTTGAACGTGGAATACAGGTGCTTTTCGCGCCATTCCAGGCGGGCCTTGATCTTGAGGGCCTCCATGCGCTTTTCGATGGCGTTGCGCGCCTCTTCAATGGCACGCTCCAGGACCGGGCGCAGGCGTCCCAGACCCTGAGTCATCTCCTCGTATTCCTTGGGATAGCGGAAACGGAAGGAGAGATCCTCAAGCTCGATCTTCATCTGGAATACGCCCAGCCGAGAGGCGATGGGTGCGAAGATTTCCAGCGTTTCGGTGGCGATGGCCTCTTGTTTCTGGGGTCTGAGCGCGCCCAGGGTGCGCAGATTGTGCAGGCGGTCAGCCAGCTTGATCAGGATGACTCGCAAATCGCGAGCCATGGCCAGAAAGATCTTGCGCAGATTTTCAGCTTGAGCCTGCTGTTTGCTGCGCGGGGTGGGCGCGTCGCGGCCCTGACGAGAGCTGATCGAGGTCAGTTTGGTGACGCCGTCCACCAGCATGGAGATCTCCGGGCTGAAGGTGGTGGAGACTTCCTCAAGAGTGGTGGGAGTGTCTTCCACCACATCGTGCAGCAGCGCGGCCGCCAGGGTGGGGGCATCCAGCCGATAGTCGGCCAAAATGTGAGCCACCGCCACGGGGTGGGTGATGTAGGGTTCACCCGAGCTGCGATGCTGAGGGCGGTGCCGCTCTTCAGCCAGGAGAAAGGCCCGCGCCACCAATTCCAGATCCTCGGTGGTGTAAAAGGCGGCCAGACGACGCAGAAGCCCCTCGAGTTCGGGACCGCCGAGCTCGATGGCTCGCAGGCAAGTTTCTCCTTCTAAAGTGGTCAAGGTTTCATGCCGTTCGCTGCCACCTGGGGGATCTCTTGCTTTAATGGACGTCCAGCCAGCGTTGCAGACGTACCAATTCTTGCTTGAGGGCGCTGTGCCGCAAAGACAGCCGCTCTTGTTCCTCTTCCAGACTCTTTTTCTGATCGGCCGGGGCTTTCTGAATTTTCTCCGGCATCTGGGAAAGTTTTTCGGCCAGGGGGCCCAGCTCGGATACGATCTGATCGGCGCGCTGCTGAGCAGCCGGTCGAGTCAGGCTGGCCATGGGGTCGCGGGGTTGTCGCACGAAAGCCCAGCCCAGGGCCAGCACGATCACGGCCGCGATCGCAAAACCCAGACGGCGCTGAGGGGCCCGGGCCTCGTCCCCGGGAATCAAGGTCATTTCGGCCGGCCTGGCTACGGTGGGAATGCGACTGACTCGCCAGTGCTCGAGGTCGGCTCGCCATTCGCCCTTGAACTCGTCCGACGCCAGTTCGATGGCCTGCTCCATCCATGACTGCGCATAGTCGCGGGCCGCATCGCTGCCCACCTCCCACCAGGCCCGCGCCAGCGAGCGATAGAAGGTGGCCAGGTGCTGGCCAAACTGTTGGGCGAACTCCAGATTGTCGGTGGTGCATTGAAGCAGGAACTGAGACTGAGGCAGCAGTTGATTTTCATACCTGGCGGTCACCTGATCGGCTGGAGTTCCGTCCAGCAAGGCCTGTCGAAGGCCGGCCATTTCCAGGTTCCAACGCTCGAGGTCCTCGGCCAGTACGGTCATCTGCTCGGCCTGAACCTCGGCGACGGAAGTGAGCAACACGGTCAGGTGCCATGCCTCACGCAGGGGACCCGCAAGACCTTTGGAGTGGAGCTGATCCACTCGTTGGCGCAAGCTTTCGCGCAGATTGCCCAGCACGGCCAGATAGCCCTGCTCCTGGGTGACCTCCGCCAGCTCTTTCCAGCGCCGCATGACCTCTTTGGCCATTTCCAGGTCGGTTGGTTTCTTCAGCCAGCGCATATGGGCCAACACGGCCAGGTTGTGGGCTGACAGCAGATGGGCTTCGGTGCTCCAGCGTCGCCAGGCGTCCAGCGGTCGGCCCTCGCAAATATCCAGCCAGGCCAGCTGATCTAACGGTCGGGTGGAGTCGAACCAGGTCGCGCGATGGAGAGGCTGCCGTTCACTGGCCAGTTCTTCAAGACAGTAGGCAAAGAGTTGATCGCTCATGTCGACCGGAACCAGATCCATCACGTGCAGAACCACCGCCTGCTCTCGTGTCGAAGGCGGCGACTGCTCTCGGGGGATACCCAACAATCGGTAGGGATTGTGGGTGAAGGGATCCCAGACGGTCACGCCCCGACCAGGTGTTCCTCCAGGCGGAGATGTCGATCGTCAAACTTTTCCACCAACAGCATAAACTGCTCCCGTCCCTGGCACATCTCTTGGTAGCGTCTGGATTCCTCCAGCTTACGCCCGCCGGAGGGTCGGATGATCCAGGAATCAGATTTTCGTTCTACAAGCTGAAGCTCCTCGAAAACCTGGACGGCCTGATCGAGTGAGGCACGCAGAGGGCGAATGTCCTGTTCCACCGAGGGGAACTGTTGGACCTCCAGGCGACCCTGCCGGGCATGGCGCACCAACGCTTTCCAAACTCCCTCCAGACGTGGACGGTCCAGCCAGCGATGGGATTGGCGCTGAATTTCCTGGCGCAGTTCGCGTCCCCCAAAAAGCACATGCACTCGGGCCGCTTGCTGCAGCGCCGGTTGCAACAGGTCTTCGCGACAGGAAGGAGGATAAAGCAACACCACATCATCAAAGCCGGCCCGCAGACTGCTGTAAGTCTCGATGCTGAGCAGATGTTGGGGGAGGGCTCCCTGCACCTTTTCACGCTGCGCCTGGTCGTGCACCACCACCTGCGGCGTGTGGCCCAGATTGAGCAGGCATTCCAGGTAAGCGCGGCGGCTGACCACATTGCGGCCGTCCACCAGGCTGGGACCTCCGTTGGGTTCGTTCCAGCGTGCTTTGTGCTGCAGCAAGGCGAACACTTGAGGTTCGGGTTCGAGTACGTTCTGTACGCGCAAGCTGGCGTAAGATTGGCCTTCCCAGCTTTCTTCCTCGAGCTCGAAAGTGACATCGTAATAGAGGTGCTTATCCAGAATATGGGGCCGATCGTCGGCCATGCGGAAAGCCACTGCTTTGCGTTCGAGATTGCCCTGAACCAGACGGCAGCGCAGGTGCTCGCCGGTTTTTCCGATCACCTTGAGATTGTCCAGGCGCACTCTGCGGGCCAGAAAGACTGGAGTGCGGTTGGCTTCACCGAGTGGTTCCAGCATGCGCAGGCTGCGGGCCAACTCCACATTGGCCGCCTTCAAGTCGAGCTCCAGGTCCACGTGCACCGGGGCCGGGCCCTGTCGCACTTCGGCCACCGCCTCGGAAAGCCGCTGGCGCATTTCGTCCACCCGGTCCCAGGCCACCGTAAAGCCGGCAGCCCGGGCGTGTCCGCCAAATTTGACGAAAACATCCGCGCACTTTTGCATGGCGGCATGCAGGTTCACGTTTTCGGGGGCGCGGGCTGAACCTTTGCAGACGTCACCGACCCGGCCCATGATGAAAGCGGGCAGCCCAAAGCGGTCAACCACCCGGCTGGCGGTGATGCCGACCACGCCCTGGTGCCAATCCTCGCCGGCTTCCACCACCACACCCAGTTCCAGCCGGGCCGGGTCCTGGGTCAGGCGCTCTTCCACCTGGGCTCGCATCCCGGCTTCCAGTTCTCGCCGCTGCTGATTGAGCTTGTCCAGGTAGGAGGCTAGTTTGCGGGCCGGTTCCTCTTCGCTGCTCAACAGCAGTTCCACGCCCAGTCGAGCGTGCTCCAGACGTCCGGCTGCGTTCAGACGCGGGCCCAGCCCAAAACCGACGGCAAAACTGCCCCAGGGACCTTCTTCCAGCCCGCTGGCCTGAGCCAGGGTGCGCAGTCCCAGACGTTCCAACTGGGCCAGCTGGCGCAGGCCACTGCGGACCAGTCCGCGGTTCTCGCCCACCAGGGGCATGACGTCGGCGATGGTGGCCACCGCCACCAGGTCCAGAAAGTGGGTCGGCCAGGCCTGGCCGCGCTGCTGGTGCAGGGCGCAGATCAGCTTGTAGGCGACGGTGGTGCCGCACATCGGCTTGAAGGGATAGGTGCAATCCGGCAGTTGGGGGTTGAGGTGGGCGTCGGGGGTGGGCAGCCTGGCCGGTAGATGGTGATGATCGGTGACGATCACGGTCATGCCCAGGCTGTGGGCAAGGTCCACTGCCTGGTGACTGCTGGAGCCGCAGTCGCAGGTGAGCAGCATCTTGGCCCCGCGTTGGGCGGCCGCTTCCACCGCTTTTAGCGATACGCCGTAGCCTTCCGTAAAGCGGCAAGGCACGTGATGCTCGGTGCGGGCCCCCAGTTCTTTGAGGCCTTCGGCCAGCAGCACGGTAGAACAGATCCCGTCGACGTCGTAATCTCCGTGAATAAAAATCAGTTCGCTCTGGCTGATGGATGCTTCGATCAGCTCCACGGCTTTGGCCATATCGCGAAAGAGCATGGGGTCAGAGCTGAGTTGAGAAGCGTCGTCGTGAAGAAAGCTGCGTGCCGCCTCAGGTTCATGCAGTTGGCGCTGGATCAGCAACTGAGCGATGACTTCGGGGATATTCAGAGCTTGGGCCAGGTTACGGGCCTGTTCGGGGTCAGAGGGCCGGACCATGAGCCGGCGAGGGTGCAGCATGGTTGAAAGTTCTTCGTCATCTGGCGCTGTCCTTTGATCAGGGAATTTTCAGAAGTTTGGCGTATCCTTGTTCGGTGGCGCAGATTCAGTCAAATTACCAGCGAACCGTGGCCGACATGCAGAAGTGGGCCCGCCAGGTTCAGGCCCATGCGCCCGCCTGCGAGAAGCAAATCGCTCAAGAACTGGTCGATACCGTCAATTCCGCCACCCCCGACAACCTTGGCGCCATCAAGAAAGACGTGCGCGAGCAGCTTTGGGACATCCGCCGCAACGCTCCCGAGGGTTGCTCAGACCTCCGCCACAGTTACGAAAAGTTACGCAACCTGGCCCTGGACGGCAGCTATCCTCACACCATCTACACCATCCGCCCTCCCGCCAGCGACGTGCCCAACTTCCAGATCGTCAGCCCTCAATATCTGCGCGGCGGTCAGCCCGATCAGGAAGGTCTGGACTGGTTGGCCAACCAGGGCATCAAGACTCAGGTCGACCTGCGCGGTTCCGATCGAGACAACGCCTGGGACCCGCCCACCCACTACCCGATGAAGGTCATCAATGTGGCTGTGGAAGACTTTCAAAAGCCCACCTTCCAGCAGGTGGAGGACTTCATCAAGATCGTCAACGAGCCGGCCAATCAGCCGGTCTATGTGCACTGCAAGGCGGGTGTCGGGCGCACCGGTGTGATGACCGCATGCTGGCGCATCTCTCAGGGAATGAGTGCCGACGAGGCCCTGGAAGCGGAACGCATCAACTCCCAGTATGGCACCCTCAAGCAGGAAGAATTCGTGCGCGATTTTGAGGCTTACTGGAAAGAAAAGAACGCCTGAGGCTCCTGGCTCGCGTTGACAGGCGCGAGAGAGAAAGAATAGACTCGCCTGCGTGTATAAAGTTCTGATTGCTTCCTTGCTTCTCACCGCGGGACTGTTTGGGTCGGGCTGCTCCCGCCCGGCAGTCGCGCCCTCCTCAACGCCGACCGGCCAGACCTCCCAGGCAGACAAGCCATTCGTGTTGCCAGCCCCCAGCGGCTGGAAAGCCTCCGACAAGCTTGGAAGCGGCGTCGCCCAGCTTTATATGGGGCCAGATCAGGGCGGCTTTCAAGCCAACATTAACGTCATGGTTCAAACACTGCCGGGCAACATGGATTTGAAGAGCTACACCGACGTCACTCTCAAGCAAATGGAGGCCGCCAAGGCCAAGATCGTTTCCGAACAGGACGTCACCGTCAGCGGTGTTCCGGCTCACCAGGTCGTTTGGACGGCCACCATGAACGGACGGAACTTGCAGTTCTTGAGTCAGTATGCGCTCAAGGACGGAAAGGCCATCCTCTTTACCGGCACCAGCCTGGAGGCCAAATATTCCGAGGTCTCCCCCGTTTTCGAGAGCAGCGCCGCCTCGATGCAGCTCAAGTAGGCCATCCTTCGAGGTTCGCTTTCCACCTCTTGACCAGGTGGCCGAGGCTAGCCGGGATGGATGGCGATTCGGGTGGTGGACAGCTGGTGGTTCGAGGGCTGCCTGAAGTGGCCGAGGAGCTGACCAAAGTTGAGGCAGAGACTGGCGAAGAGCACCAGCAGAGCGAGTTGGATGCGTTGCGAGTAGCTGAAGGTCTTGTTCATACTCAGACCTACGCGGCCCTGCTCGATTCGGTTCACGTTCCGTTCAGGGGAACAGGCCTTTGGACGGAATGCTGGGGGTCAGGTAAAAAGCCAGGCCCGCCAGCATAGCCACAACCACACTCTGTAGGACCCAGCCGCCGACCCCTTTGGGCCATGCTTTCGCCACTAGAGCCTGGACCCCAAAAGTCAGAAGAAAGAATATCACGGCCAGGACGGTCCAGACCTGGAAGTCGTGGTCGATGGTCCAACTGAGATAGGGATGCTCGGCTCGCCAGGGCTGGGATGCGTCGGGGTTCACGAACTGCAGCAGAAAGTAAATGGAGCACAGCCCGGTCGCAAAGCCGGCCTGAAGAAGTTGCCAGCTTTCTCGCGCCGTGAATCGCTTCCCCACCTGCCCCTAAATTTCTCCAGGGTCAAGCAGCACCCTCCCGGGGCATTTGGGGTTATGATGAGGCTATGCGTTGGCTTTGCCTGATTTTCTTATTCGGCCTGAGCGCCGTGGCCTCGGCTCAGAGCGACTTTGAAGTTCGGCTCGGCGCCAACTTGATCGAGGTGGAGGCTCGCGGCCTGCCTGCCGGCAAGCTTCCCCGAGAGGCCGAGGCGATTGCCGGCGATCACCTGCACTACCGCATCTGGTTGTGCCCGGTCTTTCCCGTTCAGGTGCTGACCCCGCGTGGCTGGTTGCCGGCCCAGGCGGGACCCTACCGGCTGCACATTCAGTGCCAGGCCGGGGTCAACTTCGTTACCAGCTTGACCACCGGATCTCAGAACACACTGTTGATCAACCAGGACCAGCTGGCCCAACGTCCTCTGTTCGCATTCGGAAGGCTGGCCGTTCGCCAGCATCACTTTCAGGGTGGGTCGCTGACCGAGGCCTATGTTCCCGGCGCTCTCAAGCTAAGTGATGGGCAGCTTACCCGTTGGGTTCAGGCGACGGGCGAGGGAGTGGCCGATTTCTTCGGACGGTTCCCCGTTGATCAGGCCGTGCTGCTGATCACCCCATTGAGCTCGGGCTCGATTCAAGGGGTCACCTTTGGCCAGGGGGATCCCTATATTCGGGTGCAGATTCCGAGTCGGTTCTCGCCGGCCGAGATCGCTGGTTCCTGGCAGCTCTGCCACGAGATGGTGCACCTGGCCGTGCCCGATATGCCCTATGCGCATCACTGGCTGGAAGAGGGAATCGCCACCTATGTGGAGCCTCTGATCCGGCTCAAGATGGGTGACATTCGAGCTCAACGGGTCTGGTTGGATCTGCTGGAGGGCCTGCCCAAGGGGATCGCGGACGTGGAAGCGGCCGGTCTGGACGGGGACCATCGCTGGGGGGCCACCTATTGGGGCGGTGCTCTTTTTTGCTTGCTGGTGGACGTGCGCTTGCGAGCCGAAAGTCACAATCAGCATACCCTGCAGGAAGCTTTGCGGGGGGTGGTGGCTCGGGGCAACATCAGCCAATCATGGACATTATCTGATTTTCTGGATATTGCGGATGAGGCTGTGCACAGTCAAGTGCTGCATCAGGTGCACGAGGAACTGGAGCGTCGCGCTCCCATCAATCTCGACCAGTTATGGGGTCAGCTGGGTGTGGCCAGTTCACCCCGAAACCCTCGATTCACGGCCGCCCCACTGGATTTTGTGCGCCGGGGAATCACTCCAGAGTTTTGACTGGTCGACATCTTTTCGGAAAACTGTGCCTTTTCGACCACCCACGCCTGACCTAGAATAGGCTCCTGGGGTCTTTATTTCATTCAGGAGTTCGAGGTTATGTCGAAAGAAAAAGGTTCTCTACAGGTCAAGAGCGGACTGGCTCAGATGCTCAAAGGCGGCGTGATCATGGACGTGAGCACGCCCGAGCAAGCGGTTATCGCTCAAGAAGCTGGCGCCTGCGCGGTGATGGCCCTGGAACGCATTCCTTCGGACATTCGCAAAGAGGGCGGCGTCTCGCGCATGTCCGACCCGGCCATGATTCAGCGTATTATGGATGCTGTCACCATTCCGGTGATGGCCAAGGTGCGCATCGGCCACTTCGTGGAGGCCGAGATCTTGCAGGCCTTGGGGGTGGACTTCATCGATGAGTCGGAAGTGCTGACTCCCGCCGACGAAGAGTTTCATATCGAAAAGAATCACTACAAGGTGCCTTTCGTATGCGGCTGCCGCAATTTGGGCGAGGCCCTGCGCCGTATCGGCGAGGGCGCGGTCATGATTCGCAGCAAGGGCGAAGCTGGCACAGGCAATGTGGTGGAGGCGGTCCGCCATATGCGCACCCTCAATTCCGAGTGTCGCCGGGCCAAGTTGATGCCTGAAGAGGAGCTGATGAGCTATGCTCGCGATCTGGGCGTGCCCATCGATCTGCTCAAACAGGTGCGCAAACTGGGTCGGTTGCCGGTCGTGACCTTCGCCGCCGGAGGCATCGCAACCCCGGCCGACGCGGCTCTGATGATGCGCCTGGGATGCGATGGTGTCTTTGTCGGCTCTGGAATCTTTGGTTCCAGCGACCCGGCCGCCCGCGCCAAAGCCATCGTGGAGGCCACCACCCATTTCGAGAATCCCAAGCAGCTGGTGCAGTGTTCGCGGGGTCTGGGTGAGCCCATGCGCGGCCTGGACATCGCCCAGATTCCCCAACACGAATTGGTGCAGGGCCGTGGCCGTTAAGGTCGGGGTGCTGGCCCTGCAGGGGGCCTTCGCCGAACACGCCGACTATCTCCGTCGTTGCGGAGCCAGACCGATCGAGGTTCGCCTGCCCGAGCAGTTGGATGAGGTGGATGGATTGATCATACCTGGGGGTGAGTCGACCACCATCGGTAAGCTGTTGCGCCGCTTTGGCTTTGAGCAACCCCTACGGGAGTTCAAAAAGCCGATCTGGGGCACTTGCGCCGGCATGATTTTGCTCTCCAAAGAGATCCGCGGTGGACTGCCGGATCAGCTGGCTCTGGATCGGATTGACCTGCGCGTGACCCGCAACGCTTTTGGCCGCCAGGTGGATTCTTTCACGACCCCGCTGGAGCTTTCCAACCTGGAGGAGCCCATTCCGGCCGTGTTCATACGTGCTCCGCTGGCGGAGCCGCTGAGCGATCGAGTGGAAGTGCTGGCCGAGGTGGATGGTCAGGTGGCGGCAGCTCGTCAGGATAAGATCTGGGTGAGTTCGTTTCATCCGGAACTGTCCGGGGACTTAAGGCTGCACCGGGCTTTCGTGGAGAGCTGCAAGCCCTGATTGAGCAGGCCAACCGAGGGCCCTGGCGCGAAGCCGGGGCTCTCTTGCTTTTTGGGAGGGGCGACCGCCCCCAAGATCTAATTTTACCGAGGAGAAATCACCATGCCAGTCAACCAAGCCACCGCCACCTGGAAAGGCGATCTGCTGCACGGCTCCGGCCACATTGTGGGTAAAACCGGTGCCATCGATGTCACTTTCTCGCTCAAGTCGCGCTCTGAGAACACCTCCAACACCAACCCCGAGGAATTGATCGGGGCCGCTCACTCCGGCTGCTACAGCATGATGCTGAGCGCCTTGCTCACCAAAGCCGGTAAGCCGCCCGAGGAGATCAACACGGTGGCCAGGGTGACCCAGGACGTGGTCAATGGCGAGTTCCTGATCACCAAGATCGAGCTCTCCACCAAAGCCCGAGTACCCGGCCTGTCTAAAGACGAGTTTCTCGAGTTCGCCGAGAATGCAAAGAAGAACTGCCCGGTATCGCGGGCCCTGACCGGTACCAGCATCAGCCTGGAAGCGGAACTGCTCTAAACGATGCTGCGCCGGCTGCTGCTGACTTTGGCCCTTACGGGTTGGTCCGTTGCTCAGCCGGTGCCTCCCTTGCCCTATCGGGCGGCTGGCCTGGACGAGCGCCAGGCCGCCCGATTTTTGTTGCAGCGCCTGACCTTTGGCGCGACCCCTGGCCAGCTCGATCAGGTGGTTCAAACCGGCCTGGAAAAATGGGTGGAGGCTCAGTTGGATGGCCAGGCCTCTGAAGAAGAATTGAGCCAGCGCCTCCAGGACACGCCCTGCCTGGCAATGGAGGCGGGGGAGGAGCGCACCACCTATGTCAGCCGGGCCCGCATGCAGGAACTGGCCGAGCAGGATAGCCTGAGAAAGTGGACTGAAGGCAGCGAGCGCAGCCGCCAGATCTACGAGGCGCGCCTGCGCGACTATAAAGAGTCGAACGGCATCGCCAGCTATGACGACCTCTTCGATGAAATTCGCTACCAGAAGCTGCTGCGTTGTCGCTACGCCCACAACCAGCTGCGTGAGGTGCTCACCGATTTCTGGTTCAACCATTTCAATGTGGCCGCCCTCAACGACAATGTGCGCGTCAACGTGCTCAGCTACGAGCGGGACATCCTGCGCCCCCAGGCGCTGGGTTCATTTCCGGCCATGCTCCACCAGACTTCTCAGCATCCGGCCATGCTCTATTACCTGGACAATGCCCAGTCCTCGGCCAGCCCGGGCGCCCAGACCACCCTCAATGCTCGTTACAAGAGTGCACCCGCTGAGGATCAGGAAGAGTTGCGTCAGGGTCAGCCACTTCAACGCAAGAATGGTGGCCTGAACGAAAATTACGCCCGGGAGGTGATGGAGCTGCACACCTTGGGCGTGGATGGCGGCTATACACAGAAAGACGTGACCGAACTGGCTCGCTGCCTTTCGGGCTGGACGGTGCTTTATCCCGAAGCCAACAACGACAATCTGCGCGCCTTGATCAAACCCGGTCAGCGGCTGGGTTATGAGCAACGGGGCGACTTTCTGTTTCGAGCCGATTGGCACGACGCCGAGTCCAAGAGCTTCCTGGGCCATTCCTTCGAACCGGGTGGGGGACTCGAGGAGGGTGAGCGGGCGCTGGATATTCTGGCCGCCCATCCCTCCACGGCCCGCTACCTGGCTCGCAAACTGGCCCAGCGTTTTGTCTCGGACGAGGCTCCCGCGGCCCTGGTCGATCGCATGGCCAGGGCCTACGGCCAGAGCCATGGTGAAATCCGCCCCATGCTGGTGGCCATGCTGCAGTCTCCGGAGTTCTGGGCCGAGGCCGCCCATCCGTCCAAAGTAAAGTCTCCTCTGGAGTTCTTCGTCAGCAGTTTGCGCTGTTGCGACGCTGATTTGCAGTTCGAGCGCGGCCATTTCTACTGGCTGCAGCGGCTGGGCCAACCTCTCTACGCCTGCGTCCCGCCCACCGGCTATCCGGAAGATAGCCGGGTCTGGGCTTCCACCAGCGAACTGGTCAATCGAATGAATTTCGCCACTCAGCTGTCGCAGAATCGAATCAAGGGGATTCGCGTGGATTGGGGCCGCTTCTTGCGCCCGGGTCAGGAACCCGGGGCCGCACTGCAACCGCTGGTGGTGGCCGAGGCCGGGGCTCTGGCCGAGCAGCTTTCGGCCAAGAAGCTTCTGAACGGCGGCGATGGTTACGTTCCGGAGCGCAAATGGTTTCGTAATCCAAAGCCTGCCGATTATGAGCAGCGCCGCCGCCAGGTGTGGGCCACCAAGGTGGCGGGCGTCCTGCTAGCCAGTCCGGCCTTTCAATATCGTTAAGGAGAAACGTCGTTATGCCCGTGTATGTCTACCGAGTGGGTGGAGAGAAGATGGAAGTGAACCATAAAATGGCGCATGACCCTCAGACCTGGGGCGAACTCTGCCAGGTCTCCGGCATGGATCTCGGCCAACGCGACCCGGCCGAGAGAGTGGAGCGCCTGATTGTGCCGGTGGCCACCTCCGTTTCGCAGTTCACGGCCGACTACAAAAATAGCGGATTCAAACGGCTAGAACGCCGCGATAGCGGCGTTTATGAGGAAACCACGGCGCCCAAGGGCGAGCGCATCATCGATTCGAACTAGCCTGGCCCTGCCGTTTGGCAGGAGTGTTCCAGTTGGTCAGCAGCTGTTGAGACAAGGTATCGGGGGGATCGCCCTCTTTGTGCAGGTCTTCGCGCAAAGTGATCGGCCCCTGCAGCTCAAACCATCGTTGGGGAGGGATTTCCAGCGAGGTTTTGAGGGCTTTCTGGCGGTCCAGACTGGCCGCGAACCAGGGCACGGCCTTGGCCTCGGGAGAGTCGTCGTGGGGACTGCAGTCCATATCCAGGTGTACCATGCTGGGGAACATACGGAAGGTGAGCAGCGCCGCCTGGCGGCATTGCCGCAGTACCTGAGCCCGACCCGCGCCGGGGGCGACGAAAAACCGTATCTGGCCGAAGGAGCGCCCGTGGAACTGTCCGATGCCCACCTTCATCGCTGGCCAGGGGTAATATTCTCGCTTGATGGCGACAGCCAGTTTGAGCTCCTCGTTGGCGGACAGATACATCAACTGGGTGGGTGGGGGCTCGGCTGCGGCTGTCAAGGAAGCCAGAAGCACCAGACTGAGAATGTGACTGCGCATGGGCCGGCTTTCTAGGCCGATTGGGAAATTGCTGCTAGCGTCAGCCATTCCTCGATGACGTTTTCGTCCGAAGGGTTGAATTGAACGCCGATGATCCAGTCGCCGTGCTGGCCTTTGACCCAAGCCACTCGTCCCAGGACGTGCTGGCGATGGTCGGTGGAGTCGATTTCGACCGTGTCTTCAGCTTCCAGCAGGCGTGCGCAGCTGATTTTCATTCCTTGAGGTGAGAAATCCAGCACGCGAGCTTCAAATTCTTTGCCTCTGTGCCGACAGCGCACGTTCAGGGACAGAGGCTGACGCGGCAGAGGCTCGCGACGCTCGTAGAGGGTCGGAGTCTTGGCTTGAAAGGCGCTGAACCAGTTGGCTAATCGAGATCGAAAGCTCATGCTATTGTTGTAGCCAAAGCCCGGCGGGCTGGCCATAGGTGATCTGAGGGATATACATTGGTATGTTTAGATATTGAGGCGTGAAGAGACGTCCGAGAGCGGCAATAGCACGGCTAGCACGAGAAATCCTACAACAATTCCCATCACGGTAATCAAAGCCGGTTCAAGAAATCTTAAAACGATGGCACGGCGCCGTTCTAGCTCGCGTTCGTAGTAATGCGAGGCTGACTCCAGCATGGATTCCAGATCGCCCGTGCGTTCGCCGGTCCGCAGAAATTGCTGCAGCAGTGGCGGCATCCAGGGTAGCCGCGAGACTGAATTGGAGATGCCGTCGCCGCGCTCCACCGCCCGCTCCAGATGCTGGAGGTCCTGGTCCAGAGTGGGGCTCTGCATGACCTCGCGGCTCAGTTGCAGGGCTCTCACCAGGGGCACCCCGGCGCCGTGCAACATGGCCAGCGTGGAACACCAGCGCTCCAGCAGCGAGGCCAGCAGCATCTGGCCCCACAGCGGCAGCCGGAGCGTGATGGACTGACGCAGTCCCAGTGGCACCCAGCGGAAGAAGCCCAGGGCCATTAGAATGAGCGCGGGAAGCACGTAGATCCCGTAATCCACCATCCAGCTTCCGCTCCAGAGCATCACCTTGGTGAACATGGGGGGGTCGATCCCCAACGAGCCATACATCTCTTTGAGCACCGGGGTCAGGAAGTAGAGCAGGCCTCCCAACAAGAGAATCGAGATGGAAATGAGAATCACCGGATAGGTCAGGGCACCTGCCAGAGCCTGGCGGTTGGCCAGGTCGCGCTGCAGATAATCGGCAAATTTCTGCAAAATGGTGGGTAACTTGCCGGATTCTTCACCGGCCTCGACCATGCGCAGCAGAATTCCTGGAAAGAGCTGCTCCTGGGCCAGGGCGCCAGCCAGAGTCTGGCCTTCGCGCAGGCGTACGCGCACGCGCTGCAGACCCGACTGGACGCTGGGGTTGCCTTCGCTCAGCGCCAGGGATTCCAGCGCTTCGTCCACCGGAATGCCCGATTTCAGCAGGGAGGCCAGTTGGGTGACCAGATGGGCCAGGCTTTCGTCCCCAATTCCGCGCGCCCCCTGGCCGCTGTTCTCCTGGAGTCGGCTGGGAAACAGTCCTTGTTCCTTGAGCAACTGGTAGGCGGCCGAAGAAGAGGGGGCGTCGATGTAGCCCTTTTTTTCCTTGCCGGCCGCGTCGTGGGCCCGGTATTCGTAAAGCGGCATTACATCGAGCGGGCAGCCCGGGCTGCCTCGTCCAGACTGGTCCAGCCCATGCAGACTTTGCGGGCCGCGTCTTCCAGTAGCGAACTCATCCCCACCTGTCTGGCCAGTTCTCGCAGCTTGCGGGCATCCGCTTCCTGGGCAATCGAGCGGCTGATGTCCATGGTCACCGGCAACCATTCGTGAATGCCGAATCGACCACGGAAGCCGGTGTCAAAACAAGCCTTGCAACCCTGGGGCAGACGGCAGTCGGCCTTGGCCGGGGCTCGTTCCAGGCCGATTTTGGCCCATTCATTGTCGGCGGGCTGGTAAGAGCGGGCGCATTGCGGACAAAGACGACGCACCAGACGCTGAGCCAGCACTCCCAAAAGACAAGAGGACAACAGGAAGGCCGGCACTTTCAGGTCGAGCAGGCGGGTGGCGGCCGAGGGGGCGTCGTTGGTGTGCAGCGTGGAGAGCACAAGGTGACCGGTGAGGGCGGCATTGACGGCGATGTTGGCGGTTTCTGAGTCGCGAATTTCGCCGATCATCACCACGTCCGGGTCCTGACGAAGAATCGAGCGCAGCCCGGATGCAAAAGTCAGGCCGATGCGCTCATTGACCTGGATCTGGCCGACCCCGTTCATGCGGTACTCCACCGGGTCTTCTACGGTCAAGACATTGGTTTGAGGAGACCTGACTTTGTCCAGCAAGGAGTAAAGGGTGGTGGTTTTGCCCGATCCGGTCGGACCCGTGATCAAGATCATTCCGTAAGTGTGTTCCAAAGCCAGCATCAGCTGTTTTTGGATGGTGTCCAGCGTGCCCAGCTGTTCCAAGGACAGGGCCTGAGCATTCTTCTCCAGCAGACGCATCACCAGACGCTCGCCGTAGAGGGTGGGCACGATCGAGAGACGGACATCGATGGCGCGCGAGCCGCTGCGGACCTGCAGACGACCGTCCTGCGGTCGGCGGTTCTCGGCCAGGTCCAGGCGACTTAAGACTTTCAGACGGGCGCTGATCTCCGAGTGCTGCTTCTGCGGGACCCGGCGTTTTTCGTGAAGCACCCCGTCCACGCGCAGGCGCACGGCCGTCTCGTTTTCAAAGGGCTCGATGTGAATGTCAGAAGCGCGGAGCTCCATTGCCTCCAGAAACAACTGGTTGACCAGGCGCACGGTGGGCGCTCCCCCCACATCGTGGAGCAGATCCAGCACGGCCGATTCGGCGTCCGCGTCTTCGCCCACATGGGCGGCCGATTCGGCCAGGGACTCCTTGAGCACCAGTCGGCGCAGGCCTTCTTCCAGTTGCTCTTTGGTGAGCAGAATGGGCTTGACGTCTTTGCCGGCCTGGAGGCGAATGTCTTCCAGCAGCTCGCGGGGAGTCTCGGGAAGAATCCCCACCTCCAGTCGGTTCGGGGTGTCTTCCATGGGCAGCATTCGGTGGCGCTGCCAGAATTCAACGGGAATCATTTGAGCTCCACCTTGCGGGGCAGGGGCAGACGACTGACTTGATGCTCGCCGATCCAGGCCGAGACGTCGAAGTAGTAGTCGCCGGCGCGGGTGGGAAAGCGATAGGGGGGCAGCACGATTTCGCGCTCCTCATTGGGCTGCAGGCGCTGAGGCTCGGTGCGGCTGTCGGCCGCCAACCCGCCAGGAGCGCGCACCTGCTGATGCAGCACCACCTCCACCTCGAAAGGATTGCGGTTGCGGATGCGGATGCGGGCCTGGCGCAGGCTATCGCTGGCGTCCGGCGGGTTGATGGAGAGGTTCTCCAACACCAGCGAACCTTCCGGCGGAGCCGTGTTGGGGCTGGGCCCGTAGGGTTCTGGAACGGCATGCCGTTCGGCCGGGGGCCGCGGCTCGTGCTGCGAGTCGGAGGGCTTGCCCTCGTCCTTCAGATACTTCTCGTAGGAGCGGTCGAGGCGGGAGACCTCATCGGGGTGGTTGATGATGTAGGGGGTGAGCGCAATGAACAGGGTGGTCTTGCGCTCTTCTTTGTTGGTTTCTTTGAAAAGGTTCTCGAGAATGGGAATGTCGCCCAGAATCGGCACCTTGTTGACCACATCCAGGGTGCGCTTGGAGATCAATCCGCCGATCAAGAGAGTCTCGCCCTCTTTGAGCTGCAACTGGGTTTTGACGCTGCGGTTGGAGATCAAGGGGATGACGTAGCCGAACCCACCCAGATTCTGGCGCAGGTAGTCGGTGACTTCCTGCACTTCCTGGTCGAGTTCGATGCGCAGATTGTCGGACTGAGAGACGTGGGGGGTGAAGGTGAGTTTGATGCCCACCTTCTTGTAATCGTAGGTCACCAGTGGCTGACCAAAATTGTCGAAACGAGCACCGGTGGCAAAGGGCACCACATCACCCACCTCCACCACGCCCTCTTTGTGGTCGGAAGTCAGCACCCGGGGCGAGGAGATCAGGTTGAAGTCGGTGGTGTTGGTGATGGTGTTAATCAGGGCGAAGAAAGTGGGAACTTTGACGTCACGGCCGCCCACGTTGATGGTGCGGGTGGCGCCGCTGCCCAGCGTGCCCACCGTGAACGAACCAGAGGCCAGGGCCGAAAGCAGGCCTTCCTCGGTCAGACCGCCTCGGAAGGAGGACAACAGCCCGCTGCTGCTGGCCACCTGCAGTTTGGCGCCTTGAGCCAGCACCTTGCTGAGCGAAACCTCGGCCACCATGCCCAGCACCAGCACCTGCTTGCGAGGCACATCGATCTCCGCGATCAGGTCGTCCACCTTGGCATATTCAGAGGGGGACATAAAGAAGACCAGAGAGTTGGTCTCGGCATCAAAGGCGACCTTGGAGGAGACGAAGGCCACCTGCTGGTTGGCCTGGTCGGCTCCGGTCTGGTCAGCCGGATGCACGAAGCTGTCTTGAAGTTTGGGGTAGGCCTGCTGCGACTGGATCAAATTGACCACCGAATTTTGTTGGTTGGCCTGGTTCTGGTTATTGGCGTCCAGGGCTTGCTGCTTGCGCTGCGCTTCCTGGCTGTCGCTGAGCAGGTTGATCAGCACTTTGGCCGTGTCCTCGGCCTTGGCATACTGGAGAAACTTTACGTAGAACTGGGGCTTCTCGATCTGGTCAGGAGCCGACCGGGGCTGATCGAGACGCTTGGCCATGCGCATCGCGGCCGCGATCTGTTCTTCGCTGCCCTGGATGAGAAGCGAGTTGGCGGGCGCGAAAGATCCAACCTTGGGGGGCGGCGCGTCGCCCGGAATTTGCAAGCTACGCGACATGACTTGCTGCAGCACGGGAGCCAGTTTGTCTGAATCGGCATAGGTCAGCCGCATCACCTGGACGCGGCTGGCGGGGGTGGCCTTGTCCATCTGGCGGGCCATTTCGGCGATGTGATGGATCACCGCGGGCTTGTCCACCAGCACGATGGCCCGGGCATTCGGATAGGCCTGGATCAGGTTTTGATCGCTGACCAACGGCTTGAGGGCAGGCAGGAGCTGATTGACGTCGGCGTTCTTCAGCAAGATCAGCCCCAACACCGGCAACGGACCCCCGGAGGGACGAGTCACGAAGGGAGCCTGTTTGCGCGCGTCGGCGACAGGCAGCACCAGGTCATAGCCGCCTTTGGATTTGACCGTGTAGCCATAGCGTTCTAAGGCCAGAACAAAGAGATCATAAATCTCCGCCCCGCTCATTTCTCGACTGGAGAGGAGGGTGACTTTGCCCTGGACGCGATCATCCAGCACGATGTTGCGCCCGCTCAGTTCAGAAACTAGCTTGGCCAGAACCTTGATGTCCAGGTTCTCATAATTCATGCGCATGGGCCCACGGGCCGGCGTCTTCATCAAGGGTCCGGCCGGGGTGGGGCTAGGCGATGGCTGTGGTTGGGGAGGTTGGGCCCAAACCGGTAGCGTGAGCAGTAGAATGCCGAAGAGAAGCTTTTTCATGTGTCGCGTACCATCGTCCATTGAATGTCTTTCCAGGTTCCAGTCGGGATCAAGCGCCCTTTGAGACCGAGCCGAGTTTGCACGTTGAGGCTGCCGTTGAGACGGTGGGGACCGCCCGGGTTGGGCTCAAGCTTCAGGTTGCCATCGGCGGTGATGTCCGCGCCACCAGTCAGCTTGACCTCCATGTTGAGTTCATAGCCGACGCCGCGGTCCTGCCAGAAAAGATGATTGCCGGTTTCAAAGCTTTCCACCTCGACGGGCAGCGGAATATTGTGATGATCCAGCACCAGACGCAGATTGCCCTCGCCCCGGCGTTGCCTGAAGCTATGGGTCACGTTGCCGCTGACGGTCATTTCGCCCAGAACTTTGGAGCCGCTATCAAATTTGAGCTGATCCATGCGCAGGCTGAGATCGCCGTTGGGTTCCATCACCAGGCGCCCCTGGCCCTTGCCCTGGGTGGCCTGGGCGGACATTCCGCGCAGGGTGGGACGGAGCTTGGCCTGGTCGAAGCGAACCTTCAGCCCGCTGCGAGTGGTGATGCTGACGTCCTTCCACTCCACGCCCGTAAAAGAAGCGGATTCGGGAGTGTAGTCCACGCGCGTGCCCGTGCGGGTCTCGAGCGCAGCCACGCGGTCGGCGATGGCTTCCTCATAGGGAAACCGCCAGATCACGGTCACCACAAAGACCAGCAAAAACAAGAAGATGCGGGCGATCACGGGGTTGTCTCCGGCTTGGGATTTTCTACCACGAACTGGACTTCCCAGACGGAGCGGCTGCCCACGTCGGAAAGCACCAGGTGGCGGAAAATGAGGTTGGACTTGGTCATCTTGGTGAGCAGGAAGGTTACTTCTTTGGGCTTCAGGCTGCGAAGCTTGACTTCCGCTCCGGCCCCGCCCAAGGTGGGCGCGTTACTCTGAAGACGTCGGTCCAGACCTCCCGCCAGCACATTCTTGGAAAGCCACTGCAAGGTATCCGGTTTGGGATCGGGTGGCAGGGGCTGATTGTCTTCGGCGGCCGTGGCCAGAGTGGCCAGAAAGCGGCGCTGTCCACTTTCCTCTTCGCGAACCTGCACAGCTAGCTGATTGAGCGAATTTTGGCGGACCAGTCCATACAGCAGCATCACCGCCAGCATGGCCACCAGAGCGCGTTGGGGGGGGGTCATACTTTGGGCAGCCCCCCTTCAAATTCGAACCGGAAACGGCTCCCCTGGCCGGGCTGGAGCTTCTTCTGCTGAAGCCCGGGAAAGATTTGCGACCATTTCTGGCGCAATTGTTGGGCCTTCAAATTGCTGGGAGCGTCGCCTTCCAGGATAAGCTTGCCTTCATCGTAGGTGATGCTGTAGAGCGAGCAATCTTGAATCTCGCGGAGGGCCTGAGCGGCCCGCGAGATTCCGTCAGTGACCGTGGCCACCGAGCGAGAGCGAACGCTCTGGCGGAAGGTTGCCTGTTGAGCCAGCCATTTCTCAGCCTGGATGGGACTGTCCAGGTTGGCCGGCAAATTGACACCCAGGGCCGCGGCCGAGGTGCGGAATTGACCTCTCAAATTTGCCTGTTCCTGACTGAGTCCGCGATGGCGAATTTCTAACCCCACGATCCACAATCCAAGCGCGGCGAAGCCGACCGCCAGCCAGGAATTGAGATTGCCCTCGGTGCTGGTGGGCGCGGAGGACTGCAAAAGCATCCGTTGCTGGCCGAAACGGGCCGAAAGCGCGGCTCCCAGCGCCGAAACGTGTTCGTTTGGACTGAGCAGAGCCGGCATGGGAAACGGCTCGGGTTCGATACCCAGCTGGCTGTGGAGATAGGCTCGCAACCCGGGCAAATTGGATCCACCACCGCACAACAACACCCGGCGCTGAGTCAGCGGCTTGGGCAGCAGGGCTTCTTCCAGTAATTCTCCCAGAAATGCTTTGACCTCGGGTAGCTCCGTGCCCCGCCGGCGTTTCAGATCCTCGGCCTCGCCCAGGCTGACCCGGGCCTGGTCGGCCAGTTGCTGGGACATGGCCTGTCCACCTCGCATCATGGTGCGGACCCAGTCGATTTTTCCGGCCGCGATCGACACCCAGGTGGTGTGAGAGGCCCCAAAATCGACGATCAGGGCGTCGGGAATGTGCATGTGAAGAGCCACGCGCAGGTAGCAAAGGGGCTCCGGGTCGGCCCCCTGCACGGCCCCCCAGCGCGAGGAGAGCTCCTGCCAGCGACTCTGTTGGGCTACGACCGCGAAAGCTTCCGGGCCGGATTGCAAATAGTAATCCCAGACGCACTGATGCAGAGGCAGGGGCAAACCGAAGGTCAACTCCTCCTGTACGATGCGTCGGCAGGTCTTGGCGTTGGCCTGCGGCAGACGCACTTTCCGGTAGGTAAAGCAGTGGCTGGGGGCCACCGCGACCGGGCGTCCCCCTTTATCCAGGGGTATTGCAGAACCCCCGATCAGACCCAGGGAAACGGTTCGCACACCGGTGCTCCCAAAGTCTTTGCCTACGCTGTAAAAACTCAGCGTGCCCTCCAATATCGGACTGCGACTTCTTTCTGACTCTTCCGTTCCAGCATCGCTTCTAATTCCAGCGGCACTTCCCGACTGGTCACGATGACCCGCACGCGAAAAACCTGACTGGAATACCCCATCAATTTATTCAGCCGAAAGGCCAGATCATTGTCTATGCCTGGAATCTTCTTCAAGTCCTCTTGGTTGTGGAGAACATTTCGCGACCGGTAGGCCATCAGCTCGGTGACAATGCTATCGCTCATTGCCTCATCCAGGCTGGCTAAAACCTCTTTGGGCGCGGTATTGGCATTGACCCTGCCGGTGGCGTAAGCGGAAAGGAAATCCCCCCAATTGGCCTGATTGTTCTTGGAGCTGCCGCCTTGAAACATGGTTCTGAATTCGTCCAGGTTGGGACTGGAGGGGTCAAGCGGGGGAGGGGGAGGAAGCTGCGGAGGTCCCCAGTTCTTCAGGCGCTCCAGCTCATCGATGCTGTCCAGTGGTCCGTTCTTCACGGTCAGCTGGGGATAGCTGCCTTGCTCGGCCCCATTGGTGCGCACATCGTCGTCCGCGTCCAGCCAGTCTTCCAGGCTGGCCACAGCCGGAGCGCCGGGCAGTCCGGTTCGGGTCAGCAGGCGTTCCAGGGCCTGGGCGTAGAGCTGGCGATCGGGCTCTTCCTTACCGGGCAGCGGCAACTGACTGATGGGGAAGCGACTTTCCTCGTCGCGGATTTCCAAGACCAGATCACGGCCTTCCCAGCGCAGGCGCTGGCTACCCAGGGCCCACGGGTCTCGAGCCGAGTCAACATCTACATCATCCACTTTGAGCAGATCCATGGCCAGCTCCACGGCCGAACGGGCGACCTGATAGTTTTGCTCGCGCTGGCGAGTGCGGTCCTCCAGTTTGTGCAGGACCGTGCTGGAATCGCCAAGTTGGAGAGTAAAGACGACCAGAATGAGCAGGGTGGCCAGCACCATCAAGATTACCAACGGCCACCTCCCATGCCAGGAGTCACCTGGAAATCGACGGTGGGGACTTTGCGGGCCTCCAGGTGGACGCGAATTCTTCGCGGGCAACTGGCCAGGGTCCAATCCCGCTTCCACAGCCAGCCGTCCTCCGAATAGTCGATGGACAGATGGGTGACGTCATCCAGCAAGATCGTCCAGGGCGCCTCCGGCAGGTCCTGGGGACCGTGCAGTCCGGCCCGGCTGCGCAAGGGGAACTCGCGATATGCCAGATCCATTCCGTTGCCCGAGCTGCGAGGCCGCAGGCGAAAGGCCACTTCGCTCACTCCCTTTTGTTTACGAGGCTGGCTGGTCAGAAAGGTCAGAGTATCCAGTCCTTCGGTGTTGCCGGGCTCTCCCCACAGAGGGGTGTCGGGCGTGCCCACCAGGCCGACTGAGACCTGATTGGTGGGTGCGGGGGCCTGAGGCGGCTGAAAGATGTTGCGCAGCTCCCAGCGCAAAACTTCCATCGCTTCAATCCAGTGTTTGCGGCGCAACGAGGCTTGCGTGGTATTGCGGGTCAGGTGGGCGATACGCACCACCACCGTCAGCAGCATGCCTGACAGCAGGGCCACCAGCCCGGTCACTAACAGCACCTCAAAGAGCGTAAAACCTTTTCTCACTGAGTCTGACCGTTACTGAGGCCGTTGGTGGTGTTGCCGGCACCGCTCGGGTTGGAATTCGGACTGGCCGAGGGTGAGGGTGAAGGTGTTGCATCGGGGGACTGCTGGCGACGAACGCGCAGTCGGTAGGCTGAGACCGTCTCGCGCTTGCCCGAGCCGGCCGAAACAGCGACCTCCACCTGTTCCACGCGGGGGTCGGTCACCACCGGCTTGTTGCTGATATCGTAGGGAAATTTTTCACCCGCGCTGCCCCGCGGGTCGCTGCCCTGATGGTCTTCCTCCATGCGATATTCCAGCACCTGGCTGGCCCGTAGTAGAGCCTGATAGCGGTCGGGAGTGCGCGCAACGCTCATGACATCGCGGCTGGCGCTTTGCAGTACAATGCCCAGCACGATGGTGGCCAGGGCCAGCCCGATGAGTACTTCGACCAGGGTGAAAGCTTTTTTTAACAACGCAGGTGCTTTGTTCCCCAAAGAATAACGTTCCCCCCTATGAAGTTGCAGATTTTTCCATTCGTTCTTCTGGCACTCTTGTCCGCAGCTCCGCTGGCTCAGGCACAGGAGGACCCATCTGCGCCTGAGGACACGGCGGTTGTGGCTCCTCTGCCGGCGGTTCCCTCTGCCACGGCGGCGGTGGATATGCGCTTCGCTTGTGAATGGCTGGCGGACGCTTACGAAATTCCCGCCCGAGTCCCTCAGGAAATGCTCCTGAATGGCTACAGTTATTCTGATGCCATCATCGCCCTGGCCCTAATGCATAAGGGCGCGAGTCTAAACGAACTTTTAGAATTGCGTCGTCAGATGCGCTGGTTGGAAGTGGCCGAGCGGGTGGAAATTGACCCGATGACCTTGCCCATTCCCGTGCGTAATTTGCTGCAGCTGGGAGTGACCCCATATAAGCCCAAGCTTCTGCATTATCTGCCCGATGTCTATTCCGGTCTGAAGCGGGATTTGACCATCAACGCTTTCCCTCCCACCGTGCCAACTCAGACTCAAGTCATCCGCTTCAAGCTGGATGATGAGGAAGTCAAGCATATCCGAAGGGCTTTAGACGATCCCTTTGGTTGTCCTGAAGAGATCCTGACCGACACGGCCGGCAAGGGTGCTCTGGTGGTGGGCGATTGGGTGATTGCGGGTGTGCTCTGCCACCATCGGCCTCTGACCATGGACTCGATCCTGGCCGCTCGTGGCGGACAGCAGTTGAGCTGGTCCGAAATCTGTATGGCTTTCGGCATGCGCCCGGACGTGTTGACCCGGGGACCGCTCACGGGCGTTTATCCACTCCTGACCGGCTCCACCAAAGGCACGGTTCTGTGTGCCCGCAAGCGCAACAAGTTTCCGCTGGAGATGCCCCTTCGTTACGAGCTCTTCCGTCTGACTGTGGATGAAAAGGTGGCCCTGCGCCCCCTGATGCTCAGAGCCTTCAAGGCCACTCCCAGCGAGGACATGATGCTGGCTAAAAGCAACTGGCAAATGGCGGAACAGGCGATCTGCCTGCAGATCGCCCGCATGTCTCAACTGGACCTGGCTCAGATCATGCAATACAAATCATCGGGGCTGAGCTGGGAACAAATCCCGGCCAAGCTTCAGTTAGACCTGACTGGCGAAGACGCTTTCAAACTGGCTATGGAGCATTACTCCCGATGAAATTGCCCCAACACCCCGCCCTACCACTGGTGAGTGTGGCCTTGTTGGCCTATCTCTGCGGTGATGTAGCCTGCGCGGTGATGGAGCGGCAATTCTCCAACCGTCCTCAGCGTCAGCAGACGGCCGCCGCGCCGGTGGTGGCCCCCGGACCCGGTCATCCCGGTGAGCTCGAGGCCCTGCTCAATCAGCACACAGTGGCGGCCGCGCCCACCCCGGCGACCGGCAACCTGACCAATGTGGGCACCAACCCCGGCGGCCAGGTTCCCACTGCGGGCAACGCCACCGTCCCCTTGCCCAATTTGCTGGGCACCATGGAAGGTCAGGGATCGGCGCTGGCCATTTTGCAGATGCCGGGCAGCCCGGATACGGCCGTGGTGGCCGTTGGCGATGAGTATAATGGTTTGAAACTGATGGAAGTGGGCGCCTTCCAGGCCCGCATGCGCGATAAGCGCAACCAGGACTGGACGATTTCCATGGCCATGGCCAACACGACCACTGCGCCCACCCCGCCGCCCCCAGCTTTCACGCAGATTCCGCCCAGCAACAATACGGTCTTTCAGCCGCCCGAGTTGCCCAAGGGTCCCTACAAAACCAGTCGTGAGCTCCGCGAAGATATCGACAATAAGGGTCAGTGGATCAAGAATATTCTCGTCCAGCCAGCCATGCGCAACGGCGAGAGCATTGGCGTGACCATCAATTACAAAGGCGGCGAGAATCCGTTCTCACGTTTGGGGATTCAGTCCGGTGACGTGGTGCTCTCGCTCAACAACAAGCCCGCTAAAGCTGTGGAGAATCTCCCCGACATCTTGATGGAGCTGCGCAACTCTCAGACCCTCAGCTTCAATCTGGAGCGCAACGGTCAGGCCACGCCTCTGACGGTTAACCTCGAGCCTTAGCTGGTTTTTTGGCCACCTGACGGCTGGAGGAGACCGTATAGGCCACCAGTTTACCCTCGCCGCCTCGGTCGGCCACGTCACGAGGGGTGAAATTGTTCTCTAGATGGCGAATGCCCCGGTGGGTATCGTGGCAGGCCCAGATTTCGCCAGAAACCGCCTGATCCAGCAGGCGATCGATCAATTCCCAGGGCTCGCCCACGATGCGGTAGCCTTTGTGGTCTGTGGCACCCATCAAGCCGTGCAAACAGTGGCCGGTGGCGATGCTGCAGGCCATGCCCAGGTTGAGATACTGGGTGTTCTCGCCTTGCAGCTTGAAGAAAGCTTCCTGACAGGTTTCGGCGCAGCGCAGGGCCTGCACCGGATCGCAGCTGGCCTCCAGGCCAAAGACGGCGATCACGCGGCTGCCTACGATCTGAATGACAATTCCTCGCTGCTTGCTGATGGACTGGGCCATGGCTTCATAGTAGCCATCCAGCATGGCGGTGATGCGCTCGACTTCCTGCTCCCAAAGCCAGGTGGTGTTGCGCAGCTCGCAGCACACCAGAGAGAGAATGGCGCGGGTTGTGGCTCTTTCGGCGGTGGGACCGCCAGCGCTGCGCAGGGCCTTGGCCCATTCCGTGCGATCGACCCGCGAAAGCATATCCAGGGCGCGTTTTTCGATGTCGTGGTGCTTGAGCTGGCGGGCCATCGCGATGGCTTCGTTAAACTTTGAAACCGACTCATCTCGAAAGTTCATTTCGAAGCATGCCTGGGCCAGCTCCATTTGGGCCAGCACGGTAAAGAATCCGGGTTCTCGCGAGAGTGCGAAAAGGCTGTCCTTGAGGATGGGCAGGGCCTGGGTGCTCTGGCCTTCATGGCGCAGGACGATGCCCTCGAAAAGCCTGCAGACCGCCTTCTCGTGGTTGCGACCCAGCCGTTCGCTGCGATCCTTGAGGTGATTCAGCGAGGAACGGGCCTGGGCGGTCTGATTTTGTTCCAGATAGAGCTGCACCATCTGTTGCAGGGTGGCCACCATGCCGCCCTGGTCCCCCAGTTTGGTCAGCAACTGCCCCGACATTTTCAGACACTGCTCGGCGCGCGGAAAATTGCCCAAAAGACGCTGGATACGGCCGACGTTGCGGAAGGCGTGGGACTGGGTGCGCTCGTCGCCGTGAACCTGCGACAGCTGCAGATCTTGCTCGTAATACTCGGCCGCCTTTTCATACTGGCCTTCGCTCAACATGATGTCGCCGATGCGCGCGTTCACTTCGGCTTCATCGTTGGGATAGCGGCCTTTGCCGCACTGCAGACGGGCTTCTTCGAAATAGAAAAGGGCTTCGCGCAAGTCATGGATGCCGTAGTAAGCTCGGCCCAGCAAGATACTGCAGCGCAGGATGCCGTGCGGGGCATCGTGGCGCTGATAGATGTCCACGGCGTCTTTAAAGTATTTGATGGCTTCGCTAAATTCTTTGCGATCGGAGTAGAGCGTGCCGCGTCCGCGCAGGCTGCGGGCCAGGCCCAGGGGGAAGACGATGTGGCGAGAGACGGTTTCGGCCTGGACGTAGAGCTTGAGACTGTCCTCGGTTTTGCCCTCACGCTGATAGGCGTGGGCCTGGTCATTGTAGATCTCGGCCGTGATGGCCAGATCTTCCAGCTGAGCGGGCCCGCCTGCTTTGAGCTCTTGGGCCGCCTGGTCAAAGCAGCGCATGGCTTCTTCGATCTGGCCTTGAGCCGATAGGAATCGTCCTTTTAGCTGGTCAACGAAGGCCTTCAGCCGCACCTTGTTGCGAGCGTCGTCACTCTCGACCTGCAGGGCTTCTAGTTTGGCCTCGCCCTGTCGAATTTCACGCATTTCTAAATGCAGCAAAATTTCGAGAATGCTGGCCAGCGTTTCAATCTCTTTAAAACGCCCGCGCGAACGCGCTCGCAGGTGAGCCACCGTATGCATGGCTCCCTTGGCGTTGTGTAGCCAGACTCGTGCCCCCGCCAACCAGATCAGCGTCGTGCAGATTTCCTCTTCAGTCGCTCCTGGTTGGCCCACTCGTCGCTCAAAGTAGCGTTGGGCCAACTCCAGGGTGCGAAGCTCGGGGTCTTCGGCATCGATCAGGTAGCCGGAAAGGGTCAAAAGTGGACGCTTCAGGTCGACCTTTCCAGACATTGCCTAAAGGTTGTCTAGTGTGGCCAGGGGTCCTGCTTTACTTCTGGGTAAACTGAAAAGAGGAAAAGAATTGTTGCCTCTGCGCTGAGAAATCTTCGGTGGCCTTGGGTGCTTGCAGGGCGATCAGTTGATAAAGGTAGTCCTTGCCCAAAATCATGTGCACCCAGACGCGGTTGCCCTTCATTTCCATTTCCAGCTTGACGCCCTGGTACTCTCCCCAACTGGCCGGTTCGTTCTTCACCACTTTGATGTCTTTGCCGAACTTGCCGGTGGTTTGCTTGATCAGCATTTCCAGCGAAAGCCCCTTCTTCTCCACCTTGGAGGAGACGAAGCTGAGGTTGCTGCCCAGCTTGTCCAGAGGGCAGGCCAGCATGAGGATTTGCGGGGTGGCGAACTTGGTTTCCGGCGCCTTGGGGAACTGCAGCGAATACTTGCCGTCGGGAGCAAAGTAAGTGAACCAACCCTGGTCCTGGTTGGCCAGAACCGGCGTGGCGGGGGCGGCCGTGGGAGTGCCGGTCGGTGGCGCCGCACTCTGACAGCCAAATAGAGTCAGGGCCACAAGAAATAGAAGAATTTTCATCCTTCCGTTTACATTGCAGGGTTGAGCATTCCTGGTGGATGGGCGGGAATTTCTTGTCTGACTGAGAAGCCGGCCCCATGAAAAGCTTGTTTTTGCTGGGTCTCCTGAGCTTGCCCTGCTGGGCCCAACCGGTCTTGACGGTCGAAGCTAAACCTCCCGATGCACTCATCTTTGTGGACCGCCAGCTGCGCGGTAAAGGCTCGGCTCAGGTCACCGACCTGACCTCGGGCACTCATCTCCTGCGCGTCTCAGCCGGTGAAGACTGGGAAACGCAGACTATGAACGTCAAGCTGGAGTCCAGCCCGCGTCGAGTTCAGGTTGAACTGAAGCCGGGCGCTGCCAAGTGGCTGCGACTGGGCCACCAGGCCCTGCTTCAGTCGGATTGGAACGAGGCCATCATGGACTTCCAGCAGGCCGCGCCTTCCCGTCCCGTGCCTTCGGCCTGGTGGGAGGGAGTGGCCCAGTGGAAGGCCGGCCATCCCAAGGTGGCGCTCCAGTGCTTCCGCACTTACGCTCAGTATATGCCTCAGGTGGGCCAGCTGCACTGGATTCTGGGCCAGCTCAATGAGAAGACAGGCCAGCCGGGTGCTGCCTTTACGGCCTACAAGACAGCTGCTTTGCTGCAGCCCGAGCTGAGCCACGCGCTGGACAAGGTTCCGGCCGCTACCGAGGCCAATCTGGCTAAATTGCGAGCCAGTTCTTCCCCTGGTGAGCGCCTGAAACTGGCTCAGTTGCTGATGTTGAAAGGACAGATGCAGGCCGCCTGCGATACCGTCCGGCCGCTGATCTCCAGCGAATTCACTCAGCAGGACTGGCTGCGTTGGGAGCCGCCGCTTCCCAAGGCCCCACCCATTCTGGTCGCGCCGCCCGAAGATTTGGAGCCGTAGGGTGGCCGGCCGCCTGGTGCTGGTGGACGGCACCGGACTCATCTATCGCGCCTACTTCGCATTGCCCAGCAATCTGGCCACCAAGGATGGCCTGCATACCAACGCTATTCTGGGTTTTTCCACCATGTTCAACAAGCTGCTGCAGCGGCGCTCGGTGGAGTTCGGAGCGGTGGTTTTCGATCCGCCCGGGGGCAGTTTTCGTCAGGCCGAATACAGTGAGTATAAGGCCCAGCGCGATAAGGCTCCGGATGACCTGATCGAGCAGCTCCCCTGGATCGATAAAGTGGTGCAAGCCTACCGCTTTCCCATCCTCAGGGTTCCTGGCTTTGAGGCCGATGACGTGATCGGCACGCTGGCCGAGCGTGCCCGCCTGGCCGGCCACGAAGTGCTGATCATCTCCAGCGACAAAGACTTTGCTCAGCTGATCGGCGAGCAGGTCAAGATGTGGGAGACGATTCGGGATGTGGTCTTCGACCGCGAACTGGTGCAGAAAAAGTGGGGCGTCTACCCGGAGAAGTTCGTGGACTACCTGGCCCTGATCGGGGACAAGGTGGACAACATTCCAGGGGTGCCGGGCATCGGAGCCAAGGGAGCTCAGCAGCTGCTGGAGCAGTATGGAAGCCTGCAGGTGATGCTGGAAGCGGAGGTGTCTGGCAAGAACGGTAAGCTGTTGAAGGAGTTCAAAGACCAGGCCTTGCTCTCCCAGAGGTTAGCCACCATTCAAACCAATGTTCCGTTGCCCATCGAGCTGGCCGATCTGCGCCTGGACGCGCCCGATTCTTTAATCTTGAATGAACTTCATCGAAGTTTAGAGTTTTATTCACTGTTGAAAGAGGGCGCCCGTTCGGCCGATGCGGCCGCAGAGGAGGCTGCCGCAGGGGGTGTGGACTATCAGGATTGGGACGGTTCCCCCCTCCCCAGCGATCGGCCGGTGGCGGTTCAGTTTCGCTGGAAGGGCTTCGCCCATCAAGCCGAGCTGCTGGGCCTGGCCATCAGCTGGCAGGAGAAGCAAGGACGCTGGGTCTCCCCTCAGCAAATTCCCGAACTGGACGGCTGGTTGCGAGCCCCCGAAATTCCCAAGCTGGTTCACGACTTGCGCAGCCAGCTGGTGGTATTGTGGCGTCACGGTTTTGATCTGAACGGGGCCGAGGACATTAAGTTGATGTCCTACCTGTGCGAGCCCACCAAGGTCATGCCCCACGAGCTGGGACACGTGGCCCGTGAATATCTGCAGCGAACGTTGTCCAATGATGAGGCCGATCGTGTGGTTTGCCAGCAGGCCGACTTCATCTGGCAGATCTATCCAATCCTCAAAAGAAGGCTGGAAGAGCTGGGTCTTTGGGACACCTATCGGCAGTTGGATCTGCCGCTGGCTCCCGTGCTGGCCCGCATGCAACGAGACGGGATTGTGGTCGATCCGGTGGATCTCGATGTTTTAGGCAAGGAGTTCCGTGGCCGTCTGGCCGAGATCGAGGAAAAAGTCTATGAGCTGGCGGGTCATCCCTTCAATCTGGGCAGTCCCAAGCAGCTGGCCACGGTGCTGTTTGAGGAGCTGCAGCTGCCTGTGGTGAAAAAAACCAAGACCGGATATTCGACAGATGCCGAGGTATTGGAAAAACTCGCACCCAAGCACGCCATTGCGGATCAACTGCTGGAGCATCGCAAGCTGGCCAAGCTCATCAACACCTACACCGATGTTTTGAGCAATGCACTGGATCCAGCCACCGGCCGCATTCACGCCAGCTTACAGCAAACCAATTCGGCTACCGGCCGGCTGATCAGCACCGATCCCGATCTGCAGCGCACTCCCATCCGTACCCCCGAAGGTGTGCGCATTCGTCAAACCTTTCTAGCGCCGCCCGGACACAAGCTGATCTCGGCCGACTGGAGTCAGATCGAGCTGCGGGTGCTGGCCCACATGAGCCAGGATCCGCTTCTATTGGACGCCTTCCAGAACGACCACGACATTCATCGGCGCACTGCCGCTCAGCTTTTTCACATCAGCGAGGCGGAAGTGATTCCCGCCCAGCGTGAGGTGGCCAAGACCGTCAACTTTGCTACCATCTACGGCCAGGGTGCCACTGCTCTGGCCCAAATCATTCGCGTGCCGCGCAAAACCGCCCAGGAGTATATCGACCAGTATTTCGCCACCTACGCCGGTGTGCGTGTCTGGCTGGATCGAACCATCGAGGAGGGCCACCGCGACGGCTACGTCACCACCTACCTGGGAAGGCGTCGCTGGATTCCCGAACTGTCCAGTCGAAACGTGATGGAGCGCCAGGCCGGTGAGCGCATCGCCGCCAATACGCCTATCCAGGGCACAGCCGCCGACCTGTGCAAGATGGCCATGCTCAACATCTCCAGGGCCCTGGCCGCCGAGGCCCTCAACTGTCGAATGCTGATGCAGATCCACGACGAGCTGGTCTTTGAATGCGTCGAAGAGCAGGTTACGCGAGCATCCGAATTGATCGGGCAGCACATGCAGGAGGTTGCCCGCCTGAGCGTTCCTCTCAAGGTCAACCTGGGAGTTGGACGCAGCTGGGCCGAGGCGCATTAGCTTGCGCGACTGGGCCTGGAAAGACCCCGAGAAGGGCGCACTGCTGCGCTACGAGCCGGGCAATTGGGGCGACATCCTGAAAGGGGAATGGCTCTGTTGCTGGCTGGAGTGCTTTGGCGGCCAGAGCCTGCGCTATCAGGACCCCTTTTGTGGCTGGCAAGAGTATCCCGTCACCGAGCCGACCCGGGCCCGGGTGCTGGGCTCGCCGGCGCGCCGCTACTCCGAGCACCTGGGTTACTCCAGCGCCAGTCTGGTGCAGCGCCACGCCCAGAAACTGGGAATCAGCGTGGAAGCCACTCTAAGCGATCGTGAGAGTCCGCTGCAGCTGGTCTGCTGCGATCTGCTGCTGTTTGACCCCTATGACTTTTTTGAGCGCTGGCCTGAGTGGAACGACCTGGTTCTTCAGGCCGCCTGCCAACGGGATGTGATTGTTTACCTTTACAACAAGTCGCCTCGCGGGGTCTCGCAGTTTCGCCAGTATCAGTCCTTGCGTGAGCGCTGGAAGGGTCGCCATCTTCAGGTGGGTCGGGTGGCCGCCGATGCTCTGCTGCCCCGGGCCTGGCACGAAGTCTGGCTGGCGGGGCCCTCTCCGGCCTCACCCCGGCTGGTGCAGAAGCTGCGCCAGTGCACCCTGGATCTTCATCGTCACATTTCCGACGGCGGCGCCTGGGAATGAAGCGCTGGCTTTGGATCGCTTTGCTGCTGGCGGGCTGCGTCTCCAATCCGCCGGGACGCAACCTCCCCCAGGTGACCGTTTCACCTTCCCAGATTCCCACCAAAGCGCGGTCGGAGTGGACTCTGATCTTTTATTTCGCGGCCGACAACGATCTGGAAGAGGTCGAGCTGAATGACCTGGAGGAACTGACCAAGCTTACCGACGATCCGCAGGTCCACATTTTGGCCCTGGTCGATCGAAGCCCGTTGGGAGAGAGCAATCCGGGCTATTCCAACCGGGCCGTAGCCAATCTGGCCAACTGGAGCCACGCCCGCCTGCTGGATGTGCAGCACGACAAACTGACCTCTCTGGACGACTGGGGCCGCCTGAATATGGCCGACCCCCAGACTCTGCGCCGTCTGATTACCCGCGCTCAGGAGAGCTATCCGGCCGATCATTACGCGCTCTTTCTGGTTGACCACGGCCAGGGTTGGCAGGGGATTTGCGCTGACGACGGAGCCCCGCGTTCCCTGGATGCCCTGGATCCTCGCGAACTGCAGACCGCCTTCAAATCCTTAAACGCCCCTCTTGATTTGCTGGCACTGGACGCTTGCTTGATGGGCTCTTTGGAAGTCTATCTGGCGGCCGCGCCTTACGCTCATTGGATTGTGGCGTCCCAAGATTCTCTGCCCGGGCAGGGCCTGGCCTACCTGAAAGCCCTCCGCCACCTTCAGGAAAAGCCTAAAAGCGACGGGCAGCAGCTGGGCCGCTGGTTCCTGGAAGCCCATCGCACCAGCCTGGATGAGGACGAGCAGGAGTCGGCACGTCTGCAACTGGCGTTGCTGGATGGACGCAACTATGGCGAATTGGCCCACTCATGGAAGCAGCTCAGCCTGGCTTTGACTCCGCTGGCAGGCAAAGAATGGTTGGGATTGGCCAAGGCCCGGGCGGCGGCCCAGTCCTTTCAGATCGAAGGAGTCGGTGTGGGCGGCGAGGTCGAGGATATGGGGCAACTGGTCCAGCAGATCCGCCAGCGAGTTCCGTCCCTTTCGGCTCTGACCGTGCGCGTGGAGGAACAGTTGGAGCGGGTGGTGGCCGAACAGGTTCGCGGGCGCTTCCGGGAGAGTTGTAGCGGTCTGAGTGTTTGTTTCCCGGCCCTGGCCGAGAATCTTAGCGAGGACTATCGGGCCCTGGCAGAGGATTTGATTCCCGAGTGGGTGGATTTCCTCAAAGCCTATACGGCTGCCGAACGCAAGGTCAAAGTCACTTCTTCGCTGTCCCCGGTCACCTTGAGTGGGGGCGGGGGGCGCATGGATCTGGAAGCCCGTCTGGGCCGACCGGACGAAGTGGCCGCCACCTACACCATCCTGGTGCGTGATCATCGGGTGGTGGGACAGATGACTTGTGCCGTGGAGCCTGGCGAGAATTTGCTGAGCGACTACTTTGACGGTAAATGGTTGGCTCTGTCCGAAGGTGGTGCCGGGCCCCGCCTGATGGCCCAATTGGATTCGGTGGAATATTCCGAAGGCACGGCTCTGGCCAGACTCTCCTGTCAGCTCTCGGGCGTGTCCGGAGGCGCGCCGCAGCCGGTGCAGCTCTACTTCCCGATCCAGCCGGAGGATTTGCAGCGCCCGGCCCGACTGCTGGGAGTGAGCCCCGGGGGGCGCCTGGGGGTCACCGAGGTGCAGTTGAAAGCGGGTGACCAGCTTTCTTTTCTGGAGCGCGATCTGCGTCCCGGGGGCCCCGAAGCTCGCGGTGCCAGCCTGTCTTTGAGCCATCCGGAACGGCTGCAACTGGCTCTGGCGCCGGTTCCGGCCGGGGACTATGAAGTGGGCTTCCTGGTGCTGGATCTGCAGGGCCGCAGCCACTGGCAGACGCGGCCCCTGCTTTGGGGCAAATGAGTTCAGCCCAGGACTTCCCAACCGTCCGGGACGGGTGCCTCCACCACGATAGCAGCTTTCTTGGGATAGTAGGGGATCTCGAGACGGCGGGCATGCAGCTTCATGGCTCCCTGGCCGCCCCCGTATTTGGCGTCCCCCGCGATCGGAAAGCCCTGGCCGCTGCAGTGTAAGCGCAACTGGTGGGTGCGGCCGGTCAGAGGCTGCAGCTCCAGCCAGCTGTGTCCGTCGCGAAGTTCCCTGGACAGAACCAGGGTCACGGCTTCTTGACCGTCCAGAGGCTGTTCCATTTGGGTGATCTCCGCCGGCCAGTGTCCCCGCACCAGAGCCCAGTAGGTTTTCTTGATCTTACGCTCCAGAAAGAGCTGGCCCAGGTCGCGCAGGGCCCGGGCATGGCGCCCCAGCAGCAGACAGCCGGTGGTGTCTCGGTCCAATCGGTGGGCCACCTGCGGCAGGGTGGTCTTGCCAAAGGTGAGGGCGGGCAAGAAGCTGGTCAGATGCACCCCGGGGCCGGTGGGGGTGCAGTTCCAGCCGGCCGGCTTGTTGATGACCAGCATCATCCCGTCTTTGTAGAGCACGGTATCGAGGATATTGCGCATTTTCTTGCTCTTCCGGCAGATGAAGCCTCATCCCTCGCGAAGGCATTTTCCATGGACGCAACTCATCTGGCTCTGGCGGCCACAGCCGGCCTGGCCTCGGGGATGATCAATGCCGTGGCCGGCGGTGGCTCGCTGGTGCTCTTTCCGGCTTTACTGGCCTGCGGACTGCAGCCGCTGGAAGCCAATGTCACCAACTCCATGGCCAACTGGCCTGGTTACCTGGGTGGTGTCTACGGCTTTCGCAAGGACCTGCGCGACCAGGGCCGGCGCTGGCGTCTGCTGTCGCTGGTCACTTTGCTGGGCTCTGCCCTGGGCTGCGGGCTGCTGTTGCGCCTGCCCGCCTCGGCCTTCGATCTGATCGTGCCCGTTCTGGTCTTTTTCTCGAGCGTGATGCTGGCATTGCAGCCGCGCTTGAAGCAGTGGGCCGGTCACGGAGATGGCGAGCGCTGGGGCTTGCTGCTGATCGGAGTCTTTTGCGCGGCCGTTTACGGCGGATACTTCGGAGGCGCGCTGGGAGTCATCTTGTTGGGCACGCTGGCATTGGGACTGTCCGACAGTTTGCGCCGCTTGAATGCATTGAAGGCGGCTCTTTCTCTGGTCAACGGCACGGTCAGTCTGGTCGCCTTTGCCCTCTTCGGGCCGGTTTACTGGCCGGCCGCTCTGGTGGGAGCGCCAGCCACCCTGGTGGGAGGTTACCTGGGGGCCCGCCTGGCCAGCCGCATTAACGATCGCGCTCTGCGGCTGTCCATCGTCGTCTACGGATTGCTGGTTTCGGCTTATCTTTTCCTGAGATAACAAAAAAAGCCCCCGGCGAGCCGGAGGCTTTTTCTGAACCGGGCGGCTTTTAGCGGGCCACGAGTTCGCGCAGGCTGCCCCAGTGAGCGGTGGGGAGGTTCTTGGCGCCCTTCTTGGCCAGTTCCATGCAGTGGTTGCCCATGTGCTCGACGGCCCAACCGAAGTGGGCGTCTTTCAGGCTCTTGTAGTCCATGTCGCAGACGTAGTTGGTGATGTCGATGGCATACACCACGTCGTCCTTAACGGCATACTCGAGGGCGTTCATGTCATAGCCGATCACTTCGTTGAAGCGAATGCTGTACTCGGCGGCCTTACGGGCGTGCTCGGGCTTGAGCACGGAGAGATCCTGCACGTATTCACCCATGCCCATGGGGCGGGGAATGTAGCGGATGGGGCGGGTGTGTTTCCAGCCGATGGTCAGGCAGCGGATGTAGTCATCCCACTCGATGAACTCTTGCAGCATCATGGTGAGCTGACCGGACTCGTTCCACTTTTCGATGGCTTCTTCGATCGAGTTGATCTTGTGCACGCTCTTCCAGCCGCCGCCGAAAGCCGGCTTCATGATACAGGGCAGGCCGACTTCTTCCAGACGGGCCTTCCAGTCGATGGGCCAGAGGTTGCGCAGCGACTTCTCGTTGATATCATCGATGTATTCGCGGTTGGGAAGAACCACCGTCTTGGGAACCGGGATGCCCATGGACTGAGCCAGGCTGTATCCGAAGAACTTGTCGTCAGCATTCATCCAGAACGGGTTGTTGACGATGTAGGTGCCGCGCATCGAGGCCTGCTTCAGGTAGACCTGATAGTAAGGCACCTCATGCGAGATGCGGTCCATGATGACGTGGAACGGGTTTTCTTCACCCATGCTGGTGCCGCCCACCTGGACCCACTCGCACTTGTAGCCCTTCTTGGAGTTGATGTAGGCCATCACCGCCTCAGGGAACGACTCCTCGCGACCCCGCATGATGCCGATACGATACATTTGACTGGTTCCTCCCACGAAATTGTTACCCGCCGCTCTTTCCCCATGGTTTCGCGATGCAAACAGGTATTTGCCCGCAGAAACGAGCAAATTTGTTGACAGGGCCCTGCCCCGGGTTTGATCCGCCGCCAGGGGGCCAAGAATGTGCAGCATGGACCTGCGCACGCAAAACGTAAGCAAATACTTCAAACACAACGGCAACTTTGAGTGGAACCACATCACTCCGGCCGACTACAAGCCTACCGATGATACCTGGAAGGGAGTCTCGCGGCGCGTATTTGTCGGCGAGACCGGCGAATCTCCCAAATTTCATCTGCGCTACTTTGAAGTGGAGCCCGGCGGCTACACCACTTTGGAGCAGCACATGCATGAGCATGTCGTGACCGTGATGCGCGGCACCGGCACGGCCGTGGTGGGCTGCAAGGAGTTCGAGATGGGCTTTGGGGACGTGCTCTACGTCAGTCCCGACGATCCCCATCAGTTCAAGAACGAGGGCACCGAGCCGTTTGGCTTTTTATGCATCGTCAATGCCGAACGTGATCGTCCGCGCCTTGCCAATATGGCGTTCTGCCCCATTTGTGAATGATCGGAACTCTGACTGAGGGGCCTCTGCATCGGGCTCTCAAGCAGCACTATGCCCGGCCCGGGGCCAGCTTCGAAGTGCCCTTGGATGGCTACATTATCGATGTGGTCCAGCCTGACGGCGAGCTGGTGGAGATCCAGACCGGGGCCTTCAAGCCACTGCGGTCCAAGCTGGAACGCTTACTGGATTTTCATCCGATGCGCATCGTGCATCCGGTCATGATTCAGAAGCGGCGCACCCCTCGCAAGCTGCTCAACATCTTTGAAAAGCTGGTCTGTTTTCCGACCCTCATCACCCATCCCAACCTGACCCTGGACGTGGTTTTTGTGCGCAAGGGGAGTCTGGAAGTGACCGAGGTGCAGAGCTTCCACTCGGCCGAGTGCGTGGCTCAATACCTGCCAGTCTTCAGCGAGCCGTTTACGCTCAAGCAACTCATCGCCAGCATGAAAGCCCAGAAATGGACGGTGGAGTGCTATCTCTATTGCGCCAAGGCCCTGGAGATCGTGGAGCAGGTGGGAAAACAGGGCAACGCCTACCTCTACAGTCGGCGAATCGCCGGCAAGACGGCCAGGCTGGCTCCGTAAAGGCCCTCGTCCCCGTAAAAGAGAGATTCGTCCACCTGGGTGAAGCCGGCCGCCCGGGCCAGGATCAGGGCATACTGAGCCGGGTTCAGAGAAGGATTAAAGGCGGCATTCTCCAGATAGGCGCCACCAAACCACTGCTGCCCGCAGCGGATCGCCACACCCGCCCGCATCTTGCTGTAGGGCGACCAGCTCTTTTCGGCCGCTGCTCGCGCCAATTCGGGGCCTTCTCCGACCAGGACCGAGGGATTGGAGAGCATCCCCCCACTGACTCCGAGATCATCAGGGCCAAAACTGTAGGGCAGCAGCTCCTCCAAGGTAAACCGTCCGTTGGGCAAGATCACCGTTAGGGGTGCCGCCAGTTCTCGCAGAAACTGGCGGCAATGACCGCAGGGAGCGTGAGTGACCTCCAGTTCCAGTAAAGCGCTTTCGCCGCCCGCATGGGCCATGGCCAGCACCGCCTGCTCGGCATGCACGGTATGCTGCAGGCCCAGACCCGCAAATTCCATATTGAAGCCCGGGTATTCCCGGCCGGAAGCTCCCCGCCCCACCGCCCCCACCAGGAAGTTGGAGATGGGAGCCACGGCCAGTTGCTGGGCTTGCTGGATCAACCCACTTTGCTCTGGTCGATCTTCAGGGCCAGGATGTCCAGTTGCTCCTGGGTCGGATCCACCGGGGCATTGGTGAGCAGGCACTGGGCCTGTTGATTCTTGGGGAAGGCGATCACTTCGCGGATGGAGTCGACACCGGCGCAGATGGTCACCAGGCGGTCCAGTCCCAGAGCGATACCGCCGTGAGGCGGCGCGCCATATTCGAAGGCGTCCAGCAGGAAGCCGAATTTGGCGTGGATCTCTTCGTAGGTAAGGCCGGTTTTGGACAACACCTCAATTTGCATCTCGCGGTTGTGGATACGAATGGAACCGGAGGCCAGTTCGTTGCCGTTGAGCACCAGGTCATAGGCGGCCGCTCGAGCTTCGATGGGGTTGTTACGCAGTTTGTCAAAATCGTCGGGATGACATGAGGTGAAGGGGTGATGCTCCGGCTCCAGTTTACCCGTCTCTTCGTTCAGGGCGTAAAGCGGGAAGTCCACCACCCAGCTGAATTCGTAGCGGTCGCGCGGCATCAAGTCGAATTTTTTGCCCATCTCCAGGCGGATTTTGCCCAACGCGGCGTTGAGCTTTTTGCGCTCGTTGTGGGCGGCGAAGACCACCAGGTCACCGTTCTGGGCGCCCACTTTGGCCACCGCTGCTTTGAGCGCATCTTCGCCCACGTGTTTGGCGACCGAGGATTTAAGTTCGCCTTCGCTGACCGACACAAAGAACAGGCCCCCCAGGCCGGAGCTCTTGGCTAGCTCCACCCAGGCGTCTTGCTCTTTGCGGGTCTGGCCACCCTTGCCCGCCACGCGGAAGCCTTTGACCAGACCGCTAACCGGACCACCGCTCAGTTCCAGTTCGTGGAAGTCCAGTTCGAAGCGTAGATCGGGCTTGTCGCTGCCGTAGCGCTCCATGGCCTCACTGTAGGGCATGCGCCGGAATTTCTCAGGCAACTGCACATTCATGACCGTGCTCCACATGTGGAGCACCAATCCCTCCACCATGGCGAAGACATCTTCTTGACCCACGAAGGACATCTCGATGTCGATCTGGGTGAACTCCGGCTGGCGGTCGGCGCGCAGGTCTTCGTCGCGGAAGCA
>JAFEBA010000062.1:0-11619 GCA_018266105.1 bacterium | reverse complement strand
CTGGGGCAGGGCGTAGAACTTGCCTTTGTTGACGCGAGAAGGCACCAGATAGTCGCGAGCGCCCTCGGGAGTGGAGCTCATCAACATGGGGGTTTCGATTTCCATAAAAGATTGGGTATCGAAGTAGTCGCGCACGGCTTTGGCCAGTTTATGGCGCAAGAGCACGTATTTGGACATGACCGGCCGGCGCAGGTCCAGATAGCGGTATTGCATGCGCAGGGATTCGTCCACGGAAGCATCCTCGGCCACCGGAATGGGCAGGGGTTTAGAGGTGTTGAGAATCAGCAGCGAGTCGGCCACGAGTTCAACCGCACCGGTATCCAGATTCTTATTGATGGTCTTCTCGGTGCGAGCGGCGACCCGACCGGTCACCGCCAGCACGAACTCGGAGCGCACCCGCTCGGCCTTGGCGAAGGCTTCGCCGGCTTCGGGGTCGACCACGCATTGGGTGATGCCGTAGCGGTCGCGCAGGTCCAGGAAGATCAGGCCACCCAGGTCGCGGCGGCGGTGCACCCAGCCCATCAGGGTGACTTGCTGGCCCACGTGTTCGGGCCGGATCTGGTTACACGTATGAGTGCGGCGCAGGTTGCCCAGCGGCTCCACCTGCATCGTCTGCTGCACCTGCATATTGCTTACTCCAATGCTCTTTTCAGGGATGGTCGGGGCTTCTTCTGAAGCCGAAAAAGGCTTCCTCCCAACGCCCATGCAGCAAACCCGGAAACTACCAGCTTGTCAACTCGCCCCCCGGAGGCTAAGGGCCCGAAATTTCCTTCAGCCCTTGCAGCATCGGCTCCACCCATTGGCCTTGAAAAACGACGTGGCGACAGGAAACACCCCAGGGGTACCACTGCCGGGTGCAGGCCGCGAAATGGCGCGGCAGATGCCCCACCACCACCGGAACGCCGCGAGCGGCGGCCACGTGCACCGCCCCGGTATCGGTGGACAGCAGCGCCGGACCCCCTCCCAGCACCGCCCCCCACTGCGGGAGAGAAAGCTCGCCCAGCCACTCCACACCGTCCATTTCGGGAAAGGACATCAGTTTGGCTTCGGCCGCACCGTAGGTGACCACCACCGGCGCGAGTCGTTTCAGCAACTCAAGGAACTGCTCGCGCCCGGCCTCCAGCCAGCGGGGGGCGAAGTGCACCACCGTGCGACCCCGCACTTTGTCCTTACCCCACTGCTCCAGGGCCGGACTGAGGGGGAACTCGGGCCGGATGTCGACCTTGCCCAGCCCGCTGGCCTCCAGGAATTCCGCCACCACCTCGGCTTCGTGGCGGGGCTTGCGTTGCAGCGAAGTGACCCAGGTGTGGGTGAGGGTGAGAAAACAGTTGAGACGCGCCAGGGGGCGTTCGGCGTAGCTGTAACCGATTCGATAGCGGGCCCGGCAGCGCTTGAGAATCTTGTAGGTGGCGCTGCGGGGACTGAGCCCCAGGGCGGCGTCCAGGCGGCTGGGGAGGGGGTCAGCGGGGGTCAGCACGTGGTCGGCCCAGTTCTGGGCCAGGCCGGCGAAGGGGGCAGCCACCAGGCACCAGATCTCGGTTTGGGGCAGGTGTCTGCGCAGAGCTTTCAGGCCCGGGGTCGAGACCACCAGGTCGCCCAGGTGGTCGGTGCGCGTCACCAGCAGGCGACGCACCTGGGCCCAGGGCACCTGCTTCACAGGGCCGAGCGAATTCCGCTTAGATAGTGATGTTGCAGGATCAATTCGCGGGCAAAGTGGCTGTGTTCAAGGCGGCTTTCGAAGTATTGGTAGGCCCAACCATCCTTGGGGATGAGCCGATACCACAGCATGGCCAGGGGATTCCAGCCCATCTGCAGGCGGATTCGCCAGTCTTGGTGTTTGCGATAGAAGGTCACAGTGGAACGGCCGGCCAGATACATTTTAGAGCACTGTTCCGGGAAAGGCACCGGGTGCCAGTGATAATTGATGGCTTCCGGAGCGTATTCAATCGGCACGCGTTTGGCCAGACGATAGCCCAGCTCCAGGTCCTCGTGGCCATAGCCTTGGAAGGCCTGGTCAAAGCCGCCCACCTCGATCAGCAGATCGCGGGGCGCCGAAGCATTGCCGGTGAGAAAATAATGCCAGGGTAACTTCCGCCGGGTGGGCTTGTGGCGGGCGTGGGCTTGAGGTTCCACGCGGAAGCGCTGGTATTCGTCCAGGCTTTTCACCTGGATTTCGCAGCCCACCACCGCCTTCATAGCGCCCCGTTGATGGCGCATAGCATGGCTTTCGAGCAACTTGGGATCGGCGATGATGTCCGCGTCCGTAAACAACACCACTTCCCCCAGGGCGTGCTGCAGGCCGCGGTTGCGCGCCCCGGCTCGGCCACTATCGGCTCCGGGGAGAAAGCGCAAGTTGGTTGCACCCAGTGAAGCCACCCATTCGGCTGTGCCGTCCTGGCTGCCAGCGTCACAGAGCAAAATCTCATAGTTTGAGGCGGGATAGGTCTGGTCCAGCAGGCTGGGTAGGACCACTTTCAGGCTGTCCAGGCGGTTGAAAGTGGGAATGACGATGCTAATTTTCACCCGGCAGCGTTCCACAAACGGCGCACCGCCTCCCCCAACTGCTGGGTGACCTGGTCCACCGCTTCGGGGCTGAAAGCCGGCTGCAAGATCACCTCGTGAGGGCACTGCCAGGGTCGCCAGCGGGGCACACAAAAGTCTGAATTCTCCTCCGGAAACACGTCCACGCAAGGCACCCGGCGGGCGGCGGCCACATGGGCCGCCCCCGTGTCCACCGTCACGAACACGCGCAGTCCCTCGAGCACGGCCGCGTATTCCAGCAGATCGCGGCTGCAGTAAAGGCGAAGTTCCGGAAAGTGGGTCCTTGCCCAGGCTTCTTCGGCTGGCCCCACCAGTCCCAGAGGCGAATCCAGCGCGTGAACCCACTGGCGCAGGTGCTGAACCGTGTAGCCGAAGCGGCACCACTTGGGCGTGAGTTGCACACCCCGTTCGGCTTTCCATGCGGCCGCCGCCTGATAATGCTCAGGCCGGGGCTGGAGTTGAATGGGTGGTACCGGCAGTTGCGAGAGGCCCAGCAGGGCTTCGACCAGCTGAGCGTAGCGTTCGCTCTCGTGCCTGCCCAGGCCGGCTACCTGACGATCGAAAAAGAATTGTGAGGCCAGCTTTTTGACCGGTTGTTTCCAGTCTGGAGCGAATCCCACTCGCAGTCGCGCACCGGAGGCCCAGCAGGCCAGGGCTCCTCGTCGCTTTTCGGTGCAGCAGAGCACCCCCTCGGCTCCAAACTCGCGCAGACGGGCAGCCAGACTTCGCCAGTTTTCTTCAGGTGTGACCTCCTGGACCTGACACAGCGGGCGCATCACCTCAGCCCCGGCCCGATGGGTCAAGGCCAGGATCTCGGCTTCGGGCAAATGTTGGCGCAGCATGGCCACGGCCGGGGTGGTCAGTAGTGTATCTCCCAGCGCATCCAGCCTGATCAGCGCCACGCGCCTCAGGGCTGCTGCCAAGGGTCCTTATCCAGGCGCAAGCAACGGGGACGATAGCGGTCGGCTTTGTCCAGCACGAGCTGAGGAGGAAAGGCGTTACGATTGTAGGTGATCAGCAGCGGCCAGCCCAATTCGGGATGGGCCTTGGCATTGTAGGTCATCACCCCGTCCTCTTCTTCGAGTTGAGCGATGACCTTGAAGTCCTCGAAGCGATCGGGGTTGAGGCCGCGATAGTAGCGAACTTCAGTGCCAACCTGGGTGAGCAGGCGAAATTCCTTGTCGACGCGGAAAACCGAGAGTTCGTTGGAGACCTGTTTGAGCAGGGGTTGAGCCGAGTTCACATCATGACTCCAGTGGGGCCAGAACTCCCAGCTTGCGAAATCGTCCAGTTGTCCACCCGGCACTCGAGCCAGCAGCAATTCCTTGTGGTCGCCGTAGTCGCGTGTGCCGTAGACCCAAAAATAGTCCGCTTCCTCCAGCACCGCGGCTCCAAAGTTGAGAGCCGGTTGGGCCTGGAAGTGAGGGATGGCCAAAGGTTTTCCCACTTTCGGGGCAGTGCCCGACCAGTCCAAGGGAGCCAGCCAGTTGCCGACCTGCTTGAAATTTAGGCCTTCTGGCCCTTCTTTGGAAAAGCTGAACTCTCCAAAGAAGATCCAGCCCTTCTGACCGGAGTCGAGCACCGGTTGGTAGACCCAATAGGCGTTGGGGCTGGTGGGGTTGGAATAGACTTCACGGTTGGAGAACAGATTAACGGTCGGCCGCAGGCTCTCGATGCGAGCCCAGGAGTTGTGGATGAAAGCGTTGTCCTTTCGGCTACCGTCGGGGTCCACCGGGCCGACGAAGGTGTCAGAAAAGAGCCAGCCCGTCCAGCCCCCGTTGAGCAGCACACTGTAGGCCCCATCAGCACCGTTCCAACCGCGGTTGCGTTGAAAGACTGCATCCCATTCGGGATCGGGCCGAGTTTGGGCGGAAACCAGACCGCACAGCAGGAGGAAAATCCAGCAGCTTTTCAAGTGTTGAGAGCCTCGATTGCCTCAGCCTGCTCCACTGGAGGCTCAATTTTTGAAATATGCACCCGTTTGATTCGCTGCTTGTGCACTGAGTTGGCGGTAAAGACCAGGTTTTGTACCTGAACTTGCTCGCCTTCCTGAGGCACCCTTCCGAAAAGACCGTAGACATAGCCGCCCAGGGTCTCATGTTCGTCGAAGGGCAACTCCAGTCGCAGGAACTCATTGACGTCTTCGATCACGATTTTAGCGTCCACCACCGAGGAGCCGTCTTTCAGCATCTGAATCCCTTCGTGGGCTTGATCATATTCATCGGTGATTTCGCCGACAATTTCCTCCACGATATCTTCCAGCGTCAGCAATCCATCCGTGCCCCCGTATTCGTCCACCACAATGGCCATGGTGATTTGCTTCTGCTGCAGTTCGCGCAGCGTTTTGGCGATTTTTTTGGTGCCCGGAACCACCAGAATTTCGCGCAGGTCGCCCTGGGCGATCGGTTGTTGGCGCACCTTGTTGGTGTCCGGAGCGCCCAGGCGGCGTAGCAGGTCCTTGGCGTGAACCAGGCCCAGGATATTGTCCACACTCTCCTCGTAGACGGGTAGGCGGGTGTAGCCGCACTGAATCATCAGATCCAGAACTTGGTGCAGGGGGCTTCCCATCTCCACGCACACCATGTCCACTCGCGGAACCATCACCTCTTTGGCGATGGTTTCGCCAAACTGAAAAACCGACTGGAGAATTTGCCCCTGATCCTGTTCGAGCAATCCCTGATGCTGCAATTGACGGATGTCTTCAGAGAGTTCTTCCAGATCATCGGCCAGAGTGGCGCTGGTGGAACCACTTTTGGGCGTAAATGGCCTGAGCAGCCCCAGCAAAATCCAGAAGAAGGGACGGCTGAGGCGGGTCAGGGCCATGCCCGCAGGCAGCAAAACCCGAGCCATCCAGGCGGGGTAGGCGCGCGCGTAGCTGCGGGCGGCGATTTCCACCGCCAGCACCAGCACCACCGTGGCCGCCAGGCCCGCCAGCAGTTCCCAGAGTTCGCTGACATAGGGCATGATCAGGCCCAACAGCAGACCTCCCAGGTTCAACAACATCACGATGTGCAGTGTCTGGACGGTCAGCAGTAGACGGGTATGGTTCTGTTCGTCCCAGGGTGTATCGCCGTTGGCTTTGGTCTGGCCGGTGCTGACTAGTTTGCGCAGCCGGAAGACGCCCGTCTGGTGGAGTGCGGTTTCCGAAGCGGCCGCGAAAGCCACCAGCCCCAGGGCCACAATGCAGGCCAGAATCACCCAGTTGGAACCGTCTTCCCCCCAGCTCAAGTCGGCCAATACGCCCACGCCGGCGGATGCCAGCGCGGGCCCGCTCGGGCTCATAGGTGGAGTGCTCCCAGCACGGCCCGCTCCCGCTCGCGCATGGTGGCCAGTTGCTCCTCGGTCTGGTGGTCGTAGCCCAGTAGATGCAGGGTCCCGTGGCAAATCACCCAGGCCAGTTCGGCTTCCACGGACTTGCCGTTCTCGGCCGCCTGTCTTTCCACCGTGTCTAGCGAGACGATCACGTCTCCCAGCGGGCGGGCTACTCCTTCCGGGAGCCAGAATCCGCTCTCCTGCTCGTCTTCCAGGCGGAAGGCCAGCACGTCGGTGGGTTTATCCAGCCCTCGATAACGCGCATTCAAAGCCTGAATGCCCGCATCGTCGGTGAGAGTCAGACAGAACTCGGCATCCTCTTGGCAGGGAGCCAGCTTCAGGGTGGTCAGGGCCACTTTGCGCAGGAAGGCCAGAGGTTGGCGACGCTGTTTGTCGACATCGCCCTGGCGCAAGGTGACCGAATGGGAAGGGTCCACCTCAGGCTTTTTTGCGAAGGTTGGTCACTTTCCTTCGCCCGGCCAACTGGGCCGGCTCGGGGTATTCCAACCGGTTGTGGTAGATGCCCTGGAGAGACCGGATCAGCGACTCGCGGATGGGTTGTAAGTCCTGTAAGGACAGACCACATTCGTCAAGTTGACCGTCTTCCAGATGGTGGCGCACCATCTTATGCACCAATTCGGAAATTTTTTCGGGAGTAGGGCTGCTCAGGGTGCGAGCGGCGGCTTCGATGCCGTCGCAGAGGAGTACGATTCCGGTTTCGCGGCTCTGGGGTTTGGGTCCGGGGTAGCGGAAGTCTTCCTCGAAGACGGTGGCGCCTTCCTGACAACGATTGCAGGCCTGGTGATAGAAGTAAGAAACCAGGCTGGTCCCGTGATGTTGCGCGATGAAGTCGGTGATCACATCCGGCAGGCGGTGCTGTTTGGCCATTTCCAGCCCGTCTTTCACGTGCGAATGAATGATCATGGTGGAAAGGGTAGGGGTGAGTTTTTCGTGCGGGTTCTCCCCGCCCATCTGGTTCTCAACAAAGAAGCGGGGCCGCTTCATCTTGCCAATATCGTGGTAATAGGCGCCGACTTTGCAGCGCAGGGCATTGGCGCCCACCGCCTGGGCGGCTGCTTCGGCCAGATTGGCCACCATGATGGAATGCTGATAGGTTCCCGGAGCTTCTCGCAGCAATTTTTGCAGCAAAGGTTCCCCGGGATTGGAGATATCCAACAGCCTGAAGTGGGTGGTGATGCCGAAGAGGTTTTCCAAAACAGGCAGCACTCCCACCGCCAGGGCCACTGCCAACACGCCGTTCAGGCTCCCGAACAGCACATCCTGAACGGCGTGCTGCCAATCCTTCATGTCCACCAGCGCGAAGGTGAATGCCCCCAGCGCATTGATGAAAGACACGGCCAGCATAGCGGCAATCAGATCGGAACGGCGGTCGGCTCGCCCCAGGGCCAGAATGCCTACCACGCCAGAGACCTGGCCCACGCAGGCCACCGAGAGATTTTGGGTGAGCACGCCCACGTAGAGAGCGCAAAAGGAGGTGAGCAGAAACGACAGGCGGTTTTCCAGCAGGACCGAGGACAGAATCGAGGCCATGGCCACCGGAGCCAGAAATGGCGACTGCCCGCTCAGGCTGCGACACACAAAGCCAGTCAGCATCGCAATGACAGCGATTAAAGCCAGGTTCTTGGTGCGGCGAAAAACGTTGCGGCGTTCCTGGTTGAGGTAGGTCACAATGACCAGCATCATCAGGGCCACCATCAGCACGTGACCCACCAGACGTGGGTAATTGAAGTGAATCTGGTTGACTCCCAGCGCATCCAGCTGGCGCATCCGTTCCGGGGTGATGACTTCGCCTTCACGCACCACCACCATGCCTTCCGGCACCACGGTGGTGACGGGCTTGACCTCGGCGCTGGCGGCGTCGGCCGCGCCACTGGTGGCCTCAGCGTCGTAATTGCGATTGGGGACGATACACTCGCTGGCGACTTCCACGATGGCCTGGCGCGTATTGGGGGACATGGCCGAGAACTTGGCCTCAGCTTCCTGCACGATGTCGCGCCGGGCCTCGTTCACCTGATCGGTGCGCACCCCGTTTTCCAGAACTTTCCAGAGCAGGTCGTGAGCCCGGCTTTCCAGGTCGCGCAGCTTTTCCGGGGTGGAATGGGTGAGAGCCTCCAGGGCCGTGGGCGAGAGCGAGATGGGGAGCTGGTAGATCAACTGGCGGGTCTTGTCGGCATTGGGATTGGGGCCGCGGCGCTGGTTGGCTACTTCTTGCAGCAGGCGAAAGGTAGAGGACAGTTTTTCCTCGCTGACCCGACTGGCGTCCGGATCAAAGACGAAGACTTTGGGCACGGCTTCAGCGGCTTTGCGTCGTTCTTCCTCGGTGGCTTGCTGATTGACCACCTCGACGGTGCGGTCGGCCTTGACCGTGCGCGGGCTGACCTGGTTAAGCTTGAACGTGACCGCGCTGGGTAGCGAGCCAAAAGACAGCAGCCCGACCAGTACACTCAGGGTGGATGCGAACAGCAGGCACAGTCCGAGTAGCTTGCGCAACCGCTGGCGGGCTGGCGAATAGATTTGGAAACGTTTTTTACGATTCAAGGGCACAGAGCAGTCCAGCCACACCATAGCAACTTCCGCGTACCATGGCAATGCAACGAATTGCCCAGGGCCCTTTGGACTGCGTCACAGTTTGGTGGGCTTTGCATCGATGATGAAATAGGCATTGCCCTGACGTTGGAGTGTCCACTCCTCGTAACAGCGGCGCCAGCCCTTGTTCCAGCGAGAGACGGCCATGATGACCACCAGCTTGCTGCTGCTGGCGTCCCAGGATTGACGGATGCTCCCCTGGAGAGCCTCGCGCTGGTCTTTCCCAAGATCCATCGCACCTAGACGGGCCATAAAGAGGCGCAAAGCCGGGCCCTGGGCGATGATTTCCAGGGTCTCCTTGTCCTGTTGGTGGATGGCCTGCTGCAGTTCGGTGTGCAGGCGCTGAAGCATAGAGTCGTATGCTCCCTCGTCTTTCCAGCGGCTGTCGATGCTGGTGGCCTCCACCTTGTGCTTGGGAAGGGGCTTGGCTTTCTTGGCCGGCTTGAAAGCCAGCACTCCCATGCGCTTCAAAAGAATCAGGCCGTAGATGGATGCGGCTGCTACCAGCGCGCCCACTACGGCCAGGCCGATGTATAAGAACTTCTCTACCCCTTCGAGTGAACCCATCCGTAAAAATTATTGACGGGCTCAGGGGTTCCTGCAGTCAACTCTGCCCAAGGGCAATGATTAGCTCTCTATGGTCAGGAACTGGGTGCTTCCCTGACGCTCTACCAGCAGCACGAAAGAGTCTCCTTGCTGCGTTTTGAGAGCATTCACAAACTGCTCGGCGTTGTGTACGTCAACCGTGTTGATCTTATGGATGATGTCGCCGCGCTGCAAGTTGCCGCGGGCGGCCGGACTGTTGCTGGCCACCCCCATGATCACCACCCCGTCGTTTGAATTCGAGGAGAGCTGTTGGGCGATTTCCGGGGTCAGGTCCCGAACGCTGACTCCCAGTGCTTTGGCGTCGTCCACCTGCAGCTCCTGAGTCTGGCTGACCTGTTGATCGTCGGGGCGTTCCACCACAGTCACATTGATGTGGCGGGTGCTGCCTGCGCGCCAGACCTCCAGGTCGGCCGGACGACCGACCGGGGTGCGTGCCACCTCGGCCAGCAGTTCGCGATCAGAGCGGATGGGCTTGCCGTTGATCGAGAGCACCACGTCCTGGACTTTCAAGCCGGCCTTGCTGCCCGGCCCTCCATCCACCAGGCTCGAGATTAAGCCACCTTTCAGATCCTGCGGAATTTTCAAGGCCGCCTTCAGCTTGTTGGTCATCGGTTGCACGCCCACCCCCAGGAAGCCGCGGGTCACGTGACCCTTGTCTTTGAGTTGGGCGACGATGTCCTTGGCCATGTTGACCGGAATGGAGAATCCGATGCCCTGAGCGTTGGGAATGATGGCAGTGTTAATGCCTACGATCTGCCCGGCGGTATTAAACAGGGGCCCACCACTGTTGCCGGGGTTGATCGAGGCGTCGGTCTGCAGGAAGTCATCATACATACCGGCACCGATGACTCGCCCCTTGCCGCTCAGGACGCCCACCGTGACGGTGGCTTCCAGTCCGAAGGGGTTGCCGATGGCCATCACCCAATCGCCCACTTGCAGAGCTTCCGAATCGCCCAACTGGGCGGCCGGCAGGGGAGTGGCCGAAGTCACTTTGACCAGAGCCAGATCGGTTTTGGGATCGGTCCCCATCACCTTGCCCTCCAGCTCACTCCCGTCGGACAGAGTCACGCGACAGGTCTTGACTCCCTCCACCACGTGGTTGTTGGTGATGATGTAACCGTCGGGCGAGATGATGGCACCCGAACCCTGCCCGTGGGAACGACGCTTGTAAGGCTGTTGGAGTTGAAACTGTTGGAAGGGGAAACCGGGGAACATGCTGGACAGGTCTTGCTGCTGCTCGACCACCACTTTTTCCACCGCGATGTTCACCACGGAAGGCTTCAAATCTTTGGCTAACTTAGCGAACGTGCCCATTTCCTGGCGAATCTGCTGGCCGGAGTCGGCCCGTGCCGGAGTCGGGTGGGGCGTGGGCAGGTGCAGCCCTGTCTGAATCAGGCCCACCAAGAGGGCGCCCGTAATCGTTCCAGCCGCCAAAGTGCGCATATGTACGAGACCAGATCTTGGATTAATCACAATTCCTCCACACACTTAGAGACAGTTAAGACAGTGAGATAGAACCGTCATCGGGGATGAAAGTTCCCTATATGCCTCTCTTTTCAAACTTGGCAGGCATGTTTTGGGTTGCTCAAAATATCCATATATTATGGCAGTTCTACGAATCCCGGATGAGGATCGGACCCTCAACGACTTTTCTCAAATCAAAGAGTACCTGGCCAACATCGGCATCGGCTACGATATCTGGAAACCTTCGGTGGAACTCAACCGAGACTCCACCAACGAACAGATCCTGGAAGCATTCTCCAAGGAAATCGAGCAACTCAAGGCCGAGGGTGGCTATCAGACGGCCGATGTGATCAATCTTTTCCCCGACACGCCCAACCTGGAGCCCATGCTGGCCCGTTTTAGTAAAGAGCACTGGCACGATGAGGACGAGATTCGCTTCATTACGGCCGGCCGCGGCGTTTTTCATATTCGTCCCAAAGACGGTTCGCCAGTGGTGGCCCTGACCGTGGAGGAGGGCGACCTGGCCCGCGTTCCCGCCGGCACCTGGCACTGGTTCGACCTTTGCAATGATCGACGCATTCGCGCCATCCGACTCTTTCAAGATCCCAGTGGTTGGACGCCTCACTATACAGAGAGTGGGAAGGATGCCGGCTATATGCCCCTGTGCTTCGGGCTGGACTTCATCCCGCCCCAGTTGCAGCAACTGTGACTCCCTGGATTTTTTAGTCCGAGGCTTCATTGCGGTCCGGAACCCAACCCGGTCGGGATCGCCGTGATTTCGGGGCGTTTCTCAGGGTTCTCCCGTGGCGGCTGCGGATTCGCCGCACCGCGGCCGGGATCGCCGAGACTTCGGGGCGTTTCTCAGGGTTCTCCCGGGGCGGGTGCGGATTCGCCGCACCGCGGCCGGGATCGCCGAGACTTCGGGGCGTTTCTCGGGGTTCTCCCGGTGCGGCTGCGGATTCGCCGCACCGCGGCCGGGATCGCCGTGATTTCGGGGCGTTTCTCAGGGTTCTCCCGGTGCGGGTGCGGATTCGCCGCACCGCGGCCGGGATCGCCGAGACTTCGGGGCGTTTCTCGGGGTTCTCCCGG
>JAFEBA010000061.1 GCA_018266105.1 bacterium | reverse complement strand
CATGGTTGCCGATAAAGTTGTCGTCGACCAGGAAGACTTCCCCCTTCCAGCCGGCGCTGCGCATGAATTCCAGTTCAGCAATGAGCTGCTCAGGCGGTTTGGTTCGTGGTTTACGGCCGTAGAGCACAATGATATCGCAGAATTCGCATTGAAACGGACAGCCGCGCGAGAATTGCACCGACATGGCCGTGTATGCATTCATGTTGAGCAGGTCGAAACGGGGCTTGGGAGTGAGGGTCACGTCCGGTTTGTCGGTGAAGACATAGACCGGTTCGGCTGTGCCCGCTTCCAGAGCTCGGGCGATCTCCGCGAAGTGTTCTTCCACCTCGCCCGAGACCACGTGGTCACAAATTTTAGCCAGCTCCGGGGTGTGGCTGGCGGCATAAGGACCGCCGATCACAGTGCGCTTGCCGGCGTCGCGGCAGCGGTGAAGGAGAGAGGCCACGGCATCTCGCTGGATTTCCATGGCGCTGATCATCACCAGGTCGGCCCAGGCCAGGTCCTTGTCGGATACAGGCCGGTCCGCTTCGTCGACCAGTCGCAGGTCCCAATGGGAGGGGCACATTCCGGCCACCGTGATCAGCCCCAGCGGGGGAATGGTGGCTCGACGACCGACCGCCTCCACTGTCGCTTGCCAGGACCAGAAGCTGGGAGGGAATTTGGGCCACACCAAAAGAACGCGAAAAGACTTAGACATTCGCCTGGCGTTCCGCGCGCGCGTCAAGCCACCTTCCCGTTGAGGACCTCTGGACCGTGACCACTGAACAGAAACTGCACCAACGAATCGAGCAGCGGGCTGAGGACTACCTGGACTGGCTGAAGGAACTGGTGCGCTGCCCAAGCCCGACCGGAGCCGAAACCGCCTGTCAAATCCTGGTCGAAAAGCGTATGCTTGAGTTGGGTTTGCGTCCCACTCGAGTGTATGCCGAGAATCAGCCTCCCTTTCACCTGACCGGGCGAGACTACAGCGCACGCCCCAATCTGGTGGGGGTCATCCCGGGCGGTGGGCGCGGGCGAGTGATGCTCAATGCGCACGTGGACACAGCTCCTATCACCGATCCGCAGGCCTGGACCTATCCCCCCCACGGGGCCGTGGTGGTGGGGGATAAGCTCTATGGTCGAGGCGCCCTGGACGACAAAGCTGGATTGGCCATGATGTTGATGCTGGCCGAGATCTTTCGCGATGCTGGCCAGGCTCCTGAACTGCTTCTGGCCAGCGTTATCGAAGATGAAGACTCGGGAAATGGCTCTCTGGCCTGTATGCAGGCTGGCTTCTGGACCGACTATGCCATCGTTCTGGACGGGACCTGGCCCTTCCGGGCTATCGATTCCCACCTGGGCCAGCTCTGGATTCACCTGGACGTGGCCGGAACGGCGGCGCCTTCCTGTTCCTGGGCTCGAGCCGTCAATCCCATCGAGGTGGCCTTCAAGAAGATCGAGGCGCTGCGCAGCTGGGTGAACGATCAGAACCAGCAAACCCCGCAGTGGCTGGAGATTGGCAATCCCTTTTTTCTGAGCCTGGGCGAGTTTCACAGCGGCAGTTGGGCTGGCTCGGTGCCGGAGAGGGCGCAGGTCTCCATGCAGCTGGGTTTCCCGCCGCCCTGGACCCCCTCTCAGATCATCGATATCGCCCGAGGCTTCCTGGGGGACTTTGAGGTGGGTGCGCTGTGCACCCCGCCCCACAGTCAGCGTCCCAATCGGCCCGCTCAGATGCTGCGAGAGAACGTGAACAGGCTGCGTTCAGGCCAGATGGAGTTTCGCATTCAGGCCGTCACCGGCCACTGCGATCTGCGCAATCTCCGCAAGCAGGACGGCTCCTTGGCCGAGGCCTGTCTGTACGGGCCGGGTGGAGGGGGCAATCCCCATGTGGCCGACGAGTTCTATCATCTGTCCCATTTTGTGCCGGTGGCTCAGAATGTCGCCTCCACCTTGCTTCAGTTGTTCAATACGTAGCGGTCCAGGGCCGCGGCCACGCCGTCCTGGTCGAAAGCAGGGGCCACCCAGTCGGCCGCTTTCCTCACGGCTTCGGGTGCCTGGCCCATGGCCACGCTGGTTCCAACCGCCTCAAACATGGGCAAATCATTGAAGTTGTCGCCGATGGCCAGCACCCTGGCCGGGTCCAGCTGGAGGTGCTCGATCAGTCGCCGCACTCCCACGCCCTTATCGATGCCGGGGGCGGTGCCCTCGACCAGCAGATGGTGGGTCCGGCTGACATGAGCCTGAGGACCGGCCCACTCGCCCCAACGCTGAGGGGCCTGGGGGTGGTCGTCAAAAACCACGAACTTCAGCACCTGGTAGTCGGCCAGATAGGAGCCCAGGTCTTCATCCACGCGGGTTTCCGGCCCCAGCAGATGATGATAGACGTGCATCGCCTGCAGTGCTCGGTTCTGGCGAATGATCAACTGTCCGCTTTCTCGGTGGCGATAGTAGAAACAGAAGACCTCCGCAAGGTCGGAAGAGCGCAGGGCCAGTTGGCGGGCCAAACCGTCGTCCAGCCGTTGCTCGCGCAGTACGGTGCCATCGGCCGCGACCAGAGAGGCTCCGTGGCTGGAAACCATCGGCAGCGAGAGGCCCAGTTCCTGAATGCGCCCTCGCGCGTAATCCCAGGTTCGACCGGTGGCAAAAGTGACGCCTACGCCGCGCCGCAGGGTCTTGCTAACGGCCGCTTTGACGGCCGGGCGCACCGGAGCTTCGCGGTCGGGATCGAGCAGAGTCCCGTCCAGATCGAGCACCACCAGGTCAAATCTATTCACTGCTGCTCACGATTTCCGGGATGACTACGCGAAAGCCGGTGTCCAGTCCTGAGCGCTCAGGCGGGTCGTGGGAGCGAGCCGAGGTTCGACAATTAACGGCCGGACTGCGAAAACTGCCTCCGCGCAGAACCTTTTCCTCGCCGTTCTTGGGACCGCGAGGGTTGTCCTGAAAGTCGGCCTTGTAGGCCGCATAAAAGTCCAGGCACCACTCCTTGGCGTTTCCGTGCATCTGGAAAAGTCCGAAGTGACTGGCGTAGGGGTAAGTCTCCACGCTGACAACCTCATTGCGGTTGAGTCCCATCGGCAGAGACTGTGTGAACGGAGGGTCTGGATTGAAGTTGGCCACCTGATCGGTCAGCACCGGGCCAAAGTGGAAAGGAGTATCCACCGGACCGCCTCGACAGGCATACTCCCATTCGGCTTCGGTGGGCAGGCGATGCAGGCGACCGGTGTAGCGGGTCAGGCGCCGACAAAACTCGTTGGCCTCTTCCCAGGTTACGGTGTGCACCGGTAAATCTGAGCCCGCCTTGGTCCAAACCACGTTGGGCAGGGTCTTGCCCTCGGACGGCATGCGCAAGGCCGCCGCCCACTGGGCCTGGGTGACTTCGAAGCGACCCATGTAGTAGTTACTGAGCCGCACCGGGTGGCGAGGAGATTCATCCAGCTCTCGCTGGACTTCCGATTCGGGGGCGCCCATATCAAAGTCGGCGCCGGGAATTTGGACCAGATCCAGGTGGATTCCCTCGCCCAGATCTTCCACCAGCACAGGAGCCATGGCCGGCTGGGTGGTGATGCGCCCGCGTTCATCCAGCGTGGCCACCGAGTACTCCTGATTGACCAGCTCGCTCATGTTGATCTGCATGACTTTCTTGGGTGGCGGCGGCAGCAAAAATTTGCCGATGAAGAGGCCGACCAGCAGTAAAGCCAGGCACAGACCGATGTAGAGCGGGCTACTGCTGGGCGGAGGGGGAGGGGCGGAAGCCACCAGAGGGGGCGGTTCGGGCTCTGCGGGCTGCGGGTTTTCGTAACCGCTGGGCCGGATTTGCTCGAAATAGGTTTCCAGCACAGGCCGGCCGGAGAGGCAGGCCAGAGCTTGTTCGGCCGTCCAGCGCAGCCGCGGTTCGCGCACCAGGCAGTGGGTCATCAGCCGGTCGAAGGGCTCATCCAGGTCTTCAAATTCCGGGTCCTGGTTGACGATGCGCCAGAGCAGATCGGAGCGATCGCGGGATTGCTCTTCATCGAAGGGCAGGCGCCCGGTCAAGGCCGCGTGGGCCACCACCGCCAGCGACCAGATGTCTGAGGAACTGTGGTCCGCGCCTCGCTCCTGGGCCTCGGGTGAGCGGAAGACGAAGTGATTCTGACTGTAGCCCAGCTCCTCCAGTCGCCGGCTCAAGCTGCCTCGATACTCCAGACCGCTCAGACGCCAACCGGTGGTGGTGGAAAGCACGTTGGAAGGCCGAATCTCCCCGTGCACAATGCCTTGAGCGTGCAGGTAGCGCAGAGCCTCCAGCAACTGCACCAGGCACTCGCGCACCTGGGTCGGGGTCAAAATTTGGCCGCGAGTGAGCAGGTCCTGGATGGAGTAGTCGGCCAGTTCCGTACTCAGGTAGATCCAGTCACGGGCCGGGCCATCCTTGACCAGACCCGAGTGCTGTAAGGCCAGCAGGTGAGGATGCACGAACCGGGCCTGCTCGCGCAGATCCTGCAGCAGGCCGTCGGGCGAACACATCGGCCGGGGGTGAATGAGTTTGACCGCGCAGCTGGCCACCGGGCGTCCCAGAGAAAGCATTTCCCCCTGATAGACATAGCCGATCCAGCCGATGGCTCGCAGTTTGGTGACGCGAATCCGCTCGGAGATCTCTTCGCCTTCCAAGGATTGAGGTTCTAAACCAGCCACCGCACCATCCGTTTATGTAGGATCCCGGCTTCTTCAAACGGTTCGCCCACGGACTCGTAGCCCAGCTTTTCGTAGAAGGCAATCACCTGAACCTGAGCGTCCAGCACAATCTTCTCCAGGCCCTGGCGCTGGCCCCAGTTGTGAATCTCTTCCATCACCTCGCGGCCCAACCCGTGACTACGCCATTCTGGCAACACGGCGACCCGTCCAACCTTGCCCTGCTTGTCTTGACGCAGCAGTCGAGCCGTGGCCACCGGCTCCCCTTCGCGCCAGAGCAACCAGTGGACCGCCTGCTCGTCCTTGGCATCCAGCTCGAGCTGGGCTGGCACGCCCTGTTCTTCGACAAACACCTGCTTGCGAATCCGAAAGGCCTGCTGGCGCTCTTCCGGGGTCTGCACTAACCGAACCATGCCGGAGGCCTTTGCCGGGAAGCTCCCAGCGCCTTCTCTAAAGCACAGGACTTCGTGCTCGGCCAACCGAACGGCGCTGCACCGTGTTTCTAGAGAAAATTTTGCAGTTGCGGCGCCAGCTGCCCATTCCCGCCCCCGAACAACTGGCCCGCTGGCAAGAACAAGCTCTGGCCGCCCCTCCTACCCGTGGCTTCGCCCAGGCTTTGCGTTCTGGCCCGAGGCCTCGAATTATCGCCGAGTTCAAGCGTGCTTCCCCTTCCAAAGGTGTGCTCAGTGGCAACCTGCAGCCGGCTGAACAGGCCCAGGCCTATGAGGCCGGCGGGGCGGTGGCCATGTCGGTGCTGACTGAAGAAGCCTATTTTCAGGGATGCGCGGCTGATCTCCAGGCCGCTCGGGCGGCCTGCTCGTTACCCGTCATTCGTAAAGACTTTCTGCTTCACGATTGGGAAATTGTCCAGAGTCGCTGCTGGGGTGCGGACGCCGTTCTCTTGATCGCGGCCGCCCTGCCGGTGGCCCGCTTGGAGCGAATGTTGGAGCTGTGTCAAAACTTTGATCTGGATGCGCTGGTCGAGGTGCACACCGAGCAGGAGGCCCGAACCGTGGCCCCGCTGAAGCCAGCGCTGGTCGGTATCAACAACCGGGACCTGGAAAGCTTTAAGGTGGAACTGGAAGTAACCCGTCGGCTGTTACCGCTTCTTCCTGAGGGATGCGTGAAAGTCTCCGAGTCTGGTTTTGAAAATTCTGCGCAGCTGGCAGCTTTTCCCGAGGTTGACGCGTTCCTGATTGGGGAAACATTGGTGCGTACGCAAGACCCCCGTCGGTGTCTGCGCGAACTACGATTGGGTGGGTTGGAGAAGGAATGAAGTCGAATTTCAGGTCCTTGGTTGCCGTCACGCTGCTGGGCGGAATGCTGCACGGGGCGGGTTGGGCCCAGCCGGCGGCCGGTAACACCACGGCCACTCCCTTGCCTGCTCCCAAAAAGGATTTGCCTCCCCTGAAACTGCCCGAAATCCCTGGCGAGGAGATGCGGCCGGAAGATAAAGACACCGACTCCGAGCCGCCACCCTGGGACGACAAGAGCAAAGACACCACCCCCACCCCTCCACCCGCGCCCTTGCCCATACCGACCGGTCCGGCCGTGGTGGATCCGAACCTTGTTCCCAACCGCAAAGCGATTTTCCGCGTGGAGTATGACAAGCGCCTGGTGGGTTATTCGATTTTTGAGGTTTCTGGATCCATGACGCTGGTGGGTGAATCCAGCTGGATCCTCAAATCGCGTTCGCGCCTGAAGCTAGGAGTTGGCTCCAAGGATGACTCCAACTTTGAAAGCAAGCTGATGGTGGACACCAAGACGCTTGCGCCCACCTATTTTCAGGCTCAGCAGACGGCCGGTGGCGGCAAGTTTGAGGTGACCTGTCTGTACTCGCGCACCATGGTGGCTCAGACCAATACCGCCGGGAAACAGGCCGCGGCTCAGCAGCACTTCCATAGCTACGAAGGCGAAGTGCCCAGGCTGCTTTTCAATAACTTGTGGGGTCACCTGGACACCTTTCCAGAGCATTACTGGCTGCTGGTGCGCAGTGCCGTCAAGGGTGGCACGCTGAAGGCCTACGACCCGATCTTGCGCGGCGGTGGTCAACTGGTGGTCTACGCTCCCAAAGCCGAAAAGTGGAAGCTGGATAAGACCCAGTATGACACCCTGGTCTATCCAATTAGCGACATGGAAGGCACCATGTTGGCCCGCGTGCGGGTCGAAGCCAAAAGTATGGAGCTTTTGGAAGTGGACGAAGTCGGCAGCGGCGTGGTCATTCGTCGCGCCAACTCCAGCGTGCTGGCCGAGGTTGAGAAGATGAAGCCGCTCGACCTGCTACCTCGACGCATGGCCTCCTCGAACGTAATTTTCCCCGAACCGGAAAAGCTGACCAACCTTGAGGCAGACGTGGATCTGAGTCTGCGCGGGGGCAATCTGGTGGACCATCAGATTTCGGGCTATCGCCAGTATTTCACGGGTGAGATCACCGAGGGCCACATGAAAGGCCGGGTAGTCGTGCGCTCCGTGCCCAGTGACCTGGCCCATAAGACCAAGTATCCTTTCCGCAAGGACGAACAGCCGCCGGCCGAGGTGGCCGCTGACCTGAAACCCGGTCCCGGCGTCGAGTCGGACTGGGCGCCTTTGCAGAACAAGGCTCTGGAGCTGGCCTGGAAGTCGGATAGCACCTTCGCGGCCGCGCGTAAGCTGATGAACTTCTGCACCCAGGTGGAGGAGGGCGTCTCTCTGCCCTCCGCCCGCTACGCCCTGGAGTCTGGAGTGGGCAATCCTGAAAGCAAAGCCCTTTTGTTGGTGGCTCTCTCGCGCGCGGCCGGACTGCCGGCTCGCACCGTGGGTGGACTGCTGTATCGAGACGGAACCTTCGTCCCTCACCACTGGGCCGAAATCTGGTTGGGACCCAATGAAGGCTGGTCGGCCTTCGACCCCACCACTCTGGAAGCGGGCCGCATCGGTGCCGCCCACATCGCACTCTGGAATTCCGGCGACATCCAGAGCATGAACGTGAAGATCGTCAATTACGCTCCGCGAGCTCCCCGGCGCGTGGCCTTCTTCAATCGTGAGCTTTCCTGGGGCGTGGGTGAGGAAAGAACCTACGACATTCTTCGAAAAGGCAAGAAGATCGGTCAGGAAATCGCGGCCGTGCGTGACATTACCGTGGCCGACGATGAGGACATCTATCGCTTTGAGTCAACCACCAAGATCAGTGAAGGCACCGCTTTGGACAGCACTTCCGAGCTGATGGTCAACCCCAACGGGTTGCCCGTGCAGTTCTCGCTGAATGGGGTCAAAGGCAAGCTGCAGAACCAGAAGTTCTCGTTCAAGAAAGACACGGCCCGGCTGGAAAAAGAAGAATCTGAGGGCAAGACCAGCTTCAGGGAGATCCCCTTCTCCTACGGTACCTACTTCACGGACTCACGTTTCTTGACCCAATGGGCTCTGGTTTTGGGTCAGGCCCTGGATTCCAGCCCGGAGAAGCAGCCCAAGGTCGGGGACAAGATCACTTTCCACACCTTCGTGCCCGACAGCATGAAGAGCCAGGAAATCGTGCTGGAAGTGCGTGAGCCTGAGACTCTCAAGCTCTCGGAAGAAGAGATGATCGACGTAAAAAGGCTGGAAGCCGAGACCGGCATGGCTTTTTTGCTCAACGACAAGAACCAGGTGGTCAAAATCGAGGTGCCCGAACAGAACCTCGAGCTTCAGCTCAAGGATACCAAGTTCAAAGCGAACTAAGGTGCTGTTCCACCAGAGCTTGAAAGGCCGGGCCGTGGGTTAAAGGCCCCATGTGCCCGGCTCCCTTCAGTTGCTGGAGACGAGCATTCGGCATGGTGTCGGCCAGCAGACGCTGCACCCGCCGCGCGGCTGGCGGGGTTTTCTCTCCGTAAACCAGCAGGGTCGGCATACCCAGGCTTTGGTAAGCCTTCAGCGGGGTGCGGTCCTCGGACAGCGAACGCACCTCGCAGTAGACCTTGCGTCCGACTTTCAGGAAGGCCTGTCGGTTGGGCTCAGGCATTTGCTGCCAGGCGCCGGCTCCGTTCCAGTAGTCTACGAAGTTTTGCATCCATTCTTCGTTTCCGCCCCGTTGGTCGTCGGCAAAAACGGGATTGGCCGCGACCCTGCTCAGGTCGTCCAGGCCCTCCACGTCCCCTGTGTCCCAAAGCACGCCGAAAGCAACCGGATCGTAGAGCGAGAGCGAAGCCACCGCCTGGGGGTTGCGCAAGGCCAGGGTCAAGGCGATCAGGCCTCCATAGGAATGCCCGATCAGATGGGCCGGTTGGGCCAGTCCCTCCAGCAGCTTCTCGATGGCCTCCGCGTCCTGGTGATAGTCGAAGGCCTGCGCCTCGGACCAGGGCGGATTGTTACCGGATCCCAGAAAATCGGGAAGAGCCACCCGGTAATGGGGACTGAGAGCCTCGGCCAGTTTGCGCCATTGGCGTCCGGACATGCCGCCACTGTGCAGCATCATCAGCGTCGGGCCGGCGCCAGAAAAGGAGCAGTGCAGACTCAAGGCCATTGCCCGGCAATGTGGGTGCCGGTTTTTCCTTGTAGGGCCCTTTTCAGATTTTCGGGGTTGGTAATGAGCACGCGCTTTCCACCGTTCTCTAGATAGGAAAGTACGGCTTCTACTTTCGGGCCCATCGATCCGGCTTTGAAATGGCCCTGGTCCAGGTATCGCCTGGCTTCGGCCAGGGTGACCCGGTCCAGTTCAAGCTGATTGGGCGTTCCGAAATTCAGACAGACCTTCTCGACCCCGGTGGAGATCACGAATAAATCCGCCTGCAACTGGCGGGCCAGCAAACTGGAGGCCAGGTCTTTGTCGATTACCGCCGCCACGCCTTTAAAGGTGCCGGAACCATCCGAGATGACCGGAATGCCGCCTCCGCCCGCTGCCACTACCACGTAGCCGGCCGCCAGCATGGCTCGAACCGCAGCCAGTTCCACGATTTTCTGGGGTTTGGGTGAGGCCACCACCCGTCGCCAGCCCCGGCCGGAGTCTTCCACCACCTCCCAGCCTTCTTCGGCTTCTCGTCGGCGCGCCTCGTCTTCCTCCAGAAACGGGCCAATGGGCTTGGACGGCTTTGCGAAAGCCGGGTCCTGGGCGTCCACCACCACCTGAGTCACGAGGGTCACCGCCTGTTTGTCCAGATTCCGGCGTCTGAATTCGTTATGCAGAGTCTGCTGCAGGTGATAGCCGATGGAGCCCTGGGTGTCGGCCACGATGACGTCAAGAGGCACGGGGTGAACTCGGCCTCGGGCCATTTCGGAACGGAGCAAAATGAAACCGACCTGGGGGCCGTTGCCGTGGGTCACCACGACCTGCCAGCCGGCTTCCACCAGATCGGTTATGTGACATGCCGTTTCGACCAGAGCCTGGTATTGGTCGGGAATGGACTGGTGAGCCCGATCCCGGATCAGAGAATTGCCCCCCACGGCCACAACTGCAAGACCGGACATACATGAGAGCTTCGCCCCCTGTTCATGAGGGCCCCTGTCGTGAAGAGAAATTTACGCTGCTTGCTGTTCCAGATGGTAGATATAATTGTCCAGAGCCACCTGCTGACCCCAATGGAAGCCTTCAAAAACGACTCCCACAATCTGTCTGCCTTCGGTCAGAGGCTGACGCCAGACCGCCCGCGCCAGCATGGCGATCTTGCCTTCGAATTCCACCGTCAACTCACAGTTGTCGGCCGCATCCTCCAAGATCAGTCTGGCTCCAGTTTGACTGATGTTGACCGCCTGGCCGGACTTGACCCCCCCGCCCTGGGGAACATAACGAATGTCGAGAACTCGGCTTATGCGCGGCGCCCCGCGCCGATTGCACAGATCATTTTCTTGCTGTTTTTCCATGTGTTGCGCTCACCCTCGAAATACTGCCTGATCAGTCTAGCGCATCAGCGTTTAACAAACCGTCGAATCGCATTGCCTAATTCTGATCGAAAGGTTACGAATTTGTGAACATTTCGAGAATTCTAATCGCGACTTAAGTCTGAAGGTTGCGGTTAAGCCAGTGGCACACAACTCCTAGTCTAATTCTACTCGGTTGGACCATCTTGCGGGGGACGTAGGATCGAATGAATTCTTTACGATCATGGGTCGTCTCGGCCCTGGCGTTGCTCCAAATTGCGGGCTGCGCCGGGGGGTCTCCACCCAAAAAAGAAATGCCGCCGCCCGAAGTGGCTGTGGCTGAGGTTTCGCGGCGCGACGTACCCGTCTATGGCGAGTGGGTTGGCACCATGGACGGTCTGGTGAATGCTAAGATCAAAGCTCAGGTGACCGGCTACTTGCTGCGCCGCGAATATCGAGAGGGCACCTTTGTGCGCAAAGGGCAACCGCTCTTTGAGTTGGACCCTCGCACCTTCGAGGCCTCCGTGGCTCAGGCTCAGGGCCAGCTGGCCCAGTCTCGTGGTCAGTTGGAAGCCGCCAACAGTCAGCGCAAAACGGCCCAGGCCGCTCTGACCCAGGCCAATAGCCAGTTGCTACTGGCTCAGGCCGGTCTGGAGCAGGCCCAGGGTATGGTGATGCAGGCCGAAGCCAATCTGGCTCAACAACAGGCCAATCAGGTCAAAGCCCAGCAGGATGAAGATCGCTTGCGTCCTCTGGCCGAGCGCAAGGCGGTGCCACAGCAAGATCTGGACAACGCCATTCAGAATAACCGGGTGGCCCAGGCTCAAGTGCAGGCGCAGGTGGCCCAGATGCAAACGGCTCGAGGGCAGTTCAGCTCGGCCAAAGCTCAGATCGAGGCGGCCAATTCCACCATTCAGTCGGCCATGGCTCAGATTAGCAGCGCCGACGCGGCGATCACCACCGCTTTGGCCCAAATCGAGACCGCCAATGCCAATCTACGGAACGCCGAACTGAATCTTGGCTTTACCAAGATTACTTCACCCATCGACGGTCTGGCAGGCGTCGCCAATGCGCAGGTAGGCGATCTGATCTCTCCCAGCAGTGAGCCATTGACCCAGGTCTCGACCATCGACCCCATCAAAGTGAACTTCACCATTCCCGAGCAGGAATACATCAGCAGCCTGAAGCGCAACCCGGCCGCTTCGCGGCGAGCCGCCTTCCTGAAGACTCTCAAGTTTGAGCTGATTCAGTCGGATGGCAGTAAGTATCCCCTCCCCGGTCGTTTCTTCTCTGAAGATCGCAACGTGGCGGTAAGCACCGGCGCCATTCAACTCACCGCTCTCTTTCCCAATCCTCAGGGCAATTTGCGTCCGGGTCAGTATGCTCGGGTTCGCACCACTCGCTATGTGGAGAAAGGGGCCCTGCTGGTGCCTCAACGAGCGGTCACGGAACTCCAGGACCGCTATCAGGTGGCGCTGGTGGGTGATGACAACAACGTCACCCTTCAACAGGTGAAAGTCGGCGAACGCGTGGGCAAGGAGTGGATCATCACCGAGGGCCTCAAGCCCGGTCAAAAAGTGGTGGTGGAAGGAACTCAGAAAGTAATCCCCGGTAAGCCCGTCAAGACCAGGCCCTACTCCGAGGAATCCCCCGCTCCCAGCCCGACCCCGGGAGCCAGATAGCCAATGTCCAGGTTTTTCATCAACCGTCCGATTGTCGCCATGGTGATCTCCATTCTGACCGTGCTGGTTGGACTGGTGATCATGGCCTCGCTGCCCATCGCTCAGTATCCGGCCATTGTGCCGCCTGAGATGACCATTCAAACCACCTATCCAGGAGCCGATTCCCAGACCATCGAGCAGTCCGTGGCCGTTCCCATCGAGCAACAGCTTTCGGGCGTGGACAACATGAATTACATGTTGTCGGTGAACGCCGCCTCGGGGGTGATGCGCACCACGGTTAATTTCGACGTCTCGGCCGATCCCAATATTTCACTGATGTTGACGCAGCTGCGCGTACAGCAGGCCGTTTCGCAATTGCCCACCGATGTGACCACCCAGGGTGTCACCGTCCAGAAGAGTTTCTCCGCTCCAATGATGCTGGTCGCCCTTTATTCGCCGGATGGTCGCTACACCAATAACTTCCTGGCTAACTACGCCTTCATCAACGTGGTCGATCAGGTGACTCGTGTGCGTGGTATCGGCAGCACTCAGGTCTTTGGCGCCGGTCGCTATGCCATGCGCATGTGGGTCAAGCCAGACCAGCTGACCAAGCTGGGACTGACGGTTCCCGACGTGACGAGGGCCTTGCAGGCCCAGAATACCGTGAACCCGGCCGGTAAAATCGGCGGTGAGCCGGCTCCGCCCGGTCAGGAGTTCACTTACTCGGTGCGCGCCCAGAGCCGCCTTTCCACACCTGAGGAGTTCGAGAACATCGTGCTGCGCGAGACTCCCGATGGTGGCCTGGTGCGGCTCAAGGATGTGGCCCGGGTTGAACTGGGTGCGGCCGACTACAACTTGAACGCGCGTCTAAACGGCAAACCGGCAGCCATCGTAGCCATCTATCAGTTGCCGGGATCCAACGCCATTCAGGCCGCCGAGGGCGTCAAGAAGCTCATGCAGGAGCTGAAGCAGCGCTTTCCGGCCGGTATCGACTATGCCGTCTCCCTGGATACCACCATGGCGGTCTCAGAAGGCATTCACGAAATCGGCATTACCTTCGCTATCGCGATCGCCCTGGTGATCGCGGTGGTTTACGTCTTTCTGCAGGGCTGGCGCCCCACCATCATTCCATTGCTGGCCGTACCGGTTTCTCTGATCGGCACCTTCGCCGTCTTTCCGCTCTTCGGTTTCTCCATCAATACTCTCTCGCTGTTTGGTCTGGTGCTGGCCATCGGTCTGNNTCTGGTGGTGGATGACGCCATCGTGGTGGTGGAAGCCGTGGAACGTCACATCGAGGAAGGTAAGCCACCTAAAGAAGCGGCTCTGATCGCAATGGAAGAGATCACTGGACCGGTCATCGGCATCGCTCTGGTGCTGGCGGCGGTCTTTGTGCCCACCGTATTCGTGCCCGGCATCACGGGGCGTCTTTACCAGCAGTTTGCCGTGACCATCGCGATCTCGGTGATTCTCTCGGCCTTTAATGCGCTCAGTCTCAGCCCGGCCCTGGCTGCCCTGTTGCTCAGACCCCGCAAGCCCAGTCGTGGTGTGCTGGGGGCTTTCAACAAAGGCTTCGACAAGGCTACTCGCGGCTATGTCAGTCTGTCCGGAATACTGGTGCGGCGCGGCTGGATCACCATCGTGCTCTTGATTGCCCTGACTGTGGGGGCGGCCTTGCTGGGTAAGCAACTGCCCTCCGGCTTTCTGCCCGAGGAAGACCCAGGTTATTCCTACGTCAGCGTGCAGCTGCCCAGCAGCTCATCCTCTCAGCGCACCTCCGAGGTGGCCCACCGGGTGGAAGAGCGGGTGCGTCAAATCAAGGGGGTCAAGTACATTACCAGTGTGATCGGCTTCAATCTGCTGAGCACTGTGCAGACCACCTACAACGCCTTTTTCTTCGTCAGTCTGGAACCCTGGAGCACTCGCACTCAACGCGAGACTGCCTATAAGGTCATTCAGGCCGAGATCAATAAGCAGGTCGGCAGCCTGCCCGAGGCCATCGGTTTCGGTTTCTCGCCCCCGGCCATCCCGGGCGTGGGCACTTCGGCCGGCTTTACCTTTCTTCTGGAAGACCGCTCCGGTAAAGAGATTGGGTTTCTGTCCCAACAGTTGAACGTGTTCCTGGAGGCGGCCCGCAAGCGCCCCGAAATCGGCCAGATCTCGACCACTTTTCTGCCGGCTGTGCCCCAGCAGTTTGTGGAAGTCGACCGTGACAAGGTGCTCAAGCAGGGCGTGCCGGTGGAAGACGTCTACCGCACCATCCAGGCATTTATGGGCGGTATTTTCGTCAATTACTTCAACCGCTTCGGACGCCAGTGGCAGGTCTATGTGCAGGCCGAGGGCGAGTACCGCACCGACGTCAAAAAATTGGACCAGTTTGCGGTGCGTTCCAACACCGGTCAAATGGTCTCTCTGGCCGGCCTGACCCGCTTTGAGTCTCGCCCCGGCCCCGAGTTCGTCATGCACTACAACCTGTATAAATGCGCGCAGCTGAACGGCAGCGCCGCCCCGGGTTACAGCTCGGCTCAGGCGATGAAGGCTCTGGAAGAAGTCTTTCGCGAGACCATGCCGGTGGAAATGGGTTATGATTATATGGGCATGTCCTTCCAGGAGAAAAAGGCTCAGGAAGGCGTCTCGGCCGGCGTGATCTTCGGCCTCTCGCTGCTCTTTGTGTTTCTGATTCTGGCCGCTCTCTATGAGAGCTGGAAGTTGCCCTTCTCGGTCCTGCTCTCCACGCCGGTAGCTGTCTTCGGTGCCTTCCTGGCCCTCTATGGTCGGCGTCTGATCAGCTTTATGAGTCCCAACAACCTCTACCAGTTCGAGAACAACCTTTACGCCCAGATCGGGATGGTGATGCTGATAGGATTGGCGGCCAAGAACGCCATCCTAATCGTGGAATTTGCCAAGGAAGAATACGAGAAGGGCAAGTCTCTCCAGGAGGCCGCTCTGGAAGGGGCCCGACTGCGCTTGCGCCCCATTCTGATGACCTCCTTTGCCTTCATTCTGGGCTGCGTGCCGCTGTGGTTCGCCACCGGCGCCGGCAGCGTGGCTCGTGAAGTGATGGGCACCACGGTGGTGGGAGGTATGTTGGCCGCCAGTCTGATCGGGATCTTCCTGGTTCCCTCCATCTTCGTGATGGTGGAAAGCTTCGGCGGCAAACGGAAGGGCGGTCACCTGTGAAAGCCTTCTTGCTGATGCTCTTTCTCAGCGCGGCCCTCTGGGCTCAGGATAAAGAGGACGAAGTCAAGCTGGAGAACAGCGTGGTGGTGCCACCGCAGTTTCGCGACACTCCCGTTACCGACAGATCGATCGGCGACCTTCGATGGTTCGAGATCTTCAAGGACCCTCAGCTGCAGGCACTGTTGCGCACGGCCATCGCCAACAACCTGGATCTGCGTCTGGCGGTGGCCCGGGTGGATGCCGCCCGCGGCAATGCCGGGATTCAGGACGCCAACCTGTATCCCAAGTTGAGCTTGCAGGCCGATCTCAACCAGACCCTGGCCTCGAAGAACAGTCCCACTTTCCCGGCGGGTGGATTCTTGCCTCGAAATCGACCGTATTTTGAGGTTCTGCTCAACTTCCTTAGCTACGAACTGGATCTCTGGGGGCGGGTGCACCACCAGAGCCAGGCCGCCTGGGACGAAGTGCTGGCCAGCGAAGAAAACCGTCGGGCTGTGCTGACTACCGTGGTCAGCGAGGTCGCCAGTAACTACTTCAATCTGCTGGAGCTGGACGCGGAGCTGGACATTGCACAGCGCACGCTTAAAACACGAACCGATTCCCTGGAATTGATTCGAGCCCGGCAGCAGGGCGGAGTGGCCTCGATGCTGGAGGTGCGCCAGGGCGAGCAGTTGGTGCAGACGGCTCAGATTGTGGTCAGCGATGCCCAGCGTCAGATCGCTCAAATGGAGAACCAGATCAGCATTTTGCTGGGGACCACTCCCGGCCCGGTGGCGCGCGGCAAAAGCCTGCTAGAGCAAGAGCCGCTGCCCGAGGTGCCGGCCGGTCTGCCTTCTCAGTTGCTGACTCGACGACCGGATATTCGAGCCGCCGAATTCGTGGTGCTGGCCCGCGAAGAACAGATCAAGGTGGCCTATGCTTCGCTTTTTCCACGCATTACGCTGACCGGCTTTTTGGGCTTCCAGAGCAAGGCTCTGCACAGCCTTTTCCAACCCGACTCGGGAACGTTTTTCCTGAATCCCACCATCAACCAACCGGTCTTTGACGCCAGTTTGGGCTCGGCTGAGGACTACGCCATCGGCAATCGCAATATCGCTCTGGTTCAGTATCAGCAGACGGTGGCCACCGCCTTCAAGGAGGTGTCGGATTCGTTGATCGATCACACCAAGTATCAGGAAATTCGCAAACAGCGAGAGGAACTGGTGGTCACTCTCAAAGACCGTTCCGAGCTATCCTACTTGCGCTACACTGGTGGGGTGGATAGCCTGCTCAACGCCCTGGACGCCGACCGCGACCTTTTCCAGGCCGAAGTGGCGCTGGCTCAGGCACGTCGCGGTGAATTGATTTCGCTGGTGCAGCTCTACAAGGCTTTGGGCGGCGGCTGGCAGCCCGAGCAGGGACCTGCTCCTGTCCGAGTTGAGGATGAAAGCGACTAGCGCGTCTGCGGCTGCTCTCGTTTGCCCAGCGCCGGCAGGGACAAAAGCAGGCTGGCTCCCAGCAAGGCCGCGGCCAGGTAATAGGGCAGCCCGGACGGAGCCTGATGGGTAGTGGCGTAGGCAAAGGACTGAGTAAAGAGCAGGGGTCCAATCATCCCGGCCACTCCGCGCAGGCTGCTTAAAGAGCCCTGGAGCTGGCCCTGTTGAGTGGAGTCCACCATACGGCTCATCAGTGCCTGTTGGGCCGGACCGCTCATTCCCCACAGGCCCACCAGGGGAATCCCGGCCAGCATCCAGGCGGAGGTTGGAGCATATCCATAGCAGCTGAATCCAGCCAGGCCAAAAGTCAGGCCCAGCACAAGAGTGGCCGCCTCGCCCCAGGCCTTCACGCAGCGACTGGTGAGTCCGGCCGAAACCACCATGGAGCAGACCCCCACCGCGCCCAGCACCAGACCCACCGTGCGCTCGTCCCATTTGAACTTGTAATCGGTATAAAGCACGAACATACTGGGCAGCGACTCGTGGGCCACGTAGTAAAAAAAGGCGGCCAGGCAGAGCCTTCCCAGTCCTGCCCCGGCGTAGGCCCGCACGAATCGGAAAGCTCCCAGCGGATTGGCGACCTTCCACTGAAACGGGCGACGCTTGTCGGGATTCAGAGATTCCGGAAGCACGAAGAACCCGTAGAACGTGTTCAGTAGACTGAACACGGCCGCCACCCAGAAGGGCAGGCGCAGGTTGATATTGCCCAGCACCCCCCCGACGGCCGGACCGACCACGAATCCGACTCCGAAGGCGGCCCCCAGCATGCCGAAGCGCCCGGCACGTTGGTCGGGCGGAGTGATGTCGGCGATGTAGGCTGAGGCGGTGGAGAAAGTGGCGGCGGTGATGCCCGAGATGACCCGACCCACAAAAAGCCAGCTCAGGTTGGGCGCCAGGGCCATCGCCACGTAATCCAGTCCCAGGCCCAGGCTCGAGAGCAAGAGCACCGGGCGGCGTCCGAAGCGGTCCGAGAGCGAGCCCAGCACCGGGCTGGCCAGGAACTGCATCAGAGCCCAGGCGAAACCGAAAATGCCGGTGATCTCGGCGGCCCGAGTGTGATCCCCGGCTTCGAAACCCACCACCAGCTTGGGCAAGACCGGCACCATGATGCCCAGGGCCAGCATGTCCAGCACCACGCAGATGAAGACAAACAGAAAGGTGGCTTTACGAATTTCTTGAGACACTGAAATGGTGCGGTTAGATGGCCGTCAAGCAACTCCTGTCCCGGATTGAGGAGACAACGGCCACTTCGGTCTCCCGGTATGTGCTTACTAGCATGGCGGGATGGGCAACTCCACACAATTATTTCCAGCCTGGGTGGACGAGTGGCTGGGAGGGGTCGTGTTGGCTGTGCTGCTAGGCTTCATTGTCGGCCTGCCGGCACTCTGGACTTATGCCCATTCCGACTACGTGGAACGGACCGGCCTGGCACCGGAGCAGCCCATTCAATTTAGCCACCGCCATCATGTGGCCGAAGTTGGTTTGGATTGCCGCTACTGTCACAGCACCGTCGAGACCGGCGCCAGTGCTGGAATGCCCGCCAGTAGCGTGTGTCTGACCTGCCATTCCCAGCTCTATGCCGACAACGATATCTTTGCGCCTCTACGTCTGAGCTATTCGACCGGTCAGCCTTTGCGGTGGCGACGCGTTTATCGCTTGCCCGATTACGTCTACTTCAACCACAGCATTCATCTCGCCAAAGGGGTAGGCTGCGTGGAGTGCCACGGTCGGGTCGGTCAAGTGGCCCTGGTGCAGCTCAATCAACCCCTGACGATGGACTTCTGTCTCGATTGTCACAAGCAACCCGGCTCCCGTCTACGCTCCCAGGAACACCTTTTTCAGATGGATTCGGCCGCCGAGGCCGGGCTCTCCAAACCTACCAGATTGACCTGGAAGGGCTGACCGATTGCTCGGTCTGTCATCGTTGATGCTGACGGGAGAATTGGGTCGGCGCACCTTTCTCCAAATGCTGAGTAGCGGCGCTCTGGCATTGATGGCCGGCTGCTCTGCTCTCCTCGGCTGGCGCGAGCTTTCTGGCGGTTGGGTATCTTCTGCCGCTGCTCTATCTGAGCTGGTCCCTTCGCTATGGTGACCGCTCCGAGGAGAATCCCTGGAATGCTCATCACGGTCTGGAATGGCTAACAAGTTCGCCCCCGCCCACCCACAACTTCCTTGAAAGGCCTCGCGTCGAAGACTTGGAGTCGGGTATGGCCCCGCTGCTCACCAGGGTCCGTCTGGGAGGTCCCCCGTGAGTCTGGCACCGCAGTTTGAAGAATTGGAGCAGCAGCACCAGGCTTACAGTCTTGGAATGTGGGTCTTTCTGGGCTCAGAGGTCATGCTTTTCGGCGGGCTTTTTCAGCCTATAGCTATGGCCGCTTCTATCACCACCTGGAATGGTCTCAGGCATCGCTTCAGCTGGACTGGCGCTTGGGGGCCCTGAATACTGCGGTGCTGCTGACCTCCTCAACAGTGATGGCTTTCGCCGTGGAGAGGGAGGACAACCGACGCCCGTTACTGCTGCTCTGCGCGCTACTGGGCCTGATCTTTCTCGGCATTAAGGGTTACGAATGGAACCAGGAGTTTCTGGGGAAGAAGTTCCCCACCCCACAGTTTGAGGGCAGCGCCGGCCAGAGATTGTTCTTCTTCTTTTACTTCACCCTGACCGGACTGCACGCTATTCACCTGAGCGCTGGCCTCCTGGCTGTGCTCTTTTTTGCCCGGAGCCAGCGTTCTCAAGACGAGGTCCATCTGCTCGGGCTCTACTGGCATCTGGTGGACCTGCTCTGGTTCTTTCTGTATCCTTTGCTCTACCTGATTGGGAGCCGGCCATGACCTACTGGCTCATCTGGGCAGTCTTGATGGCTCTGCTGGGGCTGACCGTGCTGATCAACCACTGGGCCCTGGGCGTGTGGGGAACGGTGCTGGCACTGCTGGTCGCCAGCACCAAGGCACTGCTGGTAGCCCTTTTCTACATGCACCTGCGCCACAGTTCGGGCTTGATCCGATTGGCGTCGGGCGCGGCCCTGCTCTGGGTGGCGGTCATGTTTCTATTGAGTTGGGCGGACTTCCTTAGTCGCTAGTCGAGCCAACTTTGCGAAATCGAACCACGAGGACCCGACCTTGACCTTCGATTTTGGAAAGCTCCTCCAGCATCAGCTGCTCGGTGGCCTGGGGTGACATTCCCCCGGTGCCGGCGCCGATCAGGGGGAAGGCGATGCTTTGAAAGCCCTTTTCCTGGAAGATGCGCATAGCACTGTGCACCGATTTCTGCACGGAAGTGCGGTTGGCCGTCCACCACCAGTTCAGGCCGGCCACGTGGATGATGCCTTTGTAGGGCAACCGACCGGCGCCCGTCAAAACCGCTGACCCGACTGGAAGCAGTCCGTGCTTGCCAACCTCCCTGAAGGGTTCGCTGCCAGCCTGGCGGCGAATGGCTCCTGAGACTCCCTGAGGCAGCAGCAACCAGTGCGGAATGAAGTTGCGGTTCCAGGAGTTAACGATCACCTCGACCGGCTGGCTTAGAAGGTCGCCGTCAACCACATCGAGTTCCATCGACCAGGCTTCAACGCCTACTCTTTTCGGCCTCCATCTGGAGGCGAGGAGCTAGAGGAAGTCCTTTGAGGCCAGAGCAAGCTTATTGGCAACGCTCAAGGATAGGTCATAGCGAGTTTTCGTCATCCCGATATGAACAGTGGCGATCTGGTGCAGATAGTCGGCAATGCGCTGGGGCTCCCAGCGCTGTAGCAACTGTCGATAGACTTGCTCGGCGTAAGCGTGATATTCATCCTCAGGGCCCTCCATATCGACGATGCCGATGGGATCCCATTCGTAATGCAGGGTATGCTGCACCAGTTTGTGGAGTTCGGCCCTTTTGCTCAATTCGTTATGCATCATCAGCGCAATCCTCGCATGGTTGTAACAATGGATGAAAACGAAGGGTCGAGCACGACGCGCAGTTCGTTGTCCAGGTCACTAAATATATGACAGCCCTCCCGACCGGGAGAAACTCTGCCATGAATGATCGCATTTTCAATCACGCAGGGCATGATCCCTCGGTTGCGCATCTGGTCCAAGGAGTGCCCGGTATAGTTCATTCCGTTGATGTGTGCGGGGCTGTTCTGGGGCGGGTGAGGCCCATGCAGGTTCCTCATCTCCCAGCCCTTGCGGCCAAGAAAGCCCGTGGCCGGTCGTTCTGGCGGCAGGGGGAGCAGCTTCCCCGCTTCATCTGGCAAGCTCAGACGGCTCTGGGGAAGCGGAGTGCGCACTCGAGTTAACACCGGCAGGGAGGGGATGGCCTCGGCCAGCCCGGCTCGGGGCAGGCTCCGGGCGGCCAGTCTCGAGACGCCCTTCACGATTGCATTGAGCTTGGGGTAGGGGACCACCGCCAGCCCCACACCGGTCAGCCCTGCTCCGGTCATCTGGCCGCGCTGGCGATTGTTGGCTTCCAGAAACTGGCTGCACTTTCGCTGAGCCGCCTGGCGCAGAATCTGCTCGGATTGTTTCGGAAATTCCGATATGAACTGGGAAGAATCCCAGTAGGCCAGGTTCAGCCTGCCGGCCGTTTGGATGGGGTGGCGAACCGCCCGGGCTGTGCCGACCAGAGTGGATTTTAGCGTGTCGCGGCAGCCCTCCAGTTCTCCCATTCCAAAATCGACGATGTCCCGGGCAGACTCTCCCCCGCGCACGTAGCGTTCCATTTCCACCGCGGTTTCCAGCCAGTCTGGGGAGGCCGGGCGAGGGCACCGACCTTGCCGGCGGGGATTCCAAATTGGTTGGTCGGGGCCAGGTTGAAAGCGGTCGTGTGCGATTGCCCGCAGCTGGTCGAGGGGTTTGGGCTCAAAACTACGTTTGATTCCAGGCCTGAGAGAGATCTCCGCAGGCTGGTTGGTGATTTTTGGAGGTGCCATAGCTCAAGGTTAGAGCCTGGATTTCTACCAATTTTCTACCAAAGGATCCAGAGTATGAACAGTTTGCTCCATCCTGAATTCACAACTGGACTCGTGGTTTGGCCGTGGCCGCAGAATCCTCGATGTAAGTGTCTCAGGGCCTGACCATGGACCGGGCCCCGCCTTGGGCCGCCAAAGGCCACTCCGTGGCCCGTTTGGCGTGGGCCCGACCTGCGAGAGAGGATCCCCTGCGCCACCGCCCCTTCGGGGCGTGTGGCTTGGGAACGAAGACTTCCTTACCACCAGGGCGCCAGCTGAGTCCGGGAACAGACCAGCTCCGATTCTTCGCGGTACTTTAGATAGGTTTATAGTGCTCGATATCTTCTAGACCTGGGGGTTTTCTAAATTCTTGCAAGCTGCCATCCGCAGCAACATAGAATGTGAACCCGCAATTCTTGCACTTATACAAATCCACGGGACCGGACGAACTCACATAGCCCACGCCATCATAAATCAGGTCTAAGTGGCATCTCGGACATCGCCTACTCGCCGCCATCATAACTCCCTAGGCCTAGGAGGTATTCGCGGATTCGTTGGTGAGCTGCTCCTAGCCGGGTGGCCATTTGGTGGATATTCGTCTGTTGGATGGGCTAAATCCGGATAGCCGTTAACGAGTGGGAAGGTTGCCCGACTAAACTCCCGGCCAGGAACCTCCTGCATAGGAGCGATAGCGCCTACGGCAGTAGCATCAAATTCAAAGACAATGTCGATTTGGTCAAACTCCGGCTTGATACCATTTAGCTCAAGTTCCTGTTTTGCCGAACCGCCGGGGCCGATCACTTGTGGCTTGGTGGTGTAGTCACCTACAGGGTACCAGATTCCACTCCTACCTTCGGAATCCATCACTCCTTCTGAAAAACGCTTGCGGACCTTAACATGAAGCCTGCCCTTGACTATGGCTGGCAACTGGCTACTACGCGTCAAGCTTATGTCTGTAGTGATAACGGTCTTCCCGTCTTTAACTTGGACTTTGATGCCACCCAAAGCTTCAGTTTCAAGTCCACTAGGGTCAGCACACGAGATGGGATTGTTCCCACAATACCGATACAGATTAAAATCTACGCCCTCACCCAGCGGATCTCGCGAGGTCCAGCGTTTGTTGGCTGCATCGTAGGCACGATAGGTAGCCAGGTCCAGACCGGAGGTCTGATGGTGCCAGAGTCCGGCATATCCCCATTTGCGAGACCTGATTGGTGTCGCAGAAACACCCGATAATACCGGGGTTGGAGCGGGTTCGGGGGCACTTGAGATTCCCTCAACCGCAAGCGACCGACGGGGCTCAATCGTTTTGGTGGTGCTGAAAGAACTGCTGATCGCGCGCACAACCCGAGGAATCACGGCCGTTGCGACGATTCTGGCGGTCAATCCGCCCAAGCCCAAGATTGCGGGAATCATCGTAGGGGGTTCGGCGGGAGCCGGCTTGAAACCTAGGTCTGGGGCCAATCGGGGAGATTGCGGGGATGGTGTTGTTGGTGGGCTTGCAGCAGGTAGCTGGGCGTGATGCGCGTGTAGATCTCCGTGCTCTTTGTATCGCGGTGTCCCAGTAGTTCCTTCACCGCCATCACCGAGGCTCCGGCTTTTAGGAGATGGGTGGCGCAAGCGTGCCTCAGTTGATGCAAGGTGGCGTGAAAGCCCAGTGTTTTCCGCATTTTGTAGACCACCGCCAGGCGCTTGGGCACCTGATAGACGTAAATACGCTCGCCATTGGCCTTCAGCCAGAGGGCATTCAACGAGAGGGGGGAGGCCAGTTTGGGCCTGGTTTCCTCCAGGTAACGACGCAAGTAGTGCCGGGCCCACTTGGTGAGCGGCACGCGGCGGTGGCAGCGGTTTTTGGTTTCGCCCACGTGCACGACGCCCGCAGCCAGGTCGATATCGCTCAGGTCCAGGGCCCTCAGCTCGGCCCGGCGCATCCCGGTCGCATAAGCCAACTCAAGAAAAGCCCGGTCTCGCAAGCTTTCCGGGTCGTGGCCGTCAGCCAGGTTCAGCACCTGCATCACTTGCTCATAACTCAAAATGGTGCGCCGGCGGTGGCGGATTTTCACGCACTGGATGTTCTCGTGAACCGGCAAGAGCACGGCCTTTTTCACGAAGAGAAACTTGGCCCAGCAGCGCACCAGGGAGACCCATTTGGTCCAGTAAAAGCGGCTAAATTGCGAGAGATAGCGCTCGAGCAGGGCCGACGGGAACTCGGTCCACCCAAAACCTTGCTCGGCCTGATAACGTAAAAAACGGTCCAGCCGGAGCTGTTCAGAGCGCCAGCTCTTCAGGCGCAGAGAACGGCTCTGCACATAATCCCAGTATAGCTCCTGAGCGCGGGTGGGCCAGCTAGCCGGCGGGTTGAGAGTCGTCCTTCTCACGCGGATGGCACCTCTTCAGCGTTTTTTTCAGGTCCGTCAAGTCGACGCGGGTGTAGATGGCGGTGGTGCTCAGTTCCGAATGGCCCAAGAGAGTCTGGATACAGCGCAGATCGGCGCCACCACGGAGGAGATGAGTCGCACACGTGTGACGAAACAGGTGCAGGTTGACTTTCTTCTTGATGCGGGCCTGTTTTGCGTAGTTGCGGATGGGGGGCACGATTTCGTCCACGCTGAGGCGGCCGCCGTGGCAGGCGGACACAAACAGTGCGTGGTGGTCACCCCTCACCAGCACGGGCCTGGACTCTTTGAGATAGCGTTGCAGCGCCTCGGTTGCGGCTTTGCCCAGCGGCACCACCCGCTCTTTGCTGCCTTTGCCCATCACGTAGAGCATAGACTCGCTTAAGCGCAGGTCTTGAAGATTAAGGCCCAGCAGCTCGGCCCGGCGGACACCGGTGCTATAAAGCACCTCTAAGACGGCCAAATCACGAAGACCGCTGGGGCTTTGGCGGGGCACCACCGCCAGTAGCCGAGCCACTTCCGGCACGCTCAGGATGTTTCTGGGCAGGCGTTTGGTCTTGCGGCTGTTTTCCAGCTCCAGAGCCGGATTTCCAAGCAGCCGGCCCGCTTTCTTGAGATAGCGGAAGAACGACCTCAGGTGGGCCAGCACGGTGTTGCGGCCACCGGCGGTCATGGTTCGGGCCTGGGCACGCCGATTCTGCACCGTGGGCCGCAGCATCAGGTGCATTTGATACTTCTCCAGTGCCGAAGTGGTGAGGTCTCCGGGCGTTTTCAGGTCCGCCTGCTGCTCCACCCAGGCCGCAAACATCAGGAGGCTGCCGCAATAGCTGTGAATGGTGCGCTCGGCGTAGTCGCGACGCCTCAAATCCACGCCAAAGTCCTGGACCCACTGGCGCAACGTCTGATGCAGAGCGTTCATCAGAATGGCCCTCGGCCCACGTTTGTTCTTGTGAGTACAAGACAAACCTGAGCTTTTTCTTCGGTAAAGCACGTATGAAAATGTAAACTGGTGGGGGTGGCCCCCAGTTTGATCAAGTGATCAAACTGGCCAAAGCCGCATGAAATCGACCTTCGCCCAAAGGCAGTTGGATCAAAAGTCTGATCAAGCGTGATCAAGTTGATCAAACCCAGATGGTCTCGAGTTCGTCTGGATGAAGCAGGCCCGTGGTGGCTCGGGAGCTGGTCCCGCTCGCGGCCAGATGAAAGCTGTAGCGATTGTTCGCGCCCTTATTGACCTCTAAGAATTCCAGCTCGACCAGTTCCTCAAGAGCCTCGCGAGTGCGCCGGTCCGGCCACTGCAACGTCTCGCGAAGCTCCCGCCGCGTTAATCCCTCCTTGGGACGCGTGCGCTCCACGTGAGAAAGAAGCTCGCGGGCCCAGCGGGTGAGTTCGTCCATCGACTGCGACAGCACGCGGCTGGCCAGGAAATAGGCCCAGCGGTAATCGGCCACGGTGGCTTAGATGTATTCGCGTCCCTGGTGGTTCTTGCGCGGGCGCTGATGCTGATGCAGAAACGCCAGCACCTCGATCAGGTGCAAAAACCGGTCATGGTCGCGCCGGGCCCGCAGCCAATTGTCTGGAAAGGTCAGTTTGTGCACGTAGGGGAGCACCACGGCCACTTTTTCAAGCAACCGCTGGGCGCAGTGATGCCGCTCCACGATTTTTTCCCGATGGTCCGGGCCCGCAAGCCCCTCCAGTGTCTTAAGAACCTTTTGGCGCTCGTGGATGCGGCGAGTTTGTTCGGGAGATTCGTCCAGCGGAATCTCAAAACAGCGGCTGGTGTTCTCCGGGTTCAGGTAAAGACTGGTGGTGGTTTCCCAGTAGGCGATCGGGCCCAGCACTTCGTTCTCTTTGGCGTGTAGCTGGCCGGTGATCGGATCCTTCACGACGATGCACTGTTTTAGGACGTTGGCGCTCTGCAGGGCCCTGATTTGATAGTCGCAGGACTCACCGCCCACGCGTTCTTCCATGCGCACCATTTTGTGGCGCAGATAGTCTTTTGGCATGTGATACAGAGCCTACGGGGACAATCGTGAGTAAAAGACCACGCCTTCGGGTGGCGTCAGCTCTTGCACCGTCTCGGCCAGGAACGATTTTCCCGCACCCGAGCCGGACTGAATGATCGCGGATAGCGGCTTGTCGAGCAGCCGCGAGACGCTGACGCAATAGCCCAGCAGCTTGGTTTCTTCCTCGCCCGTATAGCCCAAGCTTTCCATGTCGGCCAGGATGCGGTTGACCAGGTTGGGGTCGGTCAGAAAGGCCAGCGCTTCCTCTCGCTGCTGATGGCTCATCGGTGGGATGTGGACCGGCGCAAACATTTCCTTGAGCTGGGCATCCTGGCCCTTGGCTTCTTCCAGCTCGGTCAGGACTCGAAAAAACCATTTTTCCAGATCTTGAGGCTCCAGGCCGAGACGCCGGCCGATTGTGAGCGCTTCCTGGCGGCGGCTGCGGGCCGAGTAAAGATCGACGGTCGCCTCTTCCCTCTGGCCCTCGTTCTCGACGCAAATGAGCACCTTGAGTTTGCCCTGGGCGGCGGAAAGCTTCCGGTAGCTGCGTTTTGCATTGTCCATCGGCCCGGCCAGCAATTCTCGCAAGAGCTCGGTCTTAACCGACAGGGGGTCCAGGCCGGTGGGTAGCGATATGCAGCGAACCGCAAATTTCTCGGCCAACAGGCGTTCCTTGAGAGCTTGCGTGGCCTGCTCGCCCGCTTCATCGCCATCCAAACATAGCACGACCTCTTGCACGCTGGCCTGATGGAGCTGCTCCAGTAGCGACGCGGAAAACCCCTGAGCGCCGCCCAGGGCCACCACGTTCGAAAAACCGGCCTGAATGATGGCCAGCGCGTCCAACACGCCCTCTGCTAAGATCACGCTGGATGCGCCCTGCAGCGCCTGCGGACAGAAGCTCCCGCTGCCAGCGCAGCGATGCTGCACCTTGGCATTGTGAGAAACACTGCGGCCGTAAAAGCCGGTGACGCGGTTGTGGCGATCGCGCAGCGCAAACACGACGCAGCGTGCAAAGAGCTCCTTTCCCCCCTCGTTGAGAATCCCCACGCGTTGCAGCAGCTGGCGTTCCTGGGCGTTGCTGATGGCCAGCAGCTTTTCGCCGTCGCAGTAGCCCACGCGCAAATCGCGCAGCAAACCTTTGTCGTAGATTCCACGGCCTTCCAGATAGGCCAGAGCCTCAGGCTGCTCGCAGAAGGCCTGGTGCCAAATCTCCACGACCAGTTCCATTAACTCGTAAGGAAACGGCTTTTTTGCGTCTGGATCTGGCTCCGTAGGCGTCAGGTCGGACGCAACACGAGCAAAGCGGCTCAGTTCGGCCACGGCCTCCGCGAAAGAAAGCCTCGCGTGCTCCTGCAAAAACGAGAAATGATCACCGGATTTGCCGCAGCCAAAGCAATGATACAGGCCTTTCTTCGCGTCGATGGACAGCAACGGCGTCTTCTCGTCGTGGAAAGGGCACAACGCTTTGACACCGCGCCCGATTTTGCGGATTTCCACGCCATGGTGCTGCAAAAGCTCGGCCAGATGGACGCGGGCTTTGAGATCGTCGATTTCTTGGCGGCTGACTGTAGGCGTCATTGGGCTCGCAGCTCCTTGACCTGGCCGCCGAGCAATAGGCGGAGCTCCAGCGCGTCACAGAGGGCATACAGGCGGTCTGCTGCCTCGTGGGGCTTATCGCTATTGTCAATGGGTGGATTCACGGCTCTCCCTCATGATACCGATGAGCATTTCTGGAGAATTTCCTATCGGCATCGATATTTATAACACCTACTTTAACAGTGAAAAGTATGTGTTTGCAGATGCAAGGCGTCAAGCTTGCCCTTGAGTCGGACATGCGGAGCTGGTAAGCTCAGGGAATGACTTTAGGCAAAGCGATAGGAAAACTGCGTAACGAAAAGGGCCTGACCCAGGCACAGCTGGCCGCTGCAGTCGGTATACATCGTCAACATCTGCACCGCTTAGAGAAGGGCGACTTTCAGCCACGCCAGCAAACCCTTGAAAAGATTGCCCTTGCCCTCGATACCACCACCGACAATTTGATGGCTCTGGCAACGATCGGCATTCCAGCCGTCTTGACTCACGAAGAGCCCGAACTTTCAGAGCTATTGAGCCAGGTCCACCTCTTGAAGTCGGACCAAAAGGCCGCGTTGGCAACGTTTCTCCGGGCTCTCCTCACCTGCAGGCAGATGGAACAGCTGATGCTGGGGAAAGCCTCTTAAAATGACCCGCCAAGCTTTACACCGTCTCATTGAGGACCTACCCGAAGAAGAACTCACGCCGGCTGCTCGCTACCTGGAATTTTTGGCCTGCCGAGACAATCTGGATGCCTGGAATGACCCCTCCTACCAGGAGTATGCGCTATCCCAGGTCCGCGCCGCGGAGGATGAAATCGCCCAAGGAAAGTCCATCTCCCTTGAAGATGCCAAAACGCAGTTTCCAACGTGCTTTGGAGAGTAGAGCTCGCGCCTTCCACGCTGAGCGAACTAAAGGCGATTGAGGCCCCCCCGTGTCAGGAGCGTGATAATGCGGAATATGCCCAAAGCCTGATCGAGAAACTCTTTGCTCGATTCGATTCGCTAGCCCAGCTTCCTCATCGCGGCACCCGGCCCCGTCTTCAGGAACTCCGCCACTACCTGCAGGTGCTGGAGAAGCCTTACCGGATCCTCTATCGGATCGATGAGGAAAACCGCGTCGTATTTATCGTTGCCATTTTGCACCAGACCCAGGATCTGCTCTCCGCGTGGAGGTCACAAAAGCGGAGCTGAGATCCTGCCGGTCATACACCGCTAAAGTCCCGCTCTGGCGCCTCTCTCCGCGGCACTGCCGCCCGGTGGTTGGTCTGCCCCCGAAATGTCGCGCCAGTCTGTGCAGGTGACCTGGCCGGCCGGACATTTCGGGAGCTCAATCTCAGCGCCTAAATCACGTCTGAACCCGGTCGCCGGTCACAAAACGCGCCTACGCCGACTTCTTGCCGGGTCGCCACGCGTGAGCTCCTGACATCCAGATGGCGCCTCGGCGACGCAGATGCCCTGCCCTGCGGCCCCGCCCATCGCCCCCTGTTGTAGCAGGCCGGTCAAGGGTTCGCTTCGCCGAGTCGTCTGCTCCACGGCCGGCCCTTTCAGGCGGAACATTCAGCGGAGGGCCGGCCGCTCCGCAGCCGCCTCGCCCTTGACCGGCCTGCTTGCTGGGAGGGGCGACGGGCGGGGCCTCCGGGCAGGTCATTTCCTGCTCTGGCCTCGTTTGCGCCACCTTACTGTCAGGAGTTCTTTGTTATGCTTATTCTGCTTCCGTCTCAAGAGCAGCAGTTGTTGTCTGCTATCAGGCCGGGTGAGCCCTTCGGCCCTCGGGACCGCGCTCTTATTGTCTTTGCGCTTCACACCGGGCTGCGCTCCCACGAGCTTTGTTCCCTCAATGTCGGCCACGTCATGACCTGGGATGGCTTCCCCCGCCAGTGGATTGAAGTGGTGGGTAAAGGCGGGTTCCAGCGCCAGGTGCCGCTCAATGCCGTGGCCCGTCAGGCGGTCATTGACCTGGTGCACTTTAACAGAGCCCGCGGTTTTGCGGTGGCCGGTGAGTCGCCATTGCTGGTCACCCGGCGCCACGGTCGGCTTCCCACTCGCTCGCTGCGGGACATTATGCAGCGGTATCGGGAGCGGGCGGACCTTGATGTTCGCTGTTCTCCTCACTCGCTACGCCATTCCTTTGCGTCCCGGCTGGCTGAGCAGGCCAGTTTGCCAGTGGTTCAGGCCGTCTTGGGGCACCGCCGGCTCTCGTCTACTGAGGTCTACACCCGCACCACGCCGGCCCAGCTGGCGGCCGGGGTGGAGCGCCTGGCGGACGGTTAGCCCGGCGGGGCCGGCCAGGTCGGGGGGCCTGGTCGGTCTTCCGCTTTGGTCTTTTGGGGTGTTCCCGCGTAACGCTCTCGGCCTGCTGATCGAGGGCGAAGGCTGGGTGCCTTTAAGGAAGCCGATCCCAGGCGAAAGACCATGGCTGAAAGATCAGTGCCCGGGGCAAGCCCCGGAAGCGACCGGAGTGCCAGGCGCCGTACCCCCAGGGCTGATCATGGGGCCGGGCCCCGCCTTAGGCGCCAAAGCCACTTCGTGGCCCGTTGGGGCGTGGGCCCGGCCTGTGGAAGAGGAACCCTGCGCCACCGCCCCTTCGGGGCGTGTGGCTTGGGAAGAGAGATGATCCCGGGGAACAGGATAACCTCAGTCGCCAAGCCCTCGGCCTGAAGGCAAGAGGCCAGGCTTGCTCCGAAATCCTTCAGTGGCCGGCCCTCAATTTGGCTTCAACTTTGCTGAAGATCAAAAGATTCTGAGATAGATAGTCCATCAGAGACTCAGAACTGAAGCCTCCTGTGCCAAACAGTAGTTTTTTTTCTAAAGCTCTCGAGGTTTCGTGTGCCAGTTCCAAGCCTAGAATCGGGGCGAGTTTGTCTGCGACCAGCCCGTCTTCTTTTTGGGTGTAAAGCAAATTGCATGTACGCAACAACCACTCAGCCGCCAATTCAAAAGCGCGTTCTGTAGCAAGGCCAAAAACTCGCTTCATTTCGAGGTCTTCGTGTGATGTCTGGCAGTATAGCTGGTAGGCGAGCTTTAGCTCCTGGTCAAAGCCCATCATGCGTTCCACCGTCTGGGATACCTTTTTGCTGATCACCGTCATCGGGATATCCCAGGAATGCCCCCGCCGCCATTTCTGCCAAAATGCGGGCCAACCGGTATTATCTGAAAGTCTGGTCCCAAGCCTATTCCGAACCAACCAGTAGTATTTGAATCACTTTTTGTCGAGACACCCTTTGGAGAGATGTAAGTAAGGTTCATTTTGATGTCGACCTTAATGTCTACTTGGCCTCCGTTTGCGCCGGGTCCCCTCACAGGATAGATACCCTCAAGCTTATTGTTGAAGGGTTTGTACTTGTCGAAGTTGCTCACGGTCGATTCTTGATCTCCGCCCTCCCATTCCGTAGTCTTTGTCCGGAACGAAGTATCAATCCCGATGGCAAGGTTACCGGGAACAGGCAGCTTACCACTTACCTGACCATTTTCGAACGAAACAATCCCAGTATCATCGTCGTAGTAGACATCTACAGTAATCTTGAGGAAACAAGTCTTAACCGGAGAACGAACGTTGAACTCTAATGTTTTGACTTTGGCCTTCTTCAGCCCGAGTGGATCTTGACACCCGATCGGATCGTTCCCACAGTACCGATACAGGTTGTAATCTACGCCCTCGCCCAATGGGTCCCGCGATATCCAGCGCTTGTTGGCTGCGTCGTAGGCACGATAAGTAGCCAGGTCCAAACCGGAAGCCTGGTGGTGCCAGAGGCCGGCATATCCCCAGTCACTATCGAGGTTCCCGCTCACCTTGGTGCGTTCGCCGTAGGTAGAGTAGGCGTATTCCGCCTGCACGGTGCCGGCGGAGTCCACCAATTCTCGGATTGACCCGAGGTGGTCTGTCGCGTAATAGAGCTTGGTGGCCCCCCGAACCTCGCCCTGGCCGAAGTATTGTTTCGTTTTCGGAAAACCCGTCTGCAAGCCATCTCGCTCGCAGACGATGGACCCGCCCAGCCAGAAGTAGAGCTTCTTGCTGGTCACGGCGCCATTCGTGAATTCGGTAATCTTGGTGCGGCGCGACATGCCGTCATATGCGAATTCGGACCGCTGGGTGCCCACAACCACGGCCGTGATGCGGCCCTGGTCGTCCCATTCAAAGGTTTTGCCGTCCAAAGTCGTCTTCTGGCCTTTGGCGTCATAAACGTGCGTGCCGGGGGCCGTTTGCTGGTTCAAGCTATTGGCGGCAAAGCTGGTGGTGGTGTTGCCCACCGTCAGCGACGTCAGGTTGCCGGACGGGTCAAAGGTGTAGCTTTCGGTGGG
>JAFEBA010000060.1 GCA_018266105.1 bacterium | reverse complement strand
GGCTGGTCGGCTCGGAATTCCAAGACCTGTTGATCCAGGCCTTCGGGCACATAGCTTTCCAGGGGCAGGCACCAGTCGTGCCAGCCGTGGTAGCCGCAGCGTACCACCTTGCGCCGGCCGTTAAAACGCCGGGCCAGGCGCAAAGCCACGGTGGTGGCTTCCGAACCGGTTTTCAGGAAAATGCCCATCTCGGCCCCGGGAAAGCGTGCCAGCAGGCGCTGTACAAATTCCAGGTGGAGCGGATGGTTCATAGACAACAGCTTGCCCTGGCGTAACTGCTGAATTGCCGCGTCATCCACTTCCCGGTTGGCATAGCCCAAGAGAAAAGGCCCGAAAGCCATGAGATAGTCGATGTATTTATTGCCGTCGACGTCCCAGACGCGGCAGCCCAGTCCTCTCTCCACGTACATCGGCCCTTCTTCAACCAGAGGACGGCCGGACAGGTGGTGACAGCCCGGGATCAGTCGGCGGGCGCGCTCGAGTAAATTTTCGGAACCGGAATAGCGGATGGGAGCGGTCCTATCCATAGACCTCAGCCTAGGCGGGCCCGCAGGCCGGCGCCTACCCTCGCAATCACCGCCCGGCCGGGACTGGTGTACTTCGGCAAGAGTACGGCGACGGTGCCACCACGCTGTGACCTCCAGCTAGGATGGACGAGGCCTTCGGGTTCAAACGGTTATATTTAGAGGAGTCTGGCATGGCGAAAAAACCTTCACCCATAAAAAAGGACGTGAGCAACGACAAAATCCAGGCTCTGGAAGCTTTCAAAGAAGATTCCAGCGAGCAGTTTTTGACCACCAACAATGGCGTCCGCATTAATGATAATCACAATTCTTTGAAAGTCAGTGATCGTGGCCCGACGCTTTTGGAAGACTTCGTGCTGCGCGAAAAGATCACCCATTTCGACCATGAGCGCATTCCCGAGCGGGTCGTTCACGCCCGGGGAGCGGGGGCCCACGGCATTTTTCAGGTCTACGAGTCCCTGGAGAAATTCACTTGCGCCGGCTTTCTGACCGACCCCAAACGCGAGACTCCCGTGTTCGTGCGCTTCTCCACCGTGGCGGGCTCACGCGGGTCCACCGATCTGGCCCGCGACGTGCGCGGTTTCGCCGTCAAGTTCTATACCGAAGAAGGCATCTTTGACCTGGTCGGCAATAATATCCCGGTCTTCTTTATTCAAGACGCCATGAAGTTCCCCGATCTGGTCCACGCCGTTAAACCGGAGCCTCACAACGAAATTCCCCAGGCCGCCTCGGCTCACAATACCTTCTGGGATTTTATTTCCTGCACCCCCGAATCCATGCATATGATCATGTGGGTCATGTCGGATCGCGCCATTCCTCGCAGCTATCGGATGATGGAGGGATTCGGTGTGCACACCTTCCGCCTGATCAATGCAGAGGGCCAATCCCACTTCGTCAAGTTTCACTGGAAACCGCTGCTGGGCGTCCATTCAGTGGCTTGGGACGAGGCTCAGATCATCTCCGGCCGTGACCCGGATTTCCACCGCCGCGACCTGTGGATGGCCATCGAAAATGGCGATTACCCGGAATGGGAGCTGGGCCTACAGATCATCCCGGAAGCGGATGAGCATAAATTTGACTTCGACCTGCTCGACCCTACTAAAATCGTTCCCGAGGAAATGGTGCCTGTGCAGCGGGTGGGCAGGCTTACCCTCAACCGCAATCCGGATAACTTTTTTGCGGAAACGGAACAGGTTGCCTTTCACGTTGGTCATATCGTAAGAGGCATCGACTTCAGCAATGACCCGCTGCTACAGGGCCGGCTGTTTTCCTACTTGGACACGCAACTAACCCGGTTAGGCGGACCAAACTTTATGGAAATCCCCATCAATCGGCCCCTGGCTCCGGTGCATAACAACCAGCGTGACGGCTTTATGCGCCAGACCATCAACAAAGGCCGGACCGCTCACGATCCTAATCGTATCGGAGGCGGCTGTCCCTTTCAGGCCGGCTGGAAACAGGGGGGCTTCGTCAGTTACACCCAGGCTGTGGAGGGCAGCAAAATCCGGGCTCGCAGTGCCAGCTTCAGCGATCACTTTTCGCAAGCTGCCCTGTTTTTCAATAGTCTTAGCCTGCCCGAAAAGAACCACTTGATTGATGCCCTGCGTTTTGAGCTGGGCAAGGTTGAAATCGAGGAAGTCCGCGTCCGCATGTTGAGTCTTTTGGCACAGGTGGACGGCGGACTGGCCGCCTCAGTGGCCGAGGCTCTTACCCTGGATGTGCCCGACCAACCCCCTCGGCCTCTCAACCTCAACGTGGGAGCAGACGCCGAAGAAGGGGCTTCCGAGCCCCAGCCGATCGCTTTCGACCCGACCAAAAGCCCGGCTCTGAGTCAGGCCAATCAGCCGTGTAGCCCGGAGACTCGCCGCATCGCGGTGCTGGTCGCGGATGGGTTCGATGCGAGCGATGTGGCTGGCCTGAGAAAGGTTGCCGAAGGCGAGGGAGCCATGGTCGATTTGGTGTCCACTCGGGTCGGCCAGATCAAAGACAGCTCGGGCAGACTGCACTTAGCGTCCTTCAGCGTCTACACGGTGGACTCGGTACTCTTCGACGCCGTCTACGTAGCCGACGGTGGCAAGAGCGTGGAAAATTTGACTTTACATATCAACGCGGTGCGGTTTCTGCAGAACGCTTATGTGCATTGTAAGTCGATTGGAATCAGTGGTTCGGCTGTTCAGCTTTTGAAGCTGGCCTGCCCCAGGGTTAACGACGGCGGCGAGGCGGGAGTCCTGGTCGGACTCAAGCTTACGGCTGAATTTGTGGGTTCCTTAGCGCAGCACCGATATTGGGAGCGGGAGAACACCCTGAAACCCGGATTTGAAGAAAAGCCGGATGTTTAGAAAGAAGATGAGAAATTGATGTCAAAAGTGGAAGGCCTGGATCAACTGGCGACGAGATTGCCGACCTGCTCAGCGCCGAGGATCAACCGTTCGAGTCTCTGCCCAGAATGGCAGAAGCCGCCAGTGCGAAGGAGTAAAAGACGGCTTGGCTCAATCACCTTAGAGAGACCGAGAGTCAATATCTGCGTCTGCAGCACATAGCTGTAGCACTGGCCATGCAGGCCGAACAAAAGGCCATTTGTATATCCAAGAAAGGGCTGAACGCCGAAGGTCAGACCTGCCTCAAGGAAATCCCAGCCGGGCCCCTGCGGGACGCCGCCATCATCGGCTCCTGCTAACCGGTCGAGCATTACGAGATGGCCGCCTATCGGGGCGCCTGCAGATTTGCCGATCAGTTGGGCCTAAAAGAAGCGCTGGCACTGCTCAAGCAGAGCCTCGAGGAGGAAATCTCCTCCGATCATTTGTTGACGGAAATCAGCAAGGACAACAAGACCAAGGCGTTGGCCAGCCACCAGACCGGCTGGAGAGCGCGCGGCGCTGGGTCGACTGATTTAGGTGGAGTCAAAATAAGGAGTTCTGGCCTCGACCTTGCTTTCTCTCCACCTCAGACCGGAGCCTTCATTCATCTGGCCCTGAGCCTCGCCACGTTTGCATAGGCATTGGGTAACCGTCCTCGGCAGGACTCGAACACTTACAGCCGGGTATGCGGCAAGGACGCGCTCATTAAGCCGATCAGCTAACTTAGGGTCCCACTTGAAGCGTTCCATCCGGGGTTCAAGATTGTTGTTTTATCCAGTCATACGGATGAGGAATTTCTGGCTCCGCTGCAGGGTCTGGGCATTTCCGGTTTCCTGGTTAAGCAAGAGGCCCCGGACTGTCTTCTGCAGGCTTTGCGCGTTGTGGCGGAGGGCTCGGTCTGGTTCAGTCACGTCATTCTGCAGAAGACTTTGGAGCTGGCTCGGGTCCAACGCAGCCAGGCCAACTCCCAACGACTGACACCTCGAGAACAGCAGGTGTTGCAAAAGATGCGTGAGGCCAAGAGTAATCAGGCCATAGCAGATGAGCTCAAGCTCAGCAAACAGACAGTGCGCCGTTATGCCACCTTGATCTACGAAAAGCTGGGAGTGAAAAACCGGGTGGAAGCGATCATTTGCGTAACTCCCTAGAAAAATTGAATTCTGCGCGGCAGGAGGATTTTTGTCTGGATTGCCTTTCCAGCAGTTCGTTAATCTGTCGCCCAAGACGCCAGTCTTCATCCTCAAAACGACCAAAAGCGCGGCTGGCGTTATTCTTCAGCCTTGCAGACTAGCCGTTCACTCGTTCCGCACCCGAGTTCCAGTTGGTCACAATGCCGACACCACTTGTTGGATACTTAGTTGATTGAGGTTCTGATGTTCGGGAGTGTCGTCAGTGCTCACTCCATTGACTCGGCCTGCGTGAGCGGGTTCCCTCGCTCCCAGGTACTTAGTTGCCGATATTCGGGTAATCGGCTGATTGTGACAGCTTCAACCGCCCACTGTGTCCCGAGTTCAGAGTACTTAGCGCCAGGTCCATTTTCGCTCAAAGTGCGATAGCTTGAATCTGCTTGAAAGAGTTTGGGAGGTCGAGTCATTTGGCACAGCAAATCGAAATCTGGGGGGGCATCGAATGCACTCTCAACCGTGTGGGTCCGCATCGCTGGGACCAGCTGAACTGGAACGGGCACTATCAACGCCTGGATGACTTGAACCGAATCGTGGATTTGGGCATAAAGACATTACGCTACCCGATCCTTTGGGAACGTTGGGAGGGCGAGTCCGACTGGAGCTGGCTGGACCAACGTCTGGAACGCATACAAGAGCTGGGGATTCGTCCCATTGCCGGCCTGGTGCATCACGGCAGCGGCCCGCCCGGAGCGGAGTTGACTGAACCGGGTTTCGTGACCCGGTTGGCGGCTTTCGCGGATCGGGTGGCCCAACGCTATCCCTGGATTGTGGACTATACGCCGGTCAATGAACCCCTCACCACGGCTCGCTTTTGCGCTCTCTACGGCCACTGGTACCCACACCAACGCAGCGACCGCTCTTTCGCCAGGGCTCTGGTTTACCAATGCCTGGGGACGATGCGGGCCATGCAGGCAATTCGAGCTCACCAGCCTCTGGCTCGTCTGGTGCAGACTGAGGATCTGGGCAAAACTCATAGCGTGCCGGCCCTGCGCTACCAGGCCGATTTTGAAAACCGCCGGCGCTGGTTGTCCTTGGACCTGTTGTGCGGCCGAGTGAGTCTGGGGCACCCTTTCTATCGCACCCTGTGTCAGGCTGGCTTGCAGAATGAACTGGCGCTGCTGGTCAGCCAGCCCTGTGCGCCGACCTGATGGGTTGGAATTACTATTTGACCAGTGAACGCTTTCTGGACTCGTGCCTGGATCGCCATCCCGAATGGACCCACGGAGGCAATGGTCGCCACAGCTACGCCGACGTGGAGGCCGTCAGGGCGGGGGAACGGCAGGGGCTGGAGACCCTGTTGCGGGAGGCCGCGGAGCGCTATGCTCAGCCGATGTTCCTCAGCGAAGTCCATCTCGGGTGCACTCGAGAGGAACAACTGCGCTGGCTTGACGAGGTCTGGCGCAGCGTGGGGTCCATTCCCGTCCCCTTGAAAGCGATCACCGTCTGGGCCCTTTTAGGGAGCTTTGAGTGGAACTCGCTGGTCACTCGCTGCACGGGACACTACGAGCCCGGTGCCTTCGACGTACGCAGCCATCCGCCGCGGGATACCGCTCTGGCCGGCTGGATTCGAAAGCGAAATGGCCAGGCGGGCGTTTCGGAAGCTCCCTGTTTGGAGGACCCGGGTTGGTGGAGGCAGGGGGCACGCCTGTGCGGTCGACCTCTGCTGGTCATCGGCCCCCGCACGGCTTTAGGCCAGGCTATCTTGCGAGCGTGCCAACGTCGCGGCTTGTCTGCCGTGCCCTTCCTGGGTGACTTTGCGGGCCTGCCGACGTGTCTGGGTCAGTTTCGGCCCTGGGCGGTGGTGAACGCACACCAGTATAAGTGCTTGGAGCTGGCCGAGGCGGACCGCCCCGGCTGCGAGCAGGCCCACGTGGGTTTGGCCCGCACGCTGGGAGAGCTGGCAGCCGAACACCATCTGGCCTTGCTGAGCTTCTCCAGTAACCAGGTTTTTGACGGCAGGACCCGGCGCCCTTACTGCGAGAGCGATCAAACGGGAGCTCTCAGTGTTTTTGGGCAGACCCTGAATCGTGCCGAGCAGACCCTGCAGGAACTGCATCCGCGGACACTGCTGGTGCGCACTTCCTGCCTGTTGGACCCATACCATCAGGAAGATCTACTGGTGCGATTGCTGAGCGGACTGACCTCGGGTCAGAAGGTGCGCGCCTGTGCAGGCAATGTGGTTTCACCCACTCTGACCAGCCAGTTGGTGGACGCCGCCCTGGATTTGCTGGTGGACGGCGAGTCGGGTCTCTGGCACCTGGCCAATCGCGGACAAATCAGCTGGTTGGAACTGGCCCGTCAGACGGCCCGCCTGGCCCATCTGCCCGAAGGTCAGATCCAGCCGGCCACTGCGGAGGAGCTGGGCTGGAGGGCCCCACGCCCGCTCTTCAGCGCCTTGACCAGCGAGAGGGCGGATCTGCTGCCCGACCTGGATGAGGCCCTGAGAGCATTTTTGAGTGAGGCGAACGCAGTGGGACGTTAGCACGGGGGACGGCTCTGAAAAGGGCAAGCAGCCCGTTCCCCAAAAGGACCCGCCATGAAGCTCCGCGCAGCATTGTTTTTAGTCCTCTGGATGCTCATGATGCCGCTGGGGGCGGAAGGCAGACTGTCGGACCTCTTGAGCGAGGTGGTGGAGGCCGGCCAGTGGTCGAAGTCTCAGGCCAGTGCCTTGTTGGCCTTGCTTGTGGCGGACGGAAAGCTGCAGCCCCAGGATACGGACCTGCTGGAAAAACTGTCGACCAGTCCGGAGCCGGTCAAGCTGAGCGCGGAGGGACGTGAGTACGTGCTGCCCTGCCCGCAAGGCGAAGCCCGAAACTTGTTGGGTTTGCTGGCCAAGCCTCCGAACCTCAACGTGCTTTTTGAGGGCTCGCCTGAACAGTTCGGCCAGATTGTGGATCTCAGTTGCATCACTCCGGCTCTGCACGATCGGGTGGGGCAATTTCTGATCACGCGCTTGCTTCAGGTCCTGCAAGAATCGAGTCTGTCTAACGCCTATGCGCCGACCAGTGGAATGCTGGCGCTGATGGTCCGCAAGTGCGATCAGCTGGACGAAGAAAGGCGCAAGGCAGGACGACTACTGATCTGGCAATGCTGCGCCGGCATGCGCGAGCACGGTCTCAAGGATAAGGACGGACAGGTGATCCAGGCCTTTCTTTATGACTGGATTCCTCTGCGCTAGGGGGCGCTCCGTCACCCCACTTGCTTTACCAGGTCAAAACGCTCTAGAGATACATCCTACGTGAGGAAAAGTAGGTTAAAGCGCGGTCGGCCAACCGAGCCAGCACCTGAGTCGGCTGGGCTGGTGGCTGGCCGGGGGTCAGGGGCGGGTTGTGAAGGCCGCGCAGCCTGGCCCTCGGGTCCTGGAGCTGGCGCAAGAAAAGTGTCTCTCGGTCCTCGTTAATAGTTTTCATTTCGTCATTTTAAGGGGTTGCGGGGGCGGGGGCATGATCCTGGACCTGACTGGTGCGGGACTGGGACCGGTATTCGGATACCCAGACCCGTGGGGTCTGGACGAGGGCGGGTCCTGACTTCGTGTGGAGGTACCGACATATTCGTTTGGTCGGGATCAATTAAGGTGGCGAAAAATTAGAAGGTGTTTAAGAATAGCCTGAGATCATCGATTGAGGGTTGACTGTGGAAACTCCGAGGAAAGTCGATCGTAGACCCGTGGCGGTTGTGGTCGCCGACGACCATCCGCTGGTGCGGGTGGGGGTTCGCGAGAGTTTGGAAGCGCAAGGCGACTTCGTGGTGGTGGGTGAGGCCCGGACCGCCGAAGAAACCTTGGAGGCGGTGCGTGACTTCCGGCCGGAGCTGCTAATCCTTGACCTGGAGATGCCCGGTCGGCTGCCCCGCCCGCCTCTGCAGATGTGTCGCGAGATTCAACCCGATCTGAAGGTTCTGGTTTTGTCCGCTCACAGAGCGCCTGAGTATCTGGCTCCGCTTCGAAGCTTCCATTTGAATGGCTTTGTGCTCAAGGACGAGGCTCCAGACTCACTGATTCAGGCGGTCCGCGTCATCTGCGAGGGGCAGACCTGGATCAGTGGCGAGGTCCGCCAGGCCTTCGCGGATCTGGCGGAAAGTGAACGTCTAGTTTCCAGAGTGGGCCTGACGGCTCGAGAACGGCGGTGTTTATGTTGATGCAGCGCGGCCTGAGCAACGAGGCAATTGCCATGCAGCTGACCCTGAGCAAGCAAACTGTGCGCCGCTACGCCACCACCATCTATGAGAAGTTGGGCGTGAAGAACCGTGTCCAGGCCATCGTATCGGACGGACAGTTGGCCTGAGCGGCTTACTTCCCGCTCCCGAGCACCGCGTCGAAGGAGGCCTGCCCGCGCTCGCGATTGCGGATCGTATTTTCGGCACTTTCCGCCATTTTGTCGACAGCGCGCTGCACCGCAACATCGTCTTTTGGGGTGGTGGCGAAGAAGCTCTTGATTTTCTCCAGGGACTCCCGGTCGTGGCAACTGCTCAGGCAGGTGACGATCTCTTCGGCAAAGGCATTGGGTATTTTGGCTCGCAGACCGCTATAGTTCTTGAGAATCCAGTTCTGCAGGCGCATGCGGCGGGATTCCTGATAGCCATTGAAAGTGATCAGCATGCGCAGGTCGGAAGGGGTCACGGCCGGGTCCAGCATCAGGTCCAGCGCCCGGTCCTGCACCGCTGGCACTCCGAAGTAGCCGAGAATGCCGAGAAGATATGTGCGGCGTTGGGGATCCGCGCTGACTTCCATGGCTTTCTTGACTCTCTGCAGCAAAGCCTCGTCGCCTTCCTGAGCGCAAAGGCGCAGGTAAGAGACGATGGTGCTGGGCTCAACCTCTCCCGATCCATTTAAGTAGTTGTCGACCTGCTGTCGGGCGCGGGCCATCAGGCCGGGGTCGCTGGCATCCAGACTATAGAGCATGGTCAGATCGGTGCGCAGCGAGTCGGTCTTGGCCGGCTCACCCGGCCGAGGAGTCCAGCCAATCCGATCTCCCAACGCTTTGAGTCGGGGAGTGACAAAGGCTGACCAGGCGCCACGGTTGCTGTCGTTGACGAAAAGCGTCCGATCGGCTGCCAGGACCTGCACCGCCTGGTCCACCACGGCGGGGTGGCGTTCCTCGAGAAAGTCACAGGCGATGCGCAGCTGATCACCCATTTCCAGCCGACCGGCCGAAACCAAACCGAGCAGGTTGTGGAGCGTGGCCAGTTTCTCTCGGTCCGAAAGACTCTTGCGATGAGCCAGCAACGATTTCAACATGGGGGCGGAGAGTTCCCAGCGATAGTAAGCCACGCCGCCATCATCCGGGAAAATCCATTCGGGCTCAAAGGCCAGAGGGGCGTTTTGGGTGGCGCTGTCCAGGAACAGTCGGGCCACGGCCTGGCGATTGCCAGCGCCATAGCGCAAGACCACCGGAAAAGCCCACTTGCGCTCGGGGCCCTTGACGCCGTAAGCCAGGTAGCGTTGTTGAGACAAACTCACCTGTTTGCCCTTTACCTCCACCGTCAGCAGCGGAAAGCCCGACTGAGAGGTGAAGGAATTCAGCACAGCTTTTACGTTTTGTCCGGAAGCTTCTGCCAGCGCCCCCCACAGGTCGTCGGCCACCGCATTGTGGAGGCGATGGCGTTTCATGTAGATGCGCATGCCTTTCTGGAAGTTTTTCTCTCCCAGCCAGCGTTCGACCATGTTCAGGACGGCGCAGCCTTTGGCGTAGGCCAGACCAAGCCCATCCATGATATCGGCGTCGCTCTTGACCTGCTTGCGAATGGGGCGAGTGGTCAGGTTGGCATCCATGGCCATGACGTCGTTTTGCCAGGTATGCATGACAACCTGGAGCTCGGGATGCAGTTTGATAACCACTTTGTCGGCCATCCAGGTGGCGAAGGCTTCGTTTAACCAGAGGTCATCCCACCATTTCATAGTGACCAGATTGCCGAACCATTGATGGGCCAGCTCGTGGGCAATGGTCTGCAGAACCTCAACCCGGTTGGGGAGCAGAGCCGTCTTCTCATTGAGTAAAATGGTGTCTTCCCGGTAGGTAATCATTCCCGGGTTTTCCATGGCGCCGAAAGGAAACTCGGTGATGGCCAGTTGATCCACTTTGGAATAGGCCACCTTGGTGCCGAAGTAGTCCTCCAGGGTGCGCAAAATGGCTGGAGTTTCGGTCTGAGAGAAGCGGGCCAGAGCGAGTTTGCCCTGCGGAGCCACGATCGAGCCGGGCACGGACATTCCCTTGACCGGGACGGAATCAAAGGGGCCTACAGCCAGAGCCACCAGGTAGGACGGAATCGGCAAGGTGGGGGCAAAGGTGTGGACCACCCAATTTCCGTCGTTCTTTTTGCTCACTTCCAGAGAGTTGTTGTAGACACGCTGGCTGGCCGGGGCAGCGACCGTCAACTGATAGGGAATTTTGAAGCACGGTTCATCAAAGCAAGGGAAGCAGCGGCGGGCATCGGCCATCTCGAATTGACTGCTGAGGAAGGGGCGACCCTGATCCAGATACTTATAAAGGCCGGCTGAACGCCGATTGAAAGGTCCTTGAAAGTCCAGCATCAGGCGATAGCGCCCGGGGGCCAGCGGAACGGAGCTGGTGGCGGTGAAAATGTCGTTTTTTCCGGCTTGCACCTTCAGAGTCTTGCGTTGCGAACCCTGAACCAGTTCAGCCTTGTCTATCTGGATATCCGCGCAGTGGAAGCGGAAGGGGGAGCCAGCCTTTTTTAGGTCGACCTCGATTTCGGTTTTGCCCGAGAATTGGTCCTGGGCGGGATCGACGCGCAGGAAGACGTTCTGGCGCAGAGGCTGAACTGCCTGACCCAGTCGGTATTCCTGTGCTGAAGCTGACGCCACGCACAGCCCCGCAAGAATTGAGGTCCGGACCCAATCGCTAATACGCATCGATGATCTCCTTTGGTTTTAAGCCTGAGCTTCAGAATGAGGAATTTTGTAGGTCAGTGCCGCCAGGTAAGTAGGGACTTCCGCGGCCGAGCATTTTCCTCGCAGGAATACCCCGAGCGTTACCGAGGGGTTGTAATGAGCACCTGAAATGTGGCCGCCTGCGATCATCATCACCGTCAATACGGAGCCGATGGCGAGCGGGGGGATCACCCCGCTTGCCCCAGAGAGAACAGTGCATCCTATCGTCAGAACCAGAAAAAAGGTGCCGATCAACTCGGTCAAGGGTTTTTGCAAGGCGCCTCCACCACACTGTACCGTATGTTTCATACGGCCGGAGCCGTGGTTCAGGAACGTGCTTCCGGGGGTGGGGGTCCAGGAACCTCCTTTTTTATTGGTATATTCTGGCCAGAATGTTGAGCGAGAGTCTGGGTTGTATATACTATGTGTTCGGTTTCAACCGTGTTTTTCGTTTGCTCTTGTGGACGTGGTTCTCAACACGAGGGCTTCTCTCGAACCATTCTATTTGTGAAAGGCAAGCCGGTGGCTTCGGATTCTTCCGAGGAGATGAAGTCCACCAAGAAGGGCGATCTCACCACGGTCAACTTCGGAGGCAAGAACGAAGTCGACGAAGTGCGCGACGCCTTTCTGATCGGGGATTAATCTTGTTCCTATCCGGCCGCGCGCGATGGTGTCCCGTCGCGCGCGGTTCTAGGGTTGGCCCAGACGGCGCAGGCTGAAACGCCTTCCCAGCCAGATCAGGCTCAGGTGAAAAGTCAGGCAGGCGGTGATGCACCAGGGCCACCAGGCATCACTGGCACGTTGGGATTCTTCAAAGGCCAGGTAGATGCCGCTGAGGACCGGGTTGACCATGCAAAGCAGCGGTCGATTCAGGCGGAGCAGGGGGTCCAGCAGGGTGACGTCCAGAGTCAGGGTGCCCACGGTGATAAAAGCCAGCCAAAGATAGGTCGCTTGGAAGGCTTTCAAGGTGGAAGAGAAAAACAGCGAGGCTGCAATGGCTGCAAAGCCCCACCCCCAGAGTGTCAGCTGGGTCATGAATTCGATCAGAAGCAATCGTTTGGGATCGTGGGTCAAGCTGATGAATAGCAGGGGCGAGAGCAGCAGGGCCTGCCAGGAGAGCGGAACCAGGGTTTGCGAGAGCAGCCCCGACAGGATTTCTTTGGGACTGAGGCGCGTGGTCAGCAGGGCGTCCAGACTGCCCTGTTCACGCTCGCGGCAAAAGCAATGGCAGCACGAGTAGGTGGCGCGTATCAACCAGAAGCCGAGGTGAGCCAGCATACTCAAGGCAGCGCGCGAGTCTCCGTCCCCCCCTTTCCAGCCGTACCAGGGGGCCAGTAGCAGCAGGCAATAGAGCAGTGCCAGCCCCCACTGGGTCCTGGGGGCCTGAAACTGGTTGCGGTAACGAAGCGGGTTTTCTTGAGCCGGTCGCCTGAGCCCCTGATTCATTCTGAGTCGTGTAACATTCAGGTTTTGGCGACTCAGTGCCAGCAGCAAAAGCAGAGTCATCAACCCGTGCAGGGCGGCTGCCCCTTGCGTGAAGTCGCTTTCCAGATTGAGGACGGCGGCCCAAGGGTTGATCATCAGCACCGTGTTTGAACAAGTGGCCTTGTAGCTAGATTCGATCTGGCCCACCAGCCAGAGCATGAAGCTGCCCACCCCCGTCAGGCCCAGCCAGCCATAGGCCAACTGCATGGCTCTGAGGGCGCTGCCGCAGCGCAGCGATGCGAACAGGCCCAGGGTGGTATAGAAGCCGGCCAGACCTGACAGAAAAGCAAACTCCGCCAGCGGGTTGTCGACTCTGAGATAGAGCCATGGCAAGGTCAGAGTCACCTCCAGCAGGCGGGGAATCAAGCAAGCCCGCCAGAGTCCAAGAACAATGGATTGAGGTTGAAATCCCGAGCTGAGGAGGACCTCCCAGCTGCCCCGCTCACGCTCCTGTGCGATGACCCCCACCGAACCGGCGATGGCCCGGATGCACAGAAAGGTCACAAAGGCCAGCAATCCCAGACTGGCGCTTTCCTGTCGCAACTGCCCGTGCAGAAGCTCGCTCAGTTGATGCGGGAGCTCAAGCAGGACCGGTCCGACCAGGGCCAACAGGAATTGGCGCCGGATTTGACGCCCCGAGCGCAGGCTGCGATAGAGAAAAGGGTCAGAGATCAGCATCGAGGTTTTTGGGTCGTTTTTCGCAGCCGTATATTCCCACCCGAAGGCTTAACGGCTGAGACGTGAAGCGGCCTGCAGGGGGGACCAACCGAAGTCTACCCGGCCCACCCCATTTTGCAGAGCAAAAACACCGGCCGCTATCATCTGGCTCATCCGGCCGTCGATCAATCCGGACTGGAGCAGGGGGGGCAGGTGGCCGACCCGCAGGCTGGAGATCAGATGGCAGCTTTCATCCAGAATGCCCTGAACGCGCGTGACAAAGGTGAGCGCCGAGGCCTGGAGGTCCGCCGCGATTCGACCCGCCACGGCTTCATCGCCCACCACAAGGGCCAGGCGACCCTTGTCCCAGTTGGCTTGAGGGTCGCCTTTGGCACAGGCAACCCGAAAGCGCTGAAGCTCCCGCAACCAGACCTGAAGTTGCTCGGCCTCGACCACCAGGGCCAGCTTCTTGCGTTCCGCAAGAAGCGCGCTGAGCTCCATGACCAGGTCATCCGTCGGCGGCTTCTTTCCAACATGCACGATCGTCACCATAGGCCGTCCTTCTTCTACCCTGGCGAGCAGGTCGCCTTGAGATCTGTTCGTGAGTCAGGCCTTGAAAAAGGTTGCCAAATTGTGAACTCTATCTGCTGATTAAAGTGGCTGAGCTACAGGATGGACTCGAAGCTCGAGGTCGAAGAGAAGAGCGAAATGCGAGCTCGCCCATTTCAAGCCCAATTTTTTCGCTGTCTGGCGGCCATGTTTTCCTCCGGTATTCCCCTGGATCGCTGCTTTGATTCGCTAGCCCAACAGACGCCTGATGCGCTCTTGCGTGAGGCCGCGGGCCAGATGAACGCTCGTATCTGTCGCGGACAGATGCTATCGGAGGCCATGGAGACTCATCCACTGTTCTCTAAATTACAGGTTCAGTTGGTCCGAGTGGGCGAGAGCAGCGGGGCCCTGGAAGTGATCTTTGGCAGAATCGCCGATGAAGAGGAGCGGCGGCTGGCGCTCGAGGACCGAGTTCGCCTGGCTTTAACCACGCCGCTCTGGGTGGGTTGTATCTGTCTGCTGTGCGCGATTTTTCTGCCTCCCTTTTTGTTTCACGGACTGCTGGCGATGTTCGAGGACGGCAAACTGACAGTGCCCTGGCCCACCAGACTCTTAATGGAGTTTTCAGCCTTTGTTCGCAGCCCCTGGCTTCTGATGACGACGCTCAGCCTGGGCCTGGCCTTGTGGGCCGTTCGGGGACGCTTTCAGCTGTGGTGGTCGAGTCTGAGCTGGCAGTCCAGGCTGCTGAGGCTTCCCGTGATCGGGCGAGTGCTCTGGCTGGTTGCGCTGACCCGATTGCTTCACTCATTGGAGATGATGGTGAGCAGCGGTGTGCCCCTGATCAGAGCCTTGCAGCTGGCCGGCCACTGCAGCGCCAGTCCGCCGCTCGGGTTGGCCATGCAGGAAGCTGTGAGAAGTATTCAGGGCGGGGCTGATCTGGGCGCAGCCCTGAAGCCCTCAGGCTGGTTTCCCAATACCTTCATCCAGGGTTTACGCGCCGGTCAGGAATGCGGGAGACTGGCCGGAATGTTGAAGCATCTGAGCCGGCTCTTCGAAATTGAACTGGAGCACAGCCTGGAGCTGCTGGCGCGCGCCAGTGAGCCGTTGTTTTTGCTGATGGTGGGTGGCTGCGTGGGATTCACGGTGATCGCTACCTTGATGCCCATGGTTGACCTGATCAGGAGCTTTTGATGATTGCCCGAGGATGTCTGATCCTGATGCTGACCACGATGGCACAATGCCAGGAGCGTTTTTTTTGCTCCTTGCGGACCGAACCTCCTGGAGCGCGCGTCTATCAGATGGACGGCGAAGGACAGCCCTACTACTTGGGCTCCTCTGCTCGTGAGCAACTGGAGCTGGTGGCAAACGGTTCGGAACGGCTGCGATTGGCCTTTGAATATGTCAGCCCGATTCCATTCCGAGAGTCACTGGACCCCTGGTTGGGGCCCGCAAGTCCCAAGCCCAGCTTTGACCCGGCCTCGGAATGCGTGCGTGGAGGCTGGACGGTTGTGACACCCCCGGCTAAGGAGATGGGTCCTTTCGCTCTGCCTCTGAGCCGGACCGAACGCGCACTGAATGCTCTCTACTCAGCGCGTTGGGGTATGGCCTTGCTGGTCCTGGCCGGGCTGATCTGGCGGGTGAAGAGAAAAGACTGGGTGCGTCTGGAGGTTCGTCGAGAACCCGTCTCGGCGCGTGTGAACAGTCGGGATGAGAGCCTGGTCGCGGACGGTCGGGGAGGCTACTGGGTTAATCGCGGCCTGCTGGGCGAGCGGCTCAGCCTGCAGCTCTGGGCCAGCGGATATCAGGCCCGTGATCTGCATATTCCCGCTGACCAGCTGGCTTCATTGCCCAGAGGAGGCCGCTTGATCTGGCCTCCTCAGGGCGTCATCAGTCTGGAGCGCGAGGACTCCACAGGCCAGTGGGAATTGACCCTGGGCGAGGTGGTGGGGGGCTACCAGGTGCTGGAGCGTTTGGGTGAAGGCGTTTCGGCTGTGGTTTACCGGGTGCGCCCGCTGGGAGATGAGTCCGGCAACGAGATGGCACTCAAGTTGATGAAGCCAGGGCACGTTCGGGGCGCCGACTTGTTGCCCAGGTTCCGCCGCGAAATGGAAGCGCTGGCCCGGATGCGACACCCCAATATTCCGATGCTTTACGCATTTGGGGAGCACGCGCGGCAACCCTATCTGTGTATGGAATTGCTCCACGGTCGAAGCCTTTCTGAGCTGCCATTGCCATTGTCATGGGCTCAGGCCCGTAATATCCTTCTCCAGCTAGCTCGGGCCCTGGAGTACGCGCATCAAAAAGGCGTGCTGCACCGCGATGTTAAGCCTGGGAATGTTGTAGTGGCAACGGATGGAGAAGTGAAGCTGACTGACTTCGGATTGTCCCGCAGTCAGGAAGATCATACCGTTACGGCCGAAGGCAGTTTGTTAGGAACGCCGGCCTACATGGCGCCGGAGATTATCTCGGGGCAGCCGGCCACTGCCCGTTCCGACCAGTATTCTTTTGCCTGCCTGAGTCTGGAAATTTTAACCGGCCAGCCCGTGTATGGCGGAGAATCGCCCATGGCCGTCGTCATGCAGCATTTGCAGTCCGAGCCCCCCAGCGTTCAGGGTCGGTTGCCCGGATTGGATCCGGAGATTTCAGCCCTGTTGCAGAGGATGCTTTCCAAGGCTCCGGAGGCCCGTCTGGAGAATTTAGAAATCCTGATATGCGCGCTCGAATCCAACGCCAGGGCTTCAGCCTGATCGAAACGCTGCTTTGCGCCACCATTCTGTGTATTTGCCTTGGAATCATCGTCGTTTTGATCCCAACCGGCTATCTGAGTTTGAAAGATAGCGAACGACGAATTTATGCAGCTTCTCTGGCCCAGAAGGTTCTGGAGGAGAAGCGCAATACTCCCCTCGAGTCTCTCGATGCTTTAGGCAATCAGCTGCAGATGGTTGAGGAAGTGTATTATGATGGAATCTCTTACCGCTGCTTTTTTCAGTCGCGACCCTATTCCACCGTGACCTACGCCCGTCAACTCAAGGTCGTGGTGGAGTGGCCGCAACACCAGCAGACCCAGAGGGTGGTCCGTGAATCGGTGGAGTGCCGGGTGCGCCGGTGAGGGGTCGGTGGGGAATGAGTTTGATCGAGTTGAGCCTGGCCGCGGCTCTGGGCGCTCTGGTGCTGGGCATCACCATCCAGTTTTTTCTGCAGGCTCTGCGCGTGGGAGATCGCAGCGTCATTCGTAGCCGTTTGCAACAGACCGGCATCGTCGCCTTGCTCGGGCTGGTTCAGGATCTGCAGGAGGCCAACGCTGGCGGCCTGACGTTCAAATCAAATGAGGCCGGACAGATGCTCCACTGTCTGGTTCACCCGGTGGAGGACATCAACGGGGAGGGTCTGCCGCAATATTCCAGCCAGCGCCTGGTCCATTATGTGTGGGATCAGGCTTTGCAACGCTTAACTCGGCGCAGCTTTGACCGGCGCAAACCCAGTCCAATTCCGCTGCGCGCAGGTGAACCGATGCGTTTCAGCCTGGAGCAGATCCAGCGTCTACAGTCCGCCCCCGCTCGTCAGAAGTTGTACAATGAAGTCGCCTCGTTCTCAATCAGCACCCCCGGTGTCGACCCTCAGTTCGTTGGCAATCCGCTGCGGGTTGAGTTGATTCTGTCCACCGCCGGCGAGCGGGTCCAGTGTCTGCGCTCGGTGGTTTTGCGTAATAGCCTTTAGCGCAGGTCGCGAACCAGCAGGATTCGGTATTGTTCCTCTGGCGGCAGCTGGCGGGTAAGGTTGAAATCCAGCACCTGCTGTCCGCTTTTTTGCACTTCTTTCATTTTGGACCGAATGGTGCTCATAATCTGGCCGGGGGCCAGGCTGTCCCCGGGGCGACTGGGGTGTGAGGGGGTCAGAGTGCTGGGATCGACCAGATAGGTCCGCTGGCCTGAATCAAGGGTGATGGTGGCCACTGTCTCGTTCAGCTGATAGAGAAGCTCATCCGTTTGCAGGCCTCGAAAGGGAATGGGTTCTGTCTCCGGGCCGCGGGGCCGATATCCGGGAACGGTGCGCGTGAAGTAGGCTGCGTTGCCGGTCCAGCCACGGGCACCGGGAATCTCGCTGGTTCCGTAGTTTTTGGCGTAATAGAGGTAAGCGTCGTAGAGTTGAAGTCCATCTCGCTTCTCGCTGACGTCCACCCGCACCGTCATTGCGTCGTAGTGACCTTCCGAGAACATATCTGGCGGCGGCACTTCGCGCAGGTGTTGTGGTTGAGGTGGAGTACCGATGGTAACGGAAACCTGGCGAGGACAGGGGTAGACGTTGACGTTCTTCAGGTTCACGTTGCCGGTGGCTTGCATTGGTTGTCCGGGAGCCACCAGGGCCCCCAAGACGCTGATGTCATTGGCGCTGATGTCTCCCTCTGAGTAGACCATTCCCTGAAAAAAGCTGCTGTGTTTTCCGTCGCCGATCAGGCTGACGTTGCCACTGGCGCAGAGCGAAAGATTGGATTCTGGGTCCATCGGACCGCCGCCCACCACCCGTGCCGACCCCGTGCAAACGATGCAACCTTTGCCCATTAAGGGTCCGTTGATGGAAACGTCCCCCTTGACGTACACCACCCCCCCGTTGAGAACCAGAGGACCACTGTGGGTCAGCGGGCCGTCGATGACCCGAAAGCCGGACCAGGGTTTGGACAGTGTGCCATCGCCGCCACCCGCCACCGGACTGCGCCCGGCGCCGTGAAAGCTCCAGTTGCCCTCCACTCGGCTCATCAGGCTGACCGCTTGGGAAAGATTAAGCCGGGGAATCGAGCGGGGAGCAGCATATGGATGCACTTCCCCCTGGATATCGCTCTCGCGAACTCGGATTCCACCGGCCGAGCCGACATTGCCCCGAATATCACTGCCGGATTGCAGGTTTACAGCCTCCTGGCCACGCCCGTTGGCAAAGACATGAGCCGCCATTTTAAAATTGGAGGGCGTGCCCGCATAACTTCCCGTAAAGCCCGAGGGGTCTCTCAGGCCTCCCAGCAGAACCCCGTCGGCTTGAATTCGTCCCGCGCAGCAAACGCCCTCGGAAAAGGGCGGCTTGAAGACAAGGGCCTCCACTTGCTGCTGGACCGGGCCTTCCACACCGGTGCCCACCAGATGCACGCAGGCCCTGGGCACGAGTCGCCCACCCGCGCCTGACTGGGCATGGTTGCTGAAGAAAAAGTTGCTGGAGCAGAGTGTGTTCTGAAGCCGGGCGCTGGCCTGGTTGAAGGTCAAGAATCCGAACGAGCCCGGCTTGCTGCCGCTGATGGTGATATCACGAAAGGCCGCGCCTGCTTCACCGTAGTGCTCGTTCTGTTGGACTGAGGCCAGCCCTCCGGCCACGGCTGCCTCGGCCAGGTTGTGGGCCTGATCGCGGCGCTCCAAGGTCTGACTGAATTGCTTGCCGGACAGCGAGGCGGAAGCAATCGTGAGCGTGATGAGTAACGCGACGGAGAGCACAAGGATGACCGTGCCCAGGGTGGTCCCCCGCCGCGCCCGAGCAGAGGTGCGCATTCCCGAAAGTTTCCCGAGAACTCTCGAAACTCCTCGAAAGGCCGATTCTGCCCGGAGTTAACGCGGACGCGACTCGAGCACCTGGTCAGCCAGGTGCTCCAGCAGTTCGACTTCCATTTCGTCCGTAAAGGCGTTGCTCATGGCGTTAATGGCGCAAACCAGCGAGAGCAGCAGGCTGGTTTGCACCTGCAAAGGCGGCTCGTCCAGGCCCAGCCAGGGCCGAAGCTTGGGGTGGTCTCGATAGAGCACCAAACCATTTTCTACTTCCCAGACGGCGCGACGGCCGGGCTGCAGGCGTGCCTGGGCCAGGTGTTCGAGCAGGAGTTCCCGAGCCGGGCCGCTCAGCAATTGGGCTGCCCGGCGTTGCAGGCAGTCGATTAGCACCCGACCGGCCTGAGGATCGGTTTCATCGACCGGGGGACTGAGAATACGTCGCATTCCCGCCAACAGTGAGCCGCTTTCCATCTGGCAAACGGCTTTTCCCAGCGCGCTGAGAGCGTTTTTGATTCCGCTGAAGCTGACCTCTCGATGAAGCAGTGGGGGAGGGTAGAGTTGAGGCGACCGGCCACAGATTTGAGCCACAATCTCCACCATCAGTGGGCTGGAAAGGATGGGCAGCAAAGCCGGTCCACCCGAGCGCAAGAAGTACTTGCGCGGCCAGTAGTAGATCGGCCCCTCCTGTTGGCGCAGTTGCTGGATGCTGGTGTAGGTTCCATCAGCGCACTCGAGCCAGCGTACGCCCTCAAGTTCAGGCCTTTCTCCACAGACCTCACAGAAGAGCAACAGTTCCACCGGCTGGAGGCAGCCCGCCACAACTCGGTTTTTCAGGAGCTGGGCAGCGGCCTGGAGGATTTGTTGGCGTTCGGGCGGATTCAGTTCGGCCACCGTCTCCCCTGTCCTCAAGATCTGAGGCTGAATGGGGCATGTGGCGTAACCAGTGATTCCGACTGGGATATTATCTATGAGTAGTTGCTTGTCCGGGCCCAACCACCAGAAGTCTCGCTGTTTGTTCAGGCTCAAGGCCACCGCTCCAAAGTCCAGGCGGAGGCGGTGTGGAAGCCGCTCCAACGCCTCCATTCGTATATGCTGTTGCTGGCGCAGGCTGCGCAGCAGCTCCTCCGCTTGCAGTTTTGCGGCCGTTTCCTCGATGGAGTGCCCGCCAGGGTGACTGCTGACCATCTGGCTGGCCAGATTGCGGTCAAAAATCACCAGCATCTCGGCAGGGATGTCTCGACCCCGACTGGGATAGAGCCAGACTTCGGGCTCGGCCAGCAGCTCCCGCCAGCTCATCAGACCGCGTGAGGTATCGAACCATCGCTGATCCTGAAGCAAAAGTTCAACTTCTGGCGGCAGGTTTTGTTGCAGCCAGGATTTCCAGTGCTCCCACAGGGCCGGGCGGGGTAGGGCCAGGTACTCCCTCAGAAGCGAGTAGCACTGCTGGCTGAATTGAGAGGCGTCCGGACGCCCCTGGGGCTCCGGGCTGGCACATTCCACCGCCAGTTGAAAGCCATAGGGCACAAGGCCGGATTCCTGATTCAGCAGCCGTCCTCGATACAGCCAGTTGACCAGGCCCGCTCCTTGCGGCAATAACCAGAGGTCGGGTTTGCGTTCGGCCAGTACTCCCCAGATCGGTGGAGTCCAAGGAGCCTGAGCCAGGAGTTCTTGCTCACGCCGGTGGCGTGCAAAATCTTCATCCAGGCAGATCCATTCGCCACCGCCGGCCGCTCGCCTGAGCGCGGACTGGACGGAGTGGGTCAGTCTGGGCAGCAACCACTCTACTTCGGCAGGAAGCTCCCCAGCTTCGCCGCTACACCAGTACACACGCGGGCACTGGGAAAGTTCATGCAGGCTGGCCAGGCCCCCCGGGTAGCGGGGCCAACAGGCCAGTTCCCGCAGAAAGTCCTGGCACAGGCCGCGCAAAGTGGCTTCGCGCATCCACTCCAGCCACCTTAGACTGAGCCTTCCGTCCAGGTGGGCCCGCAGATCTCCAAAATACCCGGCCTTTAATTCGTCCAGGCGAGCCTGTGTGGCCTCATTCATCACCAGCCGAAAACGCTCAATACCGAGATTCTGGTTCTGTCGCGAGGCTTCTACAGGAAGGTCCGAACAACAGATTCGGGCCAGAAAGGCATAGGGAAACCCTTGCGAGCAGGGTGCGAGCTTGATTCCGTCCACGCTAAACCAGAAGGTGGCAATTCCAAATGCAGGCTGGGGTACGAGGTCTGACTCAGTAAAGGCGCTCTGGCGAGCCAGAAGGAGATCTTCCAGGAAGTAATCCAAAATCAGCAGGTTTGAGATTCCGGTCTTGCTCAGGATTTCCAGTTCCGGTCCAGAGTTGCGTAAGAATACTCCCTGGGGAATGATTTTGTCGGTAAAGTTCTCGGCTAGAAAGTGAGGCCCCACCACTCCTAAGGTCACGTGAGCGGGTAATTTGAGCAACTGATCCAGCGAATAGCATTGACCCTTCCAATCCTGAAAGAGCAAGGTGTGGCGAAAGTAGCTATCCTGAGGGCGTTGCTGATCGGCGAGGTGTTTTTTGAGCGAATCTCTCAGCTCGACCTGCGGTTCCTGACCCTGAATCAGTGAATCCACAAGCTGACGCACGCTTGCGTTCCAGGCCGGTTCCAGTTCGGTCCAAAAGCGATCGGCCAATCCCGTCCACAGTTCGTTGACATGAGCGGAGGGGATTTCGCACGCGATTTCGCAGCATACTTCTTGCATCAGAAGCTGGCAGGCGGCCAGTTTTCGGCCCTCCACCCAGATCGCCAGGGTGGCGCCCATACGGCTCCAGTCGTCTGGAATACCCACCAGCCAGCGGACGTCACCCTTGCGAAATTCGGATTGGTAAAGCCAGTGGCGCGGGGAAAGCGAAAGCTTTTCAATCGGCTGGGCACTCCACAGGCGATGGTTGTGCTCGCGCTGAAGCCGCCGGACAACCAGCTGGTCGGCTTTTTCCAGGCGCGAACCAAGGTAAGACTCGAGACAGTTCAAGGCTGAGCTGGAGGGGTTCACTAAGACGATCGGGTCGAGCTGCTTGAAGTCGGCACCGTAAGCGTAGTAGATGGTGCCCGGAGTCGAAAGCAGCTGGTCCAGACTACGATAACATCCGTCCTGGTCACGAAAGAGCTTCATTCGGAGCAGCTCCGGCTCCACCGATTCCAGCCAGCTCGGAGCGGGCTTTTGCAGCAGCGGAAAAATCTCTTCCGGGGCGACCTGGCCCAGAGCGGCCCGAATGCTGCTTCCAAAGGACTTGGGTATGTCTTCAAGCAGCAGGGTGAGTCGCTCATCTTCTAACACCTTGGCCATAGAAGCGTCCAGGCTAAATTCTCCATAGCACAGGCCCGTCCAGGCGAAGGGCGCGGGCACCGCCCTGAATTCGCACACAATCTCATCCATGATCAACAGCAGGCGGGGTTTGTCGCCCGGCTGCCATTCGCAATAAGCCGGGAAACCTCCCAGTTCCGTGGTGCACTCGAAAGGCCATTGAAATCGGCGCTGGCCCACTTGCAGGGGCCGCCGGCTCCACCCGCCTCTTTTGCACAGCTCTTGAAGCGCCGCTTCTATCAACTTTGGGGGCAGGCCCTCGATCTGAATTTCCGTCAGATGAGTTCCCCAATTCTGTTTTTGTCCGGAAATGTAGTCGTAGGTCTGGGCCGGTTGATTCCCAATCCAGCTGAAACGGGTGGGGTTGAAAGCCAGCAAGGATTGGACAGCGGCGGCCAGTCGGCGCTGTCCCGAGCGCTCGTCAAAGATCGCTTCGGGTAAACGCTCCAGCAACTGGACCGGCATTTCCAATGGCGGAAGCTCGAGGGTCAGTCGTCCCTCCTGCTGGTTCACGAAGAGACTGGTCGCTCCCAGGCGGAAAAGACCGGCCACAAGATGTGGCAAAAAGTCCTGCGGCTGAGGGAACTGGAAGCGAGCCATCTTTTGGGCTGCCTGCTCGATATCCAGCGTGAATTCACCACGCGTTTCGAGTTGGGCCTGTCCGCGCAGTTGCTGAAAGAAGTCGCTCACATGCGCCTCAAAACGGCTTCGCTTAATCTGGGACCTGATTTCAAGCGCTGTTCCTCAGGCCAGATTAGTAGATAATGTTGCAAAAGGAATTGGACTGCCAGAGCCTGTGACCAGGCCTGCATCTGAACCAGTTTCTGGCAGAATGGATGCTCCTGATCCAGCAAGACCAGGGTTGGGTCGCTTCGCTCAGCCCATTCGACCAGGCCAATCCGCCGGGCAGGCTGCAAAAACGGTTTTTCCGTCCCGGGCAACCAGCGCACCAACTGGATGGGCGGCAGTTTCCAGGCTTTCAGTTCGGGCTGGCAAATGGCCAGGGTTTTTTCCAGGGCTGGCTGTTGCCCGACCTTGCAGAAGCCCCAGCAGGCTTGGGTGGGCTGGCAATCGAGCAGGTTGGTCTGCAGCCATTGTTGACCCTTGCCGGTGGCCAGGACGACCAGACCCAGGGCCGGGTCGTGCAGAGCGGTCGAGAGTTCATCGGGCTGAGACTGATGATAGACTCTGGCCCGACGCAGTTGCTGGAGGTTCCAGAATTTGCCGGAGAGGTCGGGAAACAGGCCGGCCTCTTCGATATTGATGTCCAGTGCTCTCAGGCTGTCCAGCAATTCCCAATCGGCTTGCCCCTGCCTCAGTCGCTCATAAAGTTCCGGCGCCAGTTTGCTGGCCACGGTCTCTCGCACCAACTTGAGGGCTTTGTCGTAATCTTCGTTTTCAATCACGTTGTCACGCGTCAGGGTGTGTTCAAAATAGCGCGAATCCACCTTGAAGCTGAGATAGGGTAGGGGAGAGCAGCACCCTTCCAGCAACGTCAGGCCCTGGTTGTAGAAGCCTGCGAAGTTCTCGCGTTCTCTGGTCAGGGCGACCACCATTCGAGTGCCCGGCAATTCGTGATAGACTTCGTGGGACTGATTCAGGCTGAAGGGCATGGAGATCGGGTGGCCGTTGAAGACGACTTCCACCCGGCAGTGCTTGCACCAGTAACGTAGGGTTTCATCCACACGTTTGAGTTTCTGATTGAAATCCGTGCTGAGCCGGGCCAGGTAAATGTGCACGACCGTGCCTTCGACCCGGTCGGATAGCTTTAACAATTCGTAGCTTTTGTCGGGATGAAAGAGAATCCGCCAGAACTCACCGTCCCGCCCGGTATCTACCACCACCGCCAGCGGATTCAGGCTGAAGACCGAGACAAATCCGATTCCGAACTTGCCCACCTTGGTCAGGTCGCCGTCTTTGGCGGAGGCAAAAAGTCGTGTCAGTTGGGTCTCGATGACCTGCCGGTTCATTCCCTCGCCGGTGTCCCGTACGCTCAGGCAAACGCCTTCACCCTCGGTCTCTGAGAGAGTGACCTCAACCTGGTTGGTGCCCGCGTCGATCGCGTTCTGGACCAGTTCGCGCAGGCAGGCAAGCGGCTGGGAGAACTGACGAATGAGCATTTCCAAGGCGGGCCCGGCTTTGCGCACGCCGTGCTCTTGCGTTTTGCCGAAATCCTCAGCCACCTGGACCTGTTTTGGCAGCCGAGAAAAGGCACCTGCAAATCGGGGAATGCAAGCGCATTCGGGAGATTGCCCCTGCAGCAGGTGCCGACGGTGGGGGTTCTTGAAATGGAGAGAATGCGCAAGTTTCTTTTGCTTTTCTGTCTGGCGCTGCCGGTGGGGGCGGACAGTCAGCGGCTCTACCGGGGTAGCCTCGGACCCACCGAGACCTTTTCCTTGGCTCTGGGCGACGACCACACGGCTCAGTTGTCTTTTGTTGAGGATAAGATCCTTTCCAAGGCCAGCGGGCACTATACCTGGAGTAAGAATCGGCTGGTGGTCAAGCTCGAGAACGGGGGGCCATTTGTGCTGGAGATCCGGCGCAAAGGGGTGGATACACCGCCGCCGCGGCTGGAGATCAAGGCCGGCAAGGAAGTGCAGTGGCAGACCGAGCTCGAGGGTGATCGTCTGGTACTGAAAGCGGCGGGAGGTTGGGAGATGCCTCTACACCGGGTTCAACAGCCCTGAACTTCTGCCCGCTCAGTACGGCTATACCCGCGCTCGAGTATCCCCGCCGGTGGGTCAGATGGACGTCCTTGCTTAGACTGAGTCTAGAAACGACGCCCGGAGGAGACACCGATGAAAAAGTTGATGCTGACCCTGGCGGCTGCCGGCTTGATGTGCGGTGCTGCCTCCGCCGAATGGGACTTTGATATCCATGGCGCGGAGATCGCCCGCCCTCGTATGGCCCTCAATCAGGCCCAGCGCGCCACCTTTCTAGCCGGGTTGGAGCTTGAGCTGGCCGAACCGGTGACTCTGGCCCAGGTGGACCGGACTCAACAGGGGGCCCAGCTGCTGACTCGGGCTTTTGACCATACCGCGGCCATCGTCATGCTGGAGGCGGCAGGCCGCTAGACCTCAATTGCTCGCCTGAGCACTCGTTCGCGGCCGAGCCGCCTTCGGCCCGACTAGCTCGGACAAAGATTCGAACCAGAAAAACGCGCCGGCGGTCCCGCGATGGTGGGATGCATGAGCGCGTTTTTTCTATGCTTCAGGCCTTTAGCTGCGGCCCAGGAAGCGCCCCAGAGCGCGCTGCAACTGAACGGCTGGCGTGGCCGGGGGATTGTTCTCTTCCAGGTATTGGGACTCAGCGTTGGCAAAATCACCAGCCCGAATGCGCAGACGAACGGCTTCCTGGTCTTCGCCCCAGAGGCCCCAGTCCACCCAGGGGGACTGCTCCAGGTCGTCGGCCAGGGCGGCCACCTCCTCCAGGCGAGTCGCCTCGTCCATCAGCGCAACTGCTCCACGAATCTGGCCAGCTTCTCCAGGCCTTGCTCGATGTTCTGGTTGCTGGTGGCAAAACTGGCTCGGACGTGGTTGGGTCCAGCGAAGTCTTCGCCCGGGACCACGGCGACCTGAGCGTGGCTCAGCAGAGACTCGGCGAAATCGGCCGCTGTCTCCAATTTTTTGCCGGCTGGATCGGTTTTGCCAAAGTGGGCCGAGATGTCGGGGAACACGTAGAAGGCCCCCGTGGGTTTGCAGCACTTCACGCCTGGAATGGCCGAGAACAGGCGGTGCATCAGCTGACCGCGCTGGTCAAAGGACTGGCGCATTTTCTCCACCTCGTCCTGAGGGCCGGTCAGAGCGGCCACAATGGCGGGATAGACAAAGCTGGTAATGTTGCTGGTCATCTGGCCCTGCAGGCCGGCCATGGCCTTGATCAGCTTGGGTTCGGCCACCGTAAAGCCGACTCGCCAGCCTGTCATGGCATAGCTCTTACTCAGGCAGTTGAAGGTGACGGTGCGTTCAAATAAGTCGGGGTGGAGCGACGACCAGCTGACGAAGGGTTCGGCCCCATACACCAGACGTTCGTAGATGTCGTCCGCGAAGACGATCAACTGGGGATGGCGCAGCACGACTTCTGCTAGAGCTTTCAGTTCTGCCGGGGAATACATGGTGCCGTTGGGATTGGAGGGGCTGTTGATGATCAGCACCTTGGAGCGAGGTGTGATGGCTTTTTCTAGTTGTTCGGGGGTGATCTTGAAGTCGTTGTCCACGCTGCCCGGAACTTCCACCACCGTGGCTCCGCACAGGCGGGCTTGTTCGGGATAGCTGACCCAGTAGGGCGCGGGAATGATGACCTCGTCGCCCGGTTCGACCAGAGCCATGAAGGCCAGGTAAAGGCTGTGCTTGCCGCCGCAGGAGATGAGCACATTCTCGGGGCCCAGGTTCCGACCCAGGCGGGGTTCCATATACTGGGCCACGGCCTTCAACGCGGCCGGAGTGCCGTTGACCGGCTCGTATTTGGTAAGGCCTTTGCTGAGTGCCTCGGTTACCGCATCTTTGATGTGCTGCGGGGTGTCGAAATCCGGTTCGCCCGCGCCGAAACCAATTACTTTGTGGCCTTCGGCCGTCATCTTCTTCACCAGGGCAGTCACAGCCAGGGTGCTGGAGGGTTTCATCACCTGAACTCGTTGAGCCAGCTTCATTGCATGTAATTGAGCCATAACGAGCCGGCCTTCTAGGTCTTTGGAGCAGGCCCTCCCTGGGAGGGGCCGCCCAAGTGTGGCCACCCGTCGCTTCCCCAGTTGGCCGGATCGATCAAGATCTGGCGGCCTTGATGCTCTTCGTCCCAGGCGTGGTAAATCAGCCAGTCCTGACCGGTCCTGGGTGAGGAAAGCGTGGCCCGGTCCTTCCCAGCGGTCATTGCTGTGAAGAAACGGTTCTCCGGCCTTCACAAAGGGACCCAGCGGTGATTTGGAGCGGGCCGCGCCTTCTGCATAGGCTTCGCCCCAGTAGCCGTTGCCCGAATAGAGCAGGTCGTCAACATCAGCGCCCAAGGTCAGCCTGGTGGTGCCCGAGGGATGGGAGCACCACCAGGCTGGTCTTTAGCCTCGAAAGTCGATCAGGCCCACTCCCAGGTTGTCAACTCCCTGGCCAGGAGGCAGGGAGTGCAGGCGCAGTCGTTCGTATTGGATTGGATCGGCATCGTAGAGGCCGGCTGCCTTCGGCGCAGCAAAGGACGTTCCGACGAAGGGAACGCAGTAGGGGCGTCTGGGGACGGCGGCCGGAACCTCTCTTTCGCAGACGGGTTGGCCATCCAGCAGCACCTTTGCTTCCCCGATGAAGGCCACCGACTGGTCACCCATCTGGCTATATACGGCCGGGGTGGCGGTCCCGTTTCGGGCAGGGTAGGCTGCCGCGATGGAGTGCGTTCGGCTCGAAACCGTTTGGAAATTTCCTTCCCAGCGCGGGTCAAATCGGAAACCAACTTGCTCCAGAGCTCGCTGTGTCTGGCCCGAGTTGCCGGCTGAGTTGAAATAGGCGACCTGGGGATGGCTGTCCAGGGTCTCGTGCAGGCGGTCGAGGGCCGAAGCAACTTCAGGCGAGGAATTCAGGCTCCGCTGAACCCGTTCGGCCACCAGCTTCAAGGCCTGGGGACTTGCCCAGGCGACACCTTCCGGGAGTTGAACCTCGCTGGCCGGACGACTTCCAAAGGCAGGGTCAGATTGAGCCACCCTCACCAGTTCCTCGGTCAGCTGAGGGCCGTTCTGTCCTTGCGACTGGGTGATTGTGGTGATGTTCGGATGATGCTGATAAATCTCACCCAGCACCTCGACCAGATTGTTGGCCGAGTTGGCATAACGCTGAGCCACCCCCTGGTCCAGTTGCTCGCCGAAATTCTTCGAGTCCAGGCTCTGCCGGGGCCTCAACGTTCCGGTGGCATTGTCCACTCTGAGCAGATTGTCTTCACCCTTTCCTGAGGCTTGCAGAGCAAGCGCCGCCACCAATTCGCCGTGGTCGGGAGCCAGGTGACCAGTGCCGGGATTGAATCGAATTCCGTATTGATCGATGACTGCCAGGGTGGCATCGGGCTTGCCGGCTTCAAAGAGGTTTCCGCCCGGTCCCAAGGTCCAGCTTCCGTGACCCTCTCCCTGTCCCTTACGGATGCTCACGGAGTCTTGCTCGCGCTCGATCATCTCCTGACTGGAGACCTGAGCGGGGGCGGATGGTCGAGCCGGGCGGATGCGACCCAGCAGAGGAAAGCGATCCGAAAGTCGAGTGATTTCCATGGTTACCTGAGCAGGCCACGCAGGTCGAGTGATTGCAGGCAACGCCAATCATTTTTGCAGACGTTGGGGTCGACGGCCGCCATCTCTAGGGCCTCCGCACTAAAGTGAACGCCATCCTGGATGCTCTGGCTTTGTTTGACCCTGGAGTGCTGCTCAGGCTTTGGCTCCCTGGTAGCGCCGGGCTTATTGGCCTGGGCGTTGGAGATGGTGTTGTGCAGAGTGTTGATGTGCATGGATGTTCTTCCTCCTGTTGTTGTTTTCACTTCTTATCACCGCCGCCGCCGCTGGAGGCGCTACCGGAGCCAGCGCTGGAGCCGCTGCTACCCCCCTTAGCACTCTCCGAAGGGCCGCTTTTCGGCTCCGCCCTGGATGCGGCACTGGAGTCGGGCTTGCTGTCCATTTTGCATTCCTGAGTGGATGCGTCTTTTTTCTCGGTCGGGCAGCACTCGGCTGGCTTAACCTCCCGCCCGCTCAACAAACCGTCCAGTTTCAGGTTGCCGCCGCTGGCTCTGCAGGCATCGGGCGCGGCCTTGGCCTCAGCTTTTGCCTCGGCCTGGGGAGTCTCGGCCGGGGCCACTTCGGATCTGGCAATGGCCAGGCTGGCTGAGGGGGCGGCCGAGCTTCCTCCGCCATCCTTCGAACCACCCGGAAGCAGCAGGTAGGGGTCCTCAAAGTTGGCGCTGAGTGCAGCCGCAAAAGACCAGTTGGCGCATTCGTTCTCGGGAGGGGCGCACTGGCTTACATCGCTGGTGCTGACCGCCAAGGCCAGCGAGGCCTCGGATGCACCCGGGGTGGTGGCCGAGCTGCTGGAATAGCTGGCAGCCAGGGAATAAAAGTTGCTCTGAGTGATAAGCATCGAAACCTCCAGTTGTTTAGGACTCAGCGGGTCATTTCGAGACTCAGCATAGCCTGGGCGGCTGACAGGCTGTGGCCCGTCTGGCTGACAGATCGCTGACAGTTGTGAAAGCTTTGAGGTCGCTCTGGAGGTAGGCCCGGCCCGGCCCGTCGCCGAAACGCTGGGCCGATGAAGTTGAACCTGCTGTTACTTGACGATGATTCTCTGATTACCCAGGCCCTGGAGAAGGCTTTGCGCCTCCACGGCTTTCAGGTGTTCGTCGCCGCCAACGGTTCCCAGGCCCTCGAGCACGCCCGCAATACGCCCTTTGACCTGCTTATCTGCGACGTGCGTATGCCCGGACCGGATGGATTGGAGACCTTATCTCAGCTTCGTCACCTTCAGCAGGGGTTGCGCAGTATTATCATGACCGGTTACGCCAGCGAGGACGCGCCCTTGCGGGCCATCCAAAATCAGGTGGACGACTACCTGCTCAAGCCGGTGTCCTTCGAGCGTCTGTTGGAAAGCGTGAAACGCAGCGCCGAGCTCTGCCGTATTGAAAAGCGCAGTCAGCAAGCGCTAGAAGATATGCGACGTCGTTATTTGCGCCTCATTTCCAACCTGGTCCAGGCTTTCTGCGAAAAGGACCCGGCCTATTACGAGCACACCCGACGTGTGGCCGGCCTGGCTGTTGAGATGGGTCGCGAAATGGGCCTGGAGGCCAATCGCCTGGAACAACTCGAGGTGGCGGCCCTGCTTCACGATATTGGGATGGCTTTCGTGGACGGTAGCCTGCTGGCCGCCGATCGAGAACTCAACGAAGAGGAGCGCAAGAGTTTCCAAGAGCGTCCCGATCACTTGAGGCGCTTGTTAGGCGGCCTGCCCGAAATGCGCACCGTTTTGCCGGTCCTGGAGAGTCTCTATGAGCGCTTTGATGGCCAGGGCTATCCCGGTCGTCTGCGAGCCGAGCAGATCCCCCTGGAATCGCGTATCCTGGCGGTGGCCGAAGCCTACGATAGCCTGACCCACGATCGACCTCATCGAGCCGCCCTCAACCATGCCGAGGCCTGTGAAGTTCTCAGTCAGATGGCCGGCTCCCAGTTTGACCCGGCCCTGGCCGGTCTGTGCTGTGACCTGGCCGCCGAGCAGCGTAGCCTGGGGGAGGCCATCGGTCAGGCACCTGGGGCCGAGACGGCTTCCTGGCAGACCTTCTTGAAGTTGGGTTGCCTCTTTCGAAGCCAGAAAGATTTCACGGCTGCATCCGGAGCTTTTGCTGAAGCCGAAAAAAGGCTCGGTTCCGATTCGCCTCCGGAGCTGACTGGAGTCTGGGCCGAATGGGCCGTCAGCGAGGCGCTGGCCGGCCGCGCGGAGGAGGCTCAACGCCTGCTCACTCGACTGGCTCCTCAGCTGGAGACGCTGGCCGGAGCCGAGTGTTTTCAGGTGGCTCGAGCCTATTTGTTGCTCGGGCGCAAGGCCCTGGCCCGCCAGTTGATCGCCCGCAGCTACACTCGGGCTCGCGAGTTGGGGGACCAGACCACCATGCGCAACTACCTGACTCTACAATTATCTGTGCCTGAGCCTGAAAGCGAAGAATGGATCCGAGTTTTAGAGCTTTGGCTGGATTTGCTGGGGGAGGATCTGGAGGGCCACCAACTTTCCTTGCTGCAGTGGCAAGAAGTGCTGCAACCCTTGCGCACGGGCGCTCAGATGCCTCAAATCCAGCAGAAATGTCAGGATGCCCTGGCCAAGGCCTACAAAAGCTATCCCCAACTGGATGCTCGCAAGGCCGCGGTCGAGCCCAATTCTCAGCCAGTGGTGCAGGTGGCCTCGACCACCTCAGCCCTGGAGGTGGATGGTTCGGTCGAGGTCAGGGTCGAGTGCCTCGGTGGCTTTCGCGTTTGGGTGGACGGCCGAGAAATTCTCTCGGCCGAATGGGTAACGCGCAAATCGCAGGAGTTTTTCGCGTATCTAGTATTGCAGGGCAAGCCGGTGGCCGCCGAACGCTTAGCCCTTGCCCTCTGGCCCGACCTGGAGGAATCCTCCAAAAACAACTTGCACGCCACCGCTTCCAGAGCCCGTCGGGCTTTGCGCAGCCAGCAGAGCGAGCTGAATTTGCTGCGCAGTGAGCGTAATTTTTACCGACTCGACAGCAATGTGTTGCTTCAGTGCGATGCTCTCGAGATTCAAGAACTGTTTAAGAACTGCAAGCCCAACACTCAGAATATACTCGCTCCGGAAGCCATCGAATCAGGCAGCCGGGCTCTGAACCTCTACCAGGGGGATCTACTGGACGGTTTTTGGTGGGATTGGGCCAGCGAGTTGCGACGCAGTCTGAAAGAGTCCTACGCCCAGTGCCTGATGCGTCTAGCCGAACATTATCAAAAGGAGAGCCATTGGGCCCAGGCCCAAAGCCTCTACCAAAGGGGCCTGGAGCAAGAGCGAACGCGCGAGGAGTTTAATCTGGGGCTGCTTCAATGCCTGGCCCAGCAGGGAGCTCGCGAGGCAGCCGTGCGCTGTTTTCGTGACTATGCCCGCAACCTGAAGAGGGAGCTGGGGCTGGAGCCTGGAGCCGAGGCGACTCACTTGCTCTACCGCCTGACCGGAGTTCACGCTTAGTTCACTGCTGTCAGAGTTCTGTCAGCTCAGGCCGGGGTCGCTTGTCAGGCGCCGAGAGTAATCTGAATCCAAGCAAAAAACGCTGGAGGTCAGAATGAATCGTCTGCTGTCTTTACCCCGCACCCGCACCCAGAAAGCAATGGTCGCCCTGGGGGTCACCACTGGCGTGGCTGGCTTTTTGCTGGCCAACTATTCTCTTTGCTGGCTGATCGCCCAGGTCACCGCTTTTTGCGCTGACCAACCCGTGGTCATTTACTAGGAGCTGTTGACAATTAGCCCATGCAGCTCCATTCTGCGCCATTTACTTCGAAGGAGCAAAGGGTGCAAAGACGCCGAAACTCGCTGATGTCAGCAGCTCCTGGTCTGTGTCCGCAGGAGTGCAGTGAAGCGGCGGATAAATCTTGACGCCGTAGAGATGCGCCGCAACTTTTCTGGTTGTCGACTTCAGTCGCGGGGCGTCGCCCTGGTTGCTTCGCTATTTGTCGCCTTACTGCTCTACTTTCTGGTGGTGGTTTGCCTGTCCCGGGCGGACATGTTGCGCCAGGTCACCATTCGCTCCCGCCAAAAATTACAGAACCTGCATTCAGCCGAGGCGGGTTTGCACTGGATGATCGAGCAAATCCAGACAGGTCCCAACTGGGTCAAAGACCATAACCGCCAGCATGCCTACACTTTACAGCTATCCTCGGATGCTCCCGTGGTTCGATGCTGGGTCGACGCTGGCGCCAGTTCCGATCGCTTGACCCTGATGGCAAGCTGCGGAACGGGCGCGGCCGAGCAGATCCGCCGGGCCCAGGTGGTTTTGCGCGACGAAGTTGCGACCAAAGTGCTTATTCGCAAGACTCCGGCTGGCCCGCTGAAGCTTTACTCCACCAGCGACCAGAGCTGGAGCGATCAGCCAGAACCGCCGCCCATGTTCTGGGAAGCGAGCGACGCGCAGCTTGAGCCCAGCACCTCGTTCTCTGTTGGATTTCAAGATGGCGGCTGCGCCGACAATGACAATAACTTTTATTGTATTGGTGAATTTAGGGGCCACGAAAGTATCTATCGCCTGAACAGCCGGGAACAAAAGTGGTATGTGCTGCCGGCTCCGCTTCCGGTCCAGCCTCGGCAATTGGTAGGCCTGACGTTCTGGAAGAACAAACTGGTGGCGCTGGTGCAGCCGCTGGGCGTAGTAGGAAGCGAGGCAAGCTGTTGGGCCCTGGAAAATCCCGGATCCCAAGGTCGGACACCCGTTTCCGGCGACAGCTGGTCCGGAAAGGTGGACCAAAGCTGGACATCCGTTTGTGCCATGCCTGGAGTGCAAAGCGACGAGTTTCCCCCCAGCATACTGGGCGGCGGTTCCAACTACGCTGTCGAATCGGTTTGTTCCGCAGGAGACGCCCTCTATTGTTGTCGCGTAGCCATTATGCCCTATATCCCCGTGGAGGAAGGAGGCAGCGGCCCTGACCCCTACGCCTTCCGCTACTGGCGCTGGGATGGACAGCAGTGGGGCATGCTTCCGCCCTTTCCCCAACACGTTTACGGTCTCAACGGCCCTCGCCTGGAGCATCTGGATGAGTCCACCACCTCCATGGTTCCAGCCGAAATGCAAGGTGATGAGGCAGGCTTTCTTTACATGGTGGCCGCCCCCACCCGGCGAGACCAGTGTGAAATGCCGACTCTTTTTAAGTTTGAGCCGTCCCAGCAGAAGGCCGACGATGTTCACCTGGACGGCATCTGGAAAAGTTGCGGTCTCAATTGTAGCAAACCAGACTACCTGCGAAACCCTGGAGGACGTCTCTCGATCAGCGCTATGGCCGGCAACGGCCGAGCTCTCTTTCTCTACAGGTTTGTCAACCACGCGGACGGGGAGATTCAAGACTCGAGCCTTGATCGGGTCGACCTCGGCCCCCTGAACAGTGAGCCGGTTCGTTCGGTGCCCATGAGCCTTGGGTCCATCCAACTACTGGGCTGCGGAGGCGAAACGAGCCAAACGGGGAGAAAAGTCGTCTCCGTCATCAGCTGGTATTGATGTCAGGCTTTCACTATCTGGCCATCAGTCCCACCGGTTCTTTCCATTCGGGGAAAATTGCCGTGCCCGAGCGTGCCGAAGCCCTGGCCCGTTTACGCGGGCGCGGCTGGGTGGTGCTGCGACTGAAGTCGCTCGAGCCGACCGCTGGCGAGCTGGAGGACCTGGCTCCCTACCTGGCAGCCCGCGACCGGGTTCTGCTTTTTCTGCAGCTGGGACTGCTCATGCGTTCCGGCCTGAATATCGTGCGGTCCCTGGAAATCGTGGGCGGTGCCGATGCGCAAAGTCCCCTTTACTGGCTCTGCCAGTTTCTGGCCAAACAGGTGTCTCAGAGGGGCATCTCATTGAGCGCGGCCATGCGATTGCTCCCGGAAACTTTCACCCCCATGATGACGGGAATGGTGCAATTGGGGGAGGAAACCGGCGCTCTACCCGGGGTCCTAGGAGCCCTGGCGGTTCGCCTGGACCAGGCCGATCGACTGCAAAAGCGCCTGGTTAACGCGCTGGTTTATCCGGCCTGTCTGTGCACTGTTACGGTCGCGGTGATGTTTATCCTTATGGAATTTCTCGTGCCTCAGGTGGTCGCCATTGTGGCCCGCGACGGTCAGAGTTTGCCGCTCTTGACGCGTTGGGTGCTGGCCCTGTGCAGCCCGCTGGCGCTCAAGCTGGTGCTGGGCTCGGGCCTGGTGGGATTGCTCTGCCTGTTGGTTTTGCGTCAGCGCGAGGACGGTGGGGAAATTCTCGACCGTTGGACCGACCGTATTCCAAAGATTGGTCGCCTCAAATTGCTGGCGCGCGGCAGCTCCTTTTGCTTTGATCTGCATTTTATGCTTGAGAGAAGCGTCGGACTGTTGCAGGCCTTCAGACTTATGAAGAGCCCCCTGCGTCAAAACTCGCCTTGGGCCCGAATGCTCACCGACATGGGCGACCGGCTCAGCCGGGGAGAAGAGATCGAGACCATCTTTCGCCATCCCTTGCTCCCGCCGTTGGTTAGCAATCTGGCGACGGTTGGGGCTGAAATGGAGAGCTTACCTCGCTGCCTGGGATACTGCGCCGAACAATTGCAGGGGCAGCTGGAATACGAAATGGAGACCTTGTTGCAGATGCTCGAGCCACTGCTGACGGCAGCCTGCGGTGTGCTTTCTGGATTGGTTTGTGTGGCTGCTTTCCTGCCGGTTTATGGGCTCTTGACCGGGGCCGGGGCGTAGCGCAGGCGGCAGCGGAAACAACTTCCCTGTCCCGGCTGGCTTTCCACCTCCAAGTGACCCCCCATCGCCTGAATCAGATTGAAGGCCAGAAAGAGTCCCAGTCCTGTGCCTGAACCCACTTGTCGAGTCGTAAAAAATGGCTCAAAGATGCGATCTTTAATGTCTTCGGCGATACCCGGTCCCCGGTCGCGCACCTCCAGAATGACCTCCTGACCCTTGCGCACCGCCAGCACCTGGATCAGCGGGTCGGAGGAATGGGCTTCTTGCATGGCCTGGTCAGCGTTTTGCAGTAAATTGGTTACTACCTGGCCCAGTTCAGTGAGGCTTCCCAGGATCCACAGATCGGCGCCCAGCTCAACCTGCAGGGGACTGGACAGCTCGAGAAATCCTCGGGCCTGGTCGACCACTTCAGTTAGCTGAATCGGCTGCACCTGCAGACTCCCGCTGCGCACGAAAGACAGCAAGGCATAGGAAATTTGCCGGCAGCGATCGACGCCGGCCTGGATACTATCGGCGCACTCGCGAAGGTCCTGGTTTTCGGTCAGAGATTTGATCAAACCGGTGCGGATGCCTATGGCCATCAGCGGGCTATTGATCTCGTGAGCGACACCTGCAGCCAGCTGGCCAACGGCCACCATTTTTGAGGTCTGTAAAAGCTTGCCGTGAAGCTCCGAGTTGGTCAGGGCCAGGCTCAGGCTGGCTCCTAACAGTCGGTAGATCACAGGGTGATCGTGGCTCAGATGGGTTGCTTCTATCACCAGCGCCCCGCCCGATTCGAGGGCCACCCGCAGCCTGCTCGGGTGGTTGTTAGCCTCAATCTCAGCCTCCTCAAAAGAAACCACGCTTCCTGGGGCCAGCGAACGGGCGGCTTCCAGGGCGGCTCTCAAGATATTTTCCCTCTCCAAGGACTGACTGATGGACAGAACTCCTTGCAGCAAGCGATCAGCTAACTCCAGCCGCGACTGCAGTCTGGCAGCTACCTCTCGGGACTGCTGCAGGGCCAGCGTTTTCTGGTTTTGCAATTCATTACGACAAAGAGCCTGACCCGCGACCGAGGCCAGCAGAACAAGTTGCTCCTTGTGGCCTTCCTGAACCGGATGGTCGGGACCAGCCAGAAACAAAACGCCCTGACCTTCCATCGGAATGGCCAGGGCTGTTCCCAGTTGATGGTGCCGCTGCACCGGCCTTTGGTGAGCCCAGCATTCCTCCACGATCGGCTCGGAGCCGACTTCCAATTCCTCCGATCGCCGCGTCCGCTGGGCAATAGGCACCAGCTGGCCCTGCGGGTCGCCCACGAAAATGGCCAGTTTGCGAGCCGGCAGCGTTTGCTCACTGAGGCGTAAAGTTCGCTCCAGGGTATTCCAATAATCATCTTCGGCCACAAATTGGCGGACCAGTTCGGAGCGCTGTCTGGTTTCCTGCGAGGCGCTGCGAAGCTCGGCGGCTGCCTCCAGGGCCAGCTCGGTGTTCTGCACCATGGTTTGAAAGGTGGAGGCATTGACTCGACGCAGCTGAAAATACTGCAGTCCAAGCCAGAGCAGCGCCAGCGTTAGAGGCAACGGTTGCCCCGCTAGCAGGCTGAGCAGCAGCGAGCCGCAAGCCAGACTCAGCGACCAACTCCAGTTGCGTGCGCCCAACAAGAAACCCAGGCTCAGGTCGAGCAGAACCCCTAAGGGCAAACTGCCCTGATAGGCAATCCCGAGGCCTAGTAGCAGAGCCAGCCTCAAGGAGCACCAGCGGGTCAGGGATCGGCGGGGTTGGCGCACACCCTCCCAGCCCAGCAGCCCCATCAGGGGCAGTGCCAACCAGGGGCTGCGGGCTGCGGCCAGATAAAACAGGATGGGGGAGCAGGCAGGCCGCAGACGGGTCGCCGGCGTGGACGGCAGGAGCGCCAGGAAGAGCCCGGCCAGACTGAAGAGAAGCTCGTGAGTCACTGGGGGTGAAAGCTTTTGACCTCAGCCCAGAGCTGGTACTCTCGCGGAGTGGCATAGGTCTTGTCGGGATAATAGACGGTCACTGTTATGGCTTTGAGCGAAGGCGAGAGGACGGCTTCATCGACGTTGTATGTGACCCCCTTCATTTCCGGCCAGGGGACCTGAGTGCACGAATATTGTTTTTGAAAGTTCTCCGGGCTTCGCTGCAGCTCGGTTTCGATGCGAGTGAGCACCAGTGAGGCCAGCCCCACCACTTCGTCGCGCTGGCGATCGCCGCGTCCGGCCCGAATGGAATACAGGTAGGCTTGCAAGAGCGTCAGCAAGGAGAGCGCGAAAATCACCACGCAGCAGAGGATTTCGATCAGGTTAAATCCACGCCTTTTCAACGTTGCCCTCGCATCGAGAAGCTGCGCATTACCTTCCAACTTTGACCGCCATCAAAGGCCACCACCTCGACGTTCAGGCCATCCAGGCTGCCGGGAGTGCGAACGAAGGTCAGGCTGGATTCGGGAGTCACCAGCCCGGCCAGGCGGATTGGCTTGCCGGCCGGCTGGGGAGTGGTGGTGACCCAGGTTTCCGTTAAAGTCAGCTTTCTGGTCGGCTTGTAAACAAAACCACCGAGAGGAGTCAGTAGCGGAGCCGAAGCTCCGTCCAGCTCCAGGGGGCGATACTGAATCGAGTGATGGTCCAGGCTGACCGATTCGAGCAGGGCGCCATCCAGCTCCGTGCCGATGCGATCAAGGGCGAGCAGCGCTCTTAAGGTGAGGTCCTGGCGCCGGGTCTCGTCCTTGGAGCCAGAGAAGACCAGCACCTGGAGACTGACGAGGCTCACCAGAAAGACTGCAAAAACCCCCAATGAAACCAGGAGCTCCGGCAATCCCATCCCTCTTTGTCTAGAGGCGAGCAGCGGGAGGATTCTCCAGCAGGGAACAGAGGGCGGCTGTCAGCGGCTGCTCGGTGCGTGCCTCGTACCAGGTAAAGGCCGGAGAGGGATTGGCTTCAAAACAGACCACCTCGCCCTCGGGGGTAAAACGCAGGTCGATGCCCGAGAGCCACAGGCCCAGGTGGCGAGACAACTCGCGACAGCGGTCGGCCCAGGGTTCGGGCAGGTCCCAGGCGGCCACTTCGGCCTTCTTGTCATAACGGTAGTCCGATTGCTCGGCCAGGATTCGGGCCGGGAAAACTTCATCGCCGATCACATGAACGCGCACGTCAAAGCCTTCGACTGCCTCCTGCAACTGGATCGGGCAATTGGAAAGGGTGTCGAGACGGTCCAAATCGGCCGATTCCATACGCTGCACAATTGAGCGGAGATAGCTGATGGACTTGTAGATCACTTTGCCGTCCATGTTTTCGTAAAAGGTTGCCGCAGCCGAAGGTAGATTGGTCACCAGTGTGTTGGGCACGCGGAAGCCAAATTCGCCCAAAAGACTGGCCTGAAAGGGTTTGGATGCGTTGGAACCGGAGCGAAAGGGCCGGTTGACCACGCAGCCGCCGTGAAAGTTCAGGTAGCTCTGCATGAGAGTGAGGCATTCTTGCTGGACAAACTGATCTTCACGAGCCGAATAGTCTTGTTGGGACTGGAACTTGCTGAAGCCCAGTCGATGGTAAACGGCAGCTTCAGCCTCCAGGCGGACCCAACGTCCATCCATCTTGAACTCCAGAAATTCCTGACCATCCGAATGCAGGCGGACCGTGCCGGGCAGGTGAGAATGGTCGAGCCAGAGCATCTGGCTTCCCCTGCGCTGCAGTTCCTGGCAAACCTGCTCAATCATGGGTTCGTGTTGTGAGCCGAAGACCAGAATCATAGCTGACCCCCTTCTTCAAAAAAGGTGGCCACCAGGTCGGCATGTTCGGGCCGAGCCAGGGGGGTCTGACTGATAAAGGGCAGCACGTCCAGGACCGACCACTGCTGGCCTTGATGTAAAGTCACCTCGGCCAGATTCAATCCCAGATCGTCACAGGCAGCGCTCAGCGAATCCAGCACCGACGCGGGCGGCCCATCCTCGGCACCAAGCCAGTGTTGCCCGACCCTTGTCATTCGGGTGATCGGACCGTCCAGGCGCGCTTCAAAATGGACCGGACAGAGGGGGAGCCGCTCTAAACGGCCCCGGTCTTGCTCTCGCCAGGGCTGCAGCGGCAGACCGGCCCCGGTGAGGGGGCGGTAGACCACCCGACCGGCATGCCTTTCCAGAAAGGCTGCGGCCGTGTCCGGGTCGCTGGTCAGGCACAGAGGCGGCCCGCCCAGACCGAAGCTGCGAAAATAGCCCAACATCGCCACGCGGGACTGAAACACGTCGCGGAACATCACGTGGTTGGCCACCGGTCCGCGCAAGGCCAGGGCCTCAAACAGGGCAATCAGGGTGGCCCAAGACTCGGTCTGCAAATATTCCTGGTCGGCCGGGTTGTAGTTCTCCAGGCCAGGGGGATGGATGCGAAAGCCGTCCAGGCCGGTGGCCACCACGTCATCCAGGTCGACCCTTTCTTCGTCTTCGATGAAGAACCGGCCGCTACTACTGTCAGTGCTCAGGTGATAAAAGAATTCGGGCTGTTGCGGGAAGAGTTCGTTGCGCAAGAAGACCACCCGGCGACGACCGCGCTGCTGCAAGTAGTGATAGAGAACGGTCAGCACCGGGTGGTGGATAGAACCGAATAAAACGACTGTCGGTTGGCCCATAACGTTGCTTAACGCCTCCGGACGGCGAACTTTGGCAAGCCCGCCGTCTTAACCTTCCAGGGCGTTCGCCTCTGACCGAGGGGCAGGTCGTGGTTATTCGGCGCCATAGAAGAAGCGGTCGGAGGGGATCACGCCGGTTCCGATGAGGGAGCCCATCGCATTGAAAAGCGAGCCCAGGCCGTTGAAGAAGTCGCCATAGAAGTTCTGAGGCACTTCCAGATACTGTTTCTCGGCAAACTTCTCCAGCTCAGCCTTCTCGCTGTACTTTTCGGGAGCGAACTTCTCGACGTAGGTTTTGACTTCGGGCTCCTTTTCCAGGTAGTTCTTCTCGCCCGTGTCCTTTTCCACGGAGCCCTTCTCCTGTCCGCGCTTCTCGACGTGACTCTTCTCGCCGGTGTCCTTTTCCAGGCCGCGCTTTTCGACGTTGCTCTTCTCGCCCGTGTCCTTTTCCAGACCGCGCTTCTCGACGTTGCTCTTTTCGCCGGTGTCCTT
>JAFEBA010000005.1 GCA_018266105.1 bacterium | reverse complement strand
CTGCTCTCGATCGTGCAGATGCCGGCAGGAGTACCAGTGGGAACACTGGCCATCGGTCAGGCCGGTGCCACCAACGCCGGCCTGCTGGCGGTTTCCATCCTGGCCTTATCCGACCCGGCTTTGCAAACCAAGCTGGCCGACTTCCGTCGAGAGCAGACCGAGACGACTTTGAAAGGGGAGCTCCGTCTATGAAAGTCGGAATCTTGGGAGCGGGCCAGCTGGGACGCATGCTGGCCGCAGCCGCCTTGCAAATGGGCCTTGATCCCTGGCTCTACGACCCGGACCCTGCTGCTTGCGGCCACCGCGCCGGGCAAAGCTGGGCCTACGACTACAGCGATACGGAACAGCTCGAAAGTTTTGCGCGGCAGGTCGACCTGTGCACCTTCGAATTTGAGAATGTGCCGGTGGAAGCCGTGCAAATCGTTTCCCGCCATACGCTGGTTTCGCCCGGAATGGCCGCCCTGGCCGTCAGTCAGGACCGACTGCACGAGAAGAATTTCTTCCGGGCCCTGGGCATCGCCACCCCCAAGTTTCATCCCTGGGAGGGCAACGAGACCCAGGGCATCGTCAAGACCCGACGTCTGGGATACGACGGCAAAGGCCAGTGGGACCTGGACCGGGCCAGTCCCCAGACCGAAGCCGAATGCATTTGGGAAGAGAAGGTCCCATTCCAACGCGAGTTCTCGCAAATCGGGGTGCGCTCACGGACCGGCGAACTGGCCTACTATCCGCTGGTGGAAACCCTCCAGCGAGAGGGAATCCTTTGTGAGGCCCTGGCTCCCGCCCGCGAGGTGGATCCGAACCTGGAGCAGCAGGCCCGAGAGTGGGTCGGTTCGATCCTGGAGGCATTGGACTACGTGGGCGTGCTGGCTCTGGAGCTCTTCGAAGTGGAGGGTCGTCTGCTGGCCAATGAGATGGCGCCCCGGGTGCACAACTCAGGCCATTGGACCGATCGGGGTTGCCGCACCAGCCAGTTCGAAAATCACTGGCGGGCCCTGCTGGGGTGGCCCTTGGGCAGCACCCAGGCGACCGGTTGCGTTCGTCTGATCAACCTGCTGGGTTCGGTGCCGGAAGTGGCCCCCCCAGGAGCAACTTATTACGGCAAAGAGCCCCGTCCCGGGCGCAAGGTGGGACACATTACGCTGGTGGGCGAGAGCCCGGAAGCCGTGGACCAGCAAGCTTTGGGAGTGTTCAGTGATGCAACTTAGCTACAGAGATTCTGGGGTGGATATCCAGGCCGGCAACGACCTCGTGAAACGAATACAGTCCTTCACTCAAGGCATCGGTGGCTTTGCCGGAACCTATCCCCTGGGTGACGGGCGGCTGCTGGCAGCCACCACCGACGGTGTGGGCACAAAACTCGAGTTAGCTCAACGCACCGGCCGTCTCGAGGGCTTAGGTCAGGACCTGGTTGGAATGTGTGTCAACGACCTGATTACCATCGGGGCCCGCCCGTTGTTCTTCCTGGATTACTATGCCTGCGGACGGTTGGATGTGGACCAGGCGGAAACCGTCATTCGTTCCATTCAGAAGGCCTGTGTTGAAAGCAACTGCCTGCTGTTAGGCGGAGAGACGGCCGAAATGCCCGGGTTCTACGCGGACAAAGTTTTCGACCTGGCCGGCTTCGCGGTAGGCCTGGTCGACGAAGAGAAACTCATCAACGGGCAGAATTTGGAAGCTGGCGACCTTATCTTCGGCATTCCCTCGAGCGGACCTCACAGCAACGGGTATTCACTCATTCGCCGCATCCTGCAAGCCTGTCCCGACGAATTCAGCCAAATCCAGCTCAGTCAGTTGCTGGAACCAACCCGCCTCTACGTCAAGCCGGTGATGGGCCTGCTGGACCTGGGTCTGCCGATCAAGGCCATGGCTCATATCACCGGTGGCGGCTGGGAAAATCTGGAGCGCGTTCTGCCCTCCGGCCGTTCACTGGACCTGGACTGGAACGCCTGGAAACTGCCGGCACTTTTCCGCCACCTCCAACAGGTCGGCGGTGTGCAGGAAGAGGAAATGCGCCGCACCTTCAACTGCGGATTTGGAATGGCTCTCTTCCTCTCGCCGCTGGAGGCCGAGCGTCTGCAAAGCCTGTTACCCGAAGTCGTTCAGTTGGGAAAGGTTGCCTGAAAGCATGCATTGCGTAGAAGTCTTTAACGACGAATCCAGGTCGGTGTTGGGACTGGAGAAACTGTGCCAGAGCCGGGTCTACTATCTGGAGGGGCCTCAGCTTCATGAAGTCCTGGCCGAGTTGCAGCGGGACTCTCGCGCTCTGGCCGACCCGGTCCGAGAGCAGATTCGCGTGGACGAACTGCGCTCCCAGGACTTCCAGTGGCTGGTGGAAGTGGCCTTTCGCAACGGGGTGACCGACAACGAAGCCAGAGTGGTGGAAGAGGTGCTGGAAAGTCCACAACTGGTGGCTCGCAGCGCACGCCGCTATTATGTTTGGGGTGGCCCGGGCGAGCGTGAGGCCATGCTGGAGCTGGCCGGGCGTCACTGGGCCAATCAACTGGTTCAGCGAATTCAGGTAATCAGACCAGGCGAAGAACTGGCCCCTCCCCCGCCGCTGCAAATCACGCCCGTCCCCCCCACCCAGAGCCTGCCGCTGCCCGTTCAGGATGAAGGCCTGGCTGCTCTCAGCCGCTCCCGATTGTTGGCCCTGAGCGTGGAGGAGATGCGAGCCATTCGAGAGCATTTTGGTGAGCGCGCTCCCACCGAAGTGGAACTGGAGGCCCTGGCTCAGACCTGGTCGGAACACTGCAAGCACAAGATCTTCCGCGACACCATCATCTACCAGGAAGACGGCCATGAACTGCGCGTGGAGGGCCTGTTTCCAACTTACATCGCCGGAGCCACGGCGGCCTGCCAGAGAGACTGGCTGGTCTCGGTCTTTACCGATAACGCCGGCGTCATTGCCTGGAGCCAGAAATATCATCTGGTCTTTAAAGTCGAGACCCACAATGCTCCCTCCGCCCTGGAACCCTACGGCGGAGCCCTGACCGGCATTGTAGGCGTCAACCGCGACCCGGCCGGAACCGGACTGGGATGCGATCTCCTGTTCAATACCGATGTTTTCTGCTTCGGCCCGCTGGACTACACCGGAAATCTGCCCCCCAACGTGCATCATCCGCGCCGCCTGTATGAGGGCGTGCGCCAGGGCGTTGAGGACGGCGGCAACCAGTCCGGCATTCCCACGGTCAATGGCGGTCTCTTCTTTGACCAGAGCTTTCTGGGTCGCCCTCTGGTCTTCTGCGGCACCGGCGCTCTGATGGAGGTCAGTAGCGGTCACCTCAAGAGCATCCGCCCCGGTGACTTCATCGTGATGGCTGGCGGCCGGGTGGGCAAAGACGGAATCCACGGCGCCACCTTCTCCAGTCAGGCCATCGGCGCGGAAGCCCCGGTTGGCGTGGTGCAAATTGGCGACCCAATGACTCAGAAGCGATTACTCGAAATGCTGGGAGAAGCCCGTAAACTCGGTTTATATCGAGCCATTACCGACAACGGAGCCGGCGGCCTGTGCAGCTCAGTGGGCGAAATGGCTGAAATGAGCGGCGGGGCTCATCTGACGCTGGAGACCGTTCCGCTTAAATACCCCGGCCTGGCCCCCTGGGAAATCCTGGTCTCCGAATCTCAGGAGCGGATGACCCTGGCCGTGCCCCCGGAGCGTTGGGGGCAGCTGCTGGAGCTGGCTCAGAGGCGAGAAGTGGAAGTGACAGTGGTCGGTAGCTTCAATGCCAGCGGTAAGTTCAGCGCCAGCTACTACGACGAGAAGTTGATGGATCTCAGTTTGGAATTTCTGCACTCAGGTTTCCCGCGCCGGCTGCTGCGGGCGGAGTGGACCGGCTGCTCGGAAAACGACCGGCAACTGCCACCCGAGGCGGATTGGCGCAATACTCTGTGCGAGTTGCTGGCCAGTCCAAACATCTGCTCACGCCAGGCCCTGATTCGCCAGTATGACCACGAAGTGCAGGGCACTTCAGTCATCAAGCCGCTGGTGGGTGTGGCTCGGGACGGACCATCCGACGCGGCGGTGTTGCGGCCAGACCACGCCAGTGACCAGGGCATGGCTGTCAGTTGCGCCTTGAATCCCCATTACGGCATCATGGACTGTGAGGTGATGGCCGAGTTGCTGGTGGATGAAGCCCTGCGCAACCTGGTGGCGGTGGGAGCCGACCCCGATCACGCCGCTCTGCTAGACAACTTCTGCTGGCCCGATCCGATCGGGGACCCCCACAAGACTGCCCAATTGGTGCGTTGCTGCCGGGGGCTGGACCGAGCCGTGCGTGCCTTTCAGGCTCCTTTGATCTCGGGCAAAGATTCGATGAAGAACGACTACCACGGACCCGACGGTAAGCTCAGCATTCTTCCTACCCTGCTGGTATCAGGCATCGCCAACCTGCCCGATATTCAGAAAGCCGTCAGTATGGACTTTAAACAGGCCGGGGACCTGGTCTATCTGGTGGGAGCCGAACAGTCCGCTCTGGGCTGTTCGCAACTGGCTCGCCGACGAGATTTCGAGGGGGGCAGATTGGGCCGGCTGGACTACGACCGCGCCTCCCAACTCTATCGTTGCCTGCATCGCCTGATGCAGGCAGAAAAGATTGCGGCCTGTCACGACTGTTCGGAGGGCGGCCTGGCTGTGGCCCTGGCCGAAATGTGTATCGCCGGGAGACTGGGACTGGACTGGGACCTTCCCGAATCCGAGCTGAGCCTGGAGGATCGTCTTTTTGGCGAAGCCCCGAGCCGACTGGTGCTGGCCATCGACCCCCGCCATCAGCAGGCGGTAGAAAGCGCCCTCGGCCAACTGCCCTTCACCCGTTTGGGCCGGGTGCTGCCCGAGGCTTGCTTCCGCTTCCGCGGGGAGACCATCGACCTGGACAAGCTAATCCAGTCCTGGCAAGGAGAGCTAAACCTGTGAAAGTACGCGCACTCATTCTAACCGGACAGGGCATCAACTGCGCCCGCGAGATGGCCCAGGGGTTTAGCCTGGCCGACGCCGATTGGTTAGTGTGTCATCTTAACGACCTTCACCAGCTCTCGCTCGAGGACTTTCAAATCCTGGTTCTACCAGGCGGTTTTTCCTTCGGAGACCACCTGGGTTCGGGACGGGCGCTGGCTCGGCGCTTGCGTCGCGCCCCTCTGGGTCAGGCCATTCAACGTTTTGTAGACCAGGGCAAACTGGTCTGGGGTGTGTGCAATGGATTCCAGACCTTGGTGCAGATGGGTTTGCTACCCGAAGGCTGCAGCCTGGCCCCCAACGCCTCTGGACGTTTTGAGTGCCGCTGGGTCCGACTCAAAGCCCAGTCGCTGTCGCCCTGTGTGTTTACCAAAGGCCTGGACTCCCTTGAATTGCCGGTACGCCATGGGGAAGGCCGGCTGGTGGGGACCCCTCCGGCCGAGCTGGTTCCTCTGCAGTATTGCGACCAGGCCGGCCCGACCCACAATTATCCGGAGAATCCCAACGGCAGCGTACAGGCCGCGGCAGCCCTGTGCGACCCCAGCGGACGGGTCTTCGGTCTCATGCCACACCCCGAAGCATTCCTGCGTTCAACCCAGCATCCCGAGTGGACTCGACACAAAGAGCTGACTCGTCGTTTTGGAACTGAGTTCCCCGCCGAAGGCGCCGGGCTGGCCTTCTTCCGCAACGCGGTCGCGGCCGCTCAGGAGCTTCTTGAGCCCTCTCGCGCCGCGGCTCTTTAGTCGGCCCGCCGGCTAAGGCAGATTGGAATAAGGGACGGTCACTGTGCGGGTGCCCAACAGATTGGGTCCGATTTGATCGGTGCGAAAATAGATGCGCAGCCCCTGAGGGGTGGGAAGCACGGCCCTGAAGTTTTCCATCCGAGGGGCGGCACCTTGCTCAATTTGAGCCTCCCCGCCAGCACCCGCCTTCAACTTCAACTGCTTTTTCAAGTCGGCAATGCAATACCTGGAGAGGGGCTTGAGCTTCTGCTGGGAAAGGTGCCAAATCTGACCGCTTTTGGGCGAGCAGGCCAGAGTCAAGAAATAGAACCGAGGATGAGCTCCATCCTCATGGGCGGTGACGCTATAAAGAATGGAGACCAGATCCGAAGTCTCCATTTCCAAGCGGCAGCGGGCCTGGTAGCTCCAGGCAGACCCTCCCGTTGATAGATGCTGGTAGTTGCCTTTGAAGCGTTCCAGATCCGCTTTCAGCAGAGCCAGGCAGGCCTGATTGACCCTTGGCGAGACGCCGGTGGGAAAGTCAGGATAGCTGGCCTCAAGTTGGTAGCCAGGCCTGCCCTGGCTGGCCGCCATTTCTTGCTTGATGCTCCGCATGATGGGGGCAGCCAATGCCGCCTGCGTGAACATGCACATCAGAAAAAACGAGCGCCACATTCAGGTTGATTTGTCAAATTTTGCTTAGAAGCCTGTCGGAGTTTAACCCAAGCTCTGAAGACGGTAAATACAACGACTTTAAACTGAGGGGGTTTCCATGATCAATCCTGTTCCCAATGGCGCTCAGCCGCTCATTCCCCACCTTTGCCTGCACGATTGCGCCAAGGCCATGGACTACTACAGAAAGGTTTTCGCGGCCGAAGAAGTCATGCGAATGCCCGGACCCAACGGGAAGATCATGCACGCCGAGATGCGCATCGCAGGCTGTATGGTTTTCCTGGCTGACGACTGCGGCCAGGGCTACACACGCTCGCCCAAAGAAGCCAAAACCTCCACCGTCACCATGACCATGTACTGCCTGGATGCGGACAAAGTCTTTGACCGCGCGGTGAAAGCCGGAGCCAAGGTGGTTCAACCCATGCAAGACGCCTTCTGGGGTGACCGCATGGGAGTCGTCAATGATCCCTTTGGACACCAGTGGATGCTGATGACGCGCAAGGAAGAGCTCAGCTATGACCAGATGATGGAACGCGGCCAGAAAATGATGGCCGGAGTCTAACTTCGCCCAGACGGGTGTAACCGTAATCGCGCGGAACCTAATTGCGCGGGCGGACACCCGTCTGCAGGTGAGTCAGAGTGAGACGGCCCGTCTGCGAATTTCTAGAGCGCAAGTCGAAAGAAAGAAGAGCCGGCTCGCCTCTTTGGGTTTGCGTAAATGGTCGATATTCGCCGTCGGCATCTCGGTAGCTTAAGTTCAGGCTTCCAAGTTGACGAGCCAGCACCCGCCGGTACTCTGGAGTGGGCAAGAAAGGCTCGGGGGCCTGACCGGGTTCCAGGCTCAGACCTGAATCGCTCTGGTCCACGACCAATTCGCCACAGATGACCTGGTAGCGCACAAACTTTTGCCAGTTCACCGTCCCAAAGTCGTTGAAGCGAATGACATCCTGAAAATCACGAGGCGATTCACAGATAAAGCCGTCAGGCAGGCTTCTCAGACTTTGCAGGTTACTCTCCTGAATCTCCCTCTGAAGATGCTGCAGCACATACTGTCCTACCTGCTCATGTTCGACCAGCTGCAGTGGTTCTTGGGATTGACTCTGCACCCGGCTGTGCAGCCCGGTGATCATCAGCAGCAACAGACTGGCCAGCGAAGCAACCACCAGCATTTCTAACAGTGTCCAGCCCCGCCTGTTCAACGGGACCACCAGCCGTCCACCTGAATGGAGCGGCCGCCACTCCAGGCGACCGTGACCGTAACCTTCTGGAAATCGGGGTTACTGGACGGCTCGCAGTGAATCTGGCTGACTTCGTACTGATTCTGAACGCGATGTCCGTCGAGTTGTTCGGGGGGCCAATCGACCTTACCGCATAAGATTTGAGGGTCGGAGCCAAAGGGCAAACATCGGACCGATTCTAGGGTCGCGTGCCCGATGCAAAGAGCGTTGGTACGATTCCGGTCGCTTGTGACGGCTCGGTGGTTCAGACTCAGGTTGCTTAGCACTGAGAGCAATACCAAAGCAAGTAAAGTGGCCGCAATTGCGATTTCAATCAAAGTGTAGCCTCGCCGAATCAACGGAACTGCCCCCAGGCGGTGGCGTGGCTACGCGAGGCCTCCAGGATCACGTTGGCCGCACTCGTATGGGCGAAAGCGTGACTATAAAAGGGAAAGTAGCGATAGTTCGTATCACCGGCCTGCAGGGATTGCCTCGACCACGCCACCCCCAAGAGCTGGTCAACTCCGCTCAGCTGAATGCCCTGGGCATAGAGAAGTCCGGCCACCTTTTGGCCTCCCTGCACCAGCAGGTTCGAATCACAGACCAGCAAGACCCCGGGAACATCGACCGTATCTGGCTCGTCGGCCTTGCACGACCCGAGGTAATCAGGCCAGGCAGGGTCCCCTGGCACCCAATCCGTGATTTCAGCACAGGCCATACCCTTTCCGAGGATCTGCAGCGAACCAAGGCTGTAAACGCAGCTACAGATGCTGGCCAGATTCAGGCCTTGTCTATGCCAGGAATAGCTCAGGTTCAGACCTGAGCAAGTGGCCGCTCCTTGAACCATCAGGCTGCTGTGCCGCCCCAGGTAAACCGCACCCGAGACATATAGGTCGCCCTTGACCAGCAGGACCGAATTGTCCCCGATCACCAAATCTTTGCCTATCCTCAGGCCGGAGGGGTAAGTCCGCGACTGGTCGGGTGGGATCCGCAAACAGACAGGGATCGAACTGGGAAAAGCAAGCAGCTCGGTTTGTGACTGTAGACCATTGCGGAGAGAGCTGACAGCATCCTCAAATTCCCCAGACAACTGAGTCGGGCTGGCCTCCGGGTGGCTGTGCAAGATGCCACTGCCGTCAGCGCAGACAGCTTGACCGCTCTGTGAATAAGCGTGACCGTTGAGGTGGCCGTTGACTCGAACATTTCCCGAGGCGGCAATCTGAGCCATCAATCCCATCAGCCGTTCATCCCGGGGACCGTTATCGTAGTCATGGACTGATCGGACAGTTCTAATCTCAAGGTCACCCTGCTGTGCGACCAATCCGATGGGGAAAGTCGTGCTGGCCACTCCTCGAAAGGTTTGACGCACGTCGCCAGCCTGAGCACTAAAATCCATAAAGGACGAGTCTGCAGTGTAACCGCGACTGGGAATTTTGACCGCCCCTATTTGCTCCAGAGCCAGCTTGTGCTGAAAGTCAGCATAGGCCTGGTCAGCAACGGCATACTGGCGCTCGAAGTGCAGGCTGCGATTGGCCAGTAGTCGACGCTGCTGGAGCACCAGCAGCGTTACCAAAGTCAGAACCACGGAGAGCATTAGCGCAGCCATCAAGACGAAACCCCGCGACCGCCTCACGGTTGAGAGTTCAACAGCCAGGGCAGATTCTTGGAAACCTGAGTCTTGTAAAACTGCAGGGTCTGGAAGATTTCGCCACTCAGAATCGGACCGTCCGGGCCATGACTGCCAGTGACCTGGATACTACCTTGGCTGTAGGTTCCGAAGTCTCCGATATCACAGGAAAGCCCAATATTTGAGCGGTGATTGGGCAGAAAATTGTAGCCAGTCTTGCTCACCGAGAGAGCTTTACGGCCAGCCCAGGTCTTGAAGCTGAATTTGCCCTGGCCGTCGGTCAGAGTTTGCTGAGCGGGAAAATACAGATTGGTGCCCATCTTATACTCTGTCGTGAGGGTGACAGTGACGCCCGACAGCGGGCTACCATTCTGGGTGACCTTCCCTTGAAGCGTGTAGTAGGCCGAATCCTGGTCGGCCAGATAGACCGAGAGATCATCCAGTTGCTGGGGAGTCAAGCTGGCGATGGTAGAGACCATCGAGGCTGGATAATTGGCCGGATACTGTGAAAAGAGGTCCCACATGTTGGGGTTGGCGGCCGTCAGAATATCCTTGGGATTCGAAGCCGCCCCTCCCGTGTGACAGCTTGCACATTTACTGTTGAAGAGGGCTTTGCCGGCGTCAGAATGCGAAACCGCCTGAGGAGGAATCGGGGGATGCGGGTTGGCTGATGCCAGGTTGGCCATTGAGACAAATAGGAGGATAGAAGCAAGAAATTTCAAGGGTGCCTGCTTTCATCATTTTGTTCAAGCGTCTTACCCGCTCAAATTAGCACGGTAGAAAACGTAGCTCTGTGAACCGTGTTACAAAGCAATAAGCCGAAACAAAAACGCCCCGCAGGCCAGGCCTTCGGGGCGTTTGAACGTTCGCGTTCAGCGGACTATTGGAGCATCGTCTTTTCCGGGCTGGCCGCGGCCGATACCGCTCCTGCACCATACTGGGCCGAAGTTTTCACGCCGGCGCTGGTGGATTCGCCCTCGATGGCGCCGCCAGCGGCCTTGAAGGGAGTGATCACCAGAGTTCCCACACCCTGGCCCACGGCCGTGATGATGTCGCCGGGAACTCCGCCCACTCCGGCCAGAACCTTGCCGCGCAGGTTGAGTTGCTTGTCGGTGGCGGCATCCAGGATGCCCCCGCCCACCTCGGAGACCAGGCCGGCGGCCGTGGTCGAAGCAGCCGACACAGTGCCGACCGCCAGTCCGCCCGCGAAAGCGCCCAGGGTGTTGGCCAGAGGCCTGGTGGCCGTGCGCGCGGTGGGAACACCGTGGGCCAGGCCCTCGGCCAGGGAGGTTTTGTTCCAACCCGCAGCCATTGAACTGAAAGGCGTGCTGATGGCCGTGGCTGCGCCGTGCACGACGCCGGAAACAGGCGAGCTGACCAGGGTGCCCAGGGCAGCCAGACCCTTGGCTCCCAGTCCGAGTTGTTCGTCTGTGGCCGCCATCTTCAGGCCCTTACCCAGGTCGCCGAAGGTGCTGGTGAGCACCGCGCCGGCGGCCGAAGGCACGGCTGCAACCGCACCGCCCACGAAGGCGCCGGCGGCGCTAGAGAAGCGACCGGCCTGAGAGTCGAAGCACTCCTGACCGGCGCTCTTAAGAGCCCCGCCCAAGGACTTCTCTTTCCAGGCCACGGCGGCCGCCGCGACAGGAGTGGTGAAGACTTTGCTGGCGCCGTGCAAGACGCCGGTCACGGGCGAAGCCGCAACCGTGGCCAGTCCGGCCAGGTTAGCCTGCTTCACGCCGCTCCAGGCCTGGTTGGCGGTGGTGGCCAGAGCGGTGGCGATACCGCCCACTCCGCCGATGGCCACACCGGCGACGGTGGCGGCTATGGTTTTGGCGGTGCGGCCAAAGGGCGGCAAAGGGATGTCCCAAGGATCCTCACCTTCGGCCAGCTTCCGGGCCCTAACTTCGGCGCTGCCGGAGACCATGTCGTTGGAAAACTCCTCAACCGACTTGCGGGCTTTGGTCCAGGTCGTATCCACGGCTTTGCCGATGGTGAAGTCCCGTGGCTTGTCGGATTCGTGGGCGGAAAAGCCTCTCGCCGCTCCAGCCACCGCGTGAATTACCAGCCCCAGTCCCGCGCCCACCACACCGGCGGCCAGGATGAGCGGACTGGCCAGGCCAGCAATGACTTTGATGTTCGGTCCGATGACTTCGGATTCGAAGAGGTTGTATGCACTCTGAACGGAGTGAGCGGCCAGACTGGGAAGCTTGGAGATGTAACCGACGGTGGCGGTGGTCATCCCGGCCAGCGTCCCGACGACTCGGTCGGTGCCGGCCAGGGTGCTATCCACGGTGGCGTCGACAATTTTTTGAGTCACCGTACTGGCGTTGTTGCGCGGAGGCGGGGGCGGCTCGTTCGGGTCGGGCAGCTTCTTAGCCGGTTGGAATCCAACCTTGGGGGTTAAGGACGCGATATTCATACTACTGCTCTCCCTTGTGGCCGTGCAGGGCTTCTCTAGCTTTTTCCATCACGGCTTTGCCGGTGGTCTTGATCGACTCGATGGGGTGACCGTGCCAGCCTTCCGAGAAACCTCGAGAGAAGTTGTCGCGCAAGGCCAGACCGGCCATCACCGGTCCCACCGGGATATAAGCCAGAGTTTTGGCCACGCCGCCTACCCTGGAGGCAAAACTACGATCCTTATCGGTAACGGCGTGCTTAATGTCCTTGGCGGCCAACATCAAACCGACGCCGGTGCCAATCACCAGGCCGGCCGGGCCGGCGATGAGTGCGCTGGTCACGCCTGAGAAGGTGGCGGCGGCCAACTTGGGAGCATACTCCTTGACGAACTTGGCGGTCTCGATAGCGCCTTGTTTGGCCAGTTTAGCGCCCTCCACGGCCACATCCTTGGTGGCGATAGCCACCTTCTTGCCAATCTTATAAGCCTGCACTGGAACTTTGACCATTAGGAACTCCAGTCCATCCAGAGCGCCCTTGAAGATCTTATCCAGCGGGATGTCCCAAGGCTCCTGACCGGGGGCCAGTTTCTTGTTCCCGAACTTATCCATATTGGCGATCGCCTTGCCTACCAGCGTGGCCGGGCCGTTCTGAGAATTGGTGATTCGACCCGCTACTTCGCCGATGGTGTCAGCCTTCAGGGGGCTGTAGGGGCGATCCGAGTCTTGAAAGGCTTCGGCGATGCCCATAAAGGGGGTGGCCAGCAGAGCACCTGCCGCCACCATCGGGATTCCAGCCAGAGCCACGAAGCTTCCTACGATCTTGGCATAAGGTCCGATTGTTTCGGCTTTCCACAAGTTTCTATAGGTAGAGCCTACCATCGCGGGCATCTGAGCTACGTTTCCAATCAGATGTCCGGCCACCCCGGTTAAGGCCCCGGAAACTTTGTTGCCGAGTCCGCGTGAGGCGTTGTAGACATCGGCCTGATCCTGGAACTCTTCCTTGACCCGAGGGGGTTCGGGTGGGTCATTCTTGGGCCCCGAGGGGGGCAGCGCCGCGGGAGCCAGCGGTGCGGGATTGGACATGATTTTCATGGGCAACCTTTTCTGCTCAGCTTCGCGGCTGAGTCTCTTGTTGCCCGGAGCTTATGTCAACTCCATGAAAAAACTATGAAAGGCCCTCAGGCCACAGCCAACAAGTTCCGTCCCCAGCTGGCCAGTTCTTCAAGACGGGCAGGCGGCACCAGAATGGAAATCTCATTGGGGCCTCGCGTGACCAGCACTTCCTGTCCACTAGCTAACTTGATCCGGCTCTCCTGAGGCTGGGAATCAGGCTCCCCCTGGAGATTTTGCACCAGGCGAGCCCCTTCCGGACCCACTCCAAAATAGGCGAAGTCCGGTTCTCGCACCAGAGCCTCCTGGCCAGCCGGGGCCAGCAGAAGTTCGGCGGGGACCTGACCCAACTGCATACCCAGGCGATGCATGGTCTCAAAATCACGCGGTGACTCGCACTCAAATCCGAGTGCCATCGGATCTTCCATCAACAAAGGTCCGTGCAAAGTCCCGCTGCAGGTCCGCCCCGTAAAATCCTGGCCCTCGACTGACTTGGACGGAAGCTTATCAGCGACGGCAGTCTTTTTCTTGGTAGCCTGGGGAGGGGGTGGGGGCTGAACCTGAGCCTTCTGAGACAGATCCACTTTGGTCTGCAATGACAAAGACTCGACCCCGGTCGCCACTTCTGGCTGAACCGGAGGCTGCTCCTGAACCGGTCGAGGGCTCGACTTGCGGACAGCGGGGGCAGAGACGGAGGCGGATCCCGCCGAGATAGGAGCGACGTTCATGGAGGAGGAGTTCCGGAACTGCGGCTTTTCCCCTCTTTGGACTGGCTCCAGGACAACCTGAGCTGGACCCTCGGGCGGAGGCAGGGGCCAGCCCCCGCCCCCGCAAACCCGCCCGGATGAAAACAATGCAGTCCGTCGCCGTTCCCGTCCTTTGTTGCTTTCTGCTATCGGCTGCCCTTCCAGCTCGAGAGAAGCCTGAAAAACCGGGCCAGGCCAGGGCTCAAACTCAAGTTCAGGGAGCCCAGGGCCAGTTTGGGGCGATCTACACCATGCGTGATGACTTTAACTTGCAGTTCATCTCTGCCGCCTACACCCTGGAACCTCACCGGGACTACGCCGCCACCGCTCCCACCGCTGACGAAAAACTACTGGTCATTCGATTCGCACTCAAGAATGCGCGCCCCCTGGACAACTACTATGGAGGCTACACCTTCACCGCCGTCGATGAAGAAGAAAACAGCTATGCCAGCACCTCCGGAAGCACCCGCTACGCCCCCTCAGGCAGCAGCGAGTATGCTCCCAACCTGAAGCCCGGACAGGGAGTGGGTCAGGACTCAAGCAAACCGCTGACGGTCGCCATTCGCATCCCCAACAAGGCCCGCATCAAGAAACTGCTGGTGAATAACGGACGCAAAGCGTTCCCCAAAGAGGAGATTCTACGTTTCTCGATCGCCGGTTTCGCGGATGGCGACCCCAAGAACACCATCGCTCCGCTGCCCGCCTACGCAGCCGATGCCTCGGACAAGTCGGGCAGCACGAGTTTGAGCCTGTGCCAGGGAACGGTGGGAACCTTCTATCCGAACACCTATGTCGATGTGCGTTGCGACTCCATCAGCTATCGGCCGGCCAGCGACGGAAAACAGACGGCCGTCGTGCAAGTCACCGTCAAAAACCGAGCATCCAGGCCCGTGGATAGCTATTACTTTCAGGAGAGCCCGCTAGAATTAGTGGAAGCTCGCGATGGCAGCGGGCAGAAATACCCTCCAGGCGAAGTGGGCGCGCGCCAACTGTCCAGTGACGAGGCCCTGGGCTCGCTGCAACTCAATGAAAACGAAGAAGCCAGCTACCGCTACTTCTTCGAAATCCCGGCCGGGGCCAGACTCCAATCCCTGCGACTGGGCGGGGGCTCCCTGGGCCACGCCTACCAGATCAAGTTCTAGGGGGCCCAATCAGAACACCAATCAATAGGAGATCAAGTAATCCAGGCCGTCCTTGCCAGGCGTGGTGTCGATAAACAGTCGAGCTGCCGGTTCCGGGTAAACAGGCGACTGGCTGGTGAATCGCATGTCGATAGGATTGAGGTCCACCGCCAAAATACCAGGCGTTTCCGACCTTTCAAGCCGCGTCGGCAGCAGGGAGTAACCGAAGGGAAATTTCTCAGGCTGCTTGGGATCGCTGACTTCGGCGGCTTTCTCGGCCAATGCGCGAAACACTTCGAATGATTTGGAACTCAGAAGCTTCTCGTCGACTTTACTGTCGTCCTTGAGCGAAACGGCCATGGCATCCACAAGCACAGGAAGATCTTGCTCGACCGGGTCGCCCGCGGGAATCTTCATGGTCCCGTCCAGCATCTTCTGACCTAAAGGCCGGTCAACGGCAAACTTGATAAAATTTGCGGAAACCCAACTCATGAACGTGCACTCCTCGTATCTGTGTGTGCCTCCACTCTAGCTGAGTCACCTCGAAGATTTCTCAAAGCTGCTCGCGGGCTTCGTTCCAAGTCTCCGGGTCGACCTGATAAAAATCCCTGAGCTCCTGATAAAGCTCCGCGTGCTTCCTGTGAAGCAGGACCGGCCGCTCGAAGAAGGCCTCGGTCGCGACCGCAAAAAACTCCGCCGGATTGGTGGCCCCATAGGCCTGAATGACGTCTTTCTGGTGCTTCCGGGTCAAGTTGACCAGAGCCTGATACTCCCGGTTGAGTACTTCGGCCCAATGAAAGTACTTCGACTGTTGCTCCAGCAGAGGCACTCCATCACCCACGCCGTCCTCGGTGTCCAGCTGATGGGCAAACTCGTGCAGAACGAGGTTGTGTCCATCGCGAACGTCGTGGGCGGTGTTGGCCACATCGTTCCATGACAGCACCAGGGTTCCATTACTCCAGGATTCGCCCAGGTTGATCTGTCGCTCGTCCTCAAAATGAATGTAACCTTCCTGTCGTCTGGCCCGCTGAATGTAAGCGCGAGGGTAGACCAGAATGGCGTTGAGCCCCGGAAAGTAACGGCAGGGACGATTCAGCAGCAAAATGCAGGCCTGGCCGGCGATGGTCAACCGAATCTCGTCGTTGATGACCAGACCCCCGCAGCCCTCGAAGTCTTTCTCTCCCAGAAAGACCTGGATATGACCCCGTAACTGAGCTCGCAGGTTCTGCGGGAGCTTGCGATAGAGGGCCACATTTCGCATCAAGATGGCCTCCCACTCAGGGGGAAAGGGTCGCGCACGCAGACGCCTGCGCCGCGGGCCAGCCGAATGATAATAACCGATGGCGGAGGCGGCAGCCGTCACAGCCAGAGCAGCCCAGAGACTCATCTCGATTGCTTGCCGGCCCGCCCGGCTGATCCCTCTAGAGCCTAAAGCTCGTCGATCAACTCCTGGACTTCGTCGCACTCTGCCTGCGCCTGACGCACGGCCTCGTCAGCCACCTTTAACCTGTCCCTGGCAGCTGCCAGTCGCTGTCGCAGAGACTCCACCCGTTCCCGCGCGGCCTCCTGTTCGGCTTGAGCTTCCTCGAGGTCTTCCTGAGCTCGCTCAAGTTTGCGTTGCAGAGTCCTGGCTGAGGGGCCAGCCTGTAGCGGTGGGGGCGCTTCAGGCACAGGTGCGGGAAGGATCTCGGGCTCACTTGAAGGGACTTCTGGCTCCTCTGGGGCCTCTGGTTGGGAGACGGGTTCCGGCGCAGGTATGGCCGGGTCGGGTGCTGCCACTGGAGCTGGAGGCGACGCGAGCGCCAGCCCGGCCAGATCTCCGAAACCACTCGGGCTCAGACCTCTGGCCAGACGCCCGGAACGAACCAACTCCGCCGCCGAAGACTCGGCCACGGCCGCCGCCAGGGTATCCAGCACCTCCTGTTCGGCTGAATCCGAAAGGCTCATTCGGCGAAGCTCAGCGGCCAGTTGCGCGGTCAGGTGTCGGCGCTGGACCGAAAGCTCCCGAATTCGCTCAGCCTCAAGTTGGCTCTGAGCCCGGCGCAGACTCTCTCCGACTTGAAGCAACTGCTCCAGGGCGGTTCTGGAACCGCGCAGCAGGCGATTGACGGCCCAGGCCCCGACAGTCGGCTTGACCAGTCCCTTCAAGTCATTGGCTAGCTGTCGCTGCTTGTCTTTGCGGGCCTCAGCCGAGCGAGCATCGCGGGCCGCGACAAACTCGTCCAGAGGCAGACCATAGAGCTCGAAGGCAATCTCTTCAAAATTCACGCACACGACTTAAGTGAAAGAGAAAAGACCCCTCCTGAGGAGAGGTCATTGGCTTTAAGGCTGAGTGGGAACGTAGTAGTAAGTTCCAATATCGGGATCGCGATCACGGACCGCCTTCTTTGGGCCCCTGGCAGTGGAGGGTCGGGCGATGATGGTGCGCCGTGAAAAGTACTCCTGGCGCTCGTCCGGATTGCGTTGCAGGTAGTGATTTTCGAGCACATCGCTGAGCGGCGGCTTGACGGCTTTGTCATTCTGCTGACGTTGCTGGCGCAGGTCCTGTCTCAGCTCGGTACGTCGAGCAGGGTTGTTCCATGGGGGCACCGCCTCGGCTGTCCCGAGCAGCGGTGAAACCAGCAAGCTGGTGATTAGAATGTTTCTTAGCATGGGCTTCAGGTCGCTTCCAATTTTCTATGTCGATCTTACGCCCGCGACCCGATCAGGGTGAGGGGCTGGCATCCTGAGTCGACCGGACATCCATCCCGGCTGAGCAGCGTAACATCGGTAATGGTGGAAGTCGAAAGCATGGGCTATGGTAGCGCCAGGAATTGACCACCAAGGAGCGCAGCCTACCCGATGAAACGTACCCTGCTCGCCATCATCTTGTGCACCGGCCTGAGCCCGGCCGAACCCAGTCCACCTCGGCTGATCCTGCCCGTCCCCCACACTCAGGGCGTATGCGTCCTGCAGGAGAGCCCGGACGGTCGCTACCTGGCCAGCGGCGATACGGGCGGAACCCTGAAAATCTGGGACGAGGCCAGTCAGCAATTGCAACAAACCATCAGCTCACAACGAGGAAGCTTTCTGCCCTTGTGGCTGGACTGGGTGGGCTCGGATAAACTGGTCTGCTACGGCAACGACCACCGCATCCATAGCTACGACATCGGCACCGGCCTGCAGTTGAAGTCGCAACCCGAGCAACCCCTCCGAACCCGGGGCGGCGTGGCTCGAGCAGGGAAAACCGTGATCTTCTCCCCCGCTCAATCTTCGCCACCAGCCTTAGAACAATGGGAGCCCATCGCCTGGACACGCCTACATTCCTGGGAACTGCCAGCCCCAGTCGAGTCTCTGGCCACCAACCCCGCAGGAGACCTGGTCTGCCTCACCCTGGAGGGCGGCCAGACCATCGAAATGAGTTTGGCCGATGGAAAGATGGTTCGTCGCTTCGAAGCCACGCCAGAGAACCTCACGCTGCAATGCTACGCCCCGGATGGAACAACAGCATTAGGATCCAATTCAAAAGGGCTCTATCTGCTGGGCTCAGAGGGTTGGCGCGGACCGTTCAGTCATCCACCCGACCTCAAAGTCCTGTGCGGTCAAAATCAGGTCCAGTTTGTTTGGAACAAGAAGCTGGTCAAGTGGGACCCCAGCAGGCCCGAAAATCCCGGCGAAATCGCGGCCGCCAACCTGCCCGATTCTTTCAGCCAGGGACTGACTCATCAACAAATGGTGCTCGGGCTCATGAACGGCGACCTTGTCGAGGCGGAAAGCGCTCACCCAGCCATGGCCAGCCCGCCCTTCAGCCAGGTTCGCCACCTGGCTTACGACCCGAAGGGCAGAATCTATGCCGGTCTGCTCAACGGCGCAGTGGTCTGCTGGAGCCTGCAAAGCGGCACGCGTGAAACTCTGCTCAGCGGCAGCAGCCGGGTGGCGGGGATCAACCTGAGCGGCGACGCCAGGCTACTGACCGTGTCTCGAGAAAAGGGCCTGGATTTCTATGATGCTTCTCAGCTGAAGCTCAAAAAGAGTCTTCCCTTAAGTGGAGGCCCGCTCACTGAAATGCAGTCTAGCTACGACGGCCGCTATCTGGTCGGGGTGCGTGACCGCAAGCTGGAAGTCTATGACACCGTGGCTGACCGCCTGCTGGAAAGTTCAGCTCGAAGCGGGCCCTTCGCTGTGAATCCCACGGGTGCCCCGAAACTTGCCAGGACCGTTGGTGGTCAGGTCATCGAGACCGACCTCAGCACCGGCAAAAAGGTGACTTTCGAGAACTATCATCTGGCGGCCCTGGCTTACGATGACCGCGGACGACTGTTTGGATTGGACCCGGTGAGCCCCGGTCATCTCCGTTTTCAACCTGTGGTTGAACGCAGTTTGCAACAGATGATGATCCCCGCAACCGGCTCGCGTGAATATCAATTCGCCTATCGCGGGGGCTACCTGAGCTTGAAGTATGATAGTGGTGGTTCACGCAGATGGTTGATGGTGGGAGAGCTGGGCCAGGTTCTTCAGTTGTCGGAGAGCCCGGAACCCGTTCAAGTTTTGCCCGCCGGAGGAGACTGGAATTCCAATCCACTGATCCTGCTGAATGGAGGTGGATTGCTGACGGTAGGACGCGAGCACACGGTGGAATTTTGGAAACCCGGCCAGGCAGCTCCCAACGGTCAACTGGTCGTGCTGAATGAAGGAGCAGACTGGCTGGTCTGCGACAACACCGGACTTTTTGATGGAACGCCGGAAGCTGAGCGTAAAATCGAATGGCTGGTGGATAATCGAAAAGTGCGCGTGGATCAAATCTTCGAAAAGGCCTACCGTCCGGGTCTGCTCAGGAGTTTCGCCGCAGACAAAGGCTCAAGCCAGACCCGCCAGCCGGTAGCCGGATTGCAAATTGCACCTCCCCAGGTGGAGTTTCAGTCTCCGGCGCCCGGCTCGGAAATCTCTCAACGCATCGTGGAAGTGCGCGTCGCGGTGAAAGATCAGGGCGGCGGTTCCAGCCCGCCCCTGCTCTACGTCAACGGCAAGGCCATTCCTCAGTCGGGGCGCCGCGAAGCAGAGGACTATCTGCTACAAGCTCCGCTCCAGCCTGGAGTGAACGAATTGCGCTGCACTGCCATGGATAAGTCCGGCACGGTCGAAAGCCGCGGGGACAAAATGCGGATCACCTGTACTGCCGTGCAGGCTCGTGAGCCCAGACTGATGGTCATTGCAGTGGGACTGAACCAGGCGGGAAATGCGGTCAAGCTCAACTTTGCGGAGAAAGACGCCCAGTCGCTCAGCGAAAGACTTCAGTCGCCGCTCTTCTCGAGCTGTGATGTGCGCCTGCTGGCTGGAGAGCAGGCACGCACCGATCTGATCGGGCAGGCCTTTCAAGATCTGGCCAAAGAGGCCCAGGCCCAGGACACGCTAGTGCTGTTCTTAGCTGGACACGGAACACTCGACTCTAAAGGCTATCACTTTCTGATGTCCCCTGGCCAACCGAGCCTGGATGGCCAGACCCTGGCTCAGTGGCTTCGAGAATTTCCAGCCCAGAAACAATTCGTGATCCTGGATACCTGCCACGCCGGAGCGGTCAGCGACGAAATGGCGGCCTCCTTCGCCGTGAATCAGCAACGGCTGGCTCGTGGATCCGGAGTCTACATGCTGGCCGCCTGTCGCAGCGACCAGTCGGCTCTGGAACTGCCCAGCCTGCAGCACGGATTATTGACCTACAGCCTGCTCGAAGGCTTGAAATCGGCGCCGCCGAATTCTCGCCAGCAGGTGACGGTGAGTGGCCTGGTCTATTTTGTGTGTAGCCAGGTACCGGATTTATGCCGGCAGGTCGGGCTGAACCAGGACGTCTTTCAGTTCGTCAGTGGCACCGACTTTCCGATTCGCCTGTACGGCAAATAAGAGGAGCAGTTGATGAAAAGAACCCTGGTTGGAATGTTGATACTGGCCGCGACGGGCTGGGCTCAGCCGGCCAAGAAAGTGGCCATGGTTTTGAAGGTTGACGGAATGGTTTTGAATCATTCCACTCCTGTGATGACCGGCGAGCTTTGGTCCTCGGGAGACAACATTGAGCTGACCCCTGGGTCCAAAGTCACAGTGCTGCTGCTCAATAAAGGCGAACGTCAGGAAATTAGCGGCAAAGGCTCGCTGGAAGTAGGAGCCGACGGTCTCAATCCCAAGGGCTGTAGTGCCAAAGTACTTTCCTCAACCCAACTCAAACTGGCCATGAACGGCGAAAACCACCGGCAGATTGGCGGCATGGTGGTACGCGACGGAGCCAAGGCCGTCGAGAATTCGGTCTTCGACAGGATTGAAGTGACTCCCCAGGGCATCAGGATCTCCCGTCCGGCTGCGGCCGGCGTTCCCCCTAAACTCAAATGCTACTTTCTGGATCAGTTTTATAATCCGGTGCTGAATGGCGACCTGAAGACGATCAAGATGCCGCCTCTGGAGGCACCGCCGCAGTCTGCTTTTGCTCCCCTGGTCTCGGGTCAGAAGCAGGGCAAACGCTGGACCTGGGATGTCCCCTGGCCGCTGGAAGAGGCTCCCAAGAGCTATGCGCTGGAGGTCTTTCCGGCCACCCCCGAGGGTTCCAAACTGGCCGACCTGTACACCCGCCTCTATCACGGCAGTAGCCAGGACCAGGCCGAACTGGCTGCCGCCAAGAAGACGGTGGCTGCCTGGGCAAAGAGAGAGCCCGGCACAGTGGGCCCGGCCGTCTACATGGCCAACCTTCTAGATGAGAAAGGCCAGCTTCAGGAGGCATTAGAGGCACTGAAGCCGGCCCTGGCTCTCCAGCCCAACGACCCCGGCCTGCTCCAGATCCAGGCCCGTCTGCTGGTGGATCTTGGACGTTACGCGGATGCCGCCAAGAGCCTGAAGAAGAGCAACGGGTCCAACTAAATCTGGGTCAAATCGGCTGTTAGGTGACCACTGACATCGAACAACCCGAGCGCGTTGCCGCTACCCTGTCGAAAGTTCGGCTGAATGTTGGTGAAATTGAAATCGATCTCAATCTGAGTATCGCTTAAGGAGACGATGGTCAGGCCTCCGCCGGTTGCCGCATTCTGTAACCAGGATTTCCGCCCCGAAGTCAGGTCCTCGAGGTTCAGGAACGAACCGGGACCCAGGTCATTGAAAAAAGGAGAATACACCTGACCCGGCACCAGCGGGTCGGAACCGGCTAAGACTCCAAAGCTGAGTGTGCGAGCTCCTTCATTCAAGGCAAATCGAACCAGGTTGTTGCTGCCGGAATCGACCACAATTGTGCCGCTGAATGAGCTGGCGGCAGTGACAGGTGGATTAACCCCGTTGTAGTCAGCATTGGGCTTAAATACCAAAGCGGTGAACTGGGGATTGCTGGCCAGGAACGTGCGATCGGGTAGAGGGGTGGCCTCAACCTCCTCGGGCGGCAAGGTCAGACTCTGAGACTGCTCCAGGGTTTGACCGCAGCCGCACAGCAAGAATGCAAGCAGAAGTAAGTATTTCATTAGAATCGGATCATTCCATTCAATAAGATTCGGCGTTGAGTGACGAAGCGAGTGCCTGAGAAGTCGCTGAAGAAGTTCAAAAGCGGACGCTGGTCAAACAGATTGAGGATCTGCAAACTGCCGCCATACTCCACGCTTTCAGGCTCGCGTTTGGGCCAGTAGTTCAGCGAAAGGTTGGTGAGAAAGCGCGGGATACGATTGGCGCTGTAGCCGTAGGGGTAGACGCCACCAGCGTTGTAGAGGGCCAGCGCCTCTTGCGGAAAGCCGCTACCGTAGTAGATATCGGTGGCCGCCGTCAGACCGTTATCCCAGGTGTGCGAGATGCCGGCCGTGACCTGGACTCGCTGGTCGTGATCGTTGAAGGCCGGGAACTCTGGAGCGGACCCCTGCACGGTGGGCTTGGCGCGGCTCAGGGTGCCGGTCAGAAACCCGTTGAAGCCGGTCTTATTGTGCGATGCGAGCGAGAGCTCCAGACCCTCGTAAACGGCGCGTTCGAAGTTCACAGGAGCGTAGACCGGAATGTTGGCGATGGGTATCAACTGACCGATGTCGATCTGGTCGCGATAGTTCTTGCGCACCAGTGCCACCTTACCGGTCAGCGAGTTGCCGAACTGGTGCTCATAGCTGAGCTCATAGAGACTGACGCGCTGAGGCAGGGTCTGGGTGCTGAAACTCAAGTCCAACTCCAGCGGGGGCGCCTGAAAGAGGCGATGATAGGAGAAGCGGATGGCATCTTCACTGGTGGGAGCAAAGGCCAAATTAACGAAAGGACTGATCTGACCGGTGTTTACATTGATCCCATTATTGAAGCGATCCAGGCGCAGGCCGTAGTTGGCCGTGAACTGATCGGTGATGGGAACGGTGTGGCTGAAGTAGAGTCCGCCTGAGAAAGCCGCACGTGCCACATTGGACTGAAAGCGCAGGGCTCCCTGGGGCAATCCTCCGCCTCCGCCCATATCCAGAATGTCGACATCCTGTTGCGAGCGCAGAAAGTTAGCGTCGGCTCCGGCCACAATGCGATGGTTTTCGCCCATCCGGTGCACATACTGAAGGGCCGGTTGAATCTGAGTGATGTTGGTGTTGGTGGTCGGTAGATAAGGCGCGCCCGGGTTGGTGGGGTCGGCCGGAAATCCTTCGTCGGCCAGCTCCTGACTGCGATTGGCGTCAAAGGCGGTAAAGGCAGTGAAGACGCCATTGTTGCGCACCGACTGGCGGGAACGCAGATAGGCCAGGCTCATCTGCAGGTCCGTGTCTTCGTCCACCTTGCGCTTCCAGGAGAAAACACCCAACGTGTTGACATCTTCCTGATTCTGACGCACGCCCGCATTGTAGTTCTGAGGGGTCTGGGCCACTCCGAAAAGACCGGCCTGGTGAGCCAGAGTCATCCCCCATTCATTGGCGTCATCGTGTAAACGAAAGCGGCCGATAATGTTGGTGTTCTGGCCACGGTTGTTGAGCGTCTGCTGGTCGGGGTTGGGCGGCTGGAACTGCATATCGGTGGTGCCGGTCTTGGCTCCGATCATGTAGTTGAAGGTCCCCTCCTCGTTCGAGCCCCCGAGTCTCATCATGATTTGAGCCGTGCCCTGGGTACCTACGGTCGGGCGCAGTTCAAAGTAGGGCTCCTTGGTGCCCCAATCGGTAATGCCGCTGAGAACCAACCCGCCCATTCCGGACTGAGAGCCGTTGTAGCCTCCAGTCTGGGCCTGCAGGTTATCCAGGAAATCGGGATCAATCGGTGGCGTCGTCGAGCTGGCTGGAGGGATGGGAAGAGAGACGCCGTCGAGCTGAAAGTTCACGCTTTTGTGGTCGCCGCGCACGTGCACCTGACCAACCGAGTTATTGTTGGTCCCGGGCACGGTGGCCAGGATTCCCTGCAGACTGCGATCCGTCAGCTGAGTCTGCACAAACTCTCGGTCGCGGCGAATCACCGCACCATCATTCGGGTCTTTGACATTGACCAGCAGCCGGTCTTCTTTAAACTTGATGACTTTTTCAGCCTGGCCCTTCACATCCAGCAGGGTTTTATAGGCCGTCTCGGCGCCTGCGTTGACCTTCACCAGCGCTCGGTCGCCCTCGTAGTCGCTATGGGAAATATCAACATAATAATCGCCCAGATTGAGGTTCGTGAAATGAGCCTGACCGGCTTCATCCGTCTTCTTTTCCAGTACCTCGGCCCGGGCCGCTTTGTCCTGCACCCTTACGATGGCGCCCGCGATCGGCTTATCGTTGTCAGCCCGCAAGACTGTCACCAAGAGGTCGCCTTGAATCTCAATTCCGAGAGCGGTTAACCAGCCTGCCAGAATCACCAGCAGCACAAACAAATATTGATATATCCTTATCATAACCGCGGCATTCTATAGCATGCCTTCTCGCTTGGCAAGACATGATTCTGAATTATCATAAAGCCATCTTATAACAATATTTAATAACAGTGAGCGAAAGGATGTATTTCACAAATAACTGACGCCAGCCTAGAATGACTCCAGACCACCAAAGGAGACTCCAAAATGCTTTTTACACCCATTCAAATCGGACAGTTGCAGCTTCCGAACCGCATCGTCATGGCCCCACTGACCCGCACCCGCGCCAGTCAGGGCCGCATACCAAACCAGCTCATGGCCGACTACTACGTGCAGCGGGCCTCAGCCGGACTCATCCTGAGCGAGGCCACGGCTGTCCATCCGATGGGCGTCGGCTATCCTGACACACCGGGGATCTGGTCGAGGGAGCAGGTGGAAGGCTGGAAGCACATCACGCGCTCGGTCCACCAGGCCGGCGGGCGCATGCTACTCCAGCTCTGGCATGTCGGCCGAGTCAGTGACCCCTTCTATCTGGATGGAGCCCTGCCCGTCGCTCCCAGCCCCATCGCGGCTCAAGGTCACGTCCGACTGCTGCGTCCCAAGCGGGATTATGTGACCCCTCGCGCCCTGGGATTGCACGAAATCCCGTCCATCGTGGCCGCCTACAAGCAAGCTGCCGCCAACGCGCTGGAAGCTGGCTTTGACGGAGTGGAGATTCACGGAGCCAACGGTTATCTGCTGGACCAGTTCCTACAAGATTCCACCAATCATCGTGAGGACGACTACGGCGGAGGTGTGGAAAACCGAGCCCGTCTGCTGCTTGAAGTCACTGACGCCGTATTGGAAGTCTGGAATCCGGGACGGGTGGGCGTCCACCTGGCTCCCCGCGGCGACACGGCAGACATGGGAGATTCAGATCCGATTCGCACCTTCGGCTACGTCGCCAGCCAATTGGGACGCCGCCAGATCGCCTTCCTGGCCGCCCGCGAGAGGCTGGGACCCGATCGCATCGGCCCGGAACTCAAGCGACTCTTTGGGGGTGCCTTCATCGCCAACGAGGGCTTCACCAAAGAAACGGCCGAACGGGTGCTGCAAGCCGGTGAGGCTGAGGCGGTCGCCTTCGGTAAAAGCTTCATCGCCAACCCGGATCTGGTCGAACGCTTCCGAGTCGGAGCCGAACTCAACAGCCCGGACCCCAGTACCTTCTACGCCCAGGGTCCCCACGGCTACACCGACTACCCCACCCTCAAGTCCCTACAAACGAGCGCTTGATCCAGTCCAGACGCTCCGCCACCAACTGACGAAAGCTCGCGCAGGCCGGTGACTCGGCCTGCGCGGGCCAACTCATTAACAATGGAACCGGGGCAGGTGCCGGGCTCAACGGAACGTAGCGAAGGCCCTGACGACGCAGATTCTGCACCCCCTCGGGCACCAGCGAAATGCCTTGCTCCGCGGCCACCAGCGTAACCACCGTAGCCATCAGATTAGGCGAGTGCAGCACTCGAGGCGAGAACCCGGCAGTCAGGCAAGCGCTGACGATATGGTCGAAGAACATGGAAGCCTCAGATCGTTCCAACAGAACGAAGTCCTCAGCAGCCAGTTCCGCAAGCTCCAGCGAAGAACGCCCGGCCCAACGATGGCTCTCTGGCAGCACCACCAGCAGGCGCTCCTCAAAGAGAAGTTGGGTCGTAATCTGCGGATAGCCCGGCGGAAGCACGCGCGTAAACCCCAGATCCGCCTCGCCATGCAGCAGGGCCGGCAGTTGGCGTTCCGGCGTAAGTTCCAGCAAGCGCAAGGAAATCCCGGGAAACAGGGAGCGGTAATGCTTCACAATCTCGGGCAGAAAAATCATGGTGGGAGCCGAAAAGAACGCGACGGTGAGCTGCCCCTGCTCGCCGCGGGCCACTCGCCTGGCTCGTTCAGACGCTTCGTCAGCCGCACGCAACAGTCCGCGCGCGTCCTGTAAGAAGCCCTCCCCGGCCAAAGTCAGGCGCACCGAGCGACGATTGCGGTCCAGCAACACCACTCCCAGCTCAGCCTCGAGCTGAGCGATTTGAGTGCTCAGCGCAGGCTGAGCCACCAACAGCCGCTCGGCCGCCCGCGAAAAACTCAGATCCTCCGCCACCGCCACAAAGTAGCGCAAATGCCGCAATTCCAAGCGGGCTGCTTTCCTCCCGATCCTTCCAGGTCCTGTTGTGACAGGAGCCCGAAGCGCCCGACCTCCCCTACTGCGAATCGCGGTCAGGGAAAGCCAGGCCAATTGCTCCACCCAGGTAGGCTCCAGCCAGGCAACCGGCCGCCACCAGGGGGAGCGGATGAATGCCCAGGTAGGAACTGCCCAGTATGCCCAGGCTGATGCCACCGCACACACCGCCAGCGGCGCACACACCCATCAGCTTGAAGTTGGGTTTGTAACCATCGGGGTTGGGATTCATGCCCCAATCCTCATCGTTGTCCGGCTTCTCCGGCTTGTTGAAATCAAAGGGGATCAGTCCCTTGGTTTGGACCGGCCGGGGCAACCCGGCAAAGGGCAAATGACTGTGAATTTTCATCGGTAAATCTCCTTTAGTGACTGAGGCCAGCTTGCTGTAGAGCCACCTGGCTGGCGGTGACGGCGGCCATGCCCAGGTAGAGCGGGAGGGCAGCGCCCGGGAAGAACTGAGCAGCGGCCAGACAGCCACCGTGAGCCAGCTTGAGGACTCCGGCCACCTGGTCGTGCTGACACTCTCCGGCGGTTCCGCGCACCAATTGATAGGCGCCCAGGGCCACCTCGCCCAGACCGTGGGCGGTCATCAGGGGCGAGGTAAAAGCACCCAGACCGGTGGACGGAGCCAGCATGGCTCCGGCCATCACCCCACAGCTGGCGCTCATCAACAAGTGATTGGCGCCCTCCAACTGAGTCAAGCGATCTTTGGAAGAGAGCATCTGGGCAGCGTGGACGGCCGACCCTACGGCCACCACTCCACTGAGAACGGCTGACCCCGTTCCCAACCAGCTCAGACTTGAGCCGCCCCCGGTTGAATGCTGATGCCCCATCTGGGAGTGATCCATATGGGAGTGATCCATATGGGAATGGTCCATGGGCATGGTGTGACCGGCGTGAGGATCCGCTGGAGCGGCGCCGCCCCCGTGACAGATGGGTCCCATATCCATGTCCTGGTGGGAATGATGGGTTGGCAACGTCATGGCAACCATGGCCAGATCGTGACCTGCGTGCGGCAACGTCCCACTCACACCGTGCTGGTGATGCTCACCCGGAGGTGGGGGCGGGTCTTGAGGGGCGTTTAATTGGAGACGGCGCGGCGCGCCGCCCTGTGGGCATTTCTGAATTTGCATAGAGTCTCCTGAATTTGTGCAATTGCTGTAGAGCAGGCCGGAGCTGTGACGAGTCGCCCGAGAAATTCGGTTCTCCCCATTTGTATCGGAGCACCAGGCTTTTCTACAAGGGGAAAACTCAAAATAACAACAGCTCTTGGAGCCAGCGAGTGAACGCAGAAAAAGGCGGCGCTCAGATCCTGGGCGGAGGGGGTTCAGGAGCCAGTAAAGGGCAAATGGGGCGGACTGGCGCCAGGCTGGTCGTGACGGAATGTGACAGTGAAACGACGACAAGCGCGAGCTCCATCCGTGGAGGACAGACAAAATCGAAACGAGGCGGAGCCGGTGCCTTGGGAGCTGGCGTCTCCAGCGCGATGCGATAACAAAGTTCATGCTCGTGGCACTGGCAGAGCTGGCCTGCGTGCATGGGGCAGGCGTGGCTGGCGACCGGACCGCGACCGCAAAAATCATCCTGCGCCCACACCACGGCGGGGCAGAACCACAAGCAAAGAAACAGCAGCAGCGGTCGCAGCATTGGTAAAGAATGACCAGCAGGCCTTAAAGTTTCCTGAAATGGCCGCTCCTACTTGCGATAAGGGACAGGCACCTCTCTCGCTGACGGAGAGCTAGCGGGCAGCGGGCGGCCACCGACACGACCGAGTTCGGCGCCAGGGGACTTCAGCGCCGCGGTGAGAGCTGATCCGGGGGAAAGATCCGCCGTGGCATAGCCAGACGATTGAAGGCGGAGCTACGGGAGCGGAGTGAAGGTCTGGCGAAACTTCATGTCTCCATATTCGCCCTGAAGCTGCCAGCCCTCACCCTGACGTGTCAGCAAAGCATCGATATTGTGAACGCCCATGTTGCCCAGCAAGTGGAGGTTCTCACCCTCGGGGTAGTAGGCCGTGGACATCCGCGCGCAAGCGAAATTGCCCAGAGACTCGATGACCGGGTCGCCCGGCTTGGGGTCCTTCACCCGCCACAAAGAATGGTTGACGGGCATACGATTCGGTCCGACGATTCCCGTGACCTGTGTGCTACCATCCGGGTTGAGGTAAAAGTTGCCATCGAACTCACCTGGCTCGCTATGGCCCGTCAAGGCCAGCGACCCGTCTTCAGCGGGAGCGGTGCTCATGACAAAAGGCTTGCCGTTGAGGCTGGCTTCGATGGTCGCGCTGGGGTTCTCGGTAACGACATACTCGATCACCTGATTTTCGGCTTCCACCCGCACCTGCAGCGGCTTGTGAGACTCGGAGGCCAGCAGAGCGGCCAGGCGATCCATCTGGGGAAGAAAGTACATTTCTCGCCCGGTATCCAGAACCGAGAGTTCGAATGGGAATTCCCCTTTGGGCTCCGCAGGATGTTCAATCTTGAGAAGCCTTTGAGGCAACGGCGGTTGAGCGGGCAAAGACTTGATCACTTCTCTGTTCTATCCCCATCCTCAGCGCCGGGCCATTTCCAAGTTGTTAACCCTCGAGCTTGAGGCCTTCTTTGATATTCTCCTGGCCGACAAAGCCGAAGGTAAAAGAGGCCTCGATCGTGTGCTCCATCCGTCCGACCTCATCGTTCTTGGCCACCGTAATGAGTTTGAATTCCGAACCCGAGCGGCCCATAGGGCCAAACTCGAGGCGCTGATGACTCCCCTCGGGGTCCCCCACCACGAAGCGCTTCTGGTTGTCCTTCCAGTTCTGGCCGAGCAAGCTTCCCAGGTCTAAAGGTTCGCTTCCCCGCTGGGCGATATGCAGGGCTCGAAGGCGCGGGTCGTGCACCGACTTGATGAATTCCTGGCGCTCCGCGCGCGAGCTGCCCAGCACCAGTTCATCCCAAATTTGGTGATCGACCGCGCCATCCTGAATCAGAACTTCCTGGCGGCCTTTCCACGAATAGCTCTGGGCACAGCTGTCATAGGGAATGCTAACGTTCATGCCTTTAGACTAAGCCACAGAGCCAAAAGAAGTCTGAAATTCGTGGAAGGCCCCAATAGTTCACCCAAAGCCCGGACAGCCTTGGCCTCCAAAGATGCCCTCCTCAAGCCCGGGCCGGGAAGGATCGGAGAGCAACTCCCAGCCCCCGGCCGCCGTTTCCTCCTCGCTCAAGAGGCAGCCGTCCAGATCCGCAGTAATCTTCCCACGGTCGAGATCGCTTCCGATGACCACCAGTTCCTGACGTCGGTCGCCAAACGGTTCCCTCCAGCTCGAACGAATCCAGCCAGCTTTCACGCGGGAGCTCAGCCCACCATTTGCCCTTGCTCTCCAAACGCAGGTTCCTTGATATTCCAATCTGACACGACTTTGAATGAGTTAAGACACAGAATGCCGAACCCTTGATATCGAGAAGCCATTATCAAAAAAAAGGGGAGGGCGAGCTGAAGATGGATGAAGGCAAAATGAACATGAACCGCCGAAACTTTCTGAGCCGCTCGGCACTGTGCCTGATCGGCTGGGCGACGGGATGCAGCCGCAGATCGGCGCCAAAGAGTAGACTCGAGTTCTGGAGCGCCCGGGACGGCAGCACTCAACACAGCCTGGACCTTTTCTTGCCCCCAGGCCGCTGGAAGAATCTGGCCCCTCCCCCATTTGGATTTTTGCTCAGCGACGGCCATCGAGTCCTGGCCCTGGACTTTAGCGGCCAAAGCCAGGTTTACGAGAACGCCAGCCAGGCTCTCTGGATTCGGCCCGATCGGCTTTTGCTCAGCCACAATCCAAGCTCCGACGTCTGCCGACTGGGCCTCCGTTCGTTCCCAGGCGACCGCTTGGACTGGCAGCGCGACTTCGAAGCCGGAAAGGTGCTTGGAGCCAATCAGCACAGTCTATTTGTGCAGCACGAAGGTGGAGTGAGCTGCCTTGCCCTAGAGTCGGCCCAGGAAAAATGGCGAAACAGTGACTTACTGGACATCAAAAGCTCCTACCTGGAACCGAACTGCCTGGTGTTGGGACTGGGCAACCAGGGAGAGGTCTGCTGGGTTGACCTGAGCACAGGCCGACCGCAACGGAGCCTGCTCACCACACGGGGGGAACCCAATCGAGTGATCCTGCTGGTGGGAGACGGCCAAATGACGATGGTCCTGACCCGACGCAGCTGGCTTTCGGCCTATCATCACCAGAGCTCCAGGCCGGCCTGGCGACAAGCTCTTGGACCCGAGGCGCACCGTACTGAACTGCTCGGATTCCAGAATCAGGTAGCCGTGATTGAACTCAATCACGCCAGCCAAGCTTTCGACCTCAGGAATGGCAAGAAGCTCTGGAGTGACGTTCTATGCAGAGATCTAAGTATCTGCGCTGAGACAGTCTTGATGCGGCGACCGCCGAGTCTGGGCCAACCCCAAGGGCAGCTCCAACTCCAGGCTCTTGAGCTGGGCAGCGGTCGCCCCCTCTGGGAGCGCACGCAATCCGATTTGAAGGCGGCCACCAACGTCAGCAAGCAAACCTTCGCCGTCCTGTCTTCAGGGCTGTCGGCAATTTCCTGAACCGCAAGCAGATGGGAGCTCGGGGCCCAACTCTGTGTGGCGAATACAACCGCCCCAGTAGCAGGTCAGTCCAAGCTGCAGCAGGCTGAGCGCAACCAACCCGGCCAGAACGAAAGCGGAATCTCCCGAAGTCCGAGTGCGCCAGGCCCAGGCGTTCAGCGCCAGTCCAAAGAGGACGGACCCGATGGCCCACTGCTGGTGACGATCCAGAGCTTCAGCCGAAATTGGGAGACCAGCAACCTTCTCACAGGCCTGGCCGCCGCTGAGATAGCTGAAAATGAGCAGCAGACAACTGAACCCAATCAGGCTCAGAACCAACCGCCACGGCAACTCCCGCCGATCAACCAGCAGCAACAGCAGAACAACCAGTTCCAGCCAGAGTGGCCCGTGGTTACAAAGCAGATGAAGGTGCGCTCCCATCCTGGGCGCTACTGCCAGCAACTCGGCCAGCGGCCTGGCGTACAGTCGTGACCTTGGGGATGCAGGTAGTAAGAGCGTTGAGCAGCTCTCAACTGAAGTCTGAGTTGCTGGTTTTCTGGCTGCCAGCGCAGGGCCGCCCTCAGATCCCGCAGTCCTTCCTCAAGCAGCCCGCGCCGCAGTAAAAAGCGCCCGCGCTGGCCCAGAGCCTCGGCCAGCTCCGGGGGTCGCCGGGGACAGCTTGAAACGGCTCGGTTCAGGCAGCCAAGTGCGCGGCGGTGGCGGCCGAGGGCGACATAGACCTCGGCCAGCGTGGCCGCGATCTCCACCAGGCCGGGGTCCTCTCCCAAGGCCTGCTCGAGCAACACAGACGACTTCAGAATGTGCCCGCTACGGAGCATCCGGTCGGCTCCTGCTCTGAGCAAGCAGACGTTCTGAGAGCGACAAAGCTCAACCTGCCTTTGCCAGCCAAGCAAAGCTGAGGCCACGAGCAGGCCCGTCCCGAGAAACAACCATCGACGAAGAGTCTTGTTTGGAACCATCTATTGATATTTGTCAATCAATATCAAAAACCTGCTCGAATCTGAAAGATATTGATTATTCATTATCATAATTAAGTCAGATGCTACACAATGCGATCAACTTTCAAGGTCTTAAAAAAACCTTCCACACCTTGCGCGGACCGGTGCAGGCCCTTCGAGGCCTGGACTTGCAGGTGAAACCTGGAGAAATCTTCGGCTATATCGGCGTCAATGGCGCCGGGAAATCGACCAGTATCAAGGTCTTGCTCGGACTGATAAGACCGAGCGCTGGAGGAGCCTGGGTCTTTGGAGAGCCGGCCGGGAGCCTGGCAGCCCGGCGAAAAATTGGCTATCTACCCGAGGTGGCCAACTACCACGAGTTTATGAGCGCCGCCGAGCTCCTGATGATGCACGCTCGCCTGGCGGGAGTTCCCAGAGCCTTGCAGGCCGAGCGTTGCAGAGAAGCACTTGAGCTGGTCGGACTGAGCACCCGCAAGCACAGCCGAATCAGCGAATATTCCAAAGGTATGAAACAACGAGTGGGCGTGGCTCAGGCGCTGGTGAGTGATCCTCCCCTCTTGATCCTGGACGAACTGACCTCCGGACTCGACCCCTTCGCTCAGCGTGACCTGAGAGACATCATGCTGCGCCTGAAGGAACGAAATATTACGGTATTTTTCTCATCGCACCATATGAACGAGGTGGAGTCGATCTGCGACCGGGCCGCCATTATCCATCGCGGTGCCCTGCAGGCCTGTGGAACCATCCCTGAACTCACCGAAAACCGGGAGCGAGTGGAGATGCTCTGGGAGGCCGTCGAGGTGAGCGAGCCGGTCAGCCAAATTTCAAAGGAAGGCGAAGCTTCGGTAGCCCGCCATGAGGCTCACAGCTTTCTGCAGCTGGCCATGAGCCGGGGCTACCAGTTGAAACGGATGAGTAGTAAACGAACCAATCTGGAGGACGTATTTCACGACATTACACGTCGCGTGGACAGGGAGGCCAGTGCATGCTCTCCCTCTTAGAAATCGCGCGTGTGCAGCTACTGGAAAACGTCCGGCGTCAAGTTCATCTGGTCACTTTGTTCATGGCTGCCGCCATGCTCATGCTGCCCGCCTATGTCAACGCCTTCAGTATGGGTCTTCAGGCCTTCGCCCTGGTGACCAAGGACTTCGGTCTGACGGCCATCAGCTACTACGGGGTGGCAATGGCCCTGCTGCTGGGGTCGAGCGTAGTGCCACGCGACATTGAACGCAAGACTATCTACCCCATCCTGTCCAGGCCCTTAGGTCGCGTCAGTTACCTGGGAGGGCAATTTCTGGGCACGGCCGCGCTGATTACGGCCAGCATCTTTCTGCTGACGTTGTGTATGGGACTGGGAATCGCTTCTCTCAATCACGAGTGGGATTCCAACCTCTTTGCGGCAGCCTGGGGCTACAGTCTGGAAAGCAGTCTGCTGGCGGCCATCTGCATGTGCTTCAGCGTCTTTGCCAGCCCTCCCCTGGCTGGCGTGCTGGGGTTCTTCGTCTACGTAGTGGGTGGTATGTCAAATGCCTTCATCCAGTTCTTTCTGCGCGAGGACAGAGGCGCCAACTGGGCTGCCGATGGAGTCGAAATGCTGCAGCGATTCATTCCGAACTTTTCAAACTTCCGACTGAAATACCCGGTGGTCCACGGCTTCAGCATCGATCCCCACTACCACGCCGCTGAGAGCCTCTACGCTTGCCTTTGGATCATGATGTTCTTGCTGATCGCCGGCATTCGTTTCGAGGTCAAGGACCTGTGAAGAAGACTGTGATTTGCTTGCTGGGGATGTGGATTCTCTCGGCCGTCCTGGCGGGGCCTCTAAAAGCGGACTACTTGAAAATGAATCCTACCCGCCCCATGGTACGCTACCAGGACGTGCTACTCGACCTGCTGGGAGAGGGGCGCACCATGTTAGCCCGCTACCTCTGGTTTAAGATGGACACGATGCACGAGCAGATCGACGATCAGGGAGTCGCCACCTTCAAACAGAAAGAAGTGGTGCCATTACTGAGAATGATCAACTACCTTGACCCATATCTAACGGACGCTTATGACACCTTAGCCAGCGAACTCTACTACGGCTATCAACGTATCGATCAGGCCAATGAGCTGATTGACGAGGGCCTCATGTACACGCCCGGCTCCTATGAACTGAACTTTCGTAAGGCGTTCCTGGCAGACCATGTTTCTGATTCTGTCACGGCCTTCGAATTCGCCCGACGAGCACCGGCCGCAGATCAGGACCCGAGCCACAATCTGGCCGCACTGGGCATTATGTACCGCGCCGCCCTGCGCTCGCAGGACGCGCGCACCGGAGTGCAGGTGGTGGACCTGCTCACCAGGCTGGGAGGCAGCTCGCCAGCCTACCAAGAGCAATATCTGCGATGGAAAGAAGAACTGAGAAAATGAAGAACTTCATCCTGGCCCTGCTCCTCCTGCAATGGGCCTGGGCCCAGCCCGCTGCAGACCCATCCGTGCGCCACGCCAGCGAAACCGACAAGGCCCCCATCTTTGGCTTCATGATCAACGCTCGCTTGGCCGAGATGCGGGGCAATTCCCTACGTGGCCTGTACAGTCAATGCATCCTACCTGGACTGCTTTGCGGGCTGCTCTTTCCAATCTATTTTCGTCTCTCACGGCGAGAGCAGATCGGTCGGGAGCCGACCTTTTAAACGTTCTAGTGGAGCGAGCGCTCAAGTCTTCAGGATGAAACGGGCCGCCTCCAGCACTTCATCCAGACCGGGGGAACGCAGGACAAAACCCTCATCTCCGATGGCGCGTGCGAAAATCGAGCTGATGCGTTCGTGGTGGACCAGCAGAGGCCCCAGGCGGGACCGAATTTCCGCGCTGGAATGCTGGTAGCGCTTGCGGTCTTTGCGTCCCACGTAGCAAGCGTGGTAGGGCCGACGGCAATGGCCGTGAAATGACCCCTGACAGACCACACGGGCCCACTCTCGATAGATGTCGATATCGTTGGCATAATTGAAGAGATCGGTCGTCAGGCCCCCGGGCGGGCGCATGTTGACCTCCAGTGCGATCAGCCGTCCCTGATCGTGGGTTCGAAAAAATTCGAAATGGAAGAACCTCTCGCGCAGGTCATAAGCCTTCAGCAAACGCCGCCCGGCCTCTTCCAGGTCAGCCGGGATTTCGCGCAGAGAGTAATAGAAGATATCTTCGTCGGCGTTCACGATCTCCATAATGCCATCACTGAAACAATGAGCCGTGTAAAACACCAATTTGCCTTCACGGTCGACCAATCCGTCAAAGCTAAGGAGTTCACCCTCCACATATCGCTCCAGAAAGTAACCGCGGCGGTCCTGACCCGCATAAAAATCCTGGACCTGGCCCAGGGACTCCAGCTTGTAGGTACCTGAGGCTCCCACTCCGATATCCGGCTTGGCCACGATGGCCTTGCCAACTTCCTGATAGAAACGGCGGGCCTGTTCAAAGGTATCAGCCACCTGGCCGGGAGCAACCTCCAGACCGGCCCGACGAAAAAGCTCTTTCATTTGCGATTTGGATTTCATGGCACCGATGGCCTGAAGGCCGATGCCGGGGATATTGAAATCAGTACGCAGCCGGGCCTCAGTTTCCAGCCAGTACTCCGCGTGCGAATCCAGCCGATTCAGCTTGCCGTGTCGATGGGTCAGGCAACCCAGAGCGCGCACAAGCTGGTCGTAGTCGTGCAAATCCGACACCTGGTAATAGTCGCTCAGACTCTGGCGCAGTGAGGCCGGGAAGGCTGCCGGGCGGCTCTGCCCCACCCCCAGGACTTTCACCCCCAGCTCGGCCAGGCGCTGCGAGAACAGAATGAAGTTGGGCGGGAAATCTGGACACAGATAAACGAAATTCATGGGTGACGAGCTTCGCTCATGCGGCCGATTCCCTCCAGTTGTTCACAAAAAGGCCACACCCCGTAAGACCTGAGCGAGCAATAGTGAGAAGGTGAAGCTTCAAATTTCGGGGGCGCAACAGATTCCAGCAGAGCAACTGCGGCGCCTACGCGCCACGGCAGAACGCGCCGTGAGCTTCTTCGAAGAACATTTTGGAAGTGTGCAGACCCCGCTCAAGATCAACCTTGACCCGCAGACCCTCTCCACCGGCTACAATCGTGAAGAGGACACGGTCAACTTCCCTGAAGCGGCTCACCTGATCAATCGAGGCCTTGAGTCCGAAGACGTCATTGACCACGAGCTCTTTCACGCTCTGGTCGCCCGACACTACCCCCACACCAGCACTCCAGAAAGCCTGCAAGGACCGGAGGGAGCCAGTTTGCATGAGGGCCTGGCCGACTTCTTCGCCTACAAACTCCAGCCAGACCCATACTTTGGTGAGAGATATCGTTCCGATAAGCCACATTTGCGTCAGTACAGTAACCAGCTCAGCGTGAGCTTAAGTCCCGGCAGCCACGCCAAGGGTAACGCCATCACCGCCCATCTGCTGCGCGCGGGGGTTGAGCTCGAGCAGATTCGTGACTTTTTGCAAAAAGGCAATTTTTCATTGGAAGCTTTGCAAGCAGTATCTCCCCGGTTAAGCGAAGATCTGGGACGTGACAGCACGTTCTCGGTGCAACAGCGAGTCAGTAACTATCCGGATTCGGCCATCAAACGCTACCGTATCAGCCCGGAACGCCCCATGCAGGTGGAATTCAATCCAAACTCAGCCCTGCTTCAGGCCCACCCCGATTTTCGCGTGGAATGGACTACAATGGAGGGATTGCCATCCAAAGAATACCTGATCCAGACGGAGGATCAGTTGCATTTCCAGGTTGCCGCAACCCCTCAAAGCCGGGCGGAGAAACTATTGGCCATCTACTATGACGGGCAGAACCAGATCGGCAGTCAACCCTACTACCTAAGTGTGCTTAAGGACCGGGAAGTGCAGGGTCTCGAAATCCATCCGGTCAACCCGGTTCAAGAGGTCGCGTAGGCGAACTCCAGATTCGCACTGCTCGAAGAATTCGGTCACCTCAAACTGGCTGCGACAGCGGTCCCGTAGCCAGCTAAGGTCCTCAAAGAAGTCCTGGAACTCTGGGCGTTTCACCACTCTACTCTAGAATTCAGAACCCAAGCCCACCAGTGGGGAATACCCTACCCTTGATACATATCTACTACCACTCAAGACTTTTTGCACACCCACTTTACATCGCAAAGTAAGTCGACTACACTGACGTGGTGGAAATTTCTCAAGCACTCAGTCAACTGGCGGAGATCCAGGACAAGCTCTCACGCACCCAGGTCTATCGAGGCTATCGGCCCCGGACGGTGGCCTTCACCGCCGCCTGCGCCTTGCTCGGTGGCTATCTGAGTCGAACCTGGAACCCCGCCACCATCTGGCCATTAACCGCGGTCTTCTGCCTCTCGGTTGTGGCTGGGGAGATGGCCTTTGACTATGCCAGTAACTTTTCCAGCCACCAGCAGCGTCTGGCCCGTCGAGTGCTGATCCAGTTTCTACCGGGTCTGGCGTTGGGCGCGGCCTGGACCGGGGTCTGGGTGCATAGCGCCCATCCCATCGCTCTGCTGCCCGCCCTCTGGACCATGTGTTACGCCTTCTGCTTGCTCAGTGCGCGGACGCTATTGCCCGCCGGCGTAGGCTATGTGGCGGTGTTCTACGGTCTCAGCTCGCTGGCCTTGACCACCCCCGTGTGTTACGCCCGCTTTAACCTGGGTATGACCCTGGCCTTTGGTCTGGGGCAAAGCTTGCTGGCTTTAATCCTTCATTGGAATCAACCGCGAAAGGAGGCGGAATGAACGGACGCTACGCTTATGATGGCTTGGACCGCCTTCTGCACGAAAAGGCTCGACTGGGCCTTTTGACCTGCCTGGCTTCTCGACCAGAGGGTCTGCTCTTCAATGATCTCAAGGAACTCTGCAACCTCACCGACGGCAATCTCAGCCGCCACCTGCAGGTTCTGCAGCAAAACCAGATCGTGGAAATCTACAAGAGCTTCGAGCAGAAACGTCCTCAGACTCTGGTTCGCATCAGCGCCGAGGGCCAGGAGCGTTTCCTAGCCTATATCGGAGAACTCCAAAAGGTGCTGATCGATGCAGCCACGACCAACCAACAACAACAAACCAACAGTCCCAATCTGCCCCCAGGCTGGGTTCCAGCCTGACGATTGTTTCCTGACCGGCGGGCGGCCTCGGCCGACCTGCCAGCTGGTTCACGACCAGTCCAGCCAAAATTTTTTGGCCGGACACTTTGCGTCACAAAGTGACAGGAGGAACCCTTGCTCGTCATTCAGGCTCAAGCCATGGGAATGTGCTTTGGAGTGGAAGATGCCATCGCCAGCGCTCATTCGCAGAAAAAACCTCAAGACGTCACGATCCTGGGCGAAATTGTTCACAATCGCGGGGTCCAGCGGGACCTGCTTGAACGAGGATTCGCCAGCCAGCCAGAGGATTCTCGGGAGCAAATACCGGACACCCCGGCGGTCCTGGTGACGGCCCACGGCATATCCGAATCCTATCGTGCCCGATTGCAAGATAAGCAGATCATCGATACCACCTGCCCGCTGGTGACCAAGGTGCACAAAGTAGCCCAACGACATCGTCAGATGGGCTATCGCCTGGTTCTGGTCGGCAAGCCCGGGCACGTGGAGGTTCTGGGTATCACCGAAGACTATCCTGAGACCGTGGTGCTGGCCGCTCCGGAAGCAGCCCAAGCGGGAATGGGCCCCAGGCTGGCCGTGCTGGCCCAGACCACCACTCCCTCGGACCTCTTTGAGTCCACCTTCGAACGAGTTGCGGCTCTACATCCAGACAGCGAGGTGGTCAAAATCGACACGGTCTGTCGACCGACCAAGCAACGTCAGCAGGCAATCACCCAACTGCTCAAGCGGGTCCAGGCCCTGGTGGTGGTCGGTGGAGCCCATTCCAACAACACCTTACGCCTGTGTGAACAAGCCCGAAAAATGGGCTTACCGCATCTTCGAGTGGAAGAGCCTGAAGAACTCAAAATCGAGTGGTTTCGCGGCCTGCATCTGGTCGGACTGAGCGCCGGCACCTCCACTCCAAGCCGGGCCATCGCGGCCGTGCATCGCCGCTTGCTGGAAATCGGCCGCGCATTGAAACCAGAAACACGGCGGGGAATTCCTAACAAACTTTTCACAAGTCGTGCATATAGTTAACCTGAATTCACTCAGAGTTTATCCGGGCCCGGGTAACCTGGAAGCATCAAGCCGTAGAGTGAGGAATGCACACCGATGGAAAATCCCGCCCTGACTGAGCGTAGGAGAATCGATGCCCTGGGAGCAACCGGCCTGGCCGACCCGTCCCTCGTACCCGCGCCCATGCTGGGTTTCGCTCAGGCTCGCCTGGGCGGCGGCTATGAATGCCAGGAGATCGGTGGGGTCAACGCGCTGACCCCCGGTGATATGATGGATATCGACTTCTCTCAGTCTGGCCCGGTGCCTGACTTCGGCTGGCTGAGTGCTCCCGCTCCCAGCCAATCTACTCCGGCCGTGGCCCGCTCCGGCCAGCCCGGAGAGGCGGCACCGGCGGACCCTCTCTCAGGTCAATCGGCACAGGGCAACGAAGGCACCTGGACGGCCGAGGACGAGAAATTTCTTGACCAGGCCGTGGCCGGGGCCGGCTCTGGCGGCGGTGCGAGCGGTGGCGCCAGCAGCATGAACGGCACCAACGAAATGAGCATGATCACCGACGTGGACGGAGGCAACGCGCCGGCAGCCGGGGCCACAGGAGGAGACGTCGATACGGCCGCATCCGAGAGTGCTTCTGCCAACTCCAGTGGCAATAAGAGCAAATATGATCAGATTTTTGGACAGTTCGGACAAAGCAAGGAAGGCAACTGTGCGTCTGTGGCCGTGATCAAGGCGGCCCTGGACAAGTACGACGGCAAGGTCTTCCAATCTGTGAGCAAGACAGCCAATGGCTATGACGTAACCCAACAGGACGGCAAGAAGGTTTCCATCTCTAAAGATGAACTCAAGACGGCAGCCAAATTCGCCGATTTCAAGGGCAAGCCCAACGAGGCCAAGTCCCTGGCCGTGCTCTGCTTCGCCACCATCGCCAAACGTGGATCCCAAGAAGGCATGGGCAGCTTCGACCAGGCGCTGAAGAAGCTGGACAGTGGCTTTGACCCTAAGAAAGCCGCTCAGTTACTCGGCCTGGGCAATAAAATCAAGGAAATCGACCCCAAAACCGCCGCCAGTCAGGACGGAGCTGTAGCCTGGAACAACGTCCATGCCGTCTACGAAGACAATGGCAAAACCGACAGCTATGGCACCGCCAAAGTCGCCGACGGCACCGACACTCGAGGCAACAAGTTGACCAACGCCTTCATTTTCACCTGAGAATAAAGCTCTAAAGCATTATTCAAACAAATTTCAGGCCTCTCGTTTATACATGGAATCAAGCTCCCCGCGAGAGTGGAGCCCAGAAGCGACGAGGGATTCGAACAATGTTGTATGCTTTCAGTGCCTGTCTGAACTCCTACAATGCCGGTCAGACCGCCGACAATAGCGCTTCTGACAGTGTGAGCGAAATCTACAGCCGCCTCGTGCTCGCTCAGGGCTTGTTGCCGGTGGGCGGCGACTCCAAGTAAATCGGGCTGGTCACCGCTCGTTCTCCTGACTTGACCTGAAGCCGCAAATACAGGTAGTGCACTCCACTCAACCTGACCTGCTGACTGGCCTGAAAGTTCGTGCTGTCCGCCTTCCAGCTGGCCAGCACCCGGGTGCATTGCCGCTCATCGTCGATCTTCTCTTCCGCGACCTCGGGTTTGGTGTCCGCCACCAGCTCCACCTTGGAAATGTTGCCACTGACGCAGTGGGCCCGAACCTTGATTGCGCCCTCAGCCCGTCTGGAGATGCGCGCGCCCATAGGATACCCATCCAGGCTCCACTGCAACAGCAGGGTCTGATTCTCGGTGGCGTAAACGCGGCCGGCCCGGGCCGCAGCCAGCAGAAGCTGACGCCGCTGTTCCAGATCCAGATTGAGAGTAGAAGGCGCCCAGATCACGGTGCGCGCCTGTCCGGTCAAACCCGACGCGGTGTTGTGAATATCGGTGCCAACCACCGGACTCACATGGTAACCCCTGCGTAAGCAAAGGTTGTATTGACTGACTCCCTTTTGCCAGTGGGCGGGCCGGTCGTCGTTCACTTCGATGAAGCGAAACACTCGATCCCGAGTCGGCGTGTAAGGATACAGGTGGAGCGAATCATCTCCCGTTCTGGGCTCTTCCCCATATCCGGGATGATTGAACTGACCTAAATGAGACGAGTCAGCCGCAAAGCGATCCATGACCTCCGAACCCTCGGCGTTCGCGGCCAGGTCGTCCTCGACATAAGGCGCAATGCTGGTCATGTTGAAAAAATTCAGATGGCCGAAGCGGTCGTCGAAGTAGGGGTAATCGCCCCCCCGGCGCAGCCCCGTCATTTCAGCTCCAGCGAAGGCCGTAAAGGTGTAATCCGGTCCCTTGCGGTCGACCGAGGGGTCGTCAGCCTGTTTGCGCGCTTTTTGAAATAGCGCGTCATCCATGTCCTGGCGGGTTTTGATATAGGTGACGTGATCGGTCACAAATAGAAAGAACCCGCCCAGCCAGGGCCCGAAGAACTTGGAGGCCTCTGTAGAGCGTTGAAGGGCGCTTTGCCAGGCCCTAATTGGCGGTCCGTCTCGACGGTTATCGTCGGAATAACCGCTGTGAAAATGGGTATCCCCGTAGTAACAGAGCAGACCCGCGTAGGGGTCGGTGGATGGTTTCCAACTCGGCTCCACCCACGCTGTCGGGCTGGCCGTCTCCACCGGAGCGGAAGGATGCGCCAGGGGAGCCTGGGAGCAGCCAGACAACAGCAGCAGCGCCAGCCAGGGCAGATTCTTCAACTCAGACGGGAACGCAGGGCCCGGCGCTGCAAGTCTTCCCACGGCGTGCTCTCTTCCAATGGCATCTCGCCACTGCGCAATTGTAAGATACGCGGCGAGCGAAGTGAGACCTCACCGCTGGCGCCGTCCCACAGGATGTCTTCATAGGCAATCGTAACCACCAGATGGCGCCGGAGTTCCACGCCCGCAGCCCGTCCACGATTGCTATCGCGTAAACGTTCGACCCCGGTCAGCAGGCCAGCACGCCAGATCTCAGCCACTAGCTGAGCCGTTGTGCGAGCGTCCACCCCGCCTACTGTCCCGACTTCGCGCCAGCCATCCTTTGAGCGCGCCACCAGCGAGTAGCTGTCGAACATGCGCTGTCCATCTCGGCTGCTTTCAGCCCAGTAAGCCGCGTCCAGGACCAGGTCGACGCTTTCAGTCGGCTTACGCTTGAGCCAGGCCGGAGAGCGCGCGGCCAGCGGGTAAGCAGCCTGTAGATCCTTGACCATACAGCCCTCGTGACCTTGACGGCGATACTGCTGATAAAGCCGGTTGAGCTCTTCCATCCCCGAGACCTGAGAACCCTGAGCCAGTTCCAGGGGTAGCCCGGGCTTGTGCAGGCGGCTCTGAATCAAGAATTGAAGCTGCTGACGGCGTTGCTGGAAAGGTTGACCGGTCAGATCTTGTCCGTTCAGATAGAGCAGGTCGAAGGCCACGTAGCGCAGAGGGATTCTCAACTCGCCCCGGAGGCATTCGTGCACTTCATAAACGGTGGCGGGACGAGCCACGCCCTCCATATCCAGTACACGTCCGTGGAGTTCTCCATCCAGAATGAGCGAATAGGGAGCCAGTGACCTGAGCAAGTCCTCCAGTCCTTCAACCATTTCCGACCAGTCATTGCGCCGGCGGGTGTAAGCGGCCAGACGCAGATGCCCCAACGAATCCAGCTCTTTGTGCAAGAGAATACGGATGCCGTCGTACTTACAGTCAACCCAACAGGGAAATTTGGGGCTGCCCTCCAGCGACTGAGCCAGAGCCGGGCGGAAGGGAGCCAGCGGCCGCAACATGACGGCCTTGAGCCCGTCCGGACCGTCCCTTTCCAGTCGCTCCACCAACTGGGTGAGGTCCTCAAGGGCAAGCGCACTCTGCAGAGCATCCGCCTCGACTCCGTAATGAGCCGCAACCAGACGGGCCAGGCCCTCAGCCCGTCCGCTCCAGACCAGGTCCAACTTGCCGGCCAGCCGGCTGACGAACACAAAGCGCTCCAAGGCCGAGCAGCGGCGCAGCAGATCAGACCAGGCGGGGTGCGTGGGCGGTGGGGGGTCCAGCAGGCAGCAGGTGACCACGCGGGTGGCCAGCGGCTCACCCTGGGCCGGCCCCAAACTGGCAGCCAACGGCCCGATCCCGCCTGTTTCCAGCATTCGCTTGCGCAGCTCCGCCACCGACTGAAAATAGGTCAACGCCAGAAGCTGCAGCAACCGCTCCTCGGTCCAGGGCCGCCGGGAACCAAAGCGCTCGCCGGTCAACCAGCTGATCTTTTCACCGATGGGCAACCCGAGATCCTTATTCAGACCGGTTTCGACCACTTTCAGACGCTGCTCTCGGTTGAGCTCGGGGAAAGCTTGAGCAAAGAACTTTTGCTGCAAATGACCTGACAGTCCCAAGAGTGGAGCAATCAGGCCTCGGCAAAAGGACTCAAAGGGAAGGCTATCAAGCGCCTGCTCAGGAGCGTCCGGCTGCCTGTTTAGAAGAGATTGACCCGCCCAAACCTCGGCGGCCGGCAAACCCAACTCCGAGAGAGCAACATCCGGTCCAAAACGTCGCAACAACGCCAGCAAGCCCTGCCCTTGCTCGCCTCGGGCCAGTTCAGCCCAACTGGCGACCTCAGGCATTGGGCAAAGCGTACATGTCAGGGTGCTGGGGATGCACCGCCAGGGTGCCGCCGTCTCCGCCCTGATTGACCCGGACCGGGTGTTGAAAAATCTTGGTGGTCACGCTTTTGACGGCCCGCAACACGGTGATGATGTCTCGATACTGCGCCCCCCAGATCGCTCCCATTTCCTTCGAGCCCATGCTCATCTCTTCGAGCAGAAAAACCGCATCGGCGGTATGGACCAGTGCCTCACCTCCGACCGGCACGCCCGTATCACGGATCTGTCCGATGGTAATACAGGTTACTCCGTGTTCGTGATTGTAGGTCTTGAGCGCGCTGAGATGATCAGCTGTGCGGGTTTTGGCCGGATCCAGCATGTTCAAGCTGTCCACCACCACCAGGCGAATCTTATGTCGCTCCACCACATAGCGATAACGATGGATGAAATCGTCCCAGCTCTGGCCCTTGTGATACTGCGCCTGCATCACCCAGACATTGTTGAGCACCTTTTCCTTGAGTTCATCCTGACCCATGGCCAGTACTTCACAGCCGATCTTGGCCATGCGGGAAACCAGCGGATCGCGGCCGGAGTCGCCCTCGTCCAGAAAGCCTTCTTCGGCAACCACAAACAGACAAGGGACGCCGGTCGCGGCCACACGCAGCAGCCCCTCCAAACAGGACCGTGTCTTGCCTTTGCCGGGCGGACCCGCGAAAGCAATGGTGCAGCCTTTGGGCAGCCCACCCAGGGGAGTGCCGTCTGGCTTCAAGCAAAGGCGATCGAGTACGGGCTGGAATGGCAGCCCCTCCTGCTCACGGATCAGGCTGCCGAGCTTTGAGGGTCTGACAAACTCCGCCTCCAAACTGGCGTCCACACCCGGATCCTGGGACTGAGGGGTCACGAACGGTTGGGCGGAGGGGTCAATCGGCTGCATCGACTGCATCATTTGCATCATCTGCATCATCTGCATCATTTGCTGGGGATTGAAAGGGGCCGCGCCCTGAGGGGCAAAAGTCTGATCCGATGCCACGAAATATAAGCTCCTTAGCACATCCTGGTAAGCGCTCTTGCGTTGCGCGCATAGGCTTACGATTGGCGCAGCGCTTCGCATTGGTGGCGCTGCTTACCTGGTCTTGTTCCGCCGCCAGCGAGTGGGCCCAACACCGCAATCAGGAGGCGGACCCGGCTCGCCCCTTGGGCTGGAGTTTTGAGGTCCCCAGCTCCTGGAAGCAGTTTTCCGTGGCCAAATTTCCCTACCCGCTGGGTGAATCCTGGAACGGAGACGACGGTTCCTTCCAGGTTTGCTGGCTTGGCGACGTCAATACAATCGAGACCGAACAATACGCATTGGAGCAACGTGGCTTTGTGCGAGGCAGTCGCACGGTGGCGGGGCGCGAGGGCGTATGGCTGCAAAAAAACACCGACTGCTACTGTTACATTAAGTCTCCCAAAGGAACCTGTCGCCTGCACATGACCTGCGCCACTCCACTGGTCGACCATATTCTCCAAAGCTTTACCCTGATTCAGACCCAGGAAGTGGCTCCGGGCGGTGAGCAAAAGTTTTCCGACTGGACCTTTGAACTTCCCACGGGCTGGACTTTCAAGGCGCCCGACCTGTTGGTCATTCAAGGCGAACCGGTAGCCCGCATGGCCAACTACAGCTTGCCTCCCACCGAAATGGTGCGAGGCTGGGCCCGCAACCAGGCCTCACAAGAGAACCCCAAACTCAAAGAACGCGAGGGCATGGAGCCATTTTCCAGCAAAAAGGGCATTGATGGCTACCTGGTGGAGTGGAAAGGCGCTGATGGTCCTGTTCTTTTTGCCTATGCCGCCCGCGGAACCAAAGGCCTGCGCTTCGAACTCCTGCGCGCAAGCGAGCTAGACCGGCTGCGCCGACTTCTGAACAGCCTGGCTTTCAAAGGTTGACGATGACGATTCCTGTCGCTGGAGGTGAGCATGCACTTGGATGATCGAAAGATTCTGCTGGCATTGGACGGCAGCGAGTTTTCCGAGACAGCCATCGAGACCACAGTGGGACTGGCCAAACGGTTGGGGGCCGAACTGCATGTTGTACGTGTTGTACCTCCCCTTTTAAGCACAGCCCCGGAGCTCTTCCCCAACCTGGGCCAGGAATTTACCCAGCAATCCCAGGCGGAAGCACAAACTTACCTGGAAAGCCTGCTTCCTCGCTTTGCCGGGCTGAAATGCCAGATCCACGCACCCCTGGGCTCACCCAAGGAGGTCATCAGCCAGCTGGCTCAAGACCAGGCCTGTCGTTTGGTGGTGATGGCCTCGCACGGTCGCACCGGGGTAGCACGCTGGCTCATGGGCAGCACGGCCGAGTTCGTTTTGAGACACGTGGAAAGCACCACCCTGCTGCTCCGCCCAGGCGCCCTCCCCTCCCCCAGCGGAGAGTTCCAAAACGTACTCGTGCCGGTCGACGGCTCCGCCAGTTCACGCCAGGTGTTGGGAAAGCTGGCTCCCTATCTGGCTACCGGAGCCCGAGTTTCGGTGCTGCGAGCCACCGGCCTGACGGCCCGCGACTACACTCTGCTAAACAGTCCCCAGGAAGTCAAAAGCTACGTTTCCCACCTGGAGGACCAGCTTCGCGAACTGGACAGCCACGGGCTGAAGCTGGACTACCACGTAAATGACGGCGAAGCGGCCGACTCCATCGTACACTTCGCCGAACAACACCATTGCGACCTGATCGTGATGTCCACTCACGGACGAACCGGCTTCAGGCGCTGGATTCTGGGCAGCACCACCGAGAAAGTGGCCCGCCAGGCCGCCTGCCCGGTGCTGGCCTTCCCCGCCATTACACCGACCGAAACCGCTTAACGACCGCAACGGGCCAAAACCGCGTTCGCCTCACGTAGGCCAGCTTTGCCCTGAACCAGCGCGTCTTTCAATTTCTTCTCGGCCTCTTTGAGCAGGCGGCTGCGGTCGGCCCCTTCCGCCTGGTCGGCTTCGCGCAGGGCCTGGAGGCTTTCATAGTTCAGTCGAAGGCAGGCCTCGAACTTGCGGTGGGCTCCGTAAAGCACGTTTGGAATCTGCTGACCATCAAACTCTCGAACGATTTCTAGCAAAGTGTCACCCAGCGCCTGGGTGTCGGCCAGAAAGCTCTGCCTGTCCGCCTGATACCCACCGTCTCGATACCTGTCGAGGATCCCTCGATTCTGCTGACATGCCGCCGTCAACAGGAACGAGTATGCCGACCTCAGGCGTCGGACGTATTCCAGGAAGCGCGGATCGTTTTGCCGGTAAGCAAACACCGAGCAAGATCGCACCGGCCGAGCTTGGCCCCCCAGCAAATAGAATGCAAGCTGCACGCAGACAACAACCCAGATCAGATCGAGGGCCCTTATCACCTTCAAGTTATGCCCTCGGGCTGGAAAAAATCCGGTCCTGGTTAGAACTTGGTCTGCAGACCGGCATAAATGGCCGGGTCGCCAACATTGCGGCCAGGACGGGCGGTCAATGGGAAGCCGACGTCGAAGCGCAGATTGGTCTTGGGGGCCAACGCCCAGCGGATACCGAAACCGGCTCCGGTCAGGTGATTGCCGGCCGAAAAGTCACCGGGCTGCAACTGACGGAGGCCGACCCCGCCGTGATCGAGGAAGGCCACCATTTGAAAGACGTCGGGGTCTTCCAGAAAAGGAGACCAGCGCAGCTCGGCTCCCAGCAGATAAGCATTATCGCCCAGCAGTTCGGCCTGATTGTAGCCGCGAACCGTGTCCGGACCCCCCAGGGCAAATTGCTCGCCAACGTAGAGCGGGGTGGTTGCGTACTGACCGGAACCGCGCACCACCAGATAAAGCCCCTCATTCAGGCGCTGCACGCGGGCCAGATCAAGGTTGAATCTGGAGAAATGCCCGTTGGCTCCGACCCGACTGATCAGCGGATCACCGGTTGGGGTTCCGCCCAGTCCCTGCGCCCAGCTTGCCTGCAACAGGGTGCGACCGTCCGGACCGCGCCAGTCGGCCGAATAGGTCAACTTGCCCATCGTGTACTCATCGTGTGAGAAGGGCAGCGCCCCGCCAAAGAAGTTGTTGACGATGTTCTTGTGAGAAACCGCCACGCCCAGATTGGAGGCGAAATCCAGGTCGCGTTCCAGCGGGTGAGCGGCCGAAAGGGTGAAGACGTCGGCATTGCCGCGCACGTCCAGGATGGCCCCCAGGCCTTGAGAAACGGCAAACGCACCATTGGCGTAGGAGAATCCCACGGTGGTGCCGTTCAGATTGACGGGCGCCATGTATTGCGCCTGCACAAAGGTATTCTGGCGGCTGGGGAATCCATAGACCCCGCGCACTGTCAACATGTCGCCCTGGAATGCCAGGTTGCCCGCCTCCACATCCAGGCCGGCACGATTCTGGCCGGTCTGGGGAGTCCCGTAATTGTTGTAATCCAACGAGGCGTGCAACGGCAGGCCATCTTTAACCTGAAGGGTCACATCAGCCGTGCCCGGCTCCTTACCGGGCGAGAGGACCGCCTTCACCTCCAGGTCGGAAAGTTCATTGAGCAAGGCCATGGCTCGGGTAAAATCATCCGCCCGAAACTGACGGTCATCGACGGCCACCTGGAAGCGCTCGCGAATAAACTCTGGGTCATAGTATTCGGCGCCCTGAACCTTAACTTCGCCGATTTTGCCTTCCACCACCGTCATGCGAATCTGGCCGCTATTGAAATCCTGCTGAGGAATGATGGCGCGCACCAAATAGAAGCCGCTACGCTGATAGAGCGAGGTCACATCGGCGGCAGCGTCTTTCATCTGCTGCAGGGTCAGATTCTTGCCCTCGTAGATACGCAGCAGTTCGTCCAGCTTCTCCTTGGGCAACAGCGTGTTGCCCTCCACCACGAAATGCTCGACTTTACGAGTCTCGGCGCTCGCATCGGGGCGGGCGTCCAGAGACTGTGCGGAAACCGGTAGGCTGGCCAGCGCCAAAGCCAATAGAATCTTCTTCACTCGCGGTCCTCCCAGATGATGAAACCTTCTAGTAGATGCCGCCAGTAGCGAATCTCCCAGATCTCTCGCAATTCCTGGTCCACAATTACATTGTACGCGCCCCGATCCTTCTCTAAAGGATCATCTTGGGGAGTTGACATCAAAAGTAGGGCCTGCAACTGGGCCAGCTCAGAAGCATACACGACCGGCTTCCCGCCGGGGACAGTCAGAGACAGGGTGGGCGAAAAGGGATCCAGAGGCCAGGTCTGGTGGATGGAATCCATTCGGGCAGTCAGCTGCTCGCGCTCGCTCTCCGAGAGCACGCGGCTCATCCCCCCGAGGTTACCCAGGGCCAGATTGGACTGAGACAGGATTTGGGAACGTTGCTCAGGGGTCAACTGGCTCTGCTGCTGCTCAACCTGGGTCAGCGGAGCCTGAACAGGGATGCTGGGCGTGGGAGGGGGCGACGGTGGAGGGTCTGGAGGGATGATTGGAGGCAGACCCCCGTAGACCAGCACACCATTCACGTAAATGTCGCCAGTCTGATGATCGATGTGGCCGGGGTTCAGGTTGGCACCATTGAACGTCGTAAACTGAGCCGAAGATTGAAACACGCTGTCATTGCCAGCTGTAACCAGGGCCTCGGGATTCCCGGTGCTGGTCGTTGGGATGGAGAACCCGGCGGAGCCACCACTCAAATTGAAAATTCGACCGGCGGTTATGTTCAGGCCTGCCAAGGTGGGCGGTGCGGCAGGCGCCGACAGTTCGGTGAGATTGCCCGGCGTGGTGATGGTATAGTTTCCACCACTCAAGCGACTCATTGAATCCACGGCGATGTTTGCCCCGCTCAAGGTGGCGTTGGCTCCGGGAGAAGTGCTCAATCGGCCGACGCTCAGGTTGCCGGCCGAGCTCAGTTTTAGGGGTGAACCGTTTAGGGCCGTCAGATCCACGCCCGTCAGCGACAAATTTCCCGCACTCAGACTCAACTGATCTGAGTTTGCACTCAAACTCTTGGAACCAGGCGCGGTCAGACTGAAATTGCCACCGGCCGTCACGTTGACACCACCGGAGGTGGCCTGCACATTCCAATTTCCATTGCTAGAACTGCCGGAGAAGTTATTGGCCACATTGGCCAGAAAGCTGCCGGCACTCAACGAGAAAGTTGAACCACCTGAATCGGAGAGACTCAGATTGCCTGCATTCATGGTCAGGGACCCGCTCCCCAGGGTGGGGTTGGTGTTGGAGGACACGAGCGACAGGTTCCGGCCGGCCGTCCACACGTTTTCGGGAGAATTGATCACCACTGTGGCTCCGGCGCCGTCGCTAAGAGTCAAATCTCGGGTTGCATTCAGACTGGTCAGAGTGCCTGAGCTGAGTTGCAAATTGGAAGCCGAGCGTAAAGCCACATCCTGAGAGCCCGAAACTCGAACCGCGCCGGCCGAGCTGCCTAGATTCAAATCGGCGCCGACCGCCCGGACAGCCGCATCTCCATTGGTAGCGTTCAGCACGACGTCACTCACACCTAAAACGAAGATCTGATTGCCGCGTAGATCCAGCGAAGGCGAGGTCAAGGATACTCCACCGCCGTTGTTTGCCTCGAGGTTAGCGAAGCCGGCGGCGGCCACAGTCAGGCTTTGGCCCGCCGTAACATTGATGCCAGTGGCCGAGGTGCGCACGTCAAAGTTTCCGTTGCTGGCGTTGCCTACGAACTGATTGGTTGCATTGACAGTCACGTCGTTGGCACGTAAAGAGAAGCCCGTACCGCCCGGGTCGGCAAAGGTCACATTGGCGGCGTTCAGGGTCAGGTTGACAGCGCCCAAGGTTGGGGTAGTCGATGAAGCTGTCCAAAGCAGATTACGCCCGGCCGTAGCCTGAAACCGGGGGGAGTTGGTCACAATCGTCGCCCCCGCACCATCCGTCAAAATTAAATCGCGGGTCGCATCGAGATTGGTGCTTGTGGCTGAACTGAGCTGCAAATTGCTCCTGGCCGCCAAGAGGATATCCTGAGAGGCCGTCACTTGAACGGCACCGGTTGTACTCGACAGTAGCAAATCCAGCCCGAGAGCCTGCAGCGAGGCATCGCCATTGGTGGCCCTTAAATTGAGGTTGCTCACACCCGAGACAAACATTTGATTTCCGCGAAGGTCCAAAGAGGGAGCCGTCAACGAAACTCCGCCGGCATTGTCGGCTTGAAAATTGGTGAAGCCGGCTGCGCGAACGACCAGACTCTGCCCCGAGGTCACATTGATACCGGTGGCCGAAGTGCGCACATCCCAATTGCCGTTACTGGCATTACCCAAGAAGTTGTTGGTTGCGTTCACGGTCAGGTTGCCGGCGCGCAGGGAGAATCCCGTGCCGCCCGGGTCGGCAAAACTTACATTGGCGGCATTCAGAGTCAGATTGGTTGAGCCCAGAGTCGGAGTGGTTGAGGTGGCCGTCCAAAACAGGTTGCGCCCGGCCGTGCCCTGAGTCTGTGGACCATTGGTCACAATGGTCGCCCCTGCCCCATCACTCAAAATCAAATCGCGCGTGGCGTTCAGGCTGGTCGTGCTGGCGGAACTCAACTGCAGGTTGGACGTAGCCTGCATCACGATGTCCTGGGTTGCGGTCACATTAACGGCGCCAGCCGAACTGGACAAGCCTAGGTCAAGCCCAGTGGCCCGCACCGCCACATCGCCATTGGTGGCCGCCAGATTGACACCATTGACACCGGACACGAACACCTGGTTGCCACGCAAATCGAGCGAAGGAGCGCTCAGCGAAACTCCCCCGGCGTTATCCGCCTGAAAATTCGTAAATCCAGCCGAACGAGTGGCCAGACCTTGGCCGGCCGTCAGGTTGATCCCGCTCGCCGAGGTGCGAATGTCCAGATTGCCGTTGCTGGCGTTGCCCGAGAAGTTATTGGTCGCGTTCACGGTCAGGTTACCAGCACGCAGGGAGAATCCCGTGCCACCCGGGTCTGCGAAACTCACATTGGCGGCGTTCAGCGTCAGGTTGGTTGAGCCCAAAGTCGGAGCGGTTGAGGTGGCCGTCCAGAACAGGTTGCGCCCGGCCGTACCCCGAGTCTGTGGACCATTGGTCACGATGGTCGCCCCGGCGCCATCACTCAAAATCAAATCGCGAGTGGCGTTCAGGCTGGAGGTGCTGGCGGAACTGAACTGCAGGTTAGACGGAGCCTGCATCGTGATGTCCTGGCTTGCGGTCACATTCACCGCACCGGCCGAACTGGACAAGCCTACGTCAAGCCCAGTGGCCCGCACAGCCACATCCCCATTGGTTGCCGAGAGACTGACCCCGCTCACTCCAGACAAGAAGACCTGGTTGCCACGCAGATCAAGCGACCCGGCGCTCAGGCTGACCCCGCCCCCATTGTCCGCCTGAAAGTTAGAAAATCCAGGGGCACGGCTGACCAAACTTTGGCCGGCGGTCACGTTGATGCCGCTCACCGAGGTGCGAATATCCAGGTTGCCGTTGCTGGCGTTCCCGACAAAATCGTTGGTGGCATTCACCGTCAAGTTTCCGGCCCGCACAGAAACGCCAGTGCCGCCGGGATCGACCAGCGTCACGTTCCCAGCATTTAGCGAGAGAGCCCCCACCCCGAGCGTCGGGGTCAGGCTGGTGGTCGCCACAGTGAGATTGCCACCTGCGCTCCAGGAGGTCTGTGGTGAATTAAAAACGAGAGTCGCCCCGGGTGCACTGGTCAGAGAGAGATTTCCTCCAGTGGCCGTGACCGCCACACGGGTGGGACTGGAAAACTGCAGATTGCCATTGGCGGACAGGCTGACATTGCGTCCACCGACAATGGTCACGTCACCTGAACTGGCGTTGAAGCCGGAAGACCCGGTCCCGCTAAGGACGACATCGCGGGTAGCATTCAAACTGAGAGTTGTGGCCCCAATGGCTCCACTGGAGGTCAATAGAATATCGTTCCCCGCGATGACCGACAGACTGGTGGCTCCCAGCGTAAAGCCCGAACCGTTGTAAAGAACGTTGTTGCTGGCGTTGAGCGTAACGGCTGCAAACCCCTGCATTCCGGTCACACTCACCGTCCCCGAGCCTGCAGCGGTTGGATTGGGCAAACCGTTGGGATTCGGCGGATTGTCGAAAGTTCCGCCGGCGCCATCGATGATCGTAATGTCCACAGGGTCAATCAGGATCGAGCCGCCGGTTCCAGCTGCGCTGGCCACATCCACTCGGCCCAGCAACCAGAGTTCCTTGCCGCTGGCCTCAACGAAGCCACCCCGACCCGAACCACTCGCGGTGGCGCTTATCGTGCCCGAACTGACCGTGCGCCCAGCCGAGAGCAGGCGAATTTCTCCGCCATTTCCGCCAAGCGAACTGGCGCTGAGGACACCGTTGGTCGGCAAAACCGTAGCCTGACTGGAGTCCAGCCGGATGATTCCGGCGTCTGCGCTCCCTCCATCCACGCGAATTTGACCGCTATTGAGCAAAATTCCCTCGGCACCCTGAGCCATGATCTGACCGTTGCTCCCCGCCTGGAAACTGCCCGCCTCAACCAGACTGGGGTTGGTGACCACCTGACTCAGCAACTGAGACATCTGGCCAGGCTGCAGCAGCACGGCGCCACCTTGACCGCCCCCTTGGAACTGAGGGTCGAAACCGTCGGGCACGGCGAATTGGACCAGGCCTCGGCCGTCCACGGAAAAAGTAGCCTGGGTGGTCGCTCCCAGTTGAACCTGGCCAGCCTGGGCCAGAATCAGCCCCTGATGATCCAGCAGCGGCGAGACCAGCACAACAAACCCTCCCTCGGCCACGCGAATCGTGCCCTGATTCGTGAGAGCGGCCAGAGGTAGGGAACGGTCCTGAGTTAATTTAAAGCTGCCGTTGATGAAATCCTCATCGCTCATCTTGAGAGTCGAGGCAGTGAAGCTGCCCACGTCGACGACAGCCCCGGGCCCGAAAAGAATCCCGTTGGGATTCAACAGAAACACCCGGCCGTTGGCCTGAAGCGAGCCCTGAATCAGAGAGGGGTCTATTCCGGTGACGCGATTCAAAATAGCAGCCTGCTGGCTTGGCTGTAGGAACCGAACGGTCTCGCCTGCCCCAATATTGAACTGTCCCCAGTTCACGATGGCCTGGGGAGTCAGTTGCAGAATCTGAACCAGGTTGGCGCCATTTTGGATTTGAATCTGACCGTGAACTGGGGTCGGATCCTGAGGGAGGGAGAATGCGCTGACGGACAGGCCCAGGGCGATGAGGGAACCTAGAATTGTATTTCTATGTCTCAAAGCGCCTCCCGATGTGTGCCCTTGATTGGCGCAAAGGCGAGCCTTTCCTCCCCTAGCGGAGGCGACGAGATGGAGTGAGGGCAAAGGAGGATTTCTGATTTTTTTCAGACCCATCGGATAGGTTACTAGATAATTCTAGGGGGACCATGCCCATGTTATATCGTTTGTTCTTACTGGCGCTGTGCATTGTATGCACGCTTTCGGCGCTCGGAAGCGACGTCGGTGACCCACCCGCTCGGGGATATTTAGTAGAGTCTGATGGCTCGATCCTGGTTGGATCAAGCCTCGGACAGCCTGCCCCGGTGTGCTTTCTGGGTTGTCCATAATACAATTAACCTCATTCATTTAGACGAGGATATTTGTTCTATAGCCACCCGACTTTCGTGACCCAGGTTTTTCAGCTCTGGCTCTAAAAGAGGCTCCACCTAACCTTCCAGAGGAGCCGGAATTCTTGTTCGACCGTGACCGCCTGACCCAGCTATTGCAACGCGAAGAGGAGCTCTTTCGAGAGCGACATCCGCGCTCGGCCCAGCTTTTCGAAGAAGCGCGAGCCCATCTGCCTGGGGGTGTGCCTATGCACTGGATGGTACGCTGGGCCGGGCCCTTCCCCGTTTTTGTGGAGCGCGGACAGGGAGCTCATTTTACCTGCGTGGACGGGCTGGAATATCTGGACCTGTGCCTGGGTGACACCGGTGCCATGACTGGCCATGCCCCAGCGGCCACGGTCGAAGCAGTGGTCGAGCAGGCCCGACGCGGATTCACCTTTATGCTGCCCAATGAAAACGCCATTTGGGTTGCCAATGAACTCTCACGGCGCTTTGGGCTTCCTTACTGGCAGCTGGCCCTCACCGCTACCGACGCCAACCGATTCGCTATTCGCCTGGCGCGCCACCTGACCGGCAGAAGCAAAATCCTGGTCTTCAACTATTGCTATCACGGTTCCGTAGACGAAACCTTCATCAGCCTGCAGGGCGGAGTGGCCGGCCCCCGGCCGGGCAATATCGGGCCCGGCGTCAATCCCACCGAGACCACGCGCGTAGTCGAGTTTAACGATTTGCCCGCGTTGGAAGCCGCTCTGGCTCATGGCGACGTGGCCTGCGTACTGGCCGAACCGGTGATGACCAACGTTGGCATCATTCACCCCGATGCCGGTTACCACGAGGCACTGAGGCGCTTGACTCGCGAGTACGGCAGTCTGCTGATCCTGGATGAAACCCACACCATCTGTGCCGGTCCGGGCGGCTACACCAGAGCCAACGGTCTCCAGCCCGACATGCTGACCATCGGCAAGCCCATCGGCGGCGGCGTTCCTGTGGGTGTCTACGGGATGAGTGCAGAACTGGCCGAACGCATGCAGCAGCGCATCCACGTGGACGAGTGCGACACCGGTGGTATCGGCGGAACTTTGGCTGGCAATGCCCTTTCGCTGGCGGCAGTCAGGGCCACCCTGGAGCATGTGCTGACGGACCAGCTCTACGAACGCACAATCCCGCTGGCCGCCCGATTCACAGCCGGAGTTCAAGGCGTGATCGCCGAGTTCAACCTGCCCTGGATCGTGAAAGACCTGGGCTGCCGGGCCGAATACTGGTTCCGCCCGGAGCCGCCCCGTAACGGTGGCGAAGCGGTGGCCGCGGTCGACAGCCTGCTCGACCGCTACATGCACTTGTGCGCGCTGAACCGCGGAATCTTGATGACGCCTTTCCACAACATGGCTCTGATCGCGCCCGACACAACCGAAGCCGACATCGACCGACACACGGCGGTCTTCCGCGAGAGCGTGGCCCAGCTACTGGCAACCTAAGGGGAAGGGTGGGGCCAACTTATCGCGACTGAGCCGGCCCTCGGTTGGCCAGATAAACGCGAAAAACCTCGAGGCCGTCGGGCACGATGGTCACTTCTCGGGTCCAGGCCTCGAGGTCTGCCTCGTTCACCCAGTCGCCCCACTGCACTTCCTCGGGCTGATGCCGGATGGGTCCGTCCCATAGGACGCTGTAGCAGCGAATCCAGCTGTAATTTTTCGGTCCCTCATAGAGATGATCAAAGAGAAACTCGAGCCGGTCATTCTCCACCCCCAGCTCTTCTCGGGCCTCGCGGATGGCCGCCTGCAGATACTCTTCTCCCTCCCCGACCACGCCGCCGACGAACATGTCGTAGAGAGCCGGGAACAGGTCCTTGGTGGCAGTGCGCTGGTGCACGTAAACCTGGCCCTTGGAATTGCGCACCAGTACAGCGATGCCCCGATGCAGGAGATTCTTTTGACGTACCTCCTGGCGCAAGGCCCGCCCGATGATCTGATTGTCGCGGTCGACTAAGTCAACCCACTCCGCTTTCGCCATGCGACTCCACGAAACGAGGAAGTTTCCCGGCGATACGCAGTCGCTCCGTGCGCAGGCCTTCCCCCGTCAAAATTGCGTTCAACTCTTCCACCGAGCGATCGACCTCGTGATTGACGATCACATAGCGATACTGCTCCAGAGAGCGCAACTCCACGCGGGCCGTCAACAGTCTCCGTTGAACCTGTTCGGGTGTTTCGGTGCCTCTGGACACCAATCGGTGCTTCAGAGTCTCAAGATCGGGAGGAGCGATAAAAACCGAAAGATGGTCTGACTCGGCCTGCATCACCTGGAGTCCGCCCTGCACGTCAACGTCCAGCAGCACATTATGCCCCTGCGCCCGTTGCTGGGCGACGTAGTCCCTGGGGGTTCCGTAGAACTGGTCGTGAACTTGATTCCATTCCAGAAAACGGCCCTGCTCTACCCAATGCGTGAACGTGTCGTGGTCAAGAAAGTGGTAATGCTGACCGTGAATCTCGCCAGGGCGGGGTGGGCGGGTCGTGGCCGAGATCGAGAAGGTGCAATCTCCCCGAATCTGCAGGAGCTTGTTCAGAATCGTGCCTTTACCAACGCCGGAAGGCCCGGAGACCACCACTAGAAGACCAGCCATTGCCGGCCCTTCCTTTCCCCTCCAGGGTACTCCTCTGTGCCAGCCTTGCGGAAGGGGAAGGCGGGCGAAGGCGGGAACCCCTGGGCCCACAACTTCACAGGCCGAAAGGAACTCCGGTGGCTCTTAACTTCCAACAACTGATTTTGCGTCTGCATCAATTCTGGGCCGACAAAGGCTGCCTGATCTGGCAGCCCTACAGCGAGAAGGTCGGCGCCGGTACGATGAACCCGGCCACCGTCATACAGGTGCTGGGCCCCGAGCCCTGGAGTGTGGCCTATGCTGAGCCTTCTTACCGTCCGGACGACGGTCGGTTCGGCGAAAACCCCAACCGGATGCAGATGCACACCCAATACCAAGTGATTCTCAAGCCTGATCCAGGCAATCCCCAGGAAATCTATCTGGAGAGCTTGCGCGCCATCGGCATCGACGTGGACCAACATGATATTCGCTTCGTGGAGGACAACTGGGAATCTCCCGCGCTGGGCGCCTGGGGCCTGGGATGGGAAGTCTGGCTGGATGGAATGGAAATTACCCAGTTCACTTACTTCCAACAGGCCGCCAGCCAGGTGCTGGACATGCCGGCCGTGGAAATCACCTATGGCCTGGAGCGCATCGCCATCTTTCTGCAGGGCGTGAGGAAGGTGTGGGATCTGCAGTGGAACGACGAGATGACCTACGGTGAAGTCTTGTTGCAGCCGGAAATCGACCACTGCAAGTACGACTTTGAGCTGGCCGACGTGGATCGTCTGCACAAGCTCTATGAGCTCTTTGAGGCCGAGGCCCGCAATTGTATCGCGGCCGGCCTGGTGGTGCCGGCCCACGACTCGGTGCTGCGCTGCTCACACACCTTCAACGTGCTGGACGCCCGGGGCGCCATTGGCGTGACCGAACGTGCGGCTTACTTCGCCAAGATGCGCGATATGGCCAAACAGGTCGGCCTGGCCTACACGGCCCAGCGTGAGGCCAAGGGCTTTCCGCTGCTGGCCAAACTGCCGACAGTATCGGTTCCGGAAGTGGGCCAGTTACCCCATATCGGCCTGCCCGCCCCGTTCGTCTTTGAGTTGGGCGTGGAAGAACTGCCCCCGGACGAGCTTCTCTCGGCTCTGGAGCAGTGGCGCGTGATGATCCCTAAAGCCCTGGAAGAAATGCGGCTGGATTATAGCGACCTGAGCGTGGAGGGCACGCCACGCCGCCTGGTCATTCAGATCGGAAGTCTGGCCAATGCCCAGGCCGACCGTGAGGTCGATCTCAAGGGACCGCCCTCGGCTCGAGCCTACGATGAGGCCGGCAATCTAACCCAGGTTGGCCTGGGCTTTGCGAAGAGCAACGGATTGGATCCCTCTGAACTCAAGGTGCATACAGAGGGCAACAAGTCTTACCTGGTCGCGAAGAAACTGGAACAGGGCAAGAACGCCGCCCAGTTGATTTCGGAGGCCATTCCGAAATGGATCAGCGGCCTGCGCTTTCGCAAAACCATGCGCTGGGACCGATCGGGCGCGGCCTTCAGCCGGCCCGTTCGCTGGTTACTTTGTCTGCATGGTGACGTGGTCATCCCCGCCGTCTGGGGCCACCTGCGCAGCGACGACAAAAGTCGGGCTCCCCGCCCGCTCAACTCCGAAATGGAGCAGGTCGGCAGCGCCGCCAACTATCCGAAACTGCTCGAAAGCTGGGGCGTCATTCTAGATCGGGCGGCCCGCAAAGCGCGCGTGCTGGAAGTGGTGCAGCAGGCAGCCGCCTCCATCGGCGGTAAAGTGCCAGACGAACCAGATCTGCTGGATGAGGTGACCGATCTGGTGGAGGTCCCCGTGGCCGTGCTGGGAGCCTTTGAAGAGGAACGCCTGAGCTTGCCAGCCCCCGTGCTGACAACGGTGATGAAGAAACACCAACGGTATTTTCCGGTACTGAACACCGCCGGAAGTTTGATGCCCAATTTCGTGACCGTCTCCAACGGCCAGCGCGGCGATCTATCGCTGGTGCGGCGCGGCAACGAAGACGTGCTGCGAGCTCGCTACGCTGACGCTCAGTTCTTCGTCAAGGACGATCTGGGCCAACCGCTGGAAAGTTACCTGCCCCGCCTGGCCACCCTGACTTTCCAGGAGAAACTGGGATCCATGCTGGACAAGAGCCAGCGGGTGGAGAAACTGGTCGAGGCCAGCGGCGCCAGCTTGGGAATGAGCCCGACCGCGCTGGGCCAGGCCTTGCAAGCGGCCCGACTGTGCAAAGCCGATCTGGTTACCTCCATGGTGGTGGAAATGACCAGTCTGCAGGGTATTCTAGGCGAGATCTACGCCCGCGAAACCGGGACGGAAGCGGAAGTAGCGCAGGCCTTGCGCGAGCACTACCTGCCCCGATACGCCGGCGACGCCACGCCCGCCCACGAACTGGGTCGGGTGGTCGGCCTGTGCGACCGCCTGGACAGCCTGGCCGGACTCTTTGCCATCGGACTTAAGCCCACTGGTTCAGCCGATCCTTATGGTCTTCGCCGCACCGCCCTGGGATTGGTGGCCCTGCTGGTGGAAGGCAAAGTTGCGGTGGATCTGCGGCCCCTGCTGGCTCGCGCGATCGCTCTGCAACCCGTTTCCTGTGACCAGGAAAAAGTGGCAAAAGAAGTCTTAGGCTTCGTGGCCGATCGCTTGCTGATCTGGCTCAAAGACAAGGGCCTGCGTCACGACGTGGTGGAAGCCGCGGTCAGCACACGCAGCCACGACCCCTATGGGGCCTTCTTGAGCGCAGGCGCACTTCAAGAGGCAGTTCAACGGCCCGACTGGCTGGCCACCTTGCAGGCGTTCTCGCGCTGTGGCCGCATCACCAAGGACCTGGAGCGCCTGCCCTTGCAGCCCGAACGCTATCAGGAGCCTTCGGTGGCGGCTCTGTATAGCGCCCTGGAAGCAGTGGGCCCGGTGGGAGAAGTTTCCCAACTGGTGGCCGCCCTCGAGTCGCTGCGCCCGCGAGTGGACGCCTTCTTCGACGACGTGCTGGTCAATGACCCCGACCAGGATATTCGCAGCGCCCGCCAGGCGCTGGTGCAGAAAGTGGTTTCCCTGGCCGAAGGCGTGGCTGACCTGTCCAGGCTGGAAGGCTACTAACTCCTGGAACTTGGGCCCATCCCCCCCGACTTTGCAGCCGGGGTGGTGCGCGAGCGAGGTGCGGCCGGGCTGGTCTGGCTGGAGAATTTACCGTCTCAAGTTCAGTCTTTCTGTCGCCTCTGGCAACTCGAACTGGAGGACCAGCCCTGGCACGGCTACCTTGGATTGGTCTGGCCGGTGCGACGCGGCCCCCAACCGCTGGCCCTGAAGCTGACCTGGGTGGACGAGGAGACGCGCCAGGAAGCAGTCGCACTCCGGGCCTGGAACGGTCGAGGGGCGGTGCTTCTAATGGAGGCCGAAGCGGGCGCGCTGCTGCTCGAGCGACTGGACGCCCGCCACAGCCTGCTTGAGGAACCGCTGGGTTCGGCCCTGAAGGTCATAGCCGACCTGCTCAACCGGCTATCGGTGGATGCTCCTGCCGGCTTTGTGGATATGCAGACTTACACGGTCAGGCTCCACCAGCAGGCATCGCGGCACTGGTCGAGTCTGGGCCAGCCCTTTCCTGGCGAGTGGCTGAAGCCACCGCCGGTGCCGGTGCACGCCAGACTGGTCAACCAGGACCTGCACTATGCCAATGTGCTCAAAGGCCAGCGGGAACCCTGGCTGGCCATCGACCCCAAGCCGCTGTGCGGTGATCCAGAATTTGCGCTGGCTCCATTGCTCTGGAACCGGAGTGATGAGGGAGACTTGCAGCATCGATTTCAGCGCATTCTGCAGCGGACCCGATGGGATCCGGCGCGAGCGCTAGAGTGGACCCAATTTCGCGTTCTGGACTATTGGCTCTGGGCGCTTGAACGAGGCTTTGACCGTGATTGCGAGCTCTGCAGCAAACTGACCGGGGTGCTTAGAGCGATCCGGTGAGTTGACCCATGGGCTTGCCCGTCTTGGTCTCAAAATACAAGCCCAGACCGGTGCCCGAAAGGGTCACCTGAGTGTAGCCAGGGGAAGCAAAACCGTCCGTAACAAAGGCCAGTTCCTTCTTACGTGCGGCCTCACCATAGTGTTTAAGAAGACTGCCCACCATCGTTTTGAGGGCACCGTTGTTCATGGGAAGCTTGTCGTGAGTGCAGCGAGGCTGCTTGCTGTCATCAGTGATCAGGGCGAAGCCAATGTATTCCTTGGCGGCGCCAAAACCACGGTATTCCACGCCGGAAGTGGCGGCAAGCTCTGTTTCATCCAGGCCTTTCAACTCATGGGCCAGAGTATTGAGACTGGTGCAGGTGGACATTTCCCCGGCCGAACGGCTGTGTCCGCCCTTGGTAACCTTACCGGCGGCTTGAAAGCTCTGAATCTGCATTGGTGACTCCTCCTGTTTCTATGCGACCCAGCCCTGGCTGTAGTCTTGCAGGCTTTGATACGGGCTCTCGGCTCGTTCCTTACGGATGGCTGCGCGTGTTTCGTCCACCGACATCACCGAAAATTCACCGATGGATTGGACTTGGCGAAAGTCTCCACTTTTACGGTCGAATTCATAAACGGGGGCGTTTCGGTCCAGAAAGGAAATGACTTCTTTGGCCACCCCGGCGCCCAGCTTGCCGTTTCCAAATGGAGCGAAGAAAGCACCGTCCTGCTGGTTGCACAGACTGACAAAGTAATCCATGCCGCCAGCAGCGTAACCTTCACTATGTTTGGGCTGATTTGGGTTCTCCACCGAGTCGCCGGGATGAGCCTGTAGATAACGGTTCTGCAGCTCCCGCTCAACTGGGGTGTCGTACATACTGGTGGGATGGGCAAAGTAGATGCGCATAGCCAGAGCTTAGGGGCCCGGCCTGAAATTTCTCAGAAGCGCCCCGCTTTTGACTAACGCACCGTCCCCTGAGTTCCGACCGGCACCAGCTTATGCAGCTCCCAGGCGTCGAAAGGAAGCATCCGCATGCATCCGTGAGACTCGGCCTGCTTTCCAATACCCGACCATTCGTGACGAGGCACACCGTGGAACAGCACGGCCGAGCCGTTCAAGCGCATTCGCACCGGTCCCAGTGGATTCTTAGGTCCAGGCCCGACCGGTTTGGCGTTCCGAGCCCAGGATGACGGAGGCGGATTCCAGGTTGGTTTCTCATCCACGTGAGTGATTTTAAAATCCATCTTGGGAGTGGGGAACTCTTCCGAACCCGAGGAGAAGGGATAGGCCTTGTAGGTCTGCCCCGTATCGGCATTGATCAGGCGCACCTGCTGACGACCAAGATCGGCTTCCAGCCTGACGTGTTTGGGCGCGTTCCTGTAAAATTCAGGACCATTCAGATCCAGTGGCAGATTCTTCTCCCAAAACAGCTTGTTCCAAAGTTGACCATAGGTAAAGCGACCCACTTCACCGCTCTGGGGCAGATCGTTTTCCTTCTGAAACTGCTTCACCACGGCCTGAGTATCGGTATCGAAAGTGCCGGTCACTTTAAGTGGATAAAGCAAGCTCAGGCCCTTCTGCAAGCGGGCGATGGGCTCACCGCGATAGCCCAACTTCAAAGGGTCTTTATGCAGATCCACGCTCTGGATGTCGTGAATGACCAGGTAGTTGACCTTCGGGCTGGCCGGCTGGCTGTCTTTAAGGGTGAAGTTGATCAGATCAGCGATGGGGTCAGCCTTAACGGCCGTGGCTCCCATAAACGGCAGCAAACCAGCCACGGCCGACGCCATGACGGTCATACGCGCTACCGAAACGGGCGGGCGAGCCACTGCCGGCCTGGGGATCAAGGTCAGCTGGTCGGGCTGGGTGAGCACAACCTCATCCTTGCCTTCCCAGCGCATCCGCGTGGAGACTTTGGCGTAGGGAGCGGCGAAACTGGTCGTTCGGGAACCGGTGATTTGCATAGCCTCAGCTTAAGCCCAACTCCCGCGGCTGAGGCCCAGCAGAAGGTTGCCGGATTGCTGCAGATGTTAAAGTTTTTCGCAAGGCTGAGCACAGTTTCGACTGGACTGGTGAAAGGGCCCCTGGCGAGGGCGGCAAAGGCGAGACTTGATGAGCGCGTGGGATCAAGCAAAACTGGCACTGACCCTGGCCACTGCCGGGCCCTGGCTGTATGTTCAGGGCCGACAGGTGCGGCGACGTGTTCCCCAGCTCAATGAGTGTTTCCACCCCCAGGGTCAGCTGGACGGTAGCGGTCCTCCCATTCGCCTGGTCTTTCTGGGCGATAGCATCATGGCCGGAATCGGGCACAGCCAGGCGGAGGATACCCTTCCTTACCAACTGGTGGCTCTGCTGGCCGAGACCACCGGACGAGCCGTGGACTGGCAGAATCTGGCTCATAACGGCGCCAGCAGCGCCGACCTGGTGAGTCGGGCGCCGGCCAGCTTACCAGCTGCCGACCTTTATCTGGTCTCAGCCGGCGTCAACGACGCCTTAAACCTGCGCACTCCAGCCAGCTATGCTCAAAATCTGCAACGCCTCAGCCAACGCGGTCCAGGAGCGCCCTGGCTGCTGGTCGGACTCCCCAATCTACGGGAGTTTCCGTGCTTTCCATACCCCCTCAGCAGTTTTCTGGCCTGGCGGGTATCTTGCCTGGAGCATGCCGCCCTGGGACTGAATTCTCCTTGGAATGTGCATCGAATGCGCGACCGGCTCACGCTGGATACCTTCAGTCCAGACGGCTTTCACCCCGGGGTGGTGGGATGTCGATCGTGGGCCCGCCGGCTTCTACCGGAGGTTATGAAACTGCTGAAGGTTCCGCAGAAACGTATGCAGCTGCGAGTGCTTTAAAGAAAGCGCGGGTTCGATTCGAAGCCGATCTCAGTTTGTGGTTCCACCGCTTCAACCTCAGGCGCAACCAGCAACCAGCTCAGGGACCCGAGCAGACAGAACACGGCCAGCAAAGGGACCCCAGCGGAATACGGAAATCTGGAAACGAACGACTCCTTCTGGCAGCCAGGATTGAAATGGACCATCAGTCGGTCGCCAACTCGAAAGGATCCATCTAGATCGACAAAGCTTCCGCCCGCGAGCGTTTCCCCTGTGGAATATCCGTAGGTCAGCACCTTTCCGACCAGAAGCCGTCGCTCGCTGAGAATCATCCCGGTGGCTTGCTGGCGGCAGCGGAGGCAGGCTGGCAGCCAACCAAAAGACCAGAGCAAGACCAGCAGGGAGAGGCCAGCGAGGGACACGGCCGGTCGGGCGCACTTCATGACCAGGTTTTACCCAAGAAAGGGTGAGCCGGGACGCCCTGCGAAAGTCGCGCGATGAAGTATCTGCTGTTTTTGGCTCTGGTTCTGGCGGGCCCGGCTGAAGCCCAGTTGTGGCGAAAATCCAAGGTGGAAGTCAAAGCGGGCAGCAGCGTGGGGCCGATCTTTGTGGGCCAGCCCCTGGGCAAGGCCACCCTGAAGTATATGGGCAAGGCCTCGCAACAGGAAGAGGCAACTGAGGAACCGGGCAGTGGCACGATCATTTTTGGCGCGGGTGACTCGCGCGATCTGCGCAAGGGCTTTTTGGTGCGCTTGAACGACGGTGTCAAGCCCGAGAACGTCCACTCGGTCCAGGTGAAGGGCATCCGTGCCTCCACCAAAGAAGGCGTCTACCTGGATGGACCGGCCAACCAGATTCTCAAGAAATACCCGGACGCGCAGCAAGACATTAACCCGTTCAGCCGCAATCCAGAATTTTGCGTACCCGGACTCACCATCCGCACCAAAGCCGGGAAAGTGGAAGAGTTCCTGGTGGAATCCAAACAGGCCCAACGCTGGCGCTTTACCCGGCTGACGGTCGTCCCGGGAGTTAAGGTTGGCCCTTTCGAAGTGGGCAAGGCAGTTCCGCCAGAAGCTCTGGAACTGCTGGGACCCCCCAGCGTAGACACCAAGCCCACTCGCGCTCCCAACTCAGGCTTGCTGCGCTGGTCCGTGGCGGGCCAGCGACCCGACCGTCTGATCGAAGTCGTGCTCAACAATGGCACCAACTCCCGCGCCATCGTCAGCGTTCGGGTGCGAGGCATCCGCGCTCAAACCGACCGTAAAGTCAAACTGGGTGACTCGGTGGACACCGTCAAAGATCTTTACCCGGACGGACACCCTGGTCTTTCCGAGGGTGTTGGCAGCGCCAGCTGGCGAATTCCCGGGGCCAACTTCATCTTGAAGGACGACCAGCTCAACGAAATTCTCATTTACGAACTACCCAAAGGCACTCGGACCCGCTAGTCGTGCACCTGGGAGAATGGGCGCTGGTGGTGGTGGACCTGCAACGATACTATGTGGATCCGCAGGCCAGTTTCGTTCGTTACTTTGAGACGATTCACCCCGGCGCCTCCCTCTATATTGGACAGCGGGTCCACGAACTGCTGGTTCCGCGCCTGACCCGGGTGGTCAAGCGCACCCGTGAGCTCGGCCGTCCTATCATTTACCTTCGTCTGTGCGGCCAACTCGAAGATCGCAGCGATCTGCACAGGCATTTCTTGAAGTGCTACCGCGAGGCCTTGGAACTAGGTTTTGCCGACCTCTATCCGCTTCGCTCCCAGCCGCTGGCGGATGTGCTGGATGAGGTGGCCCCCCAACCCGGCGACCATGTGCTGGACAAGACCACCTACAGCGGCTTCACTTCCAGCTCCATTGAGAGCTTACTGCGCCAACTCAAAATCGAGCGGCTGGTCATGACCGGACTGGCCACCAGTCAGTGTGTGGAAACCACCGCTCGCGACGCTTCTGATCGGGGCTTTGGCACCATTCACCTGGAAGACTGCCAGGCAGATTACCACGACGTCAGCCATCGAGCCTCGCTCTTTTCCTCGCGCAGCGTCTGCGGCGGCCATGTTTGGGATAGCCGAGAGTTCTTAGAACTGCTGTGAGCGCGTTCGACCCGATCTTTGAGAGCGGCGACTACCTGAGTTTACTCCATATCAGCCCCAATTGCGCCGGCGTTGTAGAGCGAATCGGCGAGATTGCACGCAACTGCCAGAACCTGGAGAGCGAGTTCAGCAGCCTGCTGAATGACGGCTGGCGGCCGGCTCTGGTCGCTTGCGTGGCTCTTTTCGGCCAGTGCTCGGAGGCCTTGCTTGAGAAGCTCTGGGCAGCTCTGGACCGAGGCAGCTGGGTGGCGCCGCAGATGGCCGTCACCCTGTCCCTGCTCGACCCGAACTTCCCTGAGAAGGCCCGCCAGCGCCTGCTCAGCGGCTGTCCGCCTCAAGTTCCAGAAAAACCGATCACGGCTGAGATCCACGTCAGCGACGGCCCGGCCGGTGCCCGCTTGCTGAGCGCGAAAACTCGAGTTTGTCTGATGACGCTGCTGGCCAGCCAGCCTCAAGGGCGAGACTGGCTTAACCAACATATTCCCAGAGCCGATGCCCTGCACGACATTCTGGTCGAGGACGCCTGGGACGAGTCCAGCCGACTGGTCGCACGCTGGCTGAGCGGCATCGCCATCTGCCTCGGGCGCACCCCGGACGAACTGAAAGAGGACGTGCTGCTCCGAATCTGGCCGCCCGAGACCCCGGACTGGCTGGCAGCAGGCCAGGTCACTGAGGAGTTTTTTTTACCTCTGCTCAAAGCCGGAGTCACCGAACTGGAATGGCGCCGCGACCAGCGGGGCACGCTGGTCACGGCCAAACCGGTGGGCAAGCTACGCCTGGAACGACCCTACGATTGCTTGCTCATGCAATACATCGAACGGCATTCCTCAGACGCGTGCTTCCCAACCCCATTGGGCAACCTGCGCCTGATTCCGGGCCAGCCCATTCGCTTTGTGCTCGAATCCAACCAGACCGAGCGCATCCAGCTCAGCCGCCATCGCCTGGAGGAGAGTGGAGCCCGCTGGTTGATTCACGGTGTTTCCCAAGATGGTCGTCTCAGGTCCGGTCCCGGCGCAGCCCTGCTGGCTCTGGCCGGCCCTGAGCTGGAATATGAATTGATGGCACGCCTATCTGAGCAGGCTCGGCAGCTGGGTGAGGTCATTCGCACCCAGGCCTACGGCCTGCACGACCTGGGAGTGCAGGGGGTCTTGCACGTGGTCGCTCTGGAAACCCCACGCGGTTGCTCTCAGCCGTCCAAACTGGGTGATGGTCTGCAGGAGGCACTGCGGAGCTGCTACGGCCCCGTCGCCATCGCCTCGATGGGTAGCGGCGGTGGAGGCCTGGATCCGACTCTTGTGTCGCGCATCCTGGTGGACGCCGTCCGCCGCTCCAATTACCGAGGCTCCATCACTTTCTGCCTGCCCAACGAGCGCGACTACAAGGCCTTCGCTCAGGCATTGCGTGCCTAGCCTGCGAGGTGTCGGGCGAAGGGGGGCCTGGGGCCGGCGACCCCCGAAGCCGGCCCCCCCCTCACGGTCACGAAGCCGATTGTGTGGCGAATGCGCTGATGGCCGCGCCCGTGCCGTAAATCAGGCCGCCCAGCGCACTGCGCAGAAACGGACTTCTGCCGTCTTTCCAGTTACTGAACAGCCAGAACAGTGAAACCAGCGGGATGAACAGGCTGCCCAGACCCCACAGGGCCCCACTCTTGCGAAAGATCGCCACCAAAAGCTGAATGCTCCCTGCCAGACCGATCACGAATCCCACCAGTGAAAGCACAATCCCTACAATCAACACAACCAAATCCTCCGTTCTCTAACTGGAGATCATCCTGCCAGTTTGAAGCTCGAGATTCTGGACGCAAAAGGGGCGCCAGGGGGGCGTTCGTGAATCAATCGCCAAGATGCAAACCCTCATCAGCGACAGTCGACTTTTGCAGGATCAGGAATGGGCGGCCAGACTGATGCTGAGCATGGAGCCGTGGCAGACGTTAGGTCGACAGTCCGCGGATTGCCTGCAGGCCATTCAAGAGTCGTTTCTCGCCGTCGCGCGCGATTCTGACGGTCCCACTGGCTTTATCCTTTGGACCACCAGCGGCCTGCTGAACGGCTACATCCGGACCATCGCGGTCTCTCCGGCACATCAGGGCAGGGGTCTGGGTCAGGCCTTGATCGCCCACGCCGAGGCGAACATCCTGGCGCAAAGCCCCAACGTATTTCTCTGTGTATCCAGCTTTAATCCCAGGGCGCGAGCGCTCTATGAGCGTCTGGGTTACAAGCAGGTCGGCCGTTTGGAAAACCTGCTCATCCCCGGCCACGACGAGGTGCTCTTGCGCAAGGCCGGGCCAAGCTGGCGGGAATTTCGCCAGACTTGCGGTGGTTCAGCCGAATAACGGGGGTGGGGTACTCTAGCCTCGGGCCTGAATCGGCCCTGCACCAATTGTTCCATCCCGAAGGCCGGCTCGGCCGACGTCTTCCGGCGGCTTGCTCGGACGGGCAATTCAGACGGTGGGCCGACAGGATGGCGGGCGGGGACGCCTGGGTAGCCCTGAGTCTGCAGACCCATCTCCAGGACTGGGGCTGGCGCCTGGTTTTTCACTTCAGTAACTCAGGCCTGATTTTCCGCCGTTACAGTCAACTCGACTTTGAAAACCGATTCGGAACCTGGAACCGCCGCAGCCGAAGTCACGGGAAAGGCGGCCTTTACCAGCCCAAAACTCACGAAATTGCCGTTCCTCAAACCAGCTGGCGTGCAGCCATCTTGCATCACGAACTCGGACATGTGCTCGACCGTATGCTCAGTGCCCACAAGGCTTCGATTTCCACCAATTTCTGGCACGGCTTCGCCCCCACTCGCCAGGGCTTCCTGAGTGATTATGCCGCCAGCCACCCCCAGGAATATCTGGCCGTATGCATCGAGGCCTTCCTGAGCTATCCTTCCCAGGCACTCTGGCTGGAGCGCAATGACCCGGGAATGCACGCATTTCTGACGGCCCTCTTCGAGCTCTCAGGGGAGGACTGGTAGATTCAGGAAGCCTGCTCTTCCCGAGTGGAGGGGAAAAACTCCAGCAACTGCCCGACCTTATGGCCTGGCGGAATGGGTGTGCCCAATTCCGCCACCGAGAAGACCGTGGGCGGCAGTCGTAAAGCCTGGCGCACCCGGTCCATCGTCTCGGGAGCAAACGGATAGAGCATGATCATAAGCGTCTTTAAGATATAGAAGCTGGAATAGAGCGCGTCTCGTCGCTCCGCTTCTGGGAAGCGATCATCGTGAGGCTTGTGATTGGTGAAGAGTTTGTTGATCAGGCGAGCGTAGTTTTCAACCAGGCCCAGCAGGTCGGCGTAGTCAGCCCGGCCCATCATGCGCAGATAGGTCTCGATAATTTTTCTGGTCTCTTCGGCAGTTTTCCCCATCAACTGACCTTCTGGCACAACCCCCTCGAATTTGGATAGGCAGGCCGAGATCGGCTTCTCAAAGGAAGCATTCATCGGGCCGGCCAGAAAGCCGCACTTCTCACGCAGGCCTTCCAGCTCGAAGTTGGATTGCTTCTTGGCCAGGCTCAGCTGGGATAGGTAGTAACGCAATTGATCGGCTGAAAAACCGTGTTCATCCAGGAGCTCGTCGGCAGTGAAGTAATTTCCGGTGGACTTGCTCATTTTCTCGCCGTTGATGAGCAGATGGCAATTGGCAAAGACATCCGTCATCTGCAATCCATCCTGCATGCCCAGCCACATCGCGCCTTGCATCACCACATAGAAGAAAACATTGTCCGAACCGATGAACTGAGCGACGCGAGCCTTAGGATCTTTCCAATACAGTGCATACTCGTCCTGACCTCGTCCGCGCGCCTGCAGGGCCCGCCGGGTAAAGGCCAGTGGAGCCACCAGAGACTCCGGCCAGACGTAAAAGGTTTTGCCCGCCATAGCCGGGTCGATTTCGGGAGGCACGGGGATCCCCCAGGCGATGTCTCGCGTGATGGGCCTGTGGGCCCAACCGTCCATCACTTCGGTCGGAAAACTCAGGAGCTTCTTGCCCTTCTCGAGATCCTCCACCGAATCAAACTGGACCACCACGCGCTTGCCGGTGGCATAACGGCTCTTATGCGGTGGCAGACCAGCCTTCTGTTCCTTGTACTCACTCTCGTGAGTGTTGGGAAAGACCAGACAGGGAGCGACCTGACTCATGGCCTCGGTGAAGACCAGCTTACGCCAGGTTTTCTCTTTGGTCGCAATCCAGGCCTTGAGCGGAGTCAGCACCTTCCACATATCCAGCCACCAGTGGTCGGTGTCGCGCAACACGGGAGTGTCCCCGCTGACGGTCGAGATGGGATTGAGCAGCTCCACGGCCAGATAGTTGGCCCCACAGGAATCACATTCTTCGCTGTAGGCTCGGTCGTGTCCGCAGCGCGGGCAGGTGCCGACCACGTAGCGGTCGGCCAGGAAGATGTTCATGCCGGGATCGAACCACTGCTGGCTGGTACGCTTCTCCAGCATCCCGTTGGCATAAAGCTTGCGTAACGCTTCCTGACAAATGTGCTTATGATCTTCAAAGTTGTCGGGACTGGAGGTGCCGGAGTAGACATCCACCCCGATCGAATAGCGCTTCAATGTCTCGTGCTGGCGATCGTGAATCTCGTCAATAAACTCTCGCACCGGGCGTCCGGCCTTCTTGGCCGCAACCTCACTGGTCGAGCCATGATCGTCCGTGCCACAGACAAAGAGAACATTCTCGGGACCCACCAGCATTCGCATAAAACGCGAATATATGTCGGGGGGAACCAGGGCGCCGGCCAGGTGGCCGACATGCAGCGGTCCGTTGGCATAGGGCATGCCGCCCGTGACCAGCACCTTGCTGGGCCGGTCTACTCGGTTGATAACTTGAGCGATTTCTTCGGTTTGCATCGTGGGCGGGCTTTCCCACCGATGGGTGCAAAGCCCTGCCCGCGTGACTCAGCCGCTAAGAACGATTACTGTGCTGTAGACCCATCTGAAGAGCACCCAGAGCGGTGGCGCCGACCACGCCCGGCACACCAAAGTGACCGCCTGCATAGCCGCACAAACCGCCGACCAGGGCGGCGCTGATCATCGCCCCACCATTCTCCTTGACAAATCCGCCAGCGCGAACCGCCACAACCGCCGCTCCGGCTACGGCCCCGGCCAGGAAGGGATGCTGAGGAACGAGCAACCCGGCCAGAGCAGGCACGCCGAAATGAGCTGCGCCCAGCTGAGCACCTTCCAGGAACGGGCTCTTGTCCGAGGGGCCCTTGCTGGGCTCCTCAGGCTGCCGCGGTTGGTTGTTCACTTTGGGCAGCTGGCGGGGAGTATTCTGAAATCTCTGAATCTGCATGTCACTCATCCTTCTCTCTGTATGTCAGGCATATCCGAAAGAGCTGAAAAATGTCTCAATTTCAGTCCGGCCGCCAGCCGCCCAGGGTTCGCTACTGGGGGGGTTGTTCGGGCCGGGCCAACGCCTTAAAGACCATCAGTCCCCCCATCAGAGCAGCCGAAACGCCCAGGGTGGCAGCCAGCACCGGTCCGCCCGTGGCCGTCATGAAGGACTGGGTCACGCCAGCGCCCGCACCCAACAGACCGCCCACCATCGCCCCGCCAATGGCGCGGTATTCACTGCTGCTGGGGCCAAATTGCTCGGCCGCGATTCCACCCAGAAGGGCGCCTCCAACGGCTAGGCCCGGGATGGAACAGACGGCGATGGCTTCGGCCAGAAAACCGCCGTGGAAACCAGCGGCCGCACCCAGGGCGGCTCCGCCAACCAGGCCGGCGCCTAAAGTGGCGACTCGGCCGTAAGAAACGGAAGGCTCGGGCTGCTGGCCCTGGTTCAGCTCGACCTGATCCGGCTTGGGCGGGGTGGCTGGTGCCTGAGGCTTGTTATTCTGGGGAACCTTGTTCAGGGTAAACTGGGGGGCAGTGCTAATTTTCACGGGACGTCTTCCTCTGTCTCTGCAGTTATTTTATCTATCTTTGGCCGCAGTATAGGCCCGACGATCGACCACCAGATGGCGCGAATGTGAACATCCCGACGCCCGGCCCGACAAAAGCGGGTCAGCCGCCAGAACTCGCAGAACAGGAAAGCTGATGAGAATCTCTCGAGTTCGCCTTGAATGCACCGACCCTGAGCAACTGCGCGATTTCTACAGCCGGGTGCTGGGGATGCCGCTGATCGGAGGTGGGGTGCAGGCGGGCCGGACCCGCCTGGAGTTCGTGGCCGGTCAAGCCCATCGCTATCATCTGGCCTTCAACTGGCCGCCCAACCAGTGGCAAGCCGGAATCGAGTGGCTCAGCGCCCGCACCCCTCTGGTTGCAGACAGCCAGGGAGAAACCCGCTTCGAGTTTGAAAGCTGGCGGGCCCGCAGCGTCTACTTCTGGGACCCGGCCGGAAATCTGATGGAAGCCATCGTCCGCGACCGCGTGGACCAAGAGAAACCTGACCCGGAGTGGCTCTGCGTCAGCGAAGTTGGTCTGGTGGTGGAAAGCGTGGCCGAAACCAGAAAACAGCTCAACTTGCCCATCTTCGGCCCGTGTCGAGAGGACTTCTGCGCTCTGGGCGACGATGAGGGCTTGCTGATCGTGGCACGCAAAGGCCGGGTCTGGTATCCCACCGATGACCTGGCAGCCGCCCCCGCTCCCGTATTGGTGGAGTGGGAAGGCGGCCAGTTCGACTCTGAAATTCAGGCCGGCGTATAGAGCCGAACCCGATTGCGCCCGGTTCTCTTGCCGTCATAAAGGGCTTCATCGGCCTGCTTGCCGACCCGTTCCAGGTCGCCCAGCGTGGTCCCATCCAGAGGGCAAAGACCAAAGGTTACGGTGAGTTTGCCGTAAGGCTGGTTGCCGACGTGAACCACTCCCAGGTTCTCGATTTCCTGGCGCAGGTTCTCTAAAACGGCCCGAGCCGCTTCGGTCTCGGTAGCAGGGAAAATCAAGAGAAACTCCTCGCCACCAAACCGGTAGACATGGGCGTCGCCGCTGAGGCGATCGAGTTGGCTGGCCACCAGCTTGAGTATTTTATCGCCCTCCAGGTGCCCGTAAATATCATTGTATTGTTTGAAGCAATCGATGTCGCAAAGAGCGACCGCGCAAGGCAGTTCCAGAAACTTGGGAGAGTCATCGTGGTAGCGCAGGCGGTTCCCCACCTGAGTCAAGGGATCGCGCCGGCTCTCTTCCAACAGACGAGCGCTCATCAACTGCAGTTGGTGGCGTTGTTCAGCCAGACGGGCGTGCAGCTCGGTCACCCGCTGGGCAGCCAGCAGCCGCAGTTGCAGGTCTTCCACGTCCACGGGCTTGGGCAGATAGTCATCGGCGCCAGACCGCAGACCCTCCAGAATATGATCGCGCTGCGACAGAGTGGAGAGCAAGACAAAGTAAGTGTAGTGGTCAAACGGCTGGGAGCGAACCGCGCGACACAATTCCAGTCCGTTCTTGCCGGGCATGATGTAATCACTGAGAATCACCTGAGGCCGACAATTCAAATACTGCAGCCAGCCCGCGTCTCCGTCAGCGGCTTCCCGCCACTGGTAGCCCAGCCGTTCTACCGCCTCGCGTAAAACGCGGCGTTCTTCTTCTTTATCGCCGACGATGAGAATCAGCATGACGAATCCTTTCAGCAAATTCCTCACGGTTGTAGCTGCGAGCCTGCAAATCGGCTTCACGAGCCAGAGCGGCCCGCAACTCGCTCGGATCTCCTCGGAGCACGTGCAACAAATCGCGGGTCACTTCAGGGCCGTTTTTCAGGATCTTCTCCACCTGCAACTGAGCCAGTTCCATGACCTGGCCGGGTTCGCAAATCTGGGTGACCAGGCCCCGCTCACAAGCGGTCCGTGCGTCCCAGGTGGCCCCGGTCAGAAGAAATTCCGACGCCCACGGTGCCATCCGCTTACTGAACCAGTAGGTGGACCCCATGCCCGGAAACAAGCCCATTCCCAGGAAGGGCACGCGGAAACGCGCTTCAGGATCGGCCAGACGGATATCGCAGGCGGCCATCAGGCAGCATCCCGCCCCCACCGCCCATCCGTGAACGGCCGCAATCAAGGGAACTTCCAGCTCAAGCAGACTGAGAAAGGTGTGATAGAAAGCCAGCATATCGCCTGTGTTGGTAGCCCAACTTCGAGTTTGTTTGGCCTTGAGCATTTCCAGATCGCCGCCGGCCGAGAAAGAAGTACCCTCGCCGCTCAGCACGGCCGCCCGCAACGGCTGCTTCTTGAGGTGAGCGACGGCCGCGGCGAAATGACCGGCCATCTCCTCCCCCATGGCATTGAGGCGAGCAGGATCATTGAGGCGAATCCAGGCCACCTCATCTCGAACTTCAGTTGTGACCATTCAGGTTTTCCTTCCGCAAAGTGCAAAGCACAAGATGGCGCCTAGAGTACAGGCGATGGTGAGCTGAAAGCTGGCATCCCAGCCGTAGATTTCGACCAGGCGTCCCAACCCGTAGCCGGACAGAACTCCGCTGAGATAACCAAAAAATCCGGTCAGGCCGATGGCTGAAGCGGCCGCTTCCTTACCGGCGATGTCCGTCACCATGACCCCCACCAGAAACTGGGGACCGTAGATGAAAAAGCCTACCGCGGCCACGGCAGCGGCTTCCTGCCAGTAGCCCTGCACCGGCATGGTTCGATAATAGAGAATGGTGCCCAGAGTGCAAAACAGGTAGAAGAGGCAGACCGGATTGCGTCGGCCTTTGAGCCAGCGGTCAGAGAGAAAACCGGCCAGCAGAGAGCCAAACAGCCCGGCCACTTCAAAATAGGAGGTCAACTGGCCGGCCTGGCTCAGCTCAAAGTGACGCTCCTGACTGAGAAAGGTCGGCCACCAATCAAAAAATACGTAGCGAACCACATAGACGAAAAAATTCCCCAAACAGATCAGCCAAACGAAAGGGTTGCCAAAGACCCGATGGCGCAGTCGTCGAGCAAAATCGGGCTCGACTTGGCCGGCCTCCAGGTGGTCCGTGCCGGGCTGACCGGCATAGACTTCAATATCCGGCAGACCGAGTGACTCAGGTGTGTCGCGCAGACGATCGTAGACAAAAAAACTGACCACCAGCGCGATCAGAGCGGGCACATAAAAAACCGCCCGCCACCCGTAGTGCTGACCCAGCCAACCGCCGAGCCAGAGAATCACAAATCCCCCCACCTGGTGCGAGGTGTTCCAAATGCCCCACTTGACTCCGCGCTCCTGGGGGGCAAACCAGTGACTGAGCACCCTGGCGCATGGGGGAAAGCCCATTCCCTGAAACCAGCCGTTGAGCACCCAGACCACTCCCAAAGTGAGCACTCCCGAGGACAATCCAAACCAAAAGTTCATGAGAGCCGACATCAGAAGCCCAAAGACCAGGAATGTACGCGCGTTGGAGCGGTCTGCCAGCATGCCGTTGAGGAACTTGGAGAGCCCGTAGATCACGCCGTGGGCGGTCAGGAAACCGCCCAGCTGAGCTTTGCCGATCCCCAACTGCTTTTCCATCAAAGGCATAGCGCAGCTCAGGTTCTTGCGCACAAAGTAAAAGATGGCATAGCCAACGAAGGTTGCGTAGAGTTGGCGAGTTCGCCAGTATTCGTATTTGCCAGGCACTTCCTCGGGCGGCACAGGCACCGCCGCGGGCGGAGGGGCAAAAGGATTCATTTCAGGCGCTGCCGCTGGCCGGACGGGTACCGTTGAGTCCGGCGATGGCTTCGGTCAGACCGTCCAGGGTCAACGGATACATAGGAAACAAACGGGCCAGGGCTTCTCGCGTACTGCCAGGGCCCTGCCAGTAACGCGGGTCGTCCGGATTAAGCCAGCAGGTGCGCGGATAGTGGGCGGCCAGCTGAGTCATGTAGTCCCAGCCCGTCTTCTCCTGAGGTGGGCCGAAGAAATAGGAGCCCTTGGGATGAAAGAGCTCGTAAGGAGCCATGGCAGCGTCCCCCACGATGATCAGCCGGTAGTGGGGTCCACACTCGCCCAACAACTGCCGCAGGGTAATACTTTCGCGGAAATGCTCGTCTTTGAAAAGCTTACCGTAAATGCAGTTGTGAAAGAAATAGCTGCGGAATTCTTTAAAGTGACTGGAGGACGCGGCCGCTGAAAAGAGCTGCTCCACCAGCATCACGTAGGGGTCCATCGAGCCTCCCACGTCCAGCAAGAGTATGACGCGTGTGTTGGGGCGTCGGGGCGGTCGGGTGATAACTTCCAGATCGCCGGCGTTGCGGGCGGTGGCGTCAATGGTGCCGTCCACGTCCAGCTCTTCTTCCTGACCGTGGCGATGAAAATTGCGTAACTTGCGCAGGGCCACGGCCCACTGGCGCACGTCCATCTGACGGTCATTGCGGTAACCCTTGAAGCGCCGCTCGCCGGCCACGTGGATAGCGCTGCGGTTTTTGCCGGTCCCTCCCACCCGGATACCGGGGCGGGGCGCGCCCGAGTGCCCGAATGGACTGCGACCGCCGGTTCCGATCCACTTGGAGCCTCCATCGTGGCGCTCATCTTGCTCGCGCAGCCGATCTTCAAACTCGCGTCGGAGTTCCTCCGGGTCGACTTCTTCCAGCCACTTCCAGTCCTCGGGCAACTCCAGCGGGGCTGCTTCCTTCAGCCAATCCAGCAGATCCTGGTGCATCTTAATCGACTCGATGCGGGCATTGTGGAAATGCTTCAGAAAAGCCTGGTCATAGGCATCCAGGTGAGATTCGCGATGAATCAAAACGGCCCGACCCAGCTCGTAGAAACCGTCCAGAGTGGATCCGTGCAAACCCTTCTGCAGCGCTTCCGCCAGGGTGAGCATCTCCTGGGTCCCGACCGGCACGCCAAAACGACGCAGCTCCAGGAGAAACCCGATAAACACGGCTAATTGCGCCAGTGACCCCGACGGGTCACCCGTTCCTGAATCAGCTGCAGGTCCTGTTCTTTCTTAATCAGGGTGCCCAACATCGGCAACTGCTCCAGATTGAATGAGGAAATACCGGCAGCCTTGAGAGCCGCCACCCAGTCGATCAACTCGCTGGTGGAGGGGCGCTTGCGCAACGGAGCCTCACGCAGGCTCAGGAAAGCCTGGAGCGCCTGCTGGCTGAGCGACTCTTCCAGTTCCGGGTGGTGCACCTTCAGGATCCGCCCCAGCAGCTCTTCATCGGGGAACTCGATGAAATGAAAGATACAGCGGCGCAGGAAGGGGTCAGGCAGCTCTTTCTCGTTGTTACTGGTGATAATCACCACCGGCCGGTGCCTGGCCACGACCTCTTCGCGAAGCTCCGGGATGGTGAAGCTCATACGATCGAGTTCATTGAGCAAATCGTTAGGGAATTCGATGTCGGCCTTATCCACCTCGTCGATCAGCAGCACCACTCGCTGCTCCGAACTAAAGGCCTGCCCCAGAGGTCCCTGATGAATGTAATGACGGATGTCGTGCACGGCCGTATCGTCGAAACGCGAATCATACAGGCGCTGTACCGTGTCATAAGTGTACAGCCCCTCCTGGGCACGCGTGGTGCTTTTGACGTGCCAGCGAATGAGCGGCATCTCCAAGGCTTTGGCGATGGCCAGAGCCAGCTCAGTCTTGCCCGTGCCGGGTTCCCCCCGCACCAGCAGGGGCTTCTCCAGGGCGATTGCGGTGTTGACGGCCATTTCCAAACTGTGATTGGTGAGATAGCGATCGCTACCGTGAAACTTACGAAAACTCATTCGGTCTCCTGACGAATCCCCACAACGTGATACAGTTCGACCGGACTGCGGCGCCCGCGAATCTCAGTCGAGCCCAGTTCGCGCAAGACAAACTCGTCCCCCAGATGCCGGGCGGTCGCCCCCGAAACCAGGACTTGAGCAGAAAAGTCGCGAGTTAGCTTTTCGATTCGGGCGGCCACGTTGGTCGTGTCACCCATGGCGGCAAACTCGCGATGAGCGGTCAGGCCCACATCCCCCACCATGACCTCGCCGGTGGCGATACCGATACCGATGGTGAGCTTGGGTTTGCCCTCGACTTCCCATTCTCGGTTGAGACGATTGAGCTTGTTGACCATGTTGATGGCGGCTCGCACGGCCCGGGCGGGATGCAATACATCCTCGGGGCCCTCCGAATCAAAGAAGGCCATCATGGCATCTCCAAGGTAGCTCATCAGAGTGCCCTGGTTGTCCACGATGACTTTTCCCAGGCCTCTATACATCTCGTTCAGCTGGCTGATGACCTGCTCTAGAGGCCGGTCTTCGGCCATCTGGGTGTAGTTCCAAATGTCCGAGAAGAGAATGGTGGCCTCGCGCGGAGCCAATTCTCGACGTTTTTGAGGCTGCACCTGATAGGTGCGAAACCGCAGCAATTGCTGACCCAGTTGTATCAGGTCCTCGTCGTGGAGAACCTTGAGGGATTCCACCACCTCAGCGTTCACCCAGGTGGCCTCGTGGCCAGAATCCACGCGCAAAACAAACACGCCGTCCTGGCTCTCGATGGTGCAGTGCTCGCGCGAGACAGTGGGGTCGTTCAGCACCACCTCATTCTGACGCCTGCCCACCCGCCCGACCAGGTTGCAACCGGGCGAAAGGGTCCAGTGTTGCTGGCGATGTGGCTCGCTGTAGCCTTCCAGGAAGGCCACCGCTTCCTTGAGCTGGATCAACGTCACGGTGGCCCCGCCCATGCTGAGCACGTCGCCATCGCGCAACTGAGCAAAAGCGCTCTCCTCGCCGTTGACATAGCAGGTTGTGCGCACGTCCAGGTTGGTGAAGAAGACCTGGCCTTTCACCAGCTTGAGCATGGCCTGGCGGCCGCAAATGCCAGGGTCTTCCAGGGTGATATCGCAGCGCCGGTCGCCGGCGTCTCTGCCCACGGTCAGGTAGGAGTAGCACATCGGCATGCGCCGGGACTGGTGTTGATCTTTGATCAGCAGGTCGAATCCGCTGCGCAGCCAGGCGCGGTTCCCCGCGAACAGCGCGGCATCCGTCCGCAGAGTGCTGTGCTCGTCTCCCGCGCCCCCGTCGCTGCCTGACCTGACGTTGGCGTCTGTCATATGAGCATCCGCGTTCGCTGCAATGAAGATGAATCCCCCTGGGCGTTGTATACTATTGCCTGATGCTCACGCTGGTGGAAGCCCGTTCTATCCTGACTCGGTCCTCCGGCTACCTGAAGTCGGTCTGCAGTCACTCACTCAATCCCTACCGGGGATGCTCGCTGGGTCGTTCCCTCTGTGGGGTGGCCTGTTATGTGCAGCACAATCGCTTTCTGACCCAAGGCCGCCCTTGGGGAAGCTTCTTGGAGGGCAAGTCCAACGCGGGCTCTCTCTATCTGGCCGAAATTGGACGTGAGCGCAGGCGCGGACCGGTCTCCATTTTCATGTCCTCAGCCACCGACCCGTTTCCCCCCCAGGAAAGAACGACCGGCATCACCCGCTCGGTTCTGGAGGCAATGGTGCATCAGCCCCCAGATCTACTCATTGTTCAGACTCACTCAGATCTGGTCTCGGAGTACACTCAACTTCTGCTGCAGCTACCCACGCGTGTGCACATCTCCATCGAAAGTGACCGGGATCGGCTGCCTGGACTGCCAGCTCCGGCCTGCTCAGTGGCAAAGCGAATGGAGGCGGGACGGACCCTGCGCAGGGCCGGCCTGATGACGGTGGCCTGCCTTTCGCCGCTGATTCCTATTCGAGAACCCGAGCCCTTTTTCGAACGCTTGAAGGAGAGTTTTGATGCGGTCATTCTCGACCACTTCGTAGGCGGAGACGGCACTTCCAATGGCACACGCACCCGGGTCACCGCCTTCCCTGCAGCCATTGAATCCGTTCAGCCTGGAGCCAGCCGGTTGGAGTATCTCCATCAGATGGTGGGAGTGGCCCGACGTCATTTTCCCGGCCGAGTGGGTGTGGGGCCCGAGGGGTTCGCGGCGCGCTGGCTAAAGTGAAAACGATGAAGCTTGGGCCGAACTCGAGTTTATGCAGGCCCATCAGATCGAACCTCAGACGGTGACGCAGACCAGACCTTAGTTACTGGAGGCCAGCCAGAAGGGCAAGTCAAGCTCCGCGAGACGAGGCCACAGGTACATAAAAAAACCCCGCCTGAGCGAGGTTCTTTTCGGACCGCTTGGGCCTACTTCTTAGCTTTCGCGGGAGCCTTTTTGGCCTTCGGCTCGACTTCAGCTTTGGCGCGGGTGCGCGTAGGCTTTTTGGTCTTGGGATCCACCAGCATGACGTTGCTGATATGGATGGGATTGTTCTTTTCCGTGATGCTGCCGCTCGGCTGCATGGGGGGCTTGGGCTTGTTGTGGCGCTTCACCACGTTGACGCCCTCGACGGTCACCTTACCGCCAGTGGGGTCCACGGCTTCCACCACGCCCTTTTTTCCTTTGTCTTTTCCGGTCAACACCAGCACGGTGTCACCCTTGCGAACGTGGGCTTTCGGCATATCCAACTCCTCAAACTTGCTTCCTCGGCGCTGCGGCCAACGGGACCATCTATAATTATTACAAGATCGGTATTTGTCAAGAGGCTCCGCTTAGATCAAGGAGGAGGGCAGCCGGAGCTTGAGTAGAACCGCTCCACTATGATAGATACTGCACGCATCGCCGAAATGATCAAGGCCGGGCTTCCCGACGCCGAGGTGGACGTGCGCGATCCGCTCAACGACAGAACCCATTTTGAAGCCACCGTGATTTCCCCCAGCTTTGAGGGAAAGAGTCGGGTGCAGCAGCACAAAATGGTCTACGCCACTCTCGGCGATAGCTTCAGCGGACCGTTGCACGCCCTGCAACTCACAACCTTATCCCCTAGCGACGCCGCCAAGCGCGCCTGAAATGCCCTAAGGAGAAACAATGAACATCGCCCCTGAAATGCAAGAACGCCTAACCGCTGAGGTACGCGACAACCAGGTCGTCCTCTATATGAAAGGCACCGCCAACTTCCCGATGTGCGGCTTTTCCGCTCGCGCCGCCCGGGTACTCCAATCGGCTGGAGTGAAATTCAAGGATGTCAACATCCTGGAAGACGATGATTTGCGCGTGGCTTTGAAAGTTTTTAGTGACTGGCCCACCTTCCCCCAGTGCTACATCAAGGGCGAATTTATCGGAGGTTCGGACATTCTGCTGGAGATGTACGAGAACGGCGAACTGGAAAAGAAGCTGGAAGGTGTGGCCAAGGCTTAAAAAAACGTCTGTTCGGCAGGCCTGACTGAGGCGCACAGGGTAATCACCCCTGTGCGCCTTTTGCATACCTCAGACTGGCATATCGGAGTCACCACTCGTGGCGTTTCACGCGCTGGCGACCTGGCTTCAGCCTTGGACGAACTGCTGGAGGTTTGCGGCGATTTCAAGCCGGACTTGATTTTGCATAGCGGAGATCTATTTCATCAACCCCGGCCTCAGGTGGATGAATTGGAGCTGGCCTGGAGCGGACTGCGCCGCCTGTCCGAGCACGCCCCGGTCGTCGTCATCGCAGGAAACCACGATTCCCCTCAGCTCTTCGACTTCTTTTCCGGCATGCTGGGCAGCTCTAGCAAAATTCAATTTGTCGGCTATCCCAAAGCTCCCAATGCTGGAGGAATCCTCAAGTTTTCACTGCGCGGCGGAGAGATGATCAAGCTTGCCTGCATGCCGTTCGTCCACGCCAACCGCATGCTGCCAGGCTGGGACGGGTCTCTGGGCAATCGTCTGATCGCCTACTCTGACCGAATCATGCGCTTGCAGAAAGCCTATGCAGAGTCGCTGCAAAAAAGCTACTCGGCCCAGCGCGACATCCTGATTTACGCCGCCCACCTATTTGTAGACGGCGCCTCGCTCTCGACCAGCGAGCGCAGTTTGCATGTGAGCGACACCTACGCCACCCGCGCCTCGGCCATCCCCCCTGTCAGCTATGCGGCCTTCGGCCATATTCATAAGCCTCAAGCTCTGCCCGGAGGAGCTCCCGGGCGCTACGCTGGCTCCATCATTCCCATCGACTTCGGCGAGGAGAACGACGTTAAAGAGACCGTACTGGTGGAAGCCATGCCGGGAATGGCCGCGCGTCTACGTCAGGTGCCGTTCAGCAAGGGACGAAAGCTGGTCACTCTGGAGGGATCCAAAGCCATCCTGGAGGCCCAGAGCGCCGAGAACTGCCTGCTCAGACTCAGAGTGCATACAGCTGGAGCGGACCCAGGGCTGGCCGATTGGGCCACGCGAGTCTTTCCCAAAGCCGAAATCGTCGAGGTGTGCGAAATGCGTGCCACGGCCCAGGCGACCACGGCTGCCCGTACAGCGCCCGCGGTGGAGAACCTGTCTCTGCGGGAGGCCTTCGCCACCTATGCCGAGGAATGCGGCCTGGGGGCAGACCTGGTGAATCTGGTGGGTGACCTGGAGAGCTTGCTCGACGAGGAAGAAGTCGTTCCCGCCCTGCCCGAGCTCACAGCCCTGAGCGCCTGGACCAACCGATGAAGCCGCGCAGACTGGAAATCGAGGGACTCCGCTCCTACCGACTTAAGCAGGTGGTCGAGTTCGAACCCCAAGGACTGATGGCCATCACCGGTGCCACCGGAGCGGGCAAATCTTCTCTGCTGGAAGCCATGATGTTCGCCCTCTATGGCGTCCATTCTGGCAACTCCAAGAGTAATAAGGAGCTGATCGGCGACCGCTCGGATGAAATGTCGGTGACCTTGGAATTCGAACTCCAGGGCAAAATCTACACGGCACATCGTTCGGTGGGCCGAAAAAATCAGAGCTCCTTCGTCCTGGCTCAGGGTGACAAGGTCCTGTGCCACGACGGGAATCGGATGACGGCCGAGGTCATCGCTTTGCTCGGACTGGATGAAGAACAATTCAAGAAAACCGTCTTTCTGCCTCAGGGCGCCTTCCAAAACTTCCTGGCCTCGCGACCCAAAGAACGAACCGAATTGCTCAAGCGCCTGCTCCAGATCGAACCGCTGGACGCACTGGAGTCGCGAGTCGGACTGTGGCTCGGCCAGGCCCGCCAGATTCTGGACCGAGGCGAAGGCTCGCGCGCTCGTTATCCGGCCGATCCGGAGGCGGCTCTCTCAGCCGCCCGTCAGGCTCTGGAGGCGGCCTTGGAGCAAGACCGGGCCCGACAAAAAGCCTTTGAAAGCTTCGCTGAGGTTCAAAATCAGTTGGGCCAATCCGAGCAAATTGAGACGCAGCTTCGCCAGCGCGCACAGTTATTGCTGGGCTTTGACAGACTGCGATCGGTGGATGAGGAATCTCTCAATCAACTGGCTCAGCAACTGTCGGAAAGCCTTCAAGAGGCACAGCTGGAGCTCTCCCGGAGCTCCCAGGCATTGGTCGAGTTGAGGCAGCGAACCCCGGCCTACTCGGCCGCTCAACTGGCCGAGGCTCGTCGCGCCCAGACTCGCTGGCGCCAGCTCCAGCAAGAAGGCGAAAGACTCCAGACGGAACTGCTGGAACTTCAGGCGGAGCAGGCCGCCCTGAGCGAGCCACTGTCCGCAGCCCGGGCCCAGGTGGAGCAAATTCAGCCGCGGGTCAACGGCCTGCGTGCCGGTCTACGCGACGCCCAAGCCCGCCTGTTAGAGTTGGAACGGCTGCGCGAGCAACGCCGAACACTCGAATCCAGGCTCAGCAAGGGTGTCGAGGAAGTCGCTCGCCTCTCGGCGCTTTCTCAGGAAGCACTGCAGCAGCTGGCTGAGGCCCGCCAACGTTGGCGTGAAGGGGAACTCTGGCGAATTTGCGGACAGCACAGCAGCGGGGAGCCTTGCCCGGTTTGCGAGAGATCCCTTCCTGAGGGCTGGCAACCCCCCCGACAGCCGGTCGATCTGGATTTGGAGCAAGTTGAACGGGCCTGCTCCGAAGCTCAAAGTCGCTGGCAAAAGGCAGAAAGCCTGTTGCACTCCCTACAAGAACAATTGGATGCTCTACCCTCTTCCTTTGAAGTGACTCCACTGGAGCCTCTTCAGCAAGAGCTCGCCCAGGCCGAAGCGGAAGCCAACGCTCGTATCTCTCATCTGGCCTCACTGGAAGGTGAACTGCGCAAAATCAACCAGATGCGAACAGAACGGGAAGCCCGCCTGCCGTCTCTGGTGGAAGAATTGCAACGGGGCCAACAGACCAGTCCCGACAATCTGGACCAACTAGAGGCTGAGCGGGCCGCCTGGGACCAGGAAAACTTGCGCCTGCGCCAGTTGGAACTTGAGGCCCAGGGCCGGCTGCAGCAGCTGCAGCGAGAGCAGGCCGAAAAGGTGGATGGACCCCGGAGGGAGCTGGATTTCCTGACTCAGCAGTGCGCCACTGCTCTGGACTGGAACGGCACAGAACTCAGCGCGTTGCTGCCCGAGTTGGACCGACAGCAAGCGGAATTGAATACATCCTTGCAGAGCAGCCTGTGCCTGCGCGAGGAGCTGGCTGCTCGCCTGAGCTCAATGCTCAGCCAACACGGACTCGACAACTGGAATTCAGCCTCAGCCTGGCTGCGCGAAGCTCAGGATCTGGCCAGCCGGGCCCGCCATCAGCTAGAACTCTGTCAGCGGCAGCTTCACGAAGTGGCAGAATTGGACCGCCTGCTGGGACCCGCTCGAATGCAGGTGGAAAAAATCTCCTTGCTGTCCAGACTACTGGGCCATCAGCGCTCCAAGGGCAGCAAAATGACCTTTCCCCAGTGGTATCTACAGCAGCGCCAGGGGGAGCTGCTTTCGCTGGCCTCTCATCACCTGGAGCTACTCAGTGCCGGACAGTTCCGCTTTGAGGAAGAAATGGATGATGCCCAGTCTTTCCGTGTGCTGGATCAGTTCTCCGGCGTACCTCGGGCCGTCACCACACTTTCCGGGGGGGAGACCTTCCTGGCCTCGCTCTCGCTGGCCGTGGCCCTGGCTGAACTGGTGGGCCGCCGGGGTGGGCAACTCCAGGCCCTTTTCCTGGATGAAGGTTTTGGTACCCTGAGCGCCGAGTGCCTGGACCGAGCCCTGTCGGCACTGGAACAACTGGCCGCTCAGGGTCGCCTGATCGGAATCATCAGTCACGTGCCTCTGATCGCCGAACGCGTGGAGCAGGTCTGGTGGGTCCGTAAGACTCCAGCTGGCAGCGAAATCGTCAAAGCGGATGAAAATCTACGCAAAGAACTGGTTGCGCAAGAACTGGCCCAGTTTGATCCAAGGTTGCACCCCCTGTTTGGATAGAGACCAGTTTCGCCAACTCGTAATCGAGCAGTTCCGCCTGGGCCAGGACTCGGCCCATTTTGAAGACCACTGGCTGCGGGTTGAGGCCTATGGCCTGCATCTCGGGCGCCTCTATCGGGCCGATTTAGAAGTGATCCGATTGTTTGCTCTGCTGCACGACTCTCAGCGCTTTGAAGAATGTTATGACCCGGAGCACGGTCCACGAGCCGCTCGATTCGCCGAGCTGCACTGCGGCAAAAGCTTCAGCCTGGAGCCGCCCCAACTGGAGCTGCTCACTGAGGCCTGCCGCGATCACGACCGAGGATTTACCCATCGTAACGCCACCATTGCCTGCTGCTGGGACGCCGATCGGCTGGACCTGGATCGAGTCTGCATTGCCCCCGATCCAAACTATATGAGCACTGGCGAAGGCAAACGTCTGGCTTTGAAGCGCGCCTGGGATCGCCAGAAAGAAGCCGGCATCCGGATCAGCTAATTTTCAGGGCCATCTCCTAAGCTGGGCCAGGCGACCTGAAGGAGAAGCATGAACTGGAAATCCGTAGGATCTGACATCCCCGGGACCACCCACTATAAACGCAGCCATCCTAAAGCCGAGGCCTGGATTCGCCGGCAGAACGGACACCTGGAAGGCGAGGCCAAAAGTGGCCCGTTCAACCTGGGTCGCTCAGCCGGGGTCTCCTGTATGGACCACACCTTGCCTGATGAAGTGGTGCTGGCCAAGCTGGATGACGGCCTGAATCCCCCTCGCTTCCAGAACTGGAAGACGGTCGACGACCAGCTCGCGGCGGGCGTGACTCACTATCGTGGCCAGGCCGGCCACCGTAAGGTGGAAGCCTTCATCACAAGAGTTGGCGAAGAAGCCGAGGTCCGGGCCCAGGTCGGCCATTTCGGCACTCAAATTGAAGGGAGCTTTTTCGCTCCAGCCCCATCCGACCGGGAGATACTCCAGCGTATTAGTCGCTCAATTTAGCCCAAAAAAGCCTCAAATGTGGGGCTTTTTTATTCTAAACCACTTTGAGTTTCAACTATTAAATATAAATTTTCTTTTATCTTGAAACTGGTGAAAACATTTTAGTAAAACATTAGACCGCTGCAGAAGCCGATGGGGTGTGTTTTGACGTAGTTGAGACGGGTCCGCCTGGTTAGTTGAAAAAATTTACAGCGATTGAAAGAGTCGCTGCAAGATCTGACAGGCTCGTTCGAGTGTTTTGCCGTCTACAGAGGTGAAGCAAATGCGCACGTGGTGAGCAAAGTCATCTCCAAAGGCTGCTCCCGGGGCGACCGCCACGCCAGCCTGCAGGCCCTGTTCAACAAAGTCCCAGGCCTGCTGGGCGTCTCGGAAGGCCGGAAAGAAATAAGCCCCCCCCTCAGGCTTCTTCGCCTTCACCGCTTCAGCCATCCGGTCGCGAGCGGCAGCATAGGCCGGCAACCATTCCGATACAAACTGTCTCCCCTGACGCAGCACTGCCAGAGCAGCCTTCTGCAGACTGGGACTGATATTGTAGACACTGTGATTGGCCAACCGGCGTAGCCAGAGCATGACCTCGGGATGTGCACACAAGTAACCGACGCGATGCCCGGCCATGGCGTAGCTCTTGGAAAAGGAAAACACGCTCACGGTCCGCTCGGCCATTCCGGGCAGGCTGGCGATACTGATATGCTGATGACCGTCGTAAAGATAATGCTCGTAGCACTCATCGCTGATAACCCACAGGTCGTGTTCTTGGGCGAAGGCAGCCAGCCGCTGCAATTCCTCACGCGAATAGACTTTGCCGTCAGGATTGTTCGGATTGGCGAAGTAGAGAGCTCGCACTCGCGGACGCATCTCCAGGTCGGCCAGGCGCATTTCGTGGTCGACCGCCCCCAGGCAGCGCACCATCCCCCCGAACAAAGGCCAGTAGGGAGACAGAATAATAATCCCATCGCCTGGCTGCAACAAGGTATGAACCGCGCTATGCAGGGCGTGAGTGGCTCCGCAGGTGACCTGCACCCAGTCAGGGGTGGCCGCCAACCCATTTTCCCGAGCCAGCTTGACTGACAGTTCTTCCAGTAACACTGGCAGACCCGAGGGATGACTGTAACGATAGTTGCCGGGTGCGCTTAAATCCAGGCCCTCCCAGCGGGCCGCGGCCGGAGGGACGGCATAGGTATCTCCCAGGTGAAGACCGATCGGTGGCTCCGGCAGGGCCTTCATCTTCTCCGCCAGGCTGGCGTAAACCGACTGCTTCAGCGAGCGGACGTGAGTGGAGACCTCAGGCATACAAGCTAGGCGTGGGGGGAGCGATCCAGCCAGTTACTGACACAGCGCAAAGCTCCCCAGCGCTGCGAAAGCGAACCCAACTCCATCGGAATGACTTCGAAATTCTGCGACTCCCAAATCTTAATGGCTGCATCGTCCAGCTTGGGGATGCCATAAACCGGAAGAAAGACGCGCCGAACATCCGTCCCGTCTTCGCGCGTGAAGCGCTCCATCAGGCAATTGTTGTAGCTGATGTAACTGCGAGAAAGGCCAGGCTCGGCGTGGGGCACGCGCACCACGTTGTAACCCTTATCCGTGAGGGTCTTGGCGTAAGCGTCGAAGTCTTCCTGATTGTCGCGGTTGCGATCGCCCGCCCGAGGCAGGCGAACCGGACGACCGGCCGACTTAGACAGGATGCGCTCGGCGTCATCCAATTCCTTGTAGCTCATACCGGCCACGATCTGCTTGGCCAAACCCGGATCCCCGACCAGGAAAGTGTTATCGTCAATAGGGGTGCAACCCATATCCATGTGATCCGTGGCGGGTTCCTCCACGTGAGTGGTGCTGGGGTCATCCTTGCCCAACACGGTCACCGGCTTGCCAAATTTCTCCTCAAAGAGCTTTCGAGCTTCCTCTTCGTACATCTGGGCAACTGTAACCTGATGGGGTGCAAGCTCAGCCGGCTTGAACTTGGGATTCTCAACCAGAGCCCACTGCAAGGCTTCAGGATTATCGCTCTCCCGATCAACCATGCGGAAGGGAAAGGTTACTCCTTGATGAGCGTCCATCACCTGTTTGCCGGTGCGCTGCTCAAAATCAGACACAAACTTACTCTTGAGCTCCGGGTCGCCTTCTACTCGATTGGCCAGCTGCTTGGCGGTAGCCGCAAGGCTGTAGTAGCCGACAAAGCTTTCTTTGGTGTTGGACTGGACATCGCCGCCATCGGTCACGATGCGCTTGTCCTGGTCGAGAAGAATCTGAGGGTTGGCGGCGCAAATGGCACCAGGCACGGCCGAATCATTGTCGTGCCAGTTATGCAGAGGGGTTTGCTCCAGTAAGGCGGTGCGGTTGGGGTCCCCAGTCAACTGCAAAGGCACCATCATGTCACGTGCCCAGACCGTCAGACTCCCGGCCTTGGGATCGACAAACTCAATTCGCTCAGGATTGGATACTTTGGCCCGCGCCATCATGTCTTCGATGTCTTTACGGTCACGTGAACTCCCGACCGCAATCGTGAACCGGGTGTCCGGCTCCATGCGCGTAAAGAGCGTCTGATAAGCATTTAGCATTTGGCGACGAGTATCGCCACTGGCGTAGCTACTGAGCATCAGAGCCAGGTGCTTAACTCGTCCGTAACTGTCAGCGAACTGCTTCTCTCCGAGTTCGCGAGGGTTATTCGTGGCCACTGGAGGGGGGGTAGGAGAGCTGCCCTGGTCAGAACTCACCTGGAACGAGTCGGCCGGCACGGAGTCCCCCTTGGAAGCAGGCCGGGCAGCGGCTGGAGCCAGTTTGACAGAGTTCGGGTTAGAGAAGAGCGGCTGAAGTGTCACAGATGCGGACCATCCTTGCAAGTCTGAGCTCAGCATAACTCGCCAGACTGGTAGGATTGTAACAGTTAAGTAAACTGACCATCGGCCGACAATTGACAGTTACACTGACAAACTGTAATATAACTCACAGACAAACAAAGATACGTAGTCTCTGCCCGAGCGGGCAAATTGGAGTGGAACCAAACTATGCGCGGACTCATCAACAGTCTGTTCAAAAAAAGCGGTCAGTTCCGACCTCAGTCAGGCCAGGTGGTTGAGGTCGAGTGGTCAGAGCCCGGCGTTAAAGAAACGGTTCTCTACGGTAAGGTCAAAGAAATCAAGAAGAAGACCCTGGTGATTGATTGCAACTCAACCGGTCATACCAAGCTGGGTCCGGGCGTCAAGGTTCGCATCTGCAGTCTCTCTCCCCCCTGGTTCTTCAGTTACGTGGCCAACATCCACGCCAACGAGGGCACGGGGCTGGAAGTCAGCCTACCGGCCAATGCCGATCAACTCGAAAACCATCAGGTTCCGAGCTTCAACGATGAGGAGAAGCTCGACTACGCCACCAACGTGGACTACCAGGCCAGCCGTTCCCCCTACAAGCAGGCGGCCGAAGTGGTCGCGGTGGGCCGTAAGGGACTGACGCTGCAAACCAATGTCTCCATCCCCAATCAGACCAATCTCGAAATCCACCTCAAGTTGCCCAATCGCAGCCAACCGCTTCCGGCCCAGGTCAAAGCGGTCCGCAGCGAAACTCTGGCGGAAAGAAAAAAATACGCAACCGAAGTCGAGTTCGTGGATTTTCCCGAGGGAGAACGACAAGAACTGTGGGAGGCGGCCCTGCGCCACCACCTGCGCGTAAAAACCAGGACATCCACCCCTCCGTAACCAAGCCTCAGCCAGTGGAAAAACCACCTGAACAGCCTTGGGAAAATCGTTGCGCCGGCTGCTTTTTGCTGCCGGCGTTTTGCATTTGTAGCCAAATCCCCAAGATCCCCAATCGCCACAAAGTCTTTATTGTGCGCCACGTGCGCGAGCATCGCAAGAGCACCAACACGGCCCGCCTGGCTGCGCGCGCTCTGGAGCAATGCAAACTCCTGACTTACGGGGACCGGGATTATCCCCTGGATTTCGACTCAGTGCCCAACCGGGGCTACCTGCTTTTCCCCGAGGCATTGGATCATAGTGGTCGACCCGACCCCAACGGCCCGCCCGTTCATGACCTGGTCCAGGGTCCGCCCCCCGCCTTCGAAAATCTGATCGTGCTGGACGGCACCTGGGCTCAGGCTCGGCGCATGTCTCACCGGCTTGAGCCGGTGGCTCACATGCCTCGGCTCAGCTTTACCGAGGTCCCGCCCAGAGCTCGCTTACGGCGCCCCCCCATGGCCAACACCAGCGCCACCTTGGAAGCCATCGGTCACGCGCTCTGGTATCTGGAGGGTGAAACGATTGGCTCTCCTCTGCTGCAGGTCTTTGACCGCTTCGTAGAAGCTTATTATTCGCAATGCAACAAGCCTCGCAAGATCTCCCCATCCAGGCTGTCTTAGAGCCCGTACTCCAGGAGCTGAGTCGGCACCGACTGGTGGTCCTGGAAGCTCCACCCGGCACCGGCAAAACCACTCGCGTGCCTCCCGCCTGCCTGAGACAGTTCCAGGGCCAGGTCTGGGTCCTGGAACCCCGGCGCCTGGCGGCGCGCTATTCGGCAAGATGGGTATCCCAAATACTGGGGGAAAACCTTGGAGAGACGGTGGGGTATCAGGTCCGGCTGGACAGCAAAGTGTCCGCTCAAACGCGACTGATCTACATGACTCAAGGTGTCTTTGGACGTCGGCTGGCCGAGAATCCGCGTCTGAAGAACGTGGACCTGGTGATCCTGGATGAGTTTCACGAGCGCTCCCTGGATAACGACCTGGCCCTGGCCTGGTTGCGCAGCCAGTCACAATGCCGAATCCTGATCATGTCGGCGACTCTGCCGCCCGATCTGGCTCAAAAACTGGGCGACGTTCCTCTGGTGCGTTGTCAGACCCCGCTCTTCCCCGTAGCCATTGGCTACGAGCCCCAGGCCACACTTTCTCAGTTGCTCCCTCAGACTCAAGGCAGTGGTCTGGTCTTCCTGCCCGGTATGGCAGAGATCCGCCGCCAGGCGGATGGAATTCAGGCGGCCGCCACCCGCTGTAAAGCTCGCCTTCAGATTCTCCACGGAAGCCTGACGGCGGCCGAACAAGACCAGGTTCTAGGGGCCCAACCCGACGAGAAGCGCTGGGTCTTAACCACCAACGTGGCCGAGACTTCGCTGACCGTTCCCGGTGTTCACTGGGTGGTGGACTCAGGTTGGGCCAGAACGCTGATACAACCACCGGGAGCCACCCTCAGCCGCTTGGAAACTCAGCGCATCTCTCAGTTTGCAGCCGCCCAGAGGACCGGCCGCGCCGGCCGACTGGGCCCGGGTCAGTGCATCCGACTCTTTTCGGAGCGCGACTTTGCCGCCCGTCCCAAGATGGAGGCTCCAGAGATCTTGCGTTCCGATCTCTCAGGCCTGGTGCTCTTCTGGTTACAGCTGGGGCGGCCGGAGTTAGACTGGCTGGACGCCCCTCCCGATGCAGCCTGGGAAGCAGGACTGAGTCTGCTCGACCGATTGGGAGCCTGCCACGGGCTGGGCCTGAGTGAGCTGGGTCGGGCCATGGCCCGACTCCCTCTGGAGCCGCGACTGGCCCGTTTCCTTTTGGGATGCCCTGGACCCCAGGGCGCGCGGGCGGCAGCCTGGCTGGCGCGCGGAGGAGACAGTCAGCGCCCGGAGCTGGAACAGTACCTGCACAGCAAGTCCCCTTCCCTGCCCGAGGAACGTCAGTTACGCGCCCCCGCCGGTTTCGAGACCGGCGACCTGGATGGCGCCCTGCTGGCAGCCTTCCCCGATCGAGTGGGCCAGGTGAGACGAAGCCAGGATCTGGTTCTTTGCGACGGGAGCGGCTACCGCCTCCAACAACCCATGCAGGGAAACCCCTGGCTGCTAGCCTTGCAATTAGAGCTCGACGGAGAGCGCCGGGTGCGCTTGATGGCTTACCAAACCCTTGAGCCCGAGCTGCTTTTGGACCGACCTGAGTTCAACGAGCAGCAGGTGCTGGAGTGGAACGAGTCGTCCGGGCGGGTGGAGGAACAGAATCAATTACGCTATGGCGAACTGGTGCTGGAGCAGACACGACGAAGAGCCAAACCCGGCCCGCAAGTCGCTGAGATCGTGCGCAAGCAGATTACGGAAAGCGCCTGGTGGCGCGAGCAGCAGTCCCAGTTCGCGCGCTGGCAGGTCCGCCACCAATGGGCCAGGACGGCTGACCCCAACCTGTTTCCGCTCCCAGGAATGGAGGACTGGCTGAATGACGTCTGCCAGAACGTTTCAGGCCTGGATGAGCTGAAAGGCCAGCGCTGGGGAGACTGTGTACCAGCTCATCTACGCCGACGCCTGCTGGAACTGTGCCCGGAGTATCTACAACTCAACCCCCGGCGCCGAGTGGAGGTTCACTACGAAGAAGGGCAAAAGCCCTGGGTCGCCTCGAAGCTCGTCGATTTCTTCGGACTGGCTCAGGGTCCTCAGCTGGCTTCGGGGCGAGTCCCCCTGGTGCTACAACTGCTGGCGCCCAACTTTCGTCCGGTGCAGATCACCGAAGACCTGGCCGGATTCTGGCAGCGTCACTACCCCAAGATTCGCCAGGAACTGTGCCGGCGCTACCCCCGCCACCCCTGGCCAGAAAACCCGCTAAATCCCCTGGCGGAAGAACTCAAGCCCAAGAAACGGCTCTAGGGACGGGCCAGCTCAGGCCAGTCCAGGGCTCACCCGAAGCCCCTAGACGCTGATTTCGCAGAAGCCACACATCTTGGCCGTAGGCGAAAGCGAACGCCCGCACTTCGGGCAGAGCTTGCTCTCTACCAGCCGCAGGTGGCTGACCACCTTGGCCCTGGCTTTGGCCTTCGTCGCCTTGCTGGACTTGCTGGAGTAGACCGATGACCCGTAACTAAAAGACGGGTGCGAATAGATTTCACCCGTCTGGCGCAACTGATAGAGCATGGCTGCCTCGGCCATCAGGCAAAATCCAAGCAGTTGATTCGCCTGCACCAACAGATAGCCAGAAACAATCAAAGTCAGGACCATCGCCATACCCGAGGCCCGCAGAGCCCCGACTCGGTTGATGACCATGGCCACCAGCATCCGTCCGCCATCCAGCGGGTAGGCCGGCAGCAACACATTCAGGGCAAAGAGCCAGACCTGAACCGTGAAGATGATGGACACGACCAGGCCGAGAGTTCCCTCAGGCCCGCCCACAGACACCAGAGGCATGAGCAGGTTGGGCATAAATAAAAAGTGAGCGCCATTGAAGTAAAGCCAGGCAGCCGAGGCGCCCCCCAGAACCAGCTGAGTGAAGGGCCCATAAAAAGAAATCCAAAATTCTTCCCAGGCGTTGCGGGATCGTCCCACAAATGCCAGCCCGCCAAGCGGCCAGAGCACGACCCGATCCGCGTCCAGGTGAAAATGCCGGGCAGCGAAGATATGACCAAATTCGTGAATGAGAACGGTGGCGAAGAGCACCGCCATGTAGATGGCCATGGCTTGCTTGTCGGATGCGGTGGCCAGCGAAATCAGGGCATACACGACAAACATCCAGTGAACTCGAATGCGAACCCCCAGCAGGTGTCCGACGTCGATGCCCCATTCATTAAACGAGTTATTCAGCACTACCCGATTGCTTTCTCCGCCCCAGCCTGCGGGCCTTTCAGGCTTCTTTCACGGATTGCGCATACTCTCAGAGCATGGATGTAGCCAAAAAGAACTGGGCATTTTCGGGGCGGGAACTGGTCGGCAATCTACCGACCACTGGCAAAGGAGTCGGTGTGGTGGTCCTGGACCAGGGTTTTGACACCACTCACCCTGACTTGAAGAACCGTGTGGCGGCCGAGGTGGGCGCCGGACCCGAGGACATCTTTAACCAGGATGCGGTCGGACACGGCACCCACGTGCTGGGAATTGTGGGCGGAGACGGAACCTCCAGTCAGGGCAAGCTCCGGGGAGTGGCACCCGAGGCCCGCCTCATCCCGATGAAGATGAATCTGGATCAGAATGCCAGTTGGCAAGACCTCTCCAATGGGTTTGCCCGCAGCGTCTACTGGGCCGTCCAGAACAAGGACGAATTCAATATCCGAGTGATCAACTGCAGTTTCCTGTTACCGATGGTGGAACTGACTGACCCGGCCACGGGCGTGGCCAACCTGGTCGATCCACTTTCCCACGCTATTCAAATGGCGACCAAGGCGGGCATTACGGTGGTAGCCGGGGTGGGCAACTTCGGCGACCAGATGCAAATTATGACTCCGGCAGGCAACCCCGAGGTGATCTCCGTTGGCGCACTGGACATCAACGGCACCCCCAACGACCCCGGAGATGACAAAGTGGCTGAGTTCTCCAGCCGCGGGCGCTCGATCAGTGGGGAGATTAAGCCCGACTTGGTGGCTCCCGGGGTGCACATTATGTCCACGAACGCCCCTGGTTGCCAACTGGAGCAAAGCAATATCAACCAGCTTAAGCGGGCCGTGCTGGCCAGCAAAGGTCCACTCAGCGCGGTCCAGGCGCTGGCCCAAAAGCAAGTCGCCAACGGGCGACTTTCAGCGGACGTGTTGCACCTTCCCGAAGCCGAGTTAAGGGCACGCCTGCAGGAGAGCATCGAAATCCAGGCCTTTGCCGGTAAAGGGGGTGAGCATCCCGCTTACCTGGCCCAAAACGGTTCCTCCATGGCCTCGCCCTTCGTGGCCGGGGTGGTAGCCAATATGCTGGAAGCCAATCCCAACCTGAGTCCGGCTCAGGTGAAGCAGATTCTACTGGACACGGCCGAACCGGTCCTCTACTCCCCGCCCGAGGCCCAGGGACGCGGAGCCATTCAGGCTCAAAAAGCTGTGGCCGAAGCCATGCGACTTGCTCAGGGCGCTTAGGCTCGTCCTGTTCGTCAGCGCACTGGCCTGGGCCAACGACCTGGGCATGGTGCGAGCCGCCCGTACGCACCTGGGCGACCTCTACAGCGCCGACTACTTTCGCGGCGGCTATCCTCCCAAGGGCAAAAGCGCCTGCGTGGACATTCTGGTCACAGCTTGCCGGGCCAGGGGCCTGAACTTGCGCGATCTCATACAACGAGACGCGGGCTGTGGGGAGTATCCATATCTACGTGATCAGGACATCGATCACCGCTGGGCGCCCAACCTGAAAGTATGGTTTCGACGGCACGCGCGCAGCCTGCCGGTCGGCAAAAGCTACGAGCCCGGCGACCTGGTGTTCTGGAGCCTCACCAACGATGGGGTGGCTGACCATTGCGGAGTCGTTTCAGATCAGCGGGGCATCAGCGGCAAGTGGATGGTCATCCATCAGTTTCCCCCCAGCTGCAGCGAAGAAGACTGCCTGGGGCGCTGGGCCGTGGTAGGACATTACCGTCTGCCCTGAACGGCCGGTACCCATGTATGTAGAGCCGACCTCATCGATTCATTTAATCTGAGCCTATGAAGAACATCACCAGCGCATTTTTACTGGGCCTGATGCTGTGTGCAACCACTCAGGCCCAGCCCAATCGTGGCCAACTGGCTATTATTTCACCGCGAGGCGGGGCCTTCCAAGCCAGCCATCAACTTGAAGGCATCTTTCAGCGCCTTCTGCCGTTTACCCAGAGGCGCGACCTGAGCTACCGACTTCTCTTGCAACAGGACGAGGCGAACATCAATGCCTATGCCGAGCCCGACGGCCGAGTGATTCTCACCAGCGGACTGCTGCACAGCCTCCCGCAAGGGGACAGCAACGCCCTGGCTTTCGTGATGGCCCACGAACTTTCTCACCTGGAAGGCCGACACACGGAGCGCCTGAGCACCCAGAACACACTGACCAATCTGGGCATCGGCTTCCTCGTGCGTGATCAGAGCGATCTGATGCGCACGGCTGCGGGAGTGGGGAGTCGCCTGGTGACTTCCGGCTACTCGCGAGGAATGGAAGCCGAGGCCGATGCCCGTGCCTTAGAAATGATGAGAATGGCGGGGTTCAATCCACGCGGAGCGATTACCACCCTGCAACTCTTCCAGCGACTGGAGGCCCGCAACGGGCGGGCACGCATTTTCCCGGATCACCCCACCGCCGTCGACCGCCTGAAGGACGCCCAGGCTTACCTGCAACAACACGGGATGTAGTCAACCGCCGGCGAACGAAGCAGGAGTGAAACGACTCTTGCTTTGTTTGCTTTGTGCCAATCCGCTCTGGGCTCAACCCGATCTTGGGGAATTTGAGAGCGTGCCTGCCTGGAGCGATGAGTTCAACAGCCCTGGCCAACCCGACCCGACCAAATGGACGTTCCAGTTGGGAAACGATGGTTGGGGCAACCAGGAACTCCAAAACTACACGGAGCGAAATGCAGTGGTCGAGGACGGGCGGCTGAAGATCTGGGCCCGGCGAGAAGGGCAGGGCTACACCTCGGCTCGCCTGAACACCCGCGGCAAGGCCGACTTCGTCTACGGTCGGTTTATGGTGCGAGCCCGAGTGCCGCGCGGTCGCGGCACCTGGCCGGCCATCTGGATGCTGGCAAGCCACAGCGACCACAGCCCGGAATACTGGCCCGATAACGGCGAGATCGACATCATGGAATGTGTCGGCTTCAACCCCGGTCTGATCCACGGCAGCATCCATACCAAGGCTTTTAACCACATTATCCGCACTCAAAAAACGGCCACCCTGTCTGTACCGGACGCAGAGAACAGCTTTCATGACTATGAATTGCGCTGGACTCCCGAGTGGATCGAGACTCGGGTCGACGACAAACCCGTACTGGTCTTCAAAAATCCCCAAGAAAGTTGGAAGGAATGGCCCTTCGACCGACCCTTCCACATTCTCCTCAATCTGGCCGTGGGGGGCAGCTGGGGCGGACAGAAGGGCGTGGATGACTCCATCTGGCCCCAGTGCCTGGAGGTGGACTTCGTGCGAGTCTACAACTACAAATCATGAAAAAATGGCTCTTCTGGTCGTTGTTGCTCGCCCAGAGCTGGGCCCATCCGCTGGAATGGATGGTCGGCAACTATCACGGCCAGAGCGAGGGCAGCCAGCTGGAAGAGACCTGGACCCAAACGGGTCGGGACTTACTGGGCAGCACGGTCTGGCTGGAAGCTGGCCGGGTAGGGCTACGAGAGTTGTTTCGTATCAGCCCCAGCAAAAACGGTTATCACCTGGACCTTTGGCTGACCTTTTCCGACGGCCAGGGCAAACACCTGAGCATGGAAGGTAGAGCGGAGGGCCCGCAGCGATTGGTTTTCCTTGGCGCGAAGGGCGATCGCCTCACCTATGTCAAACGACCGAACGGGGGTCTGCGCTGCGAGCTTCAAAAGCGGCAAGTCACGGTCTTTGACATGGACCCAGGCGTCCGTCCTTTGCAACAAGTAGAACCCTCTGGGGATTACATAGTGCACACTTTTCTGGGAGACCGTGTCTTCGCTGACGAGCTCCACTGGGGCTCAACTCGAGCCGGAAGCCTCACCGTGCCGGGCAAGTTTACGGCCCAATTGGAAAAGGTTGAATTGCAGCCAGATCGGCTCGTCAGCTTTGAGATCGTGGTCCCCGAAGGCGAGAAGCCCTACCGAGTGCGCTATCAGATGTATTTTACCCCGGACATGAGCCAGGCCACGGGCAGCCTGGTTAATGTGTCCAGCGGACAGACCATGGGCTGCTTCGTGGCCCTGAAAAAGCCAGTCCGCTAATTGTGCCCAGGAGCTTGGCCGGATGGCCGGCATTTCTGCGGGGCGGGCGCTCCAGCGCGGGAAATCGACACTAGAAGGGGCTTTCCGGCCAAACTCCTAAGTGCCGCAATAGGTCTGTTCAACCAGCTGGATCGTCCCGTCCGGGTTCATTTGAAAATCCTGAAGAGTACCACAATTGGGATCCAGAGAGTCGACGTCGCTAAGACTGTTGAGTTCGACCTCGGTGGCTTCGGTGCCCACCTTGAGGGGATCGGCTGCTGTGCGCATGGTAACCGACTGCTCATTCTGCAGGCGGCGGGCTGCTTCAAACGGAGATAGACTGGGACGGTCCGGGTTCGAGCCCGGCCTCATCAAAGTCGTCAGCTCGGTCTGACTGTAGATATGCTTCTTCAGCTTTTGGGCAGCTCGCTCCATGTCGTTCTGCGGCTCGGCATTAGTGAAATAGCGAGTGTAAGAAGCCAGTTCAGCCTGCCCGGTAAGGTAAACCTCGCGGCGCACTTCGGTCGGCTCGGCTCCGCGGAAAGGTCCATCCGAAGAAGTCACCTCGGCCAGCAGAACTCGCTGACCATCGTTGATCATGCGAGCCGCATCCTCATTGGAGATGCTGCGACCGCCTCCAATGGGCGAAGGAGCCATGAACTCGAGTTTCACGCCCTGCTGCAAACTGGATTCTTCCAGCTGCTTCATCAAGTCCTGAGTCTGCTGAGGCTGGTTGGCCACGAGTACCTGAGCCTGGGCAGCGCCTGCGCCGCCGGCCACCAGGCCCAGTCCGGCGAAAGCCGCCAGCAGCCATTTTGGTCCGCCCTGTGAAGGGTTGGAATCAGCGGGTTCAAGTCGGTCCTGAGGGACCTGGGACGCGGGCGGCGCGGGGCGCTTCCCTGTCAGCGGGCTGGTCTGGCGCAGCTGGTTGGTGTTGACCAAATTGAGCATGAGTGGTGTCTCCCCGATCTAAGGGCCGATCTCGAAGTCAGCCCGTGTACCGGATGAGCATAGAAGACACCGATGACCCAGGGATGAACTTCTGGTTTCCATCCCGACAAAGAAAAAAGACAGGTTGCCCTGCCTTTTTTTCTGGATCCGAAAGCTTTGCTTTAGGGGGTTGCGGTGGGAGCGGGGGTCTCACCGCCGGGAGCCGGGGTCTCGCCGCCGGGAGCGGGAGTCTCCCCGCCGGGCGCGGGAGTGCCGGTCATCGGGGTTTCGGTGCCGGGCGCAGTGCCGGGGGTCATGGTGGCGGTGCCGGGGGGCAGAGCAGTGCCGTTCACAACGGGGGTGGCGGTGATGACCACGCCGCCCGAAGTGTTAGCAGCCGGGGTTCCGGTCGCAGCCGGGGGGTTGTTCTCGCTGCATCCGGCCAGAACAAACAGGAAGCTCGCGGCGGCCACCGTCAGAAGCGTCTTTTTCACAGTAAACTCCTTTTGCCCGTAGGGGCATATCGTAGGAAAGTTCAGTCGGAGGGTTAGCCGTTCGGACCAACAATCAACCGCTGGCCTGTCGGATCGTTAGGTGGTCCGGCAGAATTGTTGGCGGGCATTCGCAGCAGTCCGGTGATGTCCTTTTTTTTGAAAGAAATTCGCCACTTTGGTCGCCTCCGAATACGGACGCGCCAAACAAAAAAGCCGCTCAGAGCCCCTCTCGAGACTCCAGCGGCTTCTTCGGCAGGCGATGAGCCTAGGACTTGGCCACTTCTAGAGTGATCCCGCAGGTCTGACAGATGAGTTCAATCATCTCCTCCTGGGGACGCTGCTTCACGGAACTGAGCTCAGAAGCGAGAATCTTGCGGGACTGCTCCAGCATCGAATGCTCCTTTTGAGTCAGACGTTTTTCTTCCAACAGGCCGCTCAGCTCCTTGATGACCTGGCACAAACTGTTAACATCCCCGCTCTTAATCTTCTGCAAATTCAGATTGTAGCGGTGGGTGCTCTTGGTGATGACGGCGTCATTGCAGTGACTGCGCAGGTATTCCAGCACTGACTCGACCTGAGGCGCGTTCATGAGAGGACGCAGCATCGAGTTTCTCTGGTCCAGGTTGACCATGATCTTGAGGCGATCATCCTGAAAGGAGATGGTGGCGAAACGAGTCTCTTTGCCCAGGACCTCTTTGGTTTCGACCGATTCCACGGTGCCCACACCGTGCAAAGAATGAACAACTTGACAACCAACTTCCAAATGCATTGGGAAAACACTCCGTTGCTAGGATTGGGAGGGTGTAGACCCTCGAGGCCACAGCCAATCGTTCTTGACGATTCACTGGGACCGGACCCGATTTCCGCGTTCGCGCGAGGGCACGACCGCTCGAATAGTGTTTGGCCACTGGCCGCCCACTATGTCGGAGGGCGCAATTCGGGCGCCTTTATGAACTCGCCTGATTAACTTCTGCAGGGTATACCACCCTGCCTGTTAATTCATACCTGTTAGGGTGGATTTTCTTTTATGCCCGATTCTGAAATTCGCGAGATTCTACTTCAACTGGCCCGCCAAAGAGGCGCTAGCAAAAGCTTTTGCCCGTCGGAAGCGGCACGACTTTTCGCGCGCAAAATTTCTCAGCCAGGCAACTGGCGAGAATGGATGGACCAGGTTCGCGCTGACGCCCGTCAACTCGAACGAGAAGGAAAACTTGAATTCCTGCAGCGCGGGAAAAGAATTTCTTCCAAGCCCGGCCAGTACCGCGGCCCGATCCGCCTCCGTCTGCTAGACGGTGCTGTAGAAGAAGCGAACCACGTGGAAAAATAGCGGAGCGGCAAAACAGATCGAATCAATCCGATCCAGAATGCCTCCGTGGCCCTCGATGAGCGTTCCGTAGTCCTTGACTCCCCGGTCGCGTTTGATGGCTGACATGGTCAGACCGCCGGCAAAACCCGCCAGCGAAATCCCAAGGGCCATAAGCCAGGCCACGAAGGGATGAAAAGGGGTCGCCCACCATAACAAGGTCCCAATGATGGTGGCGCTGGCCACACCTCCGACCAGGCCCTCCACCGTCTTGTTGGGACTGATGTTGGGAGCGACAGCACGCCGGCCGGTGGTCTTGCCCCAAACAAATTGCAGCACGTCGCTGAGTTGCACCACCAGCACCATAAACAGCAGCAACTTGGCGTTCTCCCCTTGATAACCAGGGATCTCCAACATCAGCAAAGCCGGTGCGTGACTCAAACAATAAACGCAAATCATGGCGGCCCACTGTAACTTGGCGGTGCGCTCAAGAAAGTTTTTGGGGTCCCCCTGCAGCGCGTTCACGGTCGGAATAAACAAGAATGCGTAGACGGGCAAAAGCACGCTGAACATCCCGTACCATTTGACCGCGACCAGCAGGTACTGCAGCGGCATCAAGAAGAAAAAAGTAAACAGCAAGGAGCGGTGATCACCGCGCCGAGTCGGAGTCAGCGTCACAAACTCGCGCAAAGCCAAAAACGAGAGCAAACCGAACAGTAAAATCGTGCTGGTCATGCCGGCCAGGTTGGCCACCGCAAAGACTCCGCTCATCACCCACCAGGCTTTGATGCGTGAATTGATGTTGGCAACCGTTTCCCGGCCCCGGGGCGACTTCACTTTCCACTCCAGCAAAAAGCCGATGATGGATGCCACCACCAGCAGGGCCAGGATGCCCATATAAAGTCCAAAAAGTTCCTGGTCTCGCAAAATCATTGGCCGGCCAATCCGATCATGGCCTGACGAGCGCGCTCCAGAAAGGCCTCTTTGGTCTCACCATCTTGCAGGTGCATAGGGGGTCCAAAATAGACGCGGCTGAGCAGAGGCACTGGAAGATACTCTCCTTTGGGCAACACGCGGTTGAGATTCTCAAGATACACAGGCACAAGCTCAACCTGAGGCTTGGCCTTGGCCAGATGGTAGAGGCCACTCTTGAAAGGCTGTACCTCGTCCCCCTCGCCACGCGTACCCTCAGGGAAGATAATCAGGGACTGATCCTGACCCATTCCCTCAAGCATCCGCTCCATCTGGTTGCGGCGCTCCTCCACCGTACTGGAGTTGCGATCCACCAACACGGCCCGAAAAACCTCGGCCGCCACGTACTTGCGCAACTTGCTGGTGGTCCAATATTCCTCGGCGGCAACCGGGCGAGTCTGGGTGCGAACCTCGTCGGGCAACACCGACCAGAGCACCACGAAATCCATATGCGAGGTGTGATTTCCGAAGTAAATGCGCTGCCTCGGAAGTGGCTGACAGTCCAACCAGAGCGCGTTGGCTCCACTGATTAAACGTGCCAGCCAGGCAAGAAAGGAAGCCACCAGGGAAGCCAAGCTCAATCCTCCTTCAACAACGTCAAGACGTAGCGACCCAGGTCACGCACGCCGTCTTCTTCGAGCTCAAGAAAGCGCAGAGGGACCTGTGACGCGCTGCCTCCCGGATCGGGCCGGCAGGCCAAAACTTCAGCCGGAATCGGGCCGACTTGGGGCAACTTTCCCCAGGGTCCGACCCAACAGTTGTAGTGCTCACCCGGGTAAAGCGGTCGAGTGGTGCGCAAGAGCAGTCCAGCCACTCCCAAATTCAAAGTTTCCACCGCCTGCACCGGACCGCCGTCGCGCAGGCTTTGCATCTTGACCGGCACGCGACCGTTGACCCGGATGAATTCGCGTCTCTCGCGCAGAGAATTCTCGTTCAAACCCAACTCCCGCAACAAGCGATGAACCCAGGTACGCCTCAGATTCTCGCGAGTTTCGTGGAATCGAGCGCCTGCCAGATAATGCTTGCCGTTGTCGACATTCCGCGACCACATCACGCGGCAGTTGACCCAGGCCTGGGACGACTGCTGGGAAACCGTAGCGCGAATGGCGACCGCCTGCCCCTTCTTCAGAGACTCTCCGGTCCGCACCCGAATGCCCTGAACACCCATATCCACCACCCAGCCACTCAAGGTGCGCTCACCCACTCGAATCTGAATGGGAATTCGACAGCGCACACGGACCAGTTGGCGACGCTCGGAAGGATTGTGCAGCTTGGCCTTGCGCGGCAAGAAGAAGTCGCGAATAGTTGTTAGAAGCCGGCGCAGCATGAGGGGCTGTTTGTCAGCCGACCTTCAGGAACCTTTTCGTCTCGAGGATTGAAAAAAGCCCCGCTGTTTGGCGAGGCTTTTTCATTTGATACAGACAGCGGAGCGACCGCGCTCCGCTGAGTGGTTAGGCTGCCGGTTGACTACCCTTCTGCTTATCCAGTTCAGCCTGGATGGCACGGGAAACCGTCAACATACGCGCGGCTTCCGGGTCGTGCGCCTCGTTCTTGAGCAAATCCTCATACATCTCGGTGTTGCCAAAGACCTCGGCCTGAGCCAGCATGCGAACCACGCTCTCACCAAACTCCTGGTCGCCCTTGACCGATTTAAGTGCGGACTGCACACCGGGAGTTTGCAGCAATGCCTGGGTGCCGGGTGCGTTGACCACCTGCTCCACACTGTCATGCATCTGCTCCATGTGAGCTTCTTGGGCTGCCTGAGCACCCTCCTCAATAAGGGCCTTCATGTTCGCTTCGAAACGAGCAGCCAGTTCCGGATGGTCCGCCTTGAGCTGGGCCAGTTGAGCCTCATGCTGCTTACCGGCGGCAATCGCGGCCTGCTGCTCTTCCTGGTTCTGCGGGGGGCGATGAAGAGCTTCCAGGGACTCCTTGAGACCCTGTGCCAGCTTCGGGTCGGCTTCGCTGATCTCGGCCATCGTCTGGAACAAAGCCTTCTGTGAGTCCGACATCGGCAGAGCTTCGTCGCCACCTTTGGGTCCCTTGACCAGGCCCAGCTTGCGACCAATCGCCTGACCGACGGCTTTGATACCATCCCAAATCTTGCCCGGCAGAGCTTTGAGGGTCTGCCAGGTTTCGCTGGGGAAGAGAGCGCCCCGAGCCAGCAACGGAAGGGCGACACTGGCGCCCACCACCATCATGATCGGGCAGCCCAGGCCCATCGCCACCAGACTTCCGGCTTGAGCCACGGCACCCACCGCGCCCAGAGCGAGCATTTTTTGCTGAGTACCGACGTGATCCAAAGCCTCGCCCAGGCTGACCTGCTGGGGCCCGAACGAGACCGGCTGGCCGGCTTCGTTCAAGACGGGAACCTGAACCTCGATAGTGGAGGCGCGAGCCTTCTCCGTGGCTTCCTCTTTCGAAAGCCCGGCCGTGAGGCCTTCCTGGACTTTGGCCTCGAGCTGAGCCTTGAGGTCTTTCTTGCGGTCGTGAACCTGACCGATTTTATCGAAGGTGGGGATGGCATCAGCCAGAGGACTGGCGAGCGAACCGACAGCCAGGGCACTGGCAGCGGTTCCCCAACCACCCAGCGCGGCCACACCGGCACCCAGCAAGAGAGCCGAGCCCAAAGTCTTCATCTTCTGGGTTTTCTTGAGGATGTCGATGTTCTTCATCGCCTCTTCGGTGGTGATCGGCGTCTGGGTGTGGGGATTCATGTCCACCACAACCTTCATCGGATCCTTATCAGGATTCTCCGCCTTAACGCTTTCGACCAGGGCAGCCTTCTGATGCTCCAGCTTGGCCATGGTGCTGAGAGTGCCGGTCGGTCCAAAGATTTGCAGGGGAGCAGCTGCCAGGGCGAGCGGGGCCGCGTATTGTGCGGGAATTCCGATGTTGTGGGCAATGCCCAGTGCGCCTGACGTCGAGCCAATCATTCCCAGCAGGCTGGACATCTGATCGCGTTTGGCTTCGATCTTGAGGCCCGCCTCGGAATCCATCAGCTTGGCCTGATAGCCGGGGGGCACAGCGTTCTTGGTGCCTTTTTCAATGCCCTCGCTCAGGCCCTTTTGGAAGCCAGCCTCTTCGTGTTGCTTCCCGAATTCATCGATTTCCTGCTGGGAGACCGCGTAGCCACCCTGAGGCACAAAGGCGGCGAAATAATCACGATTGAGAGCGTCCAGATCCTTGGCTTGCTCGCTGGGAACTAGCGCTACCGTGGAAACCGGGGTGTAGCCCTCGGGCACCTGGGCTGGATCAGCCAGGGCGGTAATGAAGGTGGGCGCGTTGCTGCTGGCCGTTCCTTTAGGAACGAAGTCGGGCTCTAACTCATCGAGCTTCGACTTGCCGGTCGCGTCGGGCTCAAGCAGAGAGTTTTTAACCTTGACCCGCATGGTGATGACCGAAGTGTCTTCGGCAGCCTTTTGCTGCTGTTGCGGCGGCTGCTGGCCGACCTGGACCAGATCCTGGGGCGCCGCTTCCTGAGTCTCCGCAGCCGCCGGCCGGGCCGTGGTGCGAGTTTGCGGGGTGACACCCGGGATATTTGGGTTGATCGGACTCGTAGACATCTAGCACTCTCCTTGCGTGATGTTTATACAACCGCAACATCAAAGAAATCTGAAAGGCCTATAAATTCGCTTCTCAGGCCTTTTTAACCCCTCTATGAGCCTGGTCATTATATGCGCAAGCCTCGGGGTGGACAAGCGCGTCACATCCGGGCAACATGTTGTTCAAATCCTTGTAACAAAGGGCTTTTTGAGGCCATGTTGCCAAGTCTTAATATATTAACTGTTTGTAAACACCTCGTCAGGAGCGGCCATGGACGCCTTCAAACCCCATTTACTCGATGGGAAAGTCAATTTAAAAAATCTTCTCCCTTCTGAAATGGAACAGCTGATGCTGGCCCTCGGGCAACCACGCTACAAGTGGCAACAGGTCTGGCGCTGGCTCTATGTGCGCATGGTCGAGCGCTTCGAGGAGATGACCGACCTCTCGAAGGACTTTCGCCGCAAGTTGGAAGACGTTGCCGTCATTCCCAGTATGGGCCTGCACCTCCACCAGCGTTCCGAGGCTCAAGACACGGACAAATTCCTTTTCAAAATGGCCGACGGCTCTCTGGTGGAGAGCGTCAAGATGAAGTATCTGGTCGGCCACGGACGAATCGCAATTTGCATCAGCAGCCAGGTCGGCTGCGCCATGGCCTGCAGCTTTTGCGCCTCCGGACTGGCCGGGCTGCACCGCAACCTGGCCACGTGGGAAATCGTGGACCAGGTTCTTCAAATCCAGCGAGCCGTCGAACCCCTGGGGCAACGGGTTGCCAACGTCGTCTATATGGGTATCGGCGAGCCGTTCCACAACTACGAAGCCGTGCTCCGCTCCACTCGCATCATCAATTGCGGTGAAGGCCTGGGCATTGGCATGCGCCATCTGACCATTTCAACCTCGGGGCTGGTCCCCCAGATCCGGCAACTGGCGGCCGAGAAACTGCCGATTCGCCTGGCGATTTCCCTCCACGCCACCAATAACGGACTGCGAGATCAGATAATGCCGGTCAACCGCAAATGGCCGATCGAAGAACTGCTTCAGGCCTGTCGGGAATACCAGGAGGCCAGCGGCCGGCGCATTACCTTCGAGTATGTGCTGCTCGAGGGCGTCAATGACTCGCTGGCCGAAGCCGAGGCTCTGGGACGAATGTTACGCGGCCTGCATGTACTGGTCAATCTCATCCCCTGGAACCCCGTGGACGGCGCCCCCTACGAGCGCAGCCGCCCGGGACGCATTCGCGCCTTCCAGGAAAAAGTCGAGGCGCAGGGACCAAAATGCACTGTGCGCCAGGAAAAAGGCGCCGACATCGACGCGGCCTGCGGCCAGTTGCGACTGAGAGACATGGCCGGTACAGCTAAAGTGAAGGAGCGGCGGCGGCCAGGCGGTCGCCCGGTTTGAGCTGATTGCCCTGCCAGTAAGACCAGGCGGACATCCAACCCTTGCCTGCCGGCTTGACCGTCTCAAGGAGAACCGCCCCTTGCCCACAAGCCACCTTGAACCCCTTGCCCTTCACAGGTCCCAGCACTTCACCCGGTTCTCCCCCACCGTCCTGAACGGTGGCGCGGGCGATTTTCAGGACAGCATTGTTGGCAAAGGTCTGAGCCCCGGGTTCGTTGGCCAGAGCGCGAACAAAATGACTGACGCGAGTCGCAGGCAAGTTCCAATCGATGATCAGGTCTGCCTTGCCCAGAGGCTTGGTGTAGCCCCCCTCGGCCTCTTCTGGCTGCGGGGTGCGGGTAAAATCGCCCCGCTCCAGCGACTTCATGGTTTCACTGAGCAGATCCGCGCCCAGCAGCGCCAAACGTTCCGAGAGCTGCTCACCGGTCTCCTCAGGCCCGATCGGGGTGCGCACCATTTTGATGATGTCACCCGTGTCGTAGCCCACATCCATAAAAAAAGTGCATACGCCGGTTTCGGCGTCGCCATTCATCAATGCGGCCTGGAGTGGAATGGCGCCACGATACCGGGGCAGCAGCGAAGGATGGACGTTGATACAGCCAAAGCGAGGCAGGTCGAGCAGGGTCTTGGGAATCAGCTTGGCATAGGCAACCACCAGAATCACATCCGGGTTGAGCTCCTGGAGGTGAGCCAGAACGGCCTCGTCGCGAATGCGGGCGGGCTCATGCACCGGAACGCCCAATTCCAGAGCGCGAGTTTTGACGGGCGTGGGCAACATTTTGTTGCCTCGCGCTCGGGGCTTATCGGGCTGAGTGAATACCGCCAACAACTGACTCTCGTCGAAAACGCGCTGCAGGCTGGCCACCGCGAATTCGGGGCTGCCCATAAACACGGTTCTAAGCATCGGAGTCGTCGTCGTCCTGGTCGTCGTCCTCTTCATCTTTGGGTTTCTGCTCGTGCAGATTCACAGCCACATCGGTGAAGAGCTTACCGTCCAGATGGTCGATTTCGTGCTGGAAGCAGCGGGACAACAGGCCATCCGCAGTGACTCGGAAGGTCTTGCCATTGGCATCCTGACCTTTAACGACGATCTTCTCGTGACGTAAGACGTCGCCATACAGACCCGGAATCGAAAGGCAGCCTTCCAGACCCAATTGCTCGCCGGACTTCTCCATAATTTTAGGATTGGCCATGCGAATTGGCCCATCGCCAATGTCGACCACGATCACGCGCTTGAGGATGCCAACTTGAGGACCGGCCAGGCCGATACCCGGGGCAGCGTACATCGTATCCAGCATGTCGTCGAAAAGCCGGGCCAGGGCTGCATCAAAAACGTCTACGTCTCGAGCTTTGGAGCGCAGGACCTCTTCCCCGACCAGCTTGATGGGCAGAGAAGCCACTTACTTGTTTCCGTCCTTTTTCTGCACCTCATCGTGCTCGACCACAACCTTGCCGTTCAACTTCGTACCGAGTGAATTGCGGGCCACACCGGGATTAATTTGGAAGGACTGACCAGGCTTCAGTGTGCCGGGCTTCTCGACCCACTCCTGAATGGTCTGACCGTCCAGGTCGACCAACTGATACTTGACCACTACGTTCTTGAGAGTGTCGGTCTTGCTGCTGTTCACGACGGTTGCATCCAGCCGCATTTCCGCATTGAACTTGGCTCCTCCACCGGAATCATAGCAGTTGACGGACTGAAACTTGATCGGCGACTTGGGGTTGGGTCGATCACTGTCGGTCGTAATCTTCTTGGCCGGTCCGGTGGGCGTGGCGGAAGGACTTGGACTGGCCGACGGCGCGTCAGTGGCCGAAGCAGAGGGGCTCGGGCTGGCGCTGGAGCTTGCACTGGCGCTGGGCTTTGGGCGCTTGGGAGCTTGCGGATAGTTCGGTTGAGCAAACGCCGCGGTCGCTGCCAGAACAAACAGGGCGCCGGCCAAGGTTTGAAGTTTCAAGTCTTTCATAGATGCCTCTTTCCAAAAGTCATTGCTACAGGATGCTTTGCGGGTCGATATCGGCGGCCCAGCGGACCTTACTGCTCCGTTTGCACTGACGCAAAGCGTTCCGCAAGATTTCCGCCAGTTCCTTCACTTGCTTTCCCTTCAACAGGAAATGCCAACGATAAAATCCCTGAATCTTCTCAAGCGGACAGGCCGAAGGTCCGAGCAACAAAATCCCCTGATATCGTTCGAGAACCCAGGCTGCAGCCTGACGAGCCGATGCCTCAACCAGTTCCTCCTCTTCGCCGCTGACAATCAGCCGGGCCAGCCGGGCGAAAGGGGGGTAAAGCAACGCCTTTCGGGTCTCGATCTCTTCTTCCAAGAAACCCGCGTAATCGTGGCGGCGCACGTAGCTGAAGACAGGATGATCGGCGTCGGCCGCCTGCATCAAGACCCTGCCCGCCAGTTCCCCACGCCCCGCCCGTCCCGCCACTTGGGTCAGCAACTGCAGAACCCGCTCGGCCGCCCGAAAATCTGGCACGTGCAATCCCTGATCTGCCCCAACCACTCCAACCAGGGTAACGTTCGGAAAATCCAGTCCTTTGGAGACCATCTGCGTGCCCAACAGAACATCCGCTCCACCTTGAGCAAAAGTCCGCAGGATGTCAGCATGCCCGGTGACCCCTCCGGTGGTGTCGCGATCCATGCGCAGCACGCGAGCCTCGGGCAACTTCTGACGGACCTCCTCGAATAGCTTTTCCGTCCCGCTCCCGCACTCACGCAGAGCGACGCTACCACAGTCCCTGCAACTGTCGAGAACGGCCTGACGATGACCACAATAGTGACATTGCAGCTCGAACGGATTGCGGTGGACCGTCAACGAGATACTGCAGTGGGGACAGTGGACAACCTTGCCGCAGTCAGGACATTGCAAGTATCTGGCAAAACCCCGCCGATTGTAGAGCAAAACCGCTTGTTGGCCGGCCCCCACGGTAGCTCGTAAGGCGTTGACCATGGGCGTGGACAGATCATCGCGCCCCCGCAAGCGATGCCGGCGCAAATCAATTAACTCGACGCCTGGCAACTGCTGACGGGCTGCTCGCTCGGTCATCAGAGCGTGACGATAGCGCCCGCTGCGCGCGGCGACAAAGCTCTCCAGACAAGGGGTGGCACTTCCCAAAACCAGAGGACAGCCGTGGCGAACGGCCCTCCAGCTGGCGACCTGCCGGGCATGATAGCGGGGGGAAGAATCTTGCTTATAGGACTGGTCGTGCTCCTCATCCAGCACAATCAAGCCAATGTTCTCCAGAGGGGCAAAAATGGCGGAGCGAGTTCCCAGCGCCAGACGGGCCTGCCCCCGGCGCAGAGACAGCCACTGAGCGGTGCGCTCCGCATCGCTCAGACGCGAATGCAGAACAGCCACCTGTTCTCCCAGCCGTCCCTGGTAGCGGTCAATCGCCTGGGGCGTCAGCGACACCTCCGGGACCAGCACGATGGCCGACTGCCCGAGGGCCAGAACCCTCTCCACCGCGCTCAGATACACCTCGGTTTTGCCTGAGCCGGTCACACCTTCCAACAACAAGGTGCCTGGCTGCTGCATCTGTGCCAGAGCCGCACGCTGACTCTCATTCAATTGGTGCACCCGCGAAATCTCGCCCAGACCTTGTTCAGCCGACTTGCGCTTGCGAGCTTTAGGAGGCTTGATCAAACGCCGCACGACGGTGGGGGGCACGACCGCCTGGAAAGCATCCACCAAAGTGCACGCATAAAGCTCACACATCCACCCGGCCAGTTCGATCATCTCCAGCGGCCAGACCGGCTCTTCCCCCAGCACCTCGAGAATCGGCTTGATTTCAACTTCGGCGGGAGCAGCCTCGGAGAGGCTGGCGATGTAGCCCCTCAGCTGGCGAGCCCCGAAGGGTACGAGTACCGCCCGGCCCGGCCCAACCCCCTCCGGTACCTCGTAGGTAAACAGCTGGTCGGCCCAACGCTGCGGAAAATCAACAACGACCTGAGCGTATGTCACGGTCAGGGTGTTTCGACGACAAACCCCTTGGCGAAACCGTCCGCCTGCAGCTCAGTGGTGGCTTGCTGGGCGTCTTCCTTGGTCTGAAACGAACCCACCCAGACCTTGAAGTTGTCCTTACCGCCGTCCCCAGCGATCTTTTCGATCTTGGCCTCATAGCCCTTGGACTTGAGCTGATCAAAGAGGTCTTGGGCAGACTTCTGCTGGGCGAAGACCCCCAATTGAACCCGAAAGCGTCCCGCTCCACCCGGGCTTGCCGAAGGTGAGGGAGTGCTGGTGGGCGTTTCCGAGGGAGACGGAGAAGCCGAAGGACTGGCTTCGGGGCTCAACTCGTCAGCCCGAGCCACGATTTCGGCCGCCGCTCGTGCCGGGGTAACGATGCGGTCGATACGGAAGACGATCTTGCGAGGGACCCGGTCCTTTAGAGAGACGAGGCCAATAAACAGCAGATCTTCCTTGAGCACATTCAACTTTTTCTCGCAATAAGTCCGTTCGCGTTCCTTGTTGAAGTGATAGCTGTAGATCGGAAGTCGATAAGGTTTTTTCAAGCTCTTGGCCATCTCTTGAATGAGAACTTTCTCCTTGAGCAGAACATTCGCGTCAGATTCGTCCCCTACGATCAAAATCGCATAATCGGCTGCGGCAGCAGGGTCAGTCTGAGCGTGAGTCATTACGCTGCCGGCTGCCAGCGCGGCTGCCAGCATCGCAACTTGAACGGCTCGAGAACGCAGTGTGAGGGACAAAGACATAACGATCCTTTCCAGCGGGCGGAGAATATCCGACCTTGGGTATAACAAAATCAGGGCGGTCTTTCCGTCCCCAACCATAACTCCTTCCGAGGGTGGACTTGCCAATCATGAGACGACAACCTGCAAAACGAGGCTTCACGCTGATCGAATTGATGATCGCGCTGGCTATCATTGCGATCCTGGCGGCGATCAGCATCCCCCGCTTCATGGTTGCGCGCTATCGAGCCTACCTTTCGGCCTGCTTGGTCAATGAGCGCAACATCGCGACCGCCCTGGAATCCTATCGAAATGACAACCGAGTCTACCCCCCCGTCATGACCACCTTGGTTCAGGCCAACATGGGTGGCGACATCAACAAGCTGCCCACCTGTCCATCCGCGCCTTCGGTGTCCTACGTCTATGAAGCCAGCGTGGACGGGGAAGCTTTTACAGTGAGTTGTCCGGGTTATCACCATTACCAACTCAGCGGCCACCTGGCTGGATTCCCTCAATATTCAGCCACCGGAGGCCTGAAGGAGTAGCTCAGGGCTCGCGGATGCGCTGCGTCTGTAAAAGCAACTGAAGCCGTTTCAGTTCCTCTCGATCACGCTCTCCAGCCAGAGAGAGTGCTTTGTCGACATTGACCAGGGCTTCCCGGGTTTCACCCAGTTGCTGACAGGTCTCCGCCAGATCTGCGTAAACCCGCCATCGGTCTGGATTGCGCTCAATGGATCGACGAAAGAGAGTGGCAGCCTCTCCAAAGCGCCCTCGACGCGCCTCCACACGGCCTTCAAGCCAGTAAAAACGGCCTTGCTCACCGGGAAAGACTTCAGCTCCCCGCCTGAATACACCCGCCGCCTCCTGCGCCCGCCCGGCCTTGCGTAACGCCCTGCCGAGCAACTCATAAAGTTGTGGGTCATTGGGGTTCTCGGTAACCCCCCGTTGTAGGGTGAGAACTGCCTCATTCCAGTTGCCTTCCAGGCCCTGTATCTCGGCCTGGGTGACGAGAAAATCTCGATTCTTAGGCTCGATCTGTTGAGCCTTGCGCAGCTTTTCTCGAGCGTCGGGCCAGTCACGCTTTTCGATGGCAACTTTAACCAGACCGTGCAAAGCCTTCGCATCGCGAGGGTTGGTCTTGACCGCCAGATGCAGTACTTCCGAGGCTCGGGCAACCTCCCCATCGGCCAGATAGGACAGACCCATCTCGACCTGGGTGGTGGCCAGATAAAGTGCCTCATCGCGAGAACTCAAACGACTGGCAAAATTCCGGAAGCTGGCTACGGCCTCCCCGTGGCGCCCGGCCGAGGCCAGGGCTCTGGCCTGGTAGAGATACAAAATATGATTGCTATTGTCCAGCTCCAGGGCTTTCTGGAAAGCGCCGATGGCAAGGTTTGCCAGACCCTGGCGCGCCAGCGCCTGACCCAAAATCCCCTGAGTCTGGGCGTCGCCAGGCCGGACCGACACAGACATCTGCAGGCAGCGGACCGCCTCCTCGTCCTCACCCACCATAAAGTTCAACAAGCCCAAGGCCTTCAAGTAGTCAGGGTTGCGGGAGTCGAGCATAGCCGCTCGCTTCAGCTCGGTGATCGCTTGGGGAAAATCGCCGTTGCAGTAATGCGCCATGGCCAGATCTTCCCGATACTCAGGTTCAACCTTATGAGCCTCGACGGCCGCCTGATAGTGCTCGATGGCCTGTTGAGTATAGTCTTTTTTCAAGTAGATGCGGCCCAGTTTGTTGTGCATTTCGGCGCACTTGGGATCAAGTCGGACCACATTCTCAAAGACCACCAGTGCTCGGCTCAGGTCGTTGCGCTGCAAATAAAGCTCGCCCAAGCGTCGATTTAGAGCCAGATCGTGGGGTTGGAACCGCAGCGCCTCCTCCAACTCCTTGGTGGCATGGTCGAGCCTGCCATGCTTCTCCCAGATTGCCGACATGCGCATGCGTGCATCGCGATTGGTCTGGTCCAACTCCACCGCGCGCCTCAGGTTTTGCAGAGCCAGATCTTCACGACCCTGGGCCTGATAGAGCGCACCCAGTTCAGCTCTCAGGTCCGCGTCGTCACCACGCTGATGTATCACGCTTTCAAAAGCTTCCTGAGCCAGCGCGAACTGACGCTTACGCGCGTAGAGACGACCCAACAACAGGCAGGTCTGAGTGTCACTGGGATCGATTTGATTGGCCTGCTCCAGAAACCGAGTGGCATCCTCAGGACGATCCGAACGAGCCAGCATCAGCCCCATCTGACGATTGGCCTCGGCGTTGCGCGGATTGCGTCCCAGTATCTGCTTGTATTGCTCCATCGCCTCGGCCAGACGACCCGTCTCGGCGAAAAGGTAAGCTAATCTCAGGCGGGCCTGAAGGTCGAGCGGGTCACGCCGCAAGGCCTCCAATAACGAAGCGATGACTCCCTCAAAATCGGACCGCTCGCCATAGACCTCGGCCATAATCAGCCAGGGCTGCGGGCTTTTGGGCAGCAGGTCACAGGCTCTGACCAGGGCATTCTCGGCTTCATCCCCTCGGTGTAAGGCCAATAGAGCGCGCCCTCGGCACAGATGAGCCTCGCCCAGGTCGGCGTCGTGAGCCAGGGCCTGCTCAGCCAGATCCAAAGCCTCGGCGAAATCTCCCTCCGTCAGTGCATCCCGACTCTGCTGGGCCAGAAGTATGGCTTCCCTCTGAATCACGTAGTAACTCGGGGTCACGATCTGACCGCACTCCAGACACTGAGTTGTACCCGCCGGATTCGAACAGCCGCAAACCTGACAAAACGTCCGACGGGCGTTCGGATCCGGGGGCGGCGCCAGCTCCTGCTGACGCCGGTCATCCCGGGCCATCTGATTGACCGGAGCCGGCTCCGGCGTTGGGTTGGAAGCTTCGTTCATCCAGCCTGAAGACGCGACGGGCGGAAGACCTTGGGCCACTTTAAAGGGCATGGATGGTGCGGGCGGATTTGATTTGGGGGCCGGTGGCGCCTTCGGCGTGTCCGGCAGAGTGGGATGAGCGGTCGGGGTAGCGGGCTTCAGAGGTTCAACCTTGGGGGCCTCGGACTTCTGAATGCGCTGCATGAAGTCATTGCGGGTCGCTTCCAGGGATGGTGGGGGCGGTACCTTTAAGATCGGCATCTGGATGGGCAACTTGGGAATGCTGGCCGATGAACTGGTGCCCATCTTGGGGACAGGGAGGTCCATTGTGGGAAACTTGGGCGAGCTCTTAGCGGGCTCCGAAGCGGGCGCGGCCTTGGTGCCGCCGGTGGAGAAGTGGGTCTGGAGCAACTCCTCAAGTTCCCTGGTCATTTCCAGGACCGAGCTGAATCGCTCCGAGGGCTCCTTGCGCAGGGCCCGCAAAGCCATCTTTTCCAGTCCCCAGGGCACCTCGGGATTAATCTCGGCCAGGCCTGGCGGGGGCTCATGCAGCACCTTATGAATAAACTCGAGCGGGTTCTCGCCCATAAAGGGTAGGGTGCCGGTGGCAATCTCAAAAAGAATCACGCCCAGAGCGTAGATGTCGGCCCTCAAATCCACGCCCTTGGTTCCTTTGGCCTGCTCTGGAGCAAAGTAAGCCAATGTACCCATAATCTGGTTATCTCGGGTCTGGGAATGCTTGTCGTCCAGGACGGCCAATCCGAAATCCATGATTTTCACCCGGCCCTCGGGCGTAATCATCACGTTCTCTGGCTTGAGATCTCGGTGCACCACCCCCTGTTGATGAGCGTAATAGATGGCATCCAGTAGTTGACTGTAATAGCCAAGACGGTCGCGCAGGGCGAGCTTGTTGGGCGGGCCCTGACCTTCGATATAGCGGGCCAGAGTTTGGCCGCGCACGAACTCCATCACGATGTAGTGCAGCTCTTTAGGACCATCTGGCTGGATGCCAATGTCAAACACCTTGACAATGTGATGACTGTCCAGCCTGGCTACGGCCCGAGCCTCGCGAAAAAAGCGCTCTTTGGCTTCGGCCGTCATACGGTTGGGATGAATCACCTTGATGGCCACTGCGCGCTCGAGCAAGGGGTCCTCGGCTCGATAGACGACACCCATGCCACCCTGGCCCAAAGCCTCGATTACTTTGTAACGGCCGAGCTGAATGCTCATGGGCAGGCTATTCGACGCAGCATGTGCCCCCTGCCTTCACACAGCGAAGCCGAGCCCCCTTCAGCCAATCTTCAGAAAGCAGGTCCAACTTCTTCAGGAAGTCCTGTTAAGGTCATTCCATGGAAACTCTCGTCGTAATGTTCATCCTGGTTATGGCCGCCTCGGCATCGATGCATCTGGACTTGCCCAAATCTTCCAGAGAAGACGAATTTCATACTGCTCCCATCCGCCCTCGTCGGGCGGCCTAGAAAAAAAGAGGCCTCGGTTTGCACCGGGGCCTCTTTTCTGGTCTTTCAGGCGAAGATCAGGCGTTGACCTTCTCTGCCAGGCCAGCGGCCTTTCGCAGAGCATCGGCCTTATCAGTACGTTCCCAGCTCAGGTCGAGCTCAGGACGTCCGAAATGACCGTAGGCAGCGGTTGGCAGATAGACCGGCTTGCGCAGCTCCAGGTGACGGATGATGGCGCCCGGACGCAGATCGAAGTGATCGCGCACCAACTGCTGAATCTTCTCTTCTTCGATCTTATGAGTACCAAAGGACTCCACCGAGATGCTGACCGGCTGAGCCACACCGATGGCGTAAGCCAGAGCGACCTCGCAACGGTCAGCCAGACCGGCGGCCACGATGTTCTTGGCCACCCAGCGGGCGGCGTAATTGGCCGAGCGGTCAACCTTGGTGGGATCCTTGCCAGAGAAAGCACCGCCGCCGTGACGGCCCATGCCGCCATAGGTGTCAACGATGATTTTGCGGCCGGTCAAGCCAGTATCGGTCTCAGGACCGCCGAGCACGAAGCTGCCGGAGGGATTGACCAGAATACGAGGATGAGTCAGTTCACCGCCCTCGAACTTCAGGTACTTGGCGTCGACCACCGGCTTGATCACCTTCTCGATCAGATCCTTTTTGATCTGTTCCTGGGTGACGTCCGGGTTGTGCTGAGTGGAGATCAGGATATTGTCGATCTCAGTGGGCTTGCCGCCCTCGTAACGAACAGTAACCTGAGTTTTACCGTCAGGACGCAGGTAGGGCAAGCCGCCCTTGTGACGCACTTCCGCTAGTTTCTGAGCCAGGCGATGAGCGTATGCGATCGCCAGCGGCATTAACTCGGGGGTTTCGTTGCAGGCATAGCCGAACATCAGACCCTGATCACCGGCACCGGTGGAGTCTTCCTCGTTTCCGCCTTTTCCGTCACCGCGAACTTCCAAAGCCTGGCCTACACCGGCGCTGATTTCGGGGCTCTGCTTATCAAGAGAGAGCAGGACGGCACAGCTTTTTCCGTCGATGCCATAAGCAGGATCGGTATAGCCAATATTGATCAGGGTCTTGCGAATGATTTCCTGAACGTCCACCAGGGCGCTCGAAGTAATCTGGCCGGCAACATGGACGCATCCCGTATGCACGAAGGTCTCACAAGCCACGCGGGCGTGAGGATCTTTGGCCAGGTAAGCGTCGAGAATCGCGTCCGAGATTTGATCGGCAACCTTGTCAGGATGCCCCTCGGTCACGGATTCCGAAGTAAACAGGTGATAACTCAATTTTTGTCCTCCGTAGCTCAAACTGGTGTTCAGCCAGCTTCAGCGGCGTGCTCTTGTCACGCGCAACAGATACTCCTCTGGGTAGAGGGCCTACGCTTCATTCCCAATTCCTTCAGTTTCTAACGCTTTATCAAAAAATTCCCCAAATTGGCGGCTGGTTTCCAGATGAAAGTCGGGAACGCGGAGCAACAGGGAGGGCTCAAGTCGATAGTGTTCACAAACCAGACTGATTCGACTTCGCTCCAAGACAGCTTCACCGGAACTTTCGAAGGGAGTGACCCGATGCATCAACTCGCCGTCGAACTGAACCAACATATTCGTCACCGGCTTGATCCTGCCCAACTCCTGACCTCGGGCGTCGCTGAGAAGCAACTCTCCCCCCTCCAACTCTTCGGGAACCTGGGCATAGTAAACACTGACCTTGCCCGGATAGGGCGGTTCCAAGGGCAGCGTATAGGAACGAAGACTGCAATCGATGTGCGCTTCCACAGAGCCGCCGCGAAAAATCACCAGTGGATTGAGAAAAAACGCGTTATACCCGCTCTCCATGACCAAATCGAGATAGGGCCCAAATTCGGGAAAGGTTCTGCGCGCTTTAGGCAGACCATCGCGCCGGAAAGCCGCTGAAAACCCCCAGGTGGAGGCGAATCTCATGTTCAAAGTGGTGCTGGCCAGATAAGGACTTTCTATCACAGCCCGGAGTAAAGCCTGAGACTGAACAAGCGAGAGAGCCTGAGGCCTGCTGCGCACCGGCTGATGCCACGGCCACCTCACAGGACAAAAGCCGTCAGCGCGGAACCGTGGCCCGTGATCACCTCTGCGGCCTCCCGCCTTTCACCACAAACCGTCGAATTCGTCATCCTATCCTTTGAGGGTCCCGACCTGTATTCCCTGGTCGGAGGCCTGGGAGTACGCTCGACCGAACTGGCCAATACCCTGGCCGAGCTTGGATTTCGCACCCGTCTCTACTTCCTGGGCGACCCCAATAAAGCCTACTACGAGGAGCAAATCGGCGGCCTACTGACTTACCACCGCTGGTCCCAATGGCTCTCCGCTCAGTTTCCGGATGGGGTCTACCACGGAGAAGACGCAAAGATCAACGATTACACTGCTTCGATACCCCATCACATCGTGGAACAGGTGGTCGCCCCGGCCGCTGCCCGAGGCCGTACCGTCATCATCCTGGCCGAAGAATGGCACACCACGGGAGCGGTCATCAATATCGCCAGAGCCGTCCTTCAAGCCGGCCTGCACGAGCGCTGCATCATCTTATGGAACGCCAACAATGTCTTTGGCTTTGAAGCCATCGACTGGCAGAGCCTGCGCCAGTCCTGTGCCATTACCACGGTTAGCCGCTACATGAAACACTCCATGGTAGCCCAGGGCATTAATCCACTGGTAATACCCAACGGCATCCCCAGCCGCTGGCTGGAAACCATCGAAAACCAGCAGACCGCGTTACTGCGCAAAGTACTACCCGGCCTGCTGCTGGCGAAAGTGGGCCGCTACCACCCGGACAAGCGTTGGCTTATGGCCATGGAGGCCGCAGGCTACATGAAGCGCCAGGGATTCAAGCCAACCATGATTGTGCGCGGAAGCAACGACCCCTATCGCGTGGCAGTCATCGAGAAGGCTTTCGAGCAAGGATTGGTTTGGAGCGAAATACGCCTGGCCCACCCGTCGTTACGCCAGATTCTCACCGAGATCAAACGCCATCGCCATGCCGACGTACTGGAGCTAAACTTCTTTGTTCCTGAGGACTTTTTGCGCCTGGTTTACGCCTCGGCTGACGCCGTGCTGGCCAACTCCAGCCATGAACCCTTCGGGCTGGTTGGACTGGAGGTCATGGCCTGCGGTGGAGTCGCGGTCACGGGAAGCTCCGGTGAGGACTATGCTCACTCCTTTGTCAACTGCCTGCGAATCGACAGCGACGACGCCAGAGAAATCGCCGTATACATTAAAGACCTGCTGAGCTACCCTGAGACGGCCGCGGACATCCGCAGTCGAGCCCGGCTGACTTCCAGTCTTTTCGTTTGGGAACTGGTCGCCCAGGAACTGTTCCGCAAGATCGAGTTTGTGGCCCAACTGCGCGGGGTAAGGATGCACGGCTAAATTTCGAAGGAGTTTCCCTATGAGTGCCACCCAAACCCAACCCACCATTAAGTCCCGCGACCAGCGCTTCAACAACCTCCAGCGCACGCTCGTGCTGATCAAACCCGATGCCGTTCAGCGCGGACTGGTCGGACAGATCGTCGCCCGCTTCGAAGCCCGCGGACTCAGCCTGGTGGGACTCAAGCTTCTACAGATGGACAGCGCCCGCGCTGGCAAACTGTATGAACCCCATGTGGGTCGTCCCTTCTACGACGGCCTGGTCAACTACATGACCTCCGGCCCGATCGTAGCCATGTGCCTCGAGGGCGTGGACACCATCACCGTGGTCCGAAAGATGATGGGAGCCACCAAGCCGGCTGAGGCCGAGCCCGGAACCATCCGCGGCGACTTCGCTCAGCGCGTCGACTTCAACATCGTCCACGGCTCTGACGCCCCTGAGAGCGCGGCCCGCGAACTGCCCATCTTCTTCAGCAACGAAGAACTGGTCAGCCACGACCCCTCCTACACGTTCTTCCTGTAAGCGAGAGCAAAAGAGCGCCATCGCTCCAAGCGGTGGCGCTCTTTTTTGTTGCAAACTATGCCCGGAAAACTCTGGATCATCGCTACACCCATTGGCAATCTAGGAGACATGAGTCCGAGAGCCCTGGAAACCATGCGCTCGCTAGATCTACTCGCCTGCGAGAGCATTTCCGCCGCTCGTAGACTCTGTTCGGCGCTACAAATTCCATGTCCGCGACTTGTACTATATAGGGAAGACACATCCGATAGCGTTCAAGACAAACTCCTAGAACAGATCGAGCATGGCGCTTCCTGCGGACTTATTAGCGACGCGGGAACTCCGGGCATTTCCGACCCAGGCTGGAAACTGGTCAGCGATTGCCACGCTCGAGCCATCACCGTTCAAAGCCTGGCTGGCCCCAGCTCGCTGGCGGCCGCTCTGAGCGTGGCCGGCCAGCCCACTCGGCGCTTCTACTTTGCCGGTTTTCCACCCAACAAAAAGAGCGAGCGCCGGGAATTTCTGGATGAACTCATCGCCTCGCCAACTTCTTGCGTATTCTTTGAAACACCCCATCAAATCATAGAGACCCTACGCTACCTGGCCGACCACTGCCAGCCTGAACGCAGCCTGAGCGTCTGTAGAGAACTCACAAAGCTCCACGAAACGAACCAGAAACGCCCCCTCTCCGAGTGGCTCCAGGAACCCCCTCCAGCTCGAGGCGAGTTTGTCCTGGTCCTGGAGGGCGCCCCGGTGACCCTGATTGAACCCCAGACACAACAACTCCATGAGCAGGCGGATTACTTGCTAAAAGCAGGCCTCAGCACCGGAGCAACGCGCGATTTTCTGGAACGCTTCGCAGCTCTACCAAGAAACCAGGCTTACCGCCTCGTACTGGAACTCCAACAGAAAATCTCTTCTAGCCGCGATTAGCAGAGGTCTGGCCTGAGGACATCGGGAACTGCACAGCACCAACCCCGACTCGCGAGGTGAATCGTGCCAGCAGAACGCCGTAAATACACGCGCCTGACTACTGATCAAAACGTTCAGTGCGCTATTTCAGGAATGGATGTCGTCCACGTCGTTGGACTCAGTAGCGGCGGCAGCGGCATGCGAGTCATAACAAATAAAGAACTACCCGATGACGAGTTTGACCTCGAACTCGATCTCAATGACGGCAAACCGGCACTCAAGCTGCGAGGAAAAGCCGTCTGGCACGAGTCGTGGGACTTTGAATTCTTCAATCGCCATGCGGCTGGTCTGGCCATCTCCGGCCTCCAGCCCGAGGACAGTGAACGCATTGACGCACTGATTCAAAACCCTCAGGGCGAACCAGACCCAGATATGCAAGCACCCTGAACCCGCCGCCCCTACCGGGGCGGCTTTTTTATATCTGGATTTTTATTCAAAGTCGGCAACCACGCCCGCTCCTGTGCCACCCATGGGTGCCGACACTGATGCACTCCCGCAGCCATTACAACCACTAACCATGCCCATTAACCATGATCAACCATGGCAACCCCAAGTGGATTAGCGCAAAAACATTCTGGGAAAGGAGTATGCCCAGGAGACAAGCCCTTCGGGGCACTTCGGGAGCAGTAACCAACAATAACCATGCCGACCACCAGAAAAAAAGTGAAAAAAAACCCGATTCGAACAAGATTTCTAGAGGAAAGTCATGGCGATTGTTGGAAGAATCTTCTTCAAGCGAGCGGACGACAAACTCAAGCCTGGAACCGTCCCGGTTGAGCATCGCCTCGAACTCGCGATTGCCTTTAATTAAGGGAGGATGTCAACATGGCGGTTAAAGCCAAGCCCAAAGCCAAAGCTAAAGTTATGGGGAAGACTGAGCTGATTGCTGCGATTGCAGACAAGACGAAGGGCTCGAAAAAAGACGCTGCGGAAACCTTGAAAGTTGTTCTGGATACCATCCAGGACAATCTAAAGAAGGGCCGCGGTATCCGCCTGATCCCCTTTGGCAGCTTTGAGATTCGTGAGCGTAAAGGTCGCACCGGACGCAATCCGCGCACCGGCGACAAGATCACCATCAAGGCACGCAAGGTTCCGGCCTTCAAGCCCGGTAAAGCCCTGCGCGACGCCGTTAAGTAAGGTCCGCTAAGCAGAAAAGAGAGGAGGCTCTGCCTCCTCTCTTTTTTTTTGGAGGGGGAGACGCTTTCCCCGAAAACCCGTTCGACGCAAAACGTCCGTCAACAGGTTTCTTTGGACGAAAACAGAACACGAGCAGGATTTTCTTGCCCCGACTGGGCAAGGATGCAGGCCAAACATGACAGCCAAGGATCTTCTCAAGTGGAAAGTTGAACCGCTGGCGGGTGCTTTTAGCAGCCCGCTGCAGCCGCTATTGCAGCAACTGCAGAAGCAGCTTGAGTCCGGACAGTTTCCAGACGCCCTCCGCAGCCTGCACGACTCGTTCGTCTTTTTAACGATGCTTTATGGTGGTATCGCTGTCGGCTCTCTCCGCAGCGTGACCCCTCTGGGTCCAGATCTCACCTTACTGCTGGACGAGAAACCCAGCGCCGAGGTCTGGGCGCGCATGTTGCGTCAATCCTGGCAAGACTGGACCAAACATCCCCATCATCCCGCTTTGGAAGCCATTCGCGGAGTGTTCTTCCTCGGAAGCCGGCTGCAGTCAAGCCGTCTAGGGGCCCGACGACATTCGCGCTGGCTGGGCCTGGACGCCCGAGCCAATACCAACGGCGAGTCATTCGGCGGCTGGACCGAAACGGTCCGGAAAGCCAAGAACATCAACCCTGAAGCAGCGGCTCGTCAGTTGGTCATGAAGCTGCCCCTGCTGAATATCTGGCTCCGAGCGGGTCAGGACTTTCTCGCAAACTGGACCTTGCGGCTGGATCCGCGCCAAGAACCCGGCCAGTTTCGCTATTTGCTCAACCGTGAGGACTGTCGTTTCGACACTCAACCCAATCTCTCGCTCGATCAACTGATTCTGAAGGTCGAACTGTTGCCACAAGGGGACTTCTCGGTGACCAATCAGGTCGCGGAAGCTACACCTGCGCCCCCCAACCCGCCTGCGGCGGCCGCCCCCAAGCCAGCCGAACCGTCACCGTCACCCGCTGCCAAAGGAGACGTTGGCTTACAGTGGGACCCGGTGACCAAGTCATACCGTCTGGTTGGCGGGGCCAGTCCGGCGCCGAGCAAAACCGCCCCGCCAACTCCACCCGCCCCGGTGGCTCCCACTCCGCAACCCAAACCAGAGACTGCGCCGCACGCCCCAGTTACTCCAGCAGCCAAATCGAGTGTTGCCGTTGAATGGGATGCAGCCACCAATAGCTACCGAATGGTTGACAAAGGACCGGCCGTTCAAGCGGAGCCGGTCGAGCCTGCCCCCAACGACGACATCGATGCGATGCTCAAGGCTGAGCTGCAATCCCTGGAGGACCTCCTATCGGATGACCCCATTGGGGATCTGGCAAAGTCCCCGGTCACATCCAGCCCCGCTCCCGGTCCCGAAAAAACCTTCGGACAGCTGGGAGACATGGGTCTGGATTTCCTCATGGGCGAAACGACCGCTAGTGCTGTCGCGAAACCCAAGCTCGGCCCGCCACCCGTGCTGGAAGAACCATCGCTGGAAGAACTGCTCGGCTCAGAACCGGCCGAACCCGGTTTGGAAGCATTGCTGGTGGAAGAAGCCCGCCAGGAGCCGAGCCTCGAGGACCTGCTGGGGGATGATTCCCCTTCTGAGACAAGCTTGGAAGACTTACTCGAGGAGCCCGCCACCCCGGCACCCACCCCTGTGGCTGTAGTGGAAGCTCAGCCTGAGCCGAGCCTGGAAGATTTACTAGGCGACGAGCCCATAACCAGTGTCCCGGTTCTGCCACCGACTCTGAGCCGTCCGCCATCGGCTTTGCAACCGGCCAAGTCCTCGACCCTCGGCCCTCCCCCTCCACTTCCGGATGATGGGCCCACCTTGGATGACCTGCTGTCAGAAGCGACGACCGCTACCGAAAGCACCTCACTGGATGATTTGCTGTTGGCTGACGAGCCACCGGTGGAAACACCTGCGGTAGCCGAGAGCGGACCTTCTCTTGATGACCTGCTGGCCGAGGAGCCACCGCCACCGGTGGAATCCGCCCCTGCGCCCGAGAACGCGCCTTCGCTGGACGATCTGCTGGCCGAAGAG